>NZ_JBFUDI010000006.1:0-392037 GCF_056404795.1 Cellulomonas sp. P2_B4
GCAGCTGACCGGTACTAATAAGCCGACAACTTCATCACATTCATTCAAGTCAATGTGCTACGCGTCCACTGTGCGGTTCCCGAGAGACGAACGGGAACCCGTTTGACAACTCGACAACGTTACGGCGGTCATAGCGAAGGGGAAACGCCCGGTCCCATTCCGAACCCGGAAGCTAAGCCCTTCAGCGCCGATGGTACTGCACTCGCCAGGGTGTGGGAGAGTAGGACGCCGCCGGACATCATTCAGGAAAGCCCACCCCTTCGGGGGTGGGCTTTTCCTGTGTTTACGGCTGTTTGTCGCCCGGCAGAAGCGCCTCGACCTCGTCGGCAAGGGACTCCACCGGACGCCGGCCGTCCAGCTCCAGGGTGGCGCCGTTGCGCAGGAGCGGTTCGACGGTCGCGGTGTAGTGCGCGATCTCGGCACGGTCGGCACTCGTCGAGCCGTACGGGTTGTTCGTGCGCGAGCCCACCCGCTCCAGAAGGACGTCCAGCGGTGCGCTGAGCAGGATGACGTGCTCGAAGCGGTCGTAGAAGCGGCCCTGGTTGTCGACGGTCCCGTCGACGACGATGTCGGGGTACTCGTCGAGAAGCCGGGCTACCCTCGGCTCGTCCCAGGTGCCATCGGCGAGGATCCAGCCGTCGACGTCGGTGTCGACCGTGCGGTGGCCTCGCCGGCGCAGCTCCTCGAGCAGGGTCGTCTTGCCCGCGCCCGACATCCCGGTGATCAGGATGCGCGGCACGGGCGGTCCGGCCTCAGGACGTGGCTTCGAAGACCACGACGCCCAGCGGGGGGACGCGGATCGAGGCGGAGGCCGGGCGGCCGTAGTGCTCGACGTCCTCGGCGTGGATCTCTCCGAGGTTGCCGACGCCGGAGCCGCCGTAGGCCACGGAGTCCGAGTTGTAGATCTCGCGCCACGTGCCGCTCTTGGGCAGCGCGAGCCGGTACTCCTCGTGCGGGACGCCGGCGAAGTTGACGACGACCGCCACCGGGGGGACGTCGACGCCCTTGCGCAGGTAGGCGAGGGTGTTGCGGAACGCGTCGTCGGAGTCGATCCACTCGAACCCGTCGGGGCTGTGGTCGAGCTGCCAGAGCGCCGGCGTCTCGCGGTACACGCGGTTGAGGTCGGTGACCGAGCGCATGACGCCCTGGTGCGCCGGGTCGTTCAGGGCGTGCCAGTCGAGGGAGCGGGACTCGGCCCACTCGGTCTGCTGGGCGAACTCGCTGCCCATGAAGAGCAGCTGCTTGCCGGGGTGGGTCCACTGGTAGCCGAGCAGCAGTCGGACGCCGGCGAGCTTCTGCCAGTGGTCGCCGGGCATCCGCTCGTAGAGGGAGCCCTTGCCGTGCACGACCTCGTCGTGGCTGATGGGCAGGACGAACCGCTCGGAGTACGCGTAGACCATCGAGAAGGTGATCTCGTTGTGGTGGTAGCGCCGGTGGATCGGCTCCTCCGTCAGGTAGCGGAGGGTGTCGTTCATCCAGCCCATGTTCCACTTCAGGCCGAAGCCGAGGCCGTTGCCGTCGGTGGGGGCCGTGACACCGGGCCAGGCGGTGGACTCCTCCGCGATCATCATGATCCCGGGGGTCCGCCGGTAGGCGGTGGCGTTGGCCTCCTGCAGGAACGAGATGGCGTCCAGGTTCTCGCGGCCGCCGAACTGGTTGGGCCGCCACTGGCCGGCCTTGCGGGAGTAGTCGAGGTAGAGCATCGAGGCGACGGCGTCCACACGCAGCCCGTCAACGTGGAACTCCTCGAGCCAGAACGTGGCGTTGGCGACGAGGAAGTTGCGCACCTCGGCACGGCCGAAGTTGAAGACGTACGTGCCCCAGTCGGGGTGCTCGCCCAGCAGCGGGTCCGGGTGCTCGTAGAGCGAGGTGCCGTCGAACTGCGCCAGGGACCACTCGTCCTTGGGGAAGTGCGCGGGCACCCAGTCGACGATGACGCCGACGCCGGCGCGGTGCAGGGTGTCGACGAGGTAGCGGAAGTCGTCGGGGTGGCCGAACCGGGAGGTCGGCGCGAAGTAGGAGGACACCTGGTAGCCCCACGAGCCGCCGAACGGGTGCTCGGCGACGGGCAGCAGCTCGACGTGCGTGAACCCGAGGGCCAGGACGTGCTCGGTGAGCTGGTGCGCGAGGTCGCGGTAGGACAGGCCGACGCGCCAGGAGCCGAGGTGGACCTCGTACACGCTCATGGCCGCGGTGTGCGGGTCGCGGGCGGTGCGTCCGGCGATCCAATCCTGGTCGCTCCAGACGAAGCCCTCCTCGACGACGACGGACGCGGTGGCGGGCGGGACCTCGGTGCCGCGGGCCAGCGGGTCGGCCTTCTGCCGCCAGGAGCCGTCCTGGCCGAGGACCTCGAACTTGTAGCGGGCACCGGCGCGGACACCCGGGGCGAAGATCTCCCAGACACCGCTGTCGCCGAGCGAGCGCATCGCGTGCGACGCACCCTGCCAGTAGTTGAAGTCGCCGACGACGCGCACCGCGCGGGCGTTCGGCGCCCAGACGGCGAACGACGTGCCGCTGACCTCGCCGAGCTCGCCGGGGTAGTGGCGCACGTTGGCGCCCAGCACGGTCCACAGCTGCTCGTGGCGACCCTCGCGCACCAGGTGGCGGTCCAGCTCCTGCACGGTGGGCAGGAAGCGGTAGGGGTCGTCGGCTGTCGTGGTCAGGGCGTTGTACGTGACCTCGAGGCGGTAGTCGGGCACGTCGGCGACCGGGAGGACGGCCACCCAGATGCCGTCCTGCTCGTGCCGCGCGGGGATCCGACCGGTCGCGGTGACCACCACGACGGCGTCCGCGAGCGGCCGCAGGGTGCGGATGGTGATGCCACTGCCGCCGGCGTGTGGACCCAGCACGTCGTGCGGCGCGTACGACGTGCCATGCGCGACGCTGCGGAGCACGTCTGTGTCGACAGGGACCGGGGACGGTGCGGCCGGGCTCATCCCCCTACCCAACCACCCGGGAGACGTTTGCGCAGGTCCGTCGCCTGAGTGACCTGTGACACCTACACGCTGATCGGGGCCCGGGAGGTCGATCGGCGGGCCTGCAGGCGGGGCAGCGGAGCCATGTAGGCGGTGACCGGACCCCCCGCGAGCATGTTGAGCAGGCAGTCCGCCACCTGCATGCCCATGGCCTGCACGTCGAGGCTCATCGCGGAGATCGTCGGGTTCGCCAGCCGGCACAGCGCGGAGTCGTCCCAGGCGAGCAGCGAGAGCTGGTCGGGGACGGCGACGCCCATCTCGGCGGCGACCCCGACGGCGGCGACCGCCATGACGTCGTTGTCGAACACGATGGCGGTCGGGTTGGCGCCGCGGCCCAGGAGAGCGCGGGTGCAGCGCTCGCCGGACGTGTCGGTGTAGTCGCCTTCGACGATCGTGCCGTCGACGCCGAAGCGGGCGCACTCCTCGACGAAGGCCCCGCTGCGCAGCCGGGTGTGCTCGAACGCGGCCGGTCCGCTGACGCGGGCCAGGCGGCGGTGCCCGAGGTCGACCAGGTACCCGACCGCGTCGCGCATCGCCTGGGCGTCGTCGATCCACACGTTGGAGAAGCCGAACCCGCTGCGCGGGCCGCCGACCACGACGGCGGGCAGCCCGAGCTCTTCGACGACGGCCAGCCGGGGATCGTTCTCGGTGAGGTTGACGATCACCACGGCGTCGACCATCCCGCCCGCGGACCAGCGGCGGTAGGCGGCGATCTCGGCGTCCATGTCCTTCACGACGTGCAGCAGCAGGGACCGGCCGTCGGTGGCCAGGACCTCCTCCATGCCCGCGATGAGCTCCATGAAGAAGGGCTCGAGGCCGAGCATCCGCGCCGGCCGCGCGAGCACGAGCCCGACGGCGTCCGCGCGATGAGTCATGCGCGCGAGCCTAGCCGCTGACCCGCGCGACCAGGGCCGCCCGCGACGCGTGGACCAGCGAGCTCACGCATCGGAGCGCCAGGTGCGCGACGAGGCCGGCCGGGTCGGGCGGCCGCTCGATCCGCACGACGAACCGGTGCTGCTCGCCGGGCAGGCGGGTCGTGCTCACGAGGCCGCGGCCCGGGTGCGCGACACCTCGTTGGCCGAGCGCAGGATCGGCGCGCGGGTCAGCGACTCGGCGAGGTCGGTCCGGTCCGTGCGCACGAGGAACGTGGTGGACGCACCCGCGGGGAGCGTGACCAGGGCCTCGTCGACGGTCGCGCGGGCGTCCGCACGGTCCGCGAGGAGGGTCACGTCGCGGGCGAGCGAGGTCGCGGTCACCGTCACCTCGTAGCCGTCGGCGACCTTCTCGACGCGCGTCCGCACGGGGTTCGGGTCGAGGTCCAGCTCGACGTCGTCGAGCCAGGTGTGCGCGGTGCGGACGTCGTCGAGCTCCGCGACGAGCACCTCGGCCCGCGGGTCGAGCGGCGCCCGGACGTCGGCGGGGAGGGACAGCAGCTCGACCGACCGCGGGATGACGTCGACCGCGAGCACGGCGTCGGCGAGCAGCGTCCCGTCGAACCGCTCACGGCGGACGGACACGGATCCGGACCAGCGCCGGTCGGAGTCGTTGACCACGGCAAGCACCTCGAGGCCGTCGCGCACCTGCACCGTGAGGATCCGGTCGGCGAACGAGGCGCGCAGCGCGTGCCACAGCGGCTTGCGCCGCTCGTCGCCGTCGACCGCGGCCCAGGACGTCACAGGCCAGCAGTCGTTGAGCTGCCAGACGATCGCGCCGGCCGTGCGCGGCCACCACGAGCGGTAGTGCGTCACCGCGTACGCGACCGCGCGCGCCTGGTTGAGCTGCGTCGCCCAGTGCCAGTCGGAGAAGTCGGCGGGCACCCCGAGGTGGGGCGCCATGCCCCGGTCGAGCTTGCCGTTGCCGTCCTCGGCCTTCTGGTGCAGGAGGAAGACCGGGTCCTCCTTCTCCAGCGGCGACCCGTCGGCGTTGCGGACCGCCCGCGCGAGGGTGGCCCAGGCGGGCGGGCCCTGGAACCCGAACTCGGAGCAGAAGCGGGGGATGTCGGCGCGGTAGGCGGTGTAGTCGACGCGGTTCCACACCTCCCACTCGTGGTGCGTGCCGTGGTCGGGGTCGTTGGGGTGGATGCCGACCGGCGAGGACGGGCTGCCGGGGGAGTAGGGGCGTGTGGGGTCCAGCTCGGCGACGATCGACGGGAACAGCTCGTTGTAGTAGCCGGCCCCCCAGGTCCGTCCCTCGAGGTCGTCCTTCCACCCCCAGTCCTCGAAGCCCCAGAGGTTCTCGTTCCCGCCGTTCCAGATCACCAGCGACGGGTGGGCGGACAGGCGAGCGACGTGCTCGCGGGCCTCCGCCTCGAACTCCGAGCGGTGCGGCTCCTCCTCCGGGTACGCCGCGCAGGCCAGCGGGAAGTCCTGCCAGACCATGATGCCCGCGGCGTCGCACACGTCGTAGAAGTCCTCGGACTCGTAGACGCCGCCGCCCCAGACGCGCAGGAGGTTGAGGTTGGCGCCGACGGCCTGGTCGATCCGACGGGCCAACCGCTCGCGCGTGATGCGGGTGAGCAGGTGGTCGTCGGGGATCCAGTTGGCACCGCGGGCGAACGCCGGCGTGCCGTTGACGCTCAGGACGAAGGCGGAGCCGAACTCGTCGGCGGACGTGTCCAGCTCGACGGTCCGCAGGCCGATGCGGCGGTGCCAGCTGTCCAGGCGCTCGTCGCCGGCGGTCAGCTCGACGTCGATCTCGTACAGCGGCTGCTCGCCGTAGCCCACCGGCCACCAGAGCTTGGCGTCGGGGACCTCGGCCACGAGCACCGCGCTCGTCGTGCCGGGCGGCAGCGTGCCGGTCACGACGACGTCGCCCACGCGGGCGCGCAGCCCGAGAGCGCTCTCGGACGCCTCGAGACCGGAGCGCTCGACGTCCACGTGCACCGACACCGTGGCCTCGGTCCCGGCCACCGTGACGAGCGGGCGGACCGAGGACAGCCGGGCGGTGCGCCACCGCTGGACCGACGCGGGCTTCCAGAGACCGGCCGTCTGCAGGTCGGGTCCCCAGTCCCAGCCGAAGCTGCACGCCATCTTGCGGACCATGTTCAGGGGAGCGGGGTACGCGCCAGGGCGGCCGCCGATGCGCAGCGCCTCCTGCTCGGCGTGGGTCAGGGCGCTGGCGAAGTCGACGGCGAGCGTCGTGTCACCGGTGGCGAGCGCACGGACGTCGAACCGATAGCTGCGGTGCATGTTCGCGGTGCGTGCGACCTCGACACCGCCCAGCGTGATCGTCGCGACCGTGTCCAGGCCTTCCAGGACGAGGTCGACCCGCTCGTCGGGCTCGGCGGGGTCGAGCGTCAACGGACGCTCGTAGCGCCAGTCGACGCGGTGCATCCAGGCGAGCTCGGCCTCGGCGAGGTCGACGTACGGGTCGACGATCAGGCCGGCCGTCAGCAGGTCCGTGTGCACCGTGCCGGGCACCTGTGCGGGCACGACCTGGCCGACGAGGTTGTCGGGCACGGGACCGGCCGTCGCACGCAGCGTCCAGCCCTGGTCGAGGGTGGTGATGAACATTGAGAAAGCTCCTAGTTACTTGACCGCGCCGGCGGACAGGCCGTTGTAGATGAACCGCTGCAGCAGCAGGAAGACGATCAGGGTCGGGATGATCACAATGATCGCGCCGGCCGACAGCACCTCCCACTGGGTCCCGAACGGTCCCTTGAAGCGGAACAGGGAGGTCGAGACGACGCCGAGCTGCTGGGACGGCATGTAGAGGAAAGGGATGTAGAACTCGTTGTAGATCGCGATGCCCTTGATGATCACGACGGTCGCGATCGCGGGCTTCAGCAGGGGGAAGACGATGCGCCGGTAGATGGTGAAGTGGTTGGCGCCGTCGAGCGTGGCCGCCTCGTCCAGCGACACCGGGATCGAGCGCATGAACTGCACGAAGATGTAGATGGACACGATGTCGGTGCCCATGAACAGCGCGATCGGCGCGAGCCGGGTGTTGTACAGCCCGAGGGTGTTGACCACCTGGAACGTCGCGACCTGCGTGGTCACGGCCGGCACCAGGGTGGCCAGCAGGAACAGCGCCACGATGAGCTTCTTGAACCGGAACTCGAACCGGTCGATGGCGTACGCGGCCATGGTGCCGATCACGATCGTCCCGAACACCGAGACCACCAGGATGATCGTCGTGTTCACGAACGCGGTCGCCATCCCCGCCTCGGTGAACGCCTTCGTGAAGTTCGAGAACGTGATGCTCGTCGGCAGGTCCAGCGGGCCGCTCGTCGCGTAGTCCTGCGCGGTCTTCAGGGAGGTCAGCAGGAGGACGACGAGCGGGATGAGCGCCGCGGCGCAGGCCACCACCAGGCTCGTGTACTTGCCGGTCCCAGCGAGTGCCGCCTTCATGTCAGGTCCACCTTCTCGTCGGGCACCAGCACGCGTTGCAGCCAGGTGATCAGCAGGATGAGGATCAGCAGGATCACGGCCATGGCCGACGCGAGGCCGACCTTGTTGAAGTTGAACGCCGTCTTGATCGTCTGGATCACGAACGTGGCCGAGCCGTTGGCGCCGTCGAGCATCACGAACGGGATCTCGAAGACCCCGAGGCTGCCCGCGATCGCGAGGATGAACGACAGGCTGATGATCGGCTTGATGCCCGGCGCGATGATGTAGCGGAACATGTGCCAGCGGCTCGCACCGTCGAGCTCGGCGGCCTCGTAGATGCCCCGCGGGATCGACTGGATCGCGCCGAGGAAGAGCACGAAGTTCAGGCCCATGTACCGCCAGACCGACGTGCTGGCCAACGAGTAGTTGACGAGGTCCGGGTTGCCGAGCCACTGCGGCGTGGAGTCGATGCCGACCACCCCGAGCAGCGAGTCGAGCGTGCCGCCGGGCCGGAAGAAGTACAGGAACACGAACGAGACGGCGACCCCGTTGATCAGGTTGGGGAAGAAGAGCACACCCTTGAACACGCCCTTGAACCTCGTCCTGAAGGTCAGGAGCGTCGCGAAGTACAGGGCGAGCGCGATCTGCACGACCGAGGCGACGATGTAGTAGAGGCTGACGAAGAAGACCTTGAACAGCTCGGGCCGCGTGAAGAACTCGACGTAGTTGTCGAGGCCGACGAAGTTCTTCGTCTTGCTCAGGCCGTTCCAGTCGGTGACCGAGTACCAGAACATGTTCACGACGGGGATGTACGTGAACACGACCAGGAACAGGATCGGGACGATCAGGAACAGCCACGGCGTGATGCGCCAGCCGTGGGACGTCGCGGCCTGCTTCGGTGCGCGCTCCTGACGGAGCTTGAGGCGCGGGCGTCGCGCGGGCGGCGCGGGTGCGTCGACCATGCCGGTCATGGGGACTCCTCGGGTGCTGCGGGCAGGAGGGGGTAGGTGCCGGGCGGCGCGAGGGGCCGCGCCGCCCGGCGTCTTCTCACATGGCCCCGTTGGCCCACTTCGAGTTGAGCTGCTCGAAGATCTGCTCCTTGGTCTGGCCCGAGGCGCCGCGGGCGGCGTCGATCAGCTCGCGGTAGTAGTCGGGCTGGTCGATGCCGACCTCGGAGTTCTTGCTGCGGTCCGACAGCTCGGGCGACGGCGTCATCTCGAGGTACTCGACACCGGTGGCCTCGAAGTCCTTGAGGTTGTCGGACGGCGGGTCGGCCTTGACCGTCGGCAGTCCGCCGGCCACCTGGTAGAAGCCCGACTCGTCGATGAACCAGTCGAACCACGCGCGAGCAGCGGCCTTGTGCTTCGAGTTCACGTTGATCGCGAGCTGGCGGTCACCGCCCACGGGGGAGTGCAGCTTGCCGTCGACCTCGACGGGCGCCGGCATGAAGCCGATGTCCGCGGGGTCGGTGCCGGCGGTCGTGGCGGCGTCCTGCATCTGCGGGACGGCCCAGGAACCGAGCACCATCGCGCCGATCTTGCCCGTGGCCAGGAGGTTCTTGGAGTCCTCCCAGTTGGTCGTCGTGGGGTCGTCCTCGATGAGGCCGGCTGCGGCGATGTCGTAGAGGAGGGAGTCGACCTCGTACTTCTCGCTGCCCTCGGTCCACGGCGCGTCGTCCTTGGCCATCTTGACCAGGGCGTCCTTGTCGCCGGAGTACGCGCCCATGAGGCCCTGCGGCCAGGTGAGCGGCCAGCCGTCCTTGTAGTTGGTGTAGAGCGGCACGGCGTCGCCCTTGTCCTTGATCGCCTGCAGGTCGTCCATGAACTCCTTGGTCGACGTGGGCTCGCCTGTGATGCCCGCATCGGCGAAGACCTTCTTGTTGTAGACGATGCCGTTGGCGTTGCCGAAGGTGGCCAGCGCGTAGACCTCGCCGTCGGCGGCCTGCTCGTTGACGAACCGGTACTTCTGGCCGAGCTCGTCGGTGGTGCCGAGCGGCTCGAAGAAGGACGACAGGTCGGCGTTCGCCACGCCCGTGGGCATGATGAGGACGTCGCCGTAGTCGTCGGTGTTCATGCGGGTCTTGACCTCACCGTCGTAGTCGGTGACGGCCTCGAACGTGACCTTGACGTCCGGATACTTGGCCTCGAACGTCTTCTTGTAGTCGGCGAACGTCGTGTCGACGAGGTCCGTGCGGTTGGTCAGGACCGTGATGTCGCCGGACGGCGCGCCGTCGTCGGCGGAGGAGTCGTCGCTGCTGGAGCCGCTGGAGCAGGCGGCGGTGAGGGCGAGGAGCGTTGCGGTGGCCGCGGCGGCCATGATCTTCCTGCGTCGGAAGGGGGACATCGATGTTCCTCTCGGCTGGACGGCACGTCTGCGTGCCGGCGCGGGGTGGGGAGGGCCCCGGGGGGTTCGGCGCTGCTCCCTTGCCACATTCTTAGTTCGGTGAATAAAGTAAGTCAAGAGCGTACGGCGAACCCGTTGACCGTGGCTCGACCGCTACCGTGTGAGGCGTCCGTGACCTGGGGAGCTCTCCGCGAAACGGCCCAGGCGACAAGGAGGACCCGTGAGTCACCCCGCAGGTGTGGGCACTCCTCACGTCTCCAGCCGCGCCGCGCTCCTCGACGTGATCCGGGCCGCTGGACAGATCAGCCGCGTGGACCTCGCCCGGGAGACCGGCCTCACGGGAGCGACCGTCTCCACCGTGGTCCGACGTCTGATCGACGACGGCCTCGTGGTGGAGGTGGGCCGAGCGGAGTCGACCGGTGGCAAGCCCGCCGTGCTGCTCTCGCTCGAGCCGGAGGCGCGGTACGCCGTCGGCGTGCACCTCGACCACGGTGGCATCACGTACGTCATCGCCGACCTCGGCGGCGCCGTGGTCAGCCGCTGGCGTCGACCCGGGGCCGGCGCGGACGCGCCGGAGGCCGTGGTCGAGCGGGTGGCGTCCGAGCTGCGCGCGCTCGTGTCGCAGGCGGGCATCGACCCCGACCGGATCCTCGGGCTCGGCGTCGTGTCGCCGGGTCCGATCACGCAGGCCACAGCGGTCGCCCTCACGCCGCCGGTCATGCAGGCGTGGACGGACTTCCCGCTCGCCGACGCCCTGCAGGCCGCCGTCGGCCTGCCCGTGCTGCTCGAGAACGACGCGACCGCAGCCGCCGTCGGGGAGTACTGGGGCGGTCAGATCGACGCGACCAGCTGCTTCGCCGCGCTCTACATGGGCACCGGCGTCGGCGCGGGGGTCATCGTGAACGGCGACGTCTTCCGTGGGTCCAGCGGCAACACGGCCGAGATCGGGCACATCTGCCTCGACGTCGACGGTCCGCCGTGCTGGTGCGGCGCCGTCGGCTGCGTCGAGGTGCTGGCCGGTCCCGCGGCGGTGGTCGCCAAGGCCCGTGCCGCCGGGATCGAGCTTCCTGGGGTGGGGGTCGCGGAGGACTTCGCGGCCGTGTCCCGGGCCGCGATGCGGGAGGAGGGGGTCGCGCGGGACATCCTGCAGTCCTCGGCCCGCTACCTCGCCGTGGCGGCGCAGGCCCTCGCGAACATCCTCGACCTCGATCAGATCGTCCTGACCGGGCCGTCCCTGGCCATCGCGGGCTCGCTGTACGTCCCCGCCATCCGCGACCACCTGAATCGCACGTTCTTCGGTCGGGCGAGCCACCCGGTCGACGTGGTCATCTCCCCGCACGCCTCCGAAGCGGCCGCCATCGGTGGCGCCGCGCTGGTGCTCAAGAGCGAGCTCGCTCCGCGGCACTCCTTCCAGCGGGCAGCAAGCGCCACGGCGCGGCTCGCCTGAACGTTCCCTCGAGGAAGAGGACTTTGCCATGCCTGTTTACGACATCCGCGAGCACGGCGCCGTCGGTGACGGCACGACCAACGACGCGGCGGCGATCCAGTCGGCGATCGACGCGTGCCACGGCGCGGGCGGAGGGACCGTCCTGGTCCCGGCCGGCGCGACCTTCCTGACAGGCTCGATCGAGCTGCGGTCGAACGTCGAGCTGCACGTCGAGCGCGGGGCAACCCTGGCGGGCAGCGGCGACGTGGCCGACTACACGGCCAGGCTCGAGGTCGGGGCACTCTCGGGTGGCGTGGTCGACGACGAGAACGACGCCGCGCTCATGCTCATCACCGCCCGCGACGCGACGAACATCGCGATCACCGGCGCAGGCACGATCAACGGCGCGGGTCAGCACTTCATCCGCGAGGACCTGGGCACCATCTACCGCTGCCCGAACCAGCGTCCGTTCACGCTCTTCCTGATGGGCTGCGACCGCCTGGTGATCCGGGACGTGCGCATCGAGGACGCGGCCCTGTGGTGCGTGCGCCTCAGTGGCTGCGAAGACGTGCTCATCCACGGGGTCACCATCGACACGGACCTGAAGTACCCGAACGCCGACGGGATCGACCTCGACCGCTGCCGCCGCGTGCGGATCAGCGACTGCGAGATCTCCTCCGGCGACGACGCCATCTCGCTCAAGACCTGCGAGGAGTTCCCCGACTACGGGATCACGTCCGACGTCGTCATCACCAACTGCACGCTCCAGTCGACGTCCAGCGCCGTCGTCGTCGGGGTCGACGCCGTGGCGGACATCCGCAACGTCATCGTCACCGGCTGCGTCATTCGCTCGTCGCACCGCGGCCTGGCCGTCAACCTCGGCCAGGAGGGCAACTTCGAGAACATCCTGTTCTCCGACTGCGTCGTGGAGACCCGGCACTTCGCCGGCGGCTGGTGGGGGCACGGCGAACCGATCTACGTCAACGTCGGCGCCTGGCACGACGCGGTCGGACGGCTGCGCAACGTGCGGTTCCGCAACATCTTGGCCCGCGCCGAGAACAGCGCGTACATCGGCTCGGACGCGCCGGGACTCATCGAGGGTGTCGTGCTCGACGGTGTGCGGATCGAGCTGGACCGCTGGTCGAGCTGGCCGGCCGGCGAGTACGACCGGCGCCCGACCACCGACGGCCCGCAGGTCTACGCGCACCCCACGTCGGGCATCCATATCGACACGGCAACGGACGTGACGCTGCGCAACTGCGAGGTGGTGTGGGCCGGCACCGACGAGCACTTCGCGCACGCGGTCGAGGCGATCGACGTCGACGGCCTGGTCATCGAGGGTCTGCGAGGCGTCGCGGCACGCCCCGACCTCGAGCCGGTGGTCGTGCGTCGGCGCGAGCCCGGCGAGGTGCGCTACCCGGTCGAGGTGCCGATGCCGCTGATGATCCCGGCGGCCAGCTGAGCGCCCGTCACGTCGTGAGGCGCTCGAGGCCGGCCACCGCGATCGGCAGCCAGTCGGGCCGGTTGCGGGACTCGTACACGGCCTCGTAGAGGGTCTTGTCCAGCTCGAGCGCGCGAACCAGCGTCGCGTGCTCGTCGAGGCCGTAGCCCGCGAGTAGGCCGTCGCGCGCCGCCGTGGTCCACTCCCGTGCGGGCGACCCGGTCAGGCCGCCGACCGCGGCCGCGTAGTCGATGGACCGCAGGAGCCCGGCCACGTCGCGCACGGCGAGGTCGGGCTTCGTGCGCTGCGCGAGCGGGGCCAGCGGCTCGCCCTCGAAGTCGGTGATGTACCAGGTCCCGTGCGAGCGCAGCACCTGGCCCAGGTGCAGGTCACCGTGCACGCGCTGGCGCGGCGGAACCGCACCCAGCGACCGGACCTCGGCGGCCACGGCGGCGACCCCGCCGGCGAACCGCGCGAGCGACGGCACGGCGGACAGGGCCCAGGAGAACCGGTTCTCGACGGCCCGGGCCACCTCCTCGGTGCCCGACGAGGTCACGCCGTACGACGACACGAGCGCCTCGTGCATCCCGCGCGTGACGGCACCGAGGTCGGTCGCGGGAGCTGCGAACGACTCGCCCCGGCCGGCATAGGCGCAGGCCAGCTCGAACCCGTCCTCGGCCTGGTCGACGAAGGCGGCGATCACGCCGAGGTACCCGGGCTCGTCGGCACCCGGCCAGGTCGCCTGGAGCCAGGCCAGCGGTGCGGGGACGTTCTGCCAGCCGACCGAGACGAGGTGGCGTGGCACGTCGACGTCGGGGTTCTCGCCGGGCGCCACGGCCCGCAGGACCTTGAGGATCCCGGTGCCGAGGATCACGGAGGTGTTCGACTGCTCGCCGGTGATCATCCGGGCGGTCGAGACGTCCGCCTGCAGACCCGGCCCGTCGGCCGCAGCGAGCCACGCCCTCAGGAACGCCGGGTGCGCCGCGCCGTCGCAGACCGGACGGCCGTCGAACGACCCGATGACGTCGCCCTCGGACGAGCCCAGGACCAGCGGCACCTGCAGGACCACGTCGATCGACCCGGCGTGCACGCGCACCAGCAGGATGCGCACGTCGTCGGCAAGATCGATGCTTCCGACCACCGACAGGTCGGCCGCGACGCCCTTGGCCGGGTACCAGCGCCGCCCCGGCAACCACCCCCGGACCACCTCCAGGAGGCGGTCGTCATCGGGGGAGGTGCCTGCGGTCAACGTCACGGGGCGGTCAGCTCCAACCAGTAGAAGTCGCGCGAGCCGAGCGTGAACGAGCAGATGCCGTCCGGGCCGACGGGGAGGAAGTCCGCGCCGCCGAACACGTCGTGCATGCCCCAGCCCTCACGGCCGGGCAGGCTGATCGTGGCGGCGCGCGCCGTGGAGGCCATGTTGGCCACGACGAGCAGGGTCTCCGACGGGGTCCGTCGGCAGAACGCCAGCACCGAGTCGTTGTCGCAGGTCAGCACCTCGAACTCGCCGGCGCCGAGGGCCGGGTGCTGGCGCCGGACGGTCAGCATGCCGCGCACCCAGTGCAGCAGCGAGGTCGGCTGGGCCAGCTGCGCCTCGACGTTGGTGTGGCTGTAGTGGTGCACGAGCGACTGGACCAGCGGGAGATAGAGCTTGCCCGGGTCGGCGGTGCTGAACCCCGCGTTGCGGTCGGGCGTCCACTGCATCGGGGTGCGGACCGAGTCGCGGTCGGGCAGCCAGATGTTGTCGCCCATGCCGATCTCGTCGCCGTAGTAGAGGCACGGGCTGCCGGGCAGGGACAGCAGCAGCGCGTGCGCGAGCTCGATCTCCTTGCGCGAGTTGTCCAGCAGGGGGGCGAGGCGTCGTCGGATCCCCACGTTGGCGCGCATCCGGGAGTCCGGCGCGTACCAGCCGTACATCGACGCGCGCTCCTCGGTGGACACCATCTCGAGCGTGAGCTCGTCGTGGTTGCGCAGGAACGTGCTCCACTGCGCACCGTTCTTCGGGATCGGCGGGGTGTCGGCGAGGATGTCGATGATCTGCGTCGCGCGCTGGTCCCGGATGCCGTAGTAGATGCGCGGCATCACAGGGAAGTGGAAGCACATGTGGCACTCGGGCTCGGCCTCGGAGCCGAAGTAGTGCACGACGTCCTCGGGCCACTGGTTGGCCTCGGCCAGCATGATGCGGCCGGGGAACTCCGTGTCGATCATCTTGCGGACCGTGCGCAGGAACGCGTGCGTCTCGGGCAGGTTCTCGCAGTTGGTGCCCTCGGCCTCGAACAGGTACGGCACCGCGTCCAGCCGGAACCCGTCGACGCCGATGCCCAGCCAGAACCGGCCCACGTCGAGCATCGCCTCGACGACGCGCGGGTTCTCGAAGTTCAGGTCCGGCTGGTGGCTGAAGAACCGGTGCCAGAAGTACTGCCGGCGCACCGGGTCGAAGGTCCAGTTGGAGGTCTCGGTGTCGACGAAGATGATGCGCGCGTCCTGGTAGCGCGTGTTGTCGTCGGACCACACGTAGAAGTCGCCGTAGGGACCCTCGGGGTCGGACCGGGACGCCTGGAACCAGGGGTGCTGGTCGCTCGTGTGGTTCATGACGAGGTCGACGACGATCCGCATCCCGCGGGCGTGCACCTGCTCGATGAGCTCCGTGAAGTCGGCCATGGTGCCGTACTGGCCGGCGATCGCGGTGTAGTCGGCCACGTCGTAGCCGCCGTCGCGCAGCGGGCTCGGGTAGAACGGCGGCAGCCACAGGCAGTCGATGCCCAGCCACTGCAGGTAGTCGAGCCTGTCGATCAGCCCGCGCAGGTCGCCGCTGCCCGCGCCCGAGGAGTCGGAGAACGTGCGGAGCATGACCTCGTAGAACACCGCGGTCCGGTACCACTCCGAGTCCTCGACCAGGCCCGTCTGCTCCGACGAGGCGGGCACGGACGGCTGGCGTCGGCTCGGCAGGGAGAGCTGCGCCGTCGTGGGCGCAGGCTCGCGGGAGTGCCGGCCGACGGCGGTCACGGCGAGACCAGACGGATCACGTGCGCGGCGCGGACCACGGGATCGAGCCGGACGAACGCGGGCGACGACCACTCGTACGCGTCGTCGGACAGCACGTCGTGCGCGACGACCGGCCTGCCGTGCTCCAGCCCGAGGGCGTCGAGGTCCAGCTCGACCCACCCCTCCCGCGCGTTCGCCGTGTCCAGGTTGACGATGACGAGGATCGTGTCGTCGCGCCCGGTCGGCGAGTGCTCGGCCGACAGGTGCCGGGAGAACGCGATGAGCGCGTCGTCGGACGTCGGGTGGATGTGCAGGTTGCGCAGCTGCTGCAGGGCGGGGTGGTTGCGCCGGATCTCGTTCAGCCGCCCGAGCAGCCGGTTGATGCCGATCGGGTCCGCGACGGCCCACATCCGGGGCTTGAACTCGTACTTCTCGTTGTCGATCTGCTCGTCGACACCCGGCCTGGGCACGTTCTCGACCAGCTCGTAGCCGGAGTAGATGCCCCAGGTCGGTGCCCCGAGCGCCGCCAGCACAGCGCGCACCGCGAAGCCCCGCACGCCCGTGGCCTGCAGGTACGGCGGGAGGATGTCGTGCGTCGTCGGCCAGAAGCTGGGGCGCATCCAGGAGCCCTGCTCGCCGGACACCTCGGACAGGTACTCCGCGATCTCGTCCTTGGTGTTGCGCCAGGTGAAGTACGTGTACGACTGGTGGAACCCGACCTTGGCCAGCGTCTGCATCATGGCCGGTCGCGTGAACGCCTCGGACAGGAAGATGACGTCGGGGTGGTCGGCCCGGACCGAGGCCAGGATCCGCTCCCAGAAGTCGAGCGGCTTGGTGTGCGGGTTGTCCACGCGGAACAGGGTCACGCCGTGGTCGATCCACACCTGCAGGACCCGACGGATCTCGTGGTAGATGCCCTCGGGGTCGTTGTCGAAGTTCAGCGGGTAGATGTCCTGGTACTTCTTGGGCGGGTTCTCCGCGTAGGCGATCGTGCCGTCCGCGCGCGTGGTGAACCACTCCGGGTGCGCCGAGACCCACGGGTGGTCCGGCGAGCACTGCAGCGCGATGTCGAGCGCGACCTCCATGCCGAGCGCACGGCTCTGCGCGACGAAGAAGTCGAAGTCGTCGAAGGTGCCCAGCGACGGCTCGATCGCGTCGTGGCCGCCGTCCTTCGAGCCGATGGCGTACGGGGAGCCCGGGTCGCCCGGCTCGGCGTGCAAGGAGTTGTTGCGGCCCTTGCGGTACGTGGTGCCGATCGGGTGCACGGGCGTCAGGTAGACGACGTCGAACCCCATGCCCGCGATCCGCGGCAGGTCGAGGGCGGCGGTGCGCAGCGTGCCGGTGGTCCACTCGTTCGTGTAGTAGTCGTACGTCGCCCCCGCGGAGCGCGGGAAGAGCTCGTACCAGGAGCCCGCGAGCGCGAGCGGCCGGTCCACGACCAGCGGGTAGGACGGCGACCTCGTGACCACGTCGCGGATGGGGTGCTCGTCGAGCGCGGCCCGGACCTCGCGGGTCAGGCCCGCGGCCAGCCGGTCGTTGGGTGGGCGGGTGTGGTCACGCAGGCCCTCGACGGCCTCCTTCAGCACGGGTGCGACGCCCTTGGTGCCCTTGCGACGGGCCGCCTTCTCCAGCAGGAGCGCGCCCTCGGTGAGCATGAGCTCGACGTCGACTCCGGCCTCGACCTTGATCGACGCGTCGTGCGCCCAGGTGCCGTACGGGTCGGACCAGCCCTCGACGCGGAACGTCCAGGTCCCGGTGCTGGTCGGCACCACACGCGCCTCGAACCGGTCGAGACCGGGGGCGATGTCGACCATGCGCGCGCTGGCGCGGTCGACGCCTGACGGGTCGGTGAGCACGGCGGTCGCGCCGACGGCGTCGTGCCCCTCACGGAACACCGTCGCGCGGATCGGGACGGCTTCGCCGACCACCGCCTTCGCCGGGAACCGCCCGGCCTCGGCGACGGGGGAGACGTCGACGACGGGGATGCGGCCGATGGTCGGGCTTGTCTCGCCCGGGGAAGTCGTCACAGTCCCGAACCTAGCCGTAGGTCCAGGTGGCGGGCATCTGGAGGCGAGATGTGGGACGGATGTTCAGCGCAGCGTCGTCGCCAGTGCACGTCCGGTGGTGCGTCCGGTGAAGAGGCAACCGCCCAGGAAGGTGCCCTCGAGGGCGCGGTGGCCGTGCACACCGCCGCCGCCGAAGCCCGCGGCCTCGCCCACGGCCCACAGCCCCGGCAGGACCTGGCCGTCGGGTCGCAGGACGCGGCCCTCGAGGTCGGTGTGCAGGCCGCCGAGGGTCTTGCGCGTGAGCACGGACAGGCGCACCGCGAGCAGCGGGCCGTGCGCCGGGTCGAGCAGGCGGTGCGGCTTGGCCACGCGGATCAGGCGGTCGACGACGAAGCGGCGGGCCATGGCGGTCGCGACGACCTGCGGGTCCTTGCCCAGACCGGTGGCGACCTGCTGGTCGCGGGCCTCGATGGTCCGGGTCAGTGCCTCCGCGGAGATCCGGGTCGTGCCCGAGAGGGCGTTCATCTTCGCCGCCAGCTCGGCCGGGGTGTCCGCCCAGAGGAACTCGTCGGACTTCTCCGCGAACTTCTCCACGGGACCGACCGCGCCCGGCTTGACGCGTTCGAGCAGCAGGCGCAGGTCCTTGCCGGTCAGGTCCGGGTTCTGCTCCGAGCCGGACAGCGCGAACTCCGCGCCGAGGATCGTCTTGTCGAGCACGAACCACGAGTGGTCGTCGCCACGCGACGTGATGTGCTGCAGCGCGCCGAGTGCGTCGAAGCCGGGGAACAGGGGTGCGGGCAGCCGGTTGCCGTCCGCGTCGAGCCACAGGCTGCTCGGGCCCGCGAGGATGCGGATGCCGTGCCGGCTCCAGACCGGCGAGTGGTTGGTGATGCCCTCGGGGTAGTGCCACATGCGGTCCTCGTGCACCACGGCGGCACCGCCCGCGCGCGCGGCCTCGATGCCGGAGCCGTCCACGTGGTCGGGCACGCCGGACAGCATCCGCGCGGGCAGGGTTCCGGCCTCGGACGGCCAGGTCGCGCGCACGCGGTCGTGGTCGGCGCCGATGCCGCCGGTCGCGATCACGACGGACTCCGCCGCCAGCTCGAACGGGCGCACGACGGTACGGGTGCTCGGCACGGCGCGGTCGACGCCGTCGGAGGCCAGCACGTCGCCGCGCACGCCGGTCACGACCCCGTCGGTGGTGACCAGGCCGGTGACGCGGTGCCGGAACCGCACGTCGACCTGGCCGGCGCGGCGCGCGTCGAGCAGGGCGCGGACGAACGGCTCGAGGATCCCCGGGCCGGTGCCCCACGTGACGTGGAACCGGGGGACCGAGTTGCCGTGCCCGCCGGCCTCGTAGCCGCCGCGCTCGGCCCACTGCACCAGCGGGAACCACTTCACGCCCTGCCCGGCGAGCCAGGAGCGCATCTCGCCGGCGGCGAACGACACGAACCCCTCGGCCCAGGCCCGGCCCCAGCGGTCATCAGGGCCGAACTGCGCGGAACCCAGCCAGTCGGCGAGCGCCAGCTCGGCAGAGTCCTTGACGCCGAGGCGCCGCTGCTCGGGCGAGTCGACGAGGAACAGGCCGCCGAACGACCAGAACGCCTGACCACCGAGGCTCGCCCCGTTCTCGGCGTCCAGGAGGGTCACGTGGCGGCCCGCGGCGAGCAGCTCGGCGGTGGCGACGAGCCCGGCCAGGCCCGCGCCGACGACAACGACGGTGTTGGTCATGCCCGTACGCTACGCCTGCTGGACATGTGTCCAGAAGGTCAGACCAGCACGTACACCCGCATGCTCATCGGCTCGATCACGGACGCCTCGCCGGGCTCGGCGTGCAGCCCGCCCTCGATCGCCACCGCGGACTCCTCGTTCGGGTGCTCCCAGACCGAGTCCCACGCCAGCCGCCACTTGCCGCCGTGGTCGTCGGCCAGCACCAGGTGCATGGCGTCGAGCGAGCCGTTGATGACCAGCAGGACGGTGTCCTTCTCCGGCAGCGCCGCGGTGCGGACCATCTGGAGGGTGCGCACCGACGGGTCGTGCCAGCGGTCGTGGTCGAACGGGACGCCGAGGGCGTCGAACCAGGCGAGATCCGGCCGCTTGTCCTGCTTGACCGGCCGGCCCGTGTAGAACTGCTCGGTCCGCAGCGCCGGGTGGTCGCGGCGCAGGGTCAGCAGCCACCGGGCGGTCGCGAGCATGTCCTTGCGCCACGGGCTCAGGTCCCAGCGCATCCACGAGATCTCGGAGTCCTGGCAGTAGGCGTTGTTGTTGCCCTTCTGCGACCGCCCCATCTCGTCGCCCGCGGTGATCATCGGCACGCCCGCCGAGAGCACGAGGGTGGCGAACAGGTTGCGGATGGAACGCCGGCGCAGCGGCACGAGGTCGACCGCGGGGGACTCCCACGTGACCGGTCCCTCGATGCCGTGGTTCCAGGACCGGTTGTCGTCGGACCCGTCGCGGTTCTGCTCGCCGTTGGCCGCGTTGTGCTTGTGGTCGTACGCGACGAGGTCGGCCATGGTGAAGCCGTCGTGCGCGGTGACGTAGTTGACGGACGCGATGGGGCCGCGGACCAGCGGCGGGTCGCTGTGCCCGAACAGGTCGACCGAGCCCGACAGGCGCGTGGCCAGGTCGCGCACGCGGTGCCCCGGCAGGCCATGCGCGGCGCGCGCCGGGTCGGCCAGCCAGAACGAGCGCACCGCGTTGCGGAACCGGTCGTTCCACTCGCCGAACGGCTCGGGGAACTGGCCCGTGCGCCAGCCGCCGGGACCGACGTCCCACGGTTCGGCGATGAGCTTGAGGCCGTGCAGGCTCGGGTCGATCGACATCGCGACGAGCGCGGGGTGGTCGGGGGAGTAGCCGCCGCCGTCGCGCCCCAGGGTCACCGCGAGGTCGAACCGGAAGCCGTCGACCCCCACGACGTCGGCCCAGTAGCGCAGGGAGTCCATCGTCATCCGGACCACCTCGGGGCGCCGGAAGTCGAGCGTGTTGCCCGTGCCCGTGACGTCGTCCAGCGCGGCCGGCGCACCGCCGTTGTGCCGGTAGTAGGAGGCGTTGTCCAGCCCGCGCCACGAGAGGTGCTGACCCGGCAGGCCGCCCTCGCACGTGTGGTTGTAGACGACGTCGAGGAGCACCTCGAGCCCCGCCTCGTGCAGCGCGTGGACCGCCGTGCGCAGCTCGTCGAGGACCGCCGCCGGACCTGCCTCGCGGGCGGCGGCCGTGGCGAACTCTGCGTGCGGGGCGAAGAACCCGAGCGTGCTGTAGCCCCAGTAGTTGGTCAGGCCCTTCTCGACGAGGTGCGGCTCCGACGCGAAGGCGTGCACCGGCAGCAGCTCGATCGCTGTGACGCCCAGCCCGAGCAGGTGGTCGACCACTGACGGGTGCGCGAGCCCGGCGTAGGTGCCGCGCAGCTCTGGCGGCATCCGCTCGTTGAGCAGGGTCAGCCCGCGCACGTGCGCCTCGTAGACCACCGAGTGCGACCAGGGCACCCAGGGGCGGTTGGTCGTGGGGTCGGGGCTGCCGAGGTTCTCGGTGTCGACGACCACGGAGTGCGGGACGAACCGCGCCGAGTCGACGGTGCTCGCCGGACCGTACGGGTCGCCCGCCAGCAGCTCGTCGACCACGTGGCCGTACGTCTCCGGCCCGTAGCCGAGCTCGCCCACGAGGCCGCGCGCGTAGGGGTCGACCAGCAGCTTCGCCGGGTTGTAGCGGTGGCCCGCGGCGGGCTCCCACGGGCCGTGCGCCCGGAACCCGTACCCCTGCCCGGCCTGCACGTCCGGCACGCTCGCGCTGAACACCCCGTGCACCGGGCCGTCGAGGCGGACCCGGCGTTCCTTGCGTCCGTCGAACAGGCACAGGTCCACGGCGGTGGCGTGGGCGGCGTACACGGCGACGTCCGCACCGTGGTCGGTCAGGTGCACGCCGAGACGCGGGGCGCGACGGCGTGGGTTGGTCGAGGTCACCTCGACATTGTGGGGGAACGTGCGCGCTCCTGTGCGAACGGCGTGTTTCCGGCTGGCGACACAGGCGTCGGTCGGGGGCGCTGCGGCGGGTAACCTTCCGCGGGTGAGGATCGTCGTGTGCGTGAAGCATGTCCCGGACATCCAGTCGGAGCGGGCCATCGGCCCGGACCACCGCGTGGTGCGGGACGGGGGTGATGGCACCATCAACGAGCTCGACGAGAACGCGCTCGAGGCGGCCATCGCGCTCGTCGAGGCCTCGGAGGGTTCCGTGGTGGCCCTGACGGTGGGTCCGTCCGACGCCGCCGACGCGGTGCGCCGCGGCCTGCAGCTGGGCGCGCAGGAGGCCGTGCACGTGGTCGACGACGCGATCGGCGGCTCCGACGCGATCGGCACCGCGCGCGTGCTCGCGGCCGCGATCCGGCACCTGGACGCGCAGGAGCCGGTGGACCTGGTCCTCACCGGCATGGCCGGCCTCGACGCGCTCACGTCGCTGCTGCCGACGGCGATCGCCGAGCTGCTCGACCTGCCCGCGCTGCCGCTCGCCGCGGAGCTCACGGTCGACGCCGACGCCCGCACGGTCCGCGTCCGGCGCAACCTTGACCACTCCTCCGAGGTGCTCGAGGCGTCGCTGCCCGCGCTCGTCTCTGTGACCGACCAGGCCAACGAGCCGCGCTACCCGGGCTTCAAGGGCATCATGGCGGCCCGCAAGATCCCCATCACGACGCTGACGCTCGCGGACCTCGGCCTGGACGCCACGCGCGTCGGCGCCGCCGGGGCCCGGACCGAGGTGCTCGAGGCCGCCGCGCGTCCGCCGCGCGAGAACCGCGTGCTGATCAACGACACCGGCGACGCCGGCGCTCGTCTGGCCGCGTTCCTCGTCGACAACCAGCTCGTCTGACTTCCAGCAGAGGACTTCCTGCCGTGACTGCACCTGCACCCGTGCTCGTCCTGCTCGACCACACCGAGGCCGGCGCCCTGCGCGCGCCCGTCCGCGAGCTGCTGACCCTGGCCCGCTCGCTCGCCGGCGACGAGGCCGTGCACGCCGCCTGGCCGCTCGACGGCGTCGAGCCGTCCGCCGCGGTCGTCGACGAGCTCGCGTCGCTCGGCGCCACGCACGTCCACCGGCTCTCGGCCGACGCCGACCTGCACCTGTCGGCCGTGCTGGCCGAGTCGCTCGCGTCGCTGCTCGACGCGACCGGCGCCGGTCTGCTCCTGCTGGAGTCGTCGTTCGAGAACAAGGAGGCGGCCGCGCGCCTCGCCGTCGCCACCGGGGCCGGCGTCATCACCGACGCCGACACGCTCTCGCTCGTGGACGGCCGGTTCGTCGCCGCCAAGACCGTGTTCGCCGGCACGTGGAACACGGCGTGCGCGATCACCGCGCCGCTCGCGATCGTCACGGTCAAGCCGAACAGCGTGGTCGTCTCGACGGTTCCCCCGGTCGCGCCGATCGTGTCCGAGCACGCCGTGTCGGTCAGCGACAAGGCGCGCAGGGTCACGCTGGTCGAGCGGACCGTGCGCCCCGAGAGCGGCCGCCCCGACCTGTCCAGCGCGTCGGTCGTCGTGGCCGGCGGCCGCGGCACCGAGGGCGACTTCTCCCTCGTCGAGGAGCTCGCCGACGTCATCGGCGGCGCCGTCGGAGCCACGCGCGTGGCCACCGACGAGGGCTGGATCGGCCACGACGCCCAGATCGGCCAGACCGGCGTGACGATCGCCCCGAAGCTCTACGTGGGCGTCGGCGTCTCCGGCGCGGTGCACCACCGCGGCGGCATGCAGGCCGCCGGCACGATCGTCGCGATCAACTCCGACCCCGACGCCCCGATCTTCGAGATCGCCGACTTCGGCGTGGTCGGCGACCTGTTCACGGTCCTCCCGCAGGCCGTCGCAGAGCTGCGCCGCCTCAAGGGCTGACGAGCGCGACGAGGGACTGGTCCGCCCGCTCGCCGTACAGGCGACCGCCGATCTGCTCGATCGTGCGGACGTCGAGCGGGTACGGCACCGACCACCGGGGTCGGCCGGTGGACATCTCGTACGCCGCGAGCGTGCGCGTCGCCGACGACGCGACGAGCACCAGCCGGCCGTCGGTCGCCAGCAGGTCGGGCGACGACAAGGCGCTCTCCCAGAGCGTCCGGCCGGAGCGTCCGTCGACCGCGACGACGCCCGAGGCCGTCGGCACGTACACCGTGCCGTCGAGAACGACCCCTGCGGCGTGGCCCGGGCGGACGCCGTCGGCCCGCCACCGTGGCGTGCCGGTGCCGGCGTCCCAGGCGCGCAGGCCCGCTCCGGCCGTGAGCACGATGTCCGGCAGGCTGCCGTCGTCGACGTCGCCGATCCGCACCGGGACGCCCGCCACGGTGACGTCGGCCGGCTCGTCCGCGGCGACCAGGGTGGTCGTCGCCCAGGAGCCGGCACCGTCCTGGAGCTGGAGGAGGTGGTCCCGGACCGCGAAGCCGCCGTCCGTCGACCCGCGCCCCACGTCGTCGCGGACCAGCCTCCCGTGCCCGTCCAGGACGACCCTCGTGCCGAACGTCTCCACCGCGATGTCCGACCCCGACCGGACCAGGCTCGTGGTCCTGCCGCGCAGGCTCCCGGGCTCGGGGACGGCGAGCGGGATGCCGAGGGTCCAGCGCGGATCCCCGTCGAGGCTGTAGGCGGACACCTCGAGACGGCTCGACGTGCTCCCGGCGACGACGACCTGGCCCCGGCCGGACAGCAGCAGGGCCGAACCCCCGACGGGCCACTGCGCCGCGATCGAACCGTCCTCGCCGTCGATGACCTCCACGTGCGTGCGGGTCGGGGTCGTGGTGATCGACTGGCTCGCAGCCGCGACGCCGAGCTGCGGGTTGAGCCGCATGAACCCGTCGGTGACGAGGCAGACGACCTCCGGTGGTGCGCCGGAGCCGCCTGGCGAGACCGCACAGGCGCTGTCGCCGAAGATCCGTGCGCCCGTGGCGCGCGCCGCGGCCAACGCCGGTGAGGGGTCGGTCAGCGTCGAGGTCCACAGCGGCTCTCCGGTCGTCGCGCTCCTCGCCGAGAGCTGCTGCGAACCGTCGTCGACGATCCGGAGCTCCACGAGGCGCTCGTCGTCGAGCGGGCCCCGCCACACGGGCGAGCCCTGGGCGGAGTCCGCCCACAGGACGTGTGGCGGCGACGCGAGGTCGTCGAGCAGCCCGGCGACCCCGGCCGTGGCGGCGCGCTCCCGGGCGTCCACCACGAGCTGTCCGCCGACTAGGGCGACGACGGCGGCGACGCCGACCGCGATGAGGAGGCGGGTGTGCCGGCGACGGGGTGGACCGGCCGGCACCGCCGGGGTGTCGTCGAGCTCCACCTCGCGCATCGCGCCCATCCAACGAACGTACCCAACCCCGTTCGGCCGGAGGGGTGAAACCACCCACCGCCGCTGCGCGAGCGTGAGGCGAAGCTGAAGGAGAAGGACGAACCGCCTCAGGACAGGTCGCGCAGCCAGCGCAGCGTCGCCACGGCCTGCGCGGCCTGGAAGCGGCGAAGGTTCGGGATGCCGAGCGGGGGCGGCTGTCGCGAGCCCCACGCGAAGTAGCCCGCGAGCCCGGCCAGGCCCGCGCGCAGGTCGTCGTCGTGGACGCCCTCGGAGACGGCGTGGCCGCGGAAGTTCGTCGCGGCGTCGCCGCCGCCCTGCAGGGCGACGCTCGGGAGCATGAACGCGAGGTCGAGCCAGGGCGCCCCGACGCTCGCGTGCGGCCAGTCGATGAGCCAGACGCGGTGGTCGTGGTCCGGGTCGATGAGCACGTTGTCGGCGCGCAGGTCGCCGTGCACGAGCGCGTCGCCGGAGCAGACGCGCAGGGCCTCCTGCTCCCAGAGCACGAGCTGCTCGCGGTTGTCGTACGCCCACCGGCCGAGGTCGCCGGCCACCTCGGCGTACCGCTCCTGGTCCGAGTCGTCCAGCGCGGTCAGCCTGCGCCAGCCCGTGAAGTCGTCGGCCAGCAGGTCGTCCGTGCGGGGCAGCTGGTGACCGGGCAGGGGCTCCGCGTCCGCGAGCGCGCCGAGCGCGTCGGCGACCGCGTCCAGGTCGGCACGCTTCCAGGGCAGCTCGGGCGAGCGGCCGTGGATCACCTCGAAGCCGAGGATCACCCAGTCGTCGTCGTCGGACGACCACAGCAGCCGGGGCGCCGGCACCTGCGGCGGCAGGCTGCGGGCCACGCGGATCTCGGCGCGGGCCAGGTCGGGGGACAGCGGGTTCTGCTCGCCGGAGACCGCCTTGACGAAGACGCCGCGCCCGTCGGCCAGCTCGAGGACCGCCGCGAAACCGGGGCTGAAGCCGCTGGTCGCGCTGATCTCCGCGGTGACCTGGGAGCCGGCCAGCTCTGCGATCCGGGTCCGGATGTGCCGGGGCAGGTCACGCCAGTCCAGCCGCTGGCCGCTGAAGGCGAGCGGGAGGGCAATGACGTCGTCGGCACTCACGCGGCACATCCTGCCAGGGAATGTCGAGACCCTGACGGGTGATCCCACGGACCGGCGGACGGATGCGCTCTCATCGGTTCGTAGACTGGGCCGGGTGAGCGTGTATCTCGACCATGCGGCGACCACGCCCATGCTCCCGGAGGCCTCGCGAGTGCTCGTCGAGCACCTCGCGCGCACCGGCAACCCCTCGTCGCTGCACGCGTCCGGTCGGGCCGCGCGACGGGTCGTCGAGGAGTCGCGCGAGCAGCTCGCCGCGTCGCTCGGCGCACGGCCCAGCGAGGTCCTGTTCACCGGCGGCGGGACCGAGGCGGACAACCTCGCCGTCAAGGGTCTCTTCTGGGCCCGACGGACGCACGACCTGCGACGACGCCGGATCCTGGTGTCGGCCGTCGAGCACCACGCGGTCCTCGACCCGGCCTTCTGGATGGCCGAGCACGCGGGCGCCGAGCTGGTGCTCCTGCCGGTGGACTCGGACGGCGTGCTCGTCGTCGAGGCGCTCGCGGAGGAGCTGGCGCAGCACGGCGACGAGGCGGCGCTCCTGTCGGTCATGTGGGCCAACAACGAGGTCGGGGCCCTGCAGCCGATCTCCGAGGTCGTCGCGCTCGCGCACCAGCACGGGGTCCCCGTGCACGCCGACGCGGTCCAGGCCGTCGGGCAGGTGCCGGTCGACTTCGGTGCGTCCGGGCTGGACGCCCTCACGATCTCGGGGCACAAGGTCGGCGGCCCGGGCGGTGTAGGCGCGCTCCTCGCGCGCCGGGGGCTCGAGCTGACGCCCGTGCAGCACGGCGGTGGCCAGGAGCGCGGGGTGCGGTCCGGGACGCTCGACGCGGCCCTGCTCGCCTCCTTCTCGACGGCGGTCTCCTCGGCCGTGTCGTCGCAGGCCTCCTTCGCCTCGCGCGTCGGTGCCCTGCGGGACTCCCTGATCGACGGCGTCCTCGCGGCCGTCCCCGGCGCAGTGCTGCGCGGTCCGCGGTCGGATCGGCTGCCGGCGAACGCGCACTTCACGTTCGGGGGCTGCGAGGGCGACTCGCTGCTGTACCTGCTCGACTCCGCGGGTGTCGAGGCGTCGACCGGTTCCGCGTGCCAGGCCGGCGTGCCGCGGCCCAGCCACGTCCTGCTGGCCATGGGCGTCGACGAGCTCGAGGCGCGGGGCGCGCTGCGGTTCAGCCTGGGCCACACGTCCGTCCCGTCGGACGTGTCCACCCTGCTCGAGGTCCTCCCCGGGGTCGTCGACCGCGCCCGCGCCGCCGGCCTGGCGGCGGTGTCCTGATGCACGTCCTGGCAGCTCTCTCCGGTGGCGTCGACTCGGCGGTCGCGGCCGCGCGCGCGGTCGACGCCGGGCACGACGTCGTCGGCGTGCACATGGCCCTGTCGCGCACGCGGGACCAGTTCCGCACCGGCTCGCGCGGCTGCTGCTCGATCGAGGACGCCGGCGACGCCCGACGCGCCGCCGACGTGCTGGGCATCCCGTACTACGTATGGGACCTCTCGGAGAAGTTCGAGGACACCGTCGTCGCCGACTTCGTCGCCGAGTACGAGGCCGGCCGCACCCCCAACCCGTGCGTGCGCTGCAACGAGCACATCAAGTTCGCGACGCTGCTGGACAAGGCCGTCGCTCTCGGCTTCGACGCGGTGGCCACCGGGCACTACGCGCGCATCGCGCTCTCCGACGACGGCACGCGCGAGCTGCACCGGTCCGTCGACCCCGCCAAGGACCAGTCCTACGTCCTCGCGGTCATGGGGCCCGCCCGCCTCGAGCGGTCGCTGTTCCCGCTCGGCGACGTCGTCTCCAAGGAGGAGACCCGTCGGGAGGCGGCCGCACGCGGGCTGTCGGTGTCGGCCAAGCCCGACTCCTACGACATCTGCTTCGTCGCCGACGGGGACACCCAGGGGTTCCTGCGCTCGCGGCTCGGGTCGCAGCCGGGAGAGATCGTCGACGAGTCCGGCGCGGTGCTCGGCACGCACGACGGCGCGTACGCGTACACCGTCGGGCAGCGTCGGGGGCTCGCCATCGGCAGGCCCGCGCCCGACGGGAAGCCGAGGTACGTGCTGTCGGTGGAGCCGGTCAACAACCGGGTGGTCGTCGGATCGGCGGCCGACCTCGCCGTCGACGTCGTGCAGGCCGACCGGGCCGTCTGGTTCGCTCCGGTCTCGTCGACCTTCGAGTGCTCCCTGCAGGTCCGGGCGCACGGTGCCGCCGTGCCCGCCCGGGCCTCCCTGCTGCCCGACGGGTCGGTGTCCGTCGCGGTCGACGGCGCGCTGCGCGGCGTCGCGCCGGGGCAGTCCGCGGTGCTCTACGACGGCACCCGCGTGCTCGGTCAGGCGACCGTGACCGCGGCCGTGCGTTCCACCGCCGCCTCCGCCGCAGCTCCTGTCGGCGTCCCCCGGTGAGCGGCAGACCGTCCGTCACCGGGACCGGGCCGTGGCCGGGCACCGACGTGCTCGAGGCGCAGACCGTCGTCGTCGGCGACCTGCTGGACACGCCGTCCGAGGTGGCCGGGGTGCCGTTCACGGTGTCCTTGGCGGCACGCGGGCCGTGGGGAGATCCGGTGGGGCGGGCGTCGTCGTTGCTCGCCGACCTGCCCACCGAGCTCGGCGCCCACGGCTGGAAGCTCGCCGACCGTCCGGGCCGGGACCTGGCGCGCGCGCAGGCGCTCGGGCGCGAGGACCTCGACGCGCTCGCGGTCGCCGCGCACGGGTACGCCGGGCCGCTCGTCGTGCCCGTGCTCGGGCCGCTCACGCTCGCCGCGTCGCTCTACCTGGCACGCGGTGACCGGGTCCTGTCCGACACGGGAGCCGTGCGCGAGCTGGCCGCGTCCTTGTCCGACGGGCTCGCCGAGCACCTCGCCGCGCTCGGCCGTGCCGTGCCGGGGGCGGTTCCGACCGTGCTCCTGCACGAGCCGCTGCTCGCCCAGGTGATGGCCGGGGTGCTGCCGTCCTTCTCGGGCTACTCGGCGCTGCGCTCGGTCCCGGGCCCCGTCGCGGCGTCGCACCTCGCGACCGTGGCGTCCGCCCTGCGCGCCGCCGGAGCGGCGTCCGTGGTCGTGCACGGCGGGACGGCGTGGTCGTCGATCGGGGCGATCCGGGCGTCCGAGGCCGACGGGTTCGCGCTCGCCGTCACGGCGCTGGACGACCGGTCCTGGGAGCGCGTCGCCGAGACCGTCGAGGGCGGGCTGGCGTTCTGGCCCGAGCTGCCCCCGCAGGCGTCGTCGCAGTGCGCCGGACCTGATGTCGCCGGGCAGGCCGACCTCCTCCTGCGGCCGTGGCACTCGGTCGGCCTGCCGTCGGTGGGGCTGCGCGACGTGGTCCTCCTGGCCGGCGACGCCACGGGCGTCGGCTCGCCCGACGACGCGCGCGCGGTCCTCGCCGGGCTCGTGCGCGCCGCGCGGCTCGTCGCCGAGCGGGCGGAGTCCTGATGCGTCGCCCGCTGGTCCTGCTGATCGCGTCCGCCGCCGCTCTCGTGGGCCTGGTGATGCTCGCGGTCGCCTTCATCGGCCTCGGCACCAAGACGCTCGAGGTCTCGGAGACCGGCGACTCGCCCTGCCTCCAGGCGGTCGCGCAGGAGCTGCCCGGATCGAAGATCCACTACACGGTCGTCCCGCCGCAGAGCATCTGCACCTTCGACGACTCCGGGACGTCGACCTCCGTGGTCGTCGCAGCCGCGTCGCCCGGCACCGCCGGCCTCGGCGCGGCCCTCGCGGTCGGCGGCGCGGCCGTCTGCCTCGGCGTGCTCCTCGCACCCCGCTTCCGTCGGGAGCGTGACCGGTCACGCGAGTGACGCGGCGGAGCGCTCGCGTGTGGGCGGCGCACGCCATGATGGGACCGTGAGCGAAGAGATCGACGACGCCCCCGCACCTGTGAGCGCCTCCGCGGACCGGGAGATCCCTGCCGAGGCCCGCCACCGGTGGACCGAGCTGGCAGACCTGATCGACGCGGACCAGTTCGCGTACTACATCCGCGACGCCCCGGTGTCGTCGGACAAGGAGTACGACGAGCGGCTGCGCGAGCTCCAGGCGCTCGAGGACGAGCACCCCGGGCTGCGGACGCCGGACTCCCCGACGCAGCGGGTGGGCGGCACGTTCTCCACGGAGTTCGCCTCCGTCAGCCACGTGGAGCGGATGCTCTCGCTCGACAACGCCTTCTCCGACGAGGACATCGCCGCCTGGGCGGACCGGGTGCACCGCGACCTGGAGGCGGACGCGCAGCTGCACTACCTGTGCGAGCTGAAGATCGACGGGCTCGCCATCGCGCTGCTGTACGAGAAGGGCCGGCTGACGCGGGCCGCGACGCGGGGGGACGGTCGCACGGGGGAGGACGTGACGCTGAACGTCCGGACCATCTCGACGATCCCGGACACGCTGGGCGGAGACCCGGCGACGCACCCGGAGCTGATCGAGATCCGCGGCGAGGTGTTCCTGCCCGTCGAGGCGTTCGCGCAGCTCAACGCCTCGCAGGTCGCGGCGGGCAAGGCGCCGTTCGCCAACCCCCGCAACGCGGCCGCGGGCTCGCTGCGGCAGAAGGACCCGCGCGTGACGGCGTCGCGTGACCTGCGGATGTACGCGCACGGGATCGGCGCCCTGCGGTGGGCCCCGGGCGGCGGCGTCGGGATCGAGCGGCAGTCGCAGGTGTACGACCTGCTCGCGTCCTGGGGCGTCCCCGTCTCCGGCCACACGAAGGTCGTGCAGGGTCTGCCCGGGGTGCGGGAGATGATCGCCTACAACGGCGAGCACCGGCACGACGTCGAGCACGAGATCGACGGCATCGTCGTCAAGGTCGACGAGATCGCGCTGCAGCGACGCCTCGGCGCGACGAGCCGGGCACCCCGGTGGGCGATCGCCTACAAGTACCCGCCGGAAGAGGTGAACACCAAGCTGCTCGACATCCGCGTGAACGTCGGACGCACGGGCCGGGTCACGCCCTTCGGCGTGATGGAGCCGGTGTTCGTGTCGGGTTCCACGGTCGAGATGGCGACGCTGCACAACGCCAGCGAGGTGAAGCGCAAGGGCGTCCTGATCGGGGACACCGTGGTGCTGCGCAAGGCGGGCGACGTCATCCCCGAGATCGTCGGGCCCGTGGTGGACCTGCGGGACGGCACCGAGGTCGAGTTCGTCATGCCGACGCAGTGCCCGTCGTGCGGGACGACGCTCGCGCCGAGCAAGGAGGGCGACGTCGACATCCGCTGCCCCAACACCCGCTCCTGCCCCGCCCAGCTGCGCGAACGCCTCTACCACGTGGCCTCGCGCGGCGCGTTCGACATCGAGGCGCTCGGCGAGCAGGCCGCCAACAGCCTGCTGGCGGCGGGCGTCGTGACGGACGAGGGCGACCTGTTCGCCCTGGGTGCCGACGACCTGCGCAAGGTCCCGCAGTTCACGCTCTCGACCAGCTCGAAGGTGGCGGGCCGGCAGCGCGAGGCGGGGGACCTGAACGCGATCGGTCAGGCGCTGCTCACCAACCTGGAGAAGGCCAAGGAGCAGCCGCTGTGGCGGGTCATCGTCGCCCTGTCGATCCGGCACGTGGGACCGAGCGCCGCCCGCGAGCTGGCCAAGCACTTCGCGACGCTGGACGCGATCCGCGAGGCCGGCCAGGACGAGCTGGCCTCCGTCGAGGGTGTCGGGCCGACCATCGCGACGGCCGTCCGCGCGTGGTTCGACCAGCCCGAGGACGACGACAAGTGGCACGCGGAGATCGTCCGGAAGTGGAAGGACGCAGGCGTACGGATGCAGGACGAGCGCGACGAGTCGATGCCCMGCACCCTCGAGGGCCTGACCGTCGTGGTCACCGGCGGGCTCGAGCGGCTCAACCGCGACGAGGCCAAGGAGGCGATCCTGGCGCGCGGTGGCAAGACGTCGAGCAGCGTCTCCAAGAAGACGGACTACGTGGTGGTCGGGGAGAACGCGGGGTCGAAGGAGACCAGGGCGCGCGAGCTCGGCCTGCGGATCCTCGACGAGGCCGGCTTCGAGCGTCTGCTCGCGGAAGGCCCCGCCGGGGTCGGGGAGGCGCCGGCCGACGAGAGCGACGGCGCACCGGACGAGGTGGGCGAATGAGCAGGGGCCCCACCCGCCCGGTGGCGGTGCCATGAAGGTGGCACAGGTGACCGGGCCGACCGTCCGGCCGGCGCGGCACGACGAGATCGCAGGCGCCGGGGCACTGACCGCCGAGGCGTACCTGGCGGACCGGCTGCTGGACGAGGACGACGAGTACGAGGCCCAGCTGCGGGACGCCACGCGGCGAGCCCGCGAGGCGATGCTGCTGGTCGCGACGATCCCGTGCGAGGAGGCTGACGGCAGCGAGACGGTCGTCGGCACGGTCACGCTCGCCCCGTACGGCACGGAGTACGCCGAGATCGCGGAGCCCGGCGAGCTCGAGGTGCGCATGCTCGCGGTCGCCCCGCGCGCACGTGGCCGTGGCATCGCCGAGGCTCTGATGCGTGCGGCGCTCGGCTACGCGGTCGCGTCCGGCGCCCGGCGGGTGGTGCTCTCCACGCTGGACTCGATGGTCACCGCGCACCGGCTCTACGCCCGGCTCGGCTTCGTCGCTGTCCCGGAGCGCGACTGGGGCCACGAGTACGTCCACCTGCGGGTCCAGACCTGGACCCCGCCCGAGGCGCCGGGTGCGCTGGCGGAGACGCGGACGTGGCCGCCGCTGCGGGTCGTCGAGGTCGACGGGTGGCGCGTGGGCGTCTCCGACGGGCTGACGCGACGCGGCAACAGCGCCCTGCTGACCGGCAGGCCGACCGATCCGGTGGCCGCGCTGGACCAGGTCGAGCAGGTCTACGCGGACGCGGGTCTGCTCAGCACCGTGCGCGCGCCGCGCCCGCGGCTGGTGGAGGCCGGCGGGACCGATCGGGTCGATGCGGAGCGCACCTGCACGGAGGTCGCCGGCCTGCTGGACGCCCGCGGCTACCGCAGCGTCTCGGAGACCGACGTGCTGGTCCGGTCCCTCGTCGACGAACCTGCGCTCCCCGGCCGGCTCGCCCTCCCGGGCCTGCAGATCACCGCCCGCGACGAGCCCGACGACGACTGGCTGGCCCTCTGGCTCGGAACCAAGGACGACACCGCCGACCGCGAGACGGGCCGCGCGATCCTCACGGGCGCCCCGGCGAGCTACCTGTCGATGACGTCGGCCTACGACACCACGCCGGTCGCGGTGGTCCGGGTGGCGCGCGTCGACGACTGGGCCGCCCTGTCGTGCCTCGTGGTGCACGGCTCCGCCCGCCGTCGTGGCCTGGCGCGAGCCGTCACGCTGAGCGCGCTGCACGACGGTCGTGAGGCCGGGGCGCGGCGCGCGTTCCTTCAGGTGGAGGCGCACAACGCGGCCGCGGCGGCGCTCTACTGGGGCCTGGGCTTCCAGCCCGCCGACCGCTACTCCTACCGGGTGCGCGACCCGCGCTGACCGGCTCCTCAGCGCGGCGCCCTTCTGATCGATAGAAGGGGTGTGACCCACCGCCCGACACCCTCCGCCAGCAGCCCGGCCCGCAGCGCACCCGCGCGCAGACACCGGGTCGCGGGAGTCGCCCTCGCCGCGGTCCTCACGGTCGCGGCCCTCGCGGGCGCGGCTGCGACCGGCGTCATCGCCGTGGCACCGGGCGGGCCGACCGGCGCGGTGCCGACGCACGGGACGACGACCCACGACGCGGTCCCGGCACCGGCGACGAGCGCGTCGCGGGGTACTCAGACGATCGTCGTCACCGTCCCCGACCTCCAGCAGGAGGTGCGAGAGCTGGGCGCGGCAGCGCCGTACGGCCTTCGTCGGGCCGCGTGCCACCAGGAGACCGCGATGGATGACGAGAGCAAGGAGCCGCTCGCGACGTGCCTCGCGGACATCCCGCAGGACGCCCCGCGCCCCTGAGGCCGGTCAGGCGCTCGGTCGGGCCGCCCAGAGCAGTCCGCGCTCGATGATCGTGCGGACGGCCGGCAGCTCGAGGTCCGCCAGCTGGTGCCCAGGCGCGCAGACGAACACCCGCCCCTGACCCCAGCGACGCGTCCAGACCGCGGGCGAGACCACCGGGCCGTGCCAGTGGTCGTCGGGACCGGGGGAGATGGTGGTGGTCGCGAGCACGTCGTTCAGGTCGTCGGCGAGCAGCCAGTACTGCTCGGACCGGAGGGCGAAGTCGGAGATCCCCGCGACGAGCGGGTCGTCCGCGCGCGACGGGAGGATGTTGACGGTGTGGTCCACGATCCCGCCGGGGTGCGCCGCGAACTGGGCACCGACGAGCTGCAGGTAGTCGGTGGCCATCCGGAACGAGTCGACGATCCCGCCGTGCCAGCCGGCGAACCCGGTCCCGGCGGCGACGGCGTCGCGCAGGCCGTGCAGCTCGTCGGCGAGGATCTCGCCCATGGTCCAGCACTGCACGATCAGATCGGTCGCAGCCATCGTCGAGGCGTCGGCGTAGACCTCGAGCGACCCCTCGACGGTGACGTCGAATCCGCTGTCGCGCAGGAAGGGCAGGAAGAGGTCGACGGCCTCAGCGGGGGCGTGCCCGTCCCATCCGCCGCGGACGACTAGGGCGTTCTGGGTCACAACACTCTCCTCAGGAGATCAGGGAGTCGATGGCGGCGGCGGACAGGACGTGGTCGGACGCCATCGCCGACGCGCCGAGCACGCCGGCGCGGCCCTTGGTGCGGGACGCGACGATGCGCAGGTGCTGCGTCGCCAGCGGCAGAGATCGACGGTAGACGACCTCGCGTATGCCGGCCAGCAGGTGCTCCCCGGCTTCGGCAACGATGCCACCGATCACGATCACAGACGGGTTCAACATGCTCACGCAGGCGGCGAGCACGTCGCCGATGCGCCGGCCGGCCTCGCGGACCTCACGGCTGGCGTCGGGGTCGCCGGCCCGCACGAGTGCGACCACGTCGGCGCTCGTCGTGGCGTCCACGCCGAGCGCCCGCAGCGCGTCGGCGATCGCCGGCCCGCTCGAGACGGCCTCCAGGCAGCCGAAGTTCCCGCAGCGGCAGGGCAGGTCGGGCCCGCCGGGGACGGCGATGTGCCCGAGGTCCCCGGCCGCGCCCTGGGCCCCGCGGCGGATCTGGGCGTCGGAGATGATCCCTGCGCCGATCCCGGTGGCCACCTTGACGAACAGGAGGTGGTCGACGTTGGGCCACTGCGACGTGTGCTCGCCGAGGGCCATGACGTTGACGTCGTTGTCGACCAGGACGGGCACGTGCAGGAGCCGCCGCGACAGGTGGCCGGGCACGTCGGCGTCGTCCCAGCCGGGCATGATCGGCGGGTTGATCGGCTTTCCGGAGGAGTGCTCGACGGGCCCGGGCAGCCCGACCCCGACGCTCACGAGGTCGGTCAGGGGGCGACCGGCGTCCTCGAGCAGCTGGTGGCCGAGCGACACGACGCGGTCGAGCACGACGGTCGGACCCTCGGCGATCGCGATCGGTTCCCCGATCTCGGCGAGCACGGTCCCGACGAGGTCGGTCAGCGCGAGACGCGCGTGCGTGGCGCCGAGGTCGACCGCGAGGACGACACGGGCGGCGGGGTTGAACGCGAACGTGGCAGGCGGCCTGCCTCCGGTCGAGGTGGCCTCTCCAGCCGGCGCGACGAACCCCGAGGAGAGCAGGAGCTCGACGCGCGCAGCGATCGTGGAGCGGGCCTGACCGGTGAGAGTTGCCAGGTCGGAGCGGGTGCGCGGCTGCCCGTCGCGCAGGAGCTGGAACATCTCCCCGGCGCCGGTCGGCTTGGGGGCGAACTTGAGGAGCTCGTCCATGCGCACAGTGAATCATCTCGCCTTGTGTAGGTCACGTTCGCGTAACTCTGACACATAATCGTCGACTTTTGCTTGACGGACGACAGAAGTCAGTCCTACGTTTTCCGACATGGTCAGTGCAGACCCCACGCCCGACACCCCAGTGCTTCTGCAGATGCGCGGCATCGTGAAGCAGTTCCCCGGCGCCCGGGCGCTCGACGGCGTCGACCTCGAGATCCGTGCCGGCGAGGTCCACTGCCTGCTCGGTCAGAACGGTGCCGGCAAGTCCACCCTCATCAAGGTCCTGGCAGGCGCCCACCAGCCCGACGAGGGCGAGATCCTCGTCGACGGTCGGCCCGTCACGATCCCGCACCCGGTCGCCGGCCTGAAGCTCGGCATCGCGACGATGTACCAGGAGCTCGACGTCGTCGACGGCCTGACGGTCGCCGAGAACATCTACCTCGGCCACGAGCTCTCGGTCGGCGGCTTCTCGCAGCGACGCGCGGTGACGGCGAGCACGCGGGCGATCCTCAAGCGGCTCGGCCACGGCGACATCTCGCCCCACCGCGAGGTGGGCCAGCTGTCCGCCGCCGGCAAGCAGATCGTCAGCATGGCCCGCGCCCTGTCGCACGACGCCCGGGTGATCGTGATGGACGAGCCGTCGGCCGTGCTCGACTCGGAGGAGGTGGAGAACCTGTTCCGGGTGGTCCACGAGCTCACGAGCTCGGGCGTCGCCATCGTCTACATCTCCCACCGGCTCGACGAGATCCGGCAGATCGGTGACCGGATCACGGTGCTCAAGGACGGCCGGACGGTCGCGACGAGCCTGTCCGTCGCCGAGACCCCGACGACCGACCTCATCCGGCTGATGACCGGCCGCAACGTCGAGTACGCGATCCCCCCGCGGCCGCAGGTCCCCGACGACGCGGCGACGCTCCTGCACGTCGAGGGTCTCAGCCTCGCGGGCTCGTTCAGCGACGTCTCGTTCGACGTGCGCGCCGGTGAGGTCGTCGGCCTCGCCGGGCTCGTCGGCTCCGGCCGCACGGAGATCCTCGAGACGATCTTCGGTGCGCGCAAGAGGACCGCGGGCACCGTCTCGGTCGGGACCGAGACGCTGCGAGCGGGCTCGGTGAGCGGGGCGGTCAAGGCGGGCATCGGGCTCTGCCCCGAAGAGCGCAAAAGCCAGGGCCTGATCCTCGACGAGCCCGTCTACCGGAACATCACCCTCTCCACCTTCGCGCGCACGGCGAACGCGTCGTTCCTCGACGAGGCCTCGGAGCGCCGGGTCGCCAAGGAGCAGATCGACGCGCTCGACGTCCGGCCGTCCGACCCCGCTCGCGCTGCGCGGACGCTGTCCGGTGGCAACCAGCAGAAGGTGCTCCTCGCGCGCTGGCTGGTGCACGGCTGCCGGGTCCTGCTCCTGGACGAGCCCACCCGGGGCGTCGACGTCGGCGCCCGGTCCGAGATCTACGGCCTGATCGCGGAGCTCGCGAAGGGCGGCGCCGCGGTCGTCGTGGTGTCGAGCGAGATCGCGGAGGTGATCGGTCTGTCCGACCGGATCCTGGTGGTCTCCGAGGGTCGCGTGGTCCACGACGGGCCGGCGGCCAGCATCGACGAGCACCGCGTGCTCGACCTCGTCATGGAAGGAAGTGCCGCGTGAGTGAGCAGACGACCCCGGGGGCAGCCGTTCCGGGCCGCTCCATGACCGACGCCGTCGACGCGCCCGCGCCGGCCGACGGTCCCGCGAAGCCGCCCCGTAGAGGGATCCTGCACGGCCCGGCCGGACGGAACCTCGGCCTGGTGATCGCCCTCCTCGCCATCTGCATCTTCGGTGTCGCGACGGCGGGCGAGCGGTTCGCGAGCGTCGAGAACGCGCTGACCATCCTGCGCCTCGCGTCGGTCACCGGCGTCGTGAGCATCGGGATGACGTTCGTCATCATCGGCGCGGGTATCGACCTCTCGGTCGGCTCGGTGATCGGGCTGGCGTCCGTCTGGGCGTCCACGCTGGCGACCCAGACGATGGCGCAGAACCTGAACTGGGGCGTGATGGTCATCACCGCGCTCGCGGTGGGCCTCGCAGCAGGTCTGATCAACGGGGTGCTCATCGCCTACGGCAAGGTGGTCGCGTTCATCGCGACGCTCGCCATGATGGTCTCCGCCCGCGGCCTCGCCGAGATCATCGCCCAGCGCAAGACGCAGGTGGTCTCGGTCCAGGGGTTCCTCGACTTCTTCCGCGGCGACCTCATCGGCATCCCGACGCTCGTCTGGATCTTCGTCCTGGTCTCCGTGGCCGGGTGGATCCTGCTCAACCGGACCACGTTCGGGCGCCGCACCATCGCTGTCGGTGGCAACCCTGAGGCGGCCCGCCTGGCGGGCATCAAGGTCAAGCGCCACACGATGTACCTCTACGCCCTCTCCGGCCTCGGGGCAGGCATCGGCGGCGTGATGATGCTCGGCCGCACCACGGCCGGCAGCTCCACGAACGGCTTGTTCCTCGAGCTCGACGTCATCGCCGCCGTCGTCGTCGGCGGCACGCTCCTGGTCGGCGGCCGCGGCACGATCGTCGGCACCGTCCTCGGCGTCCTGATCTTCACGACGCTCTCCAACGTCTTCACGCAGAACAACTTGTCCAGCTCGGCCCAGGCCGTGGCCAAGGGCGTGATCATCGTCGTCGCCGTGCTGCTCCAGCAGCGCATCGCAAGTCGCTCCCCAGCAAGAACCTGACGACACCCCCGTCGTCGACAAGCAGCACCTCACCCCGCACGTCCGATCAAGGAGGATCAGTCATGTCCGCACCTCTGCGTCACCGGTGGCTCGCCATTGCCGGCGCCACCGCAGCCATCGCGCTCATCGCCGCGGGTTGTACGTCCAACACGCCCGAGGAGACCGAGGACACCGGCGCCGCGGAGGCGCCCGCCGCTGCCCCGGGTGGGAACGACGAACCGGGCGACCAGGTCACCATCGCGTTCTCCGGCCCCGCGGCCGACCACGGCTGGCTCGGCGCGATCAACTCTGCCGCCAAGGCCGAGGCCGAGAAGTACTCCGACGTCGACTTCGTCATGGCCGAGGGCACCAACGACGTCAGCGTGCAGATCAGCCAGATCGAGCAGTTCATCAACGACGGCGTCGACGCGATCGTGCTCCTGCCGAGCGACGGCGCGGCACTGACCGAGGTCGCCACGAAGGCGATGAAGGCGGGGATCCCCGTGGTCAACGTCGACCGCGAGTTCAGCGACCCGAACGCGGCCCGCACCACGGTGCTCGGCGACAACTACGGCATGGGCGTCAGCGCCGGCGAGTACATCTGCGAGCAGATCGGCGGCACGGCCGGTGCCAAGGTCGCCGAGATCGCGGGCATCGACTCGCTGCCGCTGACGCAGGACCGCAGCCGGGGCTTCAAGGACGCACTCACCAAGTGCGGTCTGAAGGTCGACGCCCGCGTCGCCGCGGACTTCACCGTCCAGGGTGGCGAGGAGGCGGCCGCCGAGCTGCTGCAGGCTCAGCCGAAGCTCGACGCCATCTGGAACCACGACGACGACCAGGGCATCGGCGTGCTGGCGGCGATCGACGCCGCCGGTCGTGACGAGTTCTTCATGGTCGGCGGTGCCGGCTCGAAGAACGCGATGGACGCCATCAAGGCGGACAACACCGTGCTCAAGGCGACGGTCATCTACCCGTCGACGCAGGGTGCCGACGGCGTCAAGCTCGCGCGGCTCCTCGCCCAGGGCAAGGGCATGAGCGACCTGGTGGACGGCGAGGCTCCCCGCACGGTCCAGCTGTACGCGCCCATCGTCACCAAGGAGAACGTGGACCAGTACCTGCCCATCGGCTTCGCGTCCTGACCTCCGACCAGTCTCTGCCGGGCGGGCCGTCCGCGGTCCGCCCGGCAGCACCGACAGAAAGGCAAGAGACATGACAGACCGTCTCGGCGTCGGCATGGTCGGCTACGCCTTCATGGGCGTCGCGCACTCGCAGGCCTGGCGCAACGCACCGCACTTCTTCGACCTGCCGCTGCATCCGGACATGGCGGCGATCGCCGGTCGCGACGAGGCCGCGGTGACCGCTGCGGCGACGCGGCTCGGATGGTCGAGCGTGGAGACGGACTGGAAGGCGCTCGTCATCCGCGACGACATCGACCTGGTCGACATCTGCACGCCCGGCGACACGCACGCCGAGATCGCCATCGCGGCGCTCGAGGCCGGCAAGCACGTGCTCTGCGAGAAGCCGCTGGCCAACAGCGTGGCCGAGGCCGCGGCGATGGCGGACGCGGCCGAGGCTGCCCGCGCCAACGGTCAGCTCGCGATGGTCGGCTTCACCTACCGGCGCGTGCCGGCGATCCAGCTGGCCCGCCAGCTCGTGGCCGACGGCCGGATCGGCACGGTGCGGCACGTGCGCGCGCAGTACCTGCAGGACTGGATCGCGGACGCCGACGCACCGCTGTCCTGGCGCCTGGACAAGCAGAAGGCCGGCTCGGGGGCGCTGGGAGACATCGGCGCGCACATCGTCGACCTCGCGCAGTTCGTCACCGGCGAGCGGGTGACCGGGGTGTCGGCGATCCTCGAGACGTTCGTGCACCAGCGGCCCGTCGCCGCCGCGCACAGCGGCCTGCACGGCACGGCCGGCACCTCGATGGGTCCCGTGACGGTGGACGACGCCGCGATCTTCCTGGGCCGGATGTCCGGCGGGGGAGTGGCGACGTTCGAGGCGACCCGGTTCGCGTGGGGCCGCAAGAACGCGATCCGACTCGAGATCAACGGCTCGGCCGGCTCGCTCGCGTTCGACTTCGAGGACATGAACGTCCTGCACTTCTTCGATGTCGCGCAGCCCGCCGTCGAGGCCGGCTTCCGGCGCATCGTCGTGACCGAGCCCGAGCACCCCTACGTGGGAGCGTGGTGGCCCGCGGGGCACGGGCTCGGGTACGAGCACGCATTCACGCACCAGGCCGTCGACCTGGTGACCGCTATCGCGGAGCGGCGCCAGCCGGAGCCGAGCTTCGCGGACGGCCTGCGCATCCAGCGCGTGCTCGACGCCGTCGAGCGGTCGGCTGCTGACCGCAGCACCTGGACCCCGGTAGAGGAGAGCTGACGATGTCCCGACCGATCACGCTGTTCACCGGCCAGTGGGCCGACCTGCCCTTCGAGGAGGTCGCACGGCTCGCCTCCGGCTGGGGCTACGACGGCCTCGAGATCGCCTGCTGGGGAGACCACCTGGACCCCTGGCGCTGGGACGACGACGAGTACGTGGCCGGCAAGCTCGCGCTGCTGGAGAAGTACAACCTCAAGGTGTGGGCGATCTCGAACCACCTCAAGGGCCAGGCCGTCTGCGACGACCCGATCGACCAGCGGCACCGGGACATCGTCTCGGACCGCGTCTGGGGCGACGGCGACCCCGAGGGCGTCCGGCAGCGGGCGGCCGAGGAGATGAAGCACACCGCGCGGCTGGCGGCGAAGCTCGGCGTCGACACCGTCGTCGGCTTCACCGGGTCGAGCATCTGGAAGTACGTCGCGATGTTCCCGCCCGTCGGCGCGGACACCATCGAGGCGGGCTACCAGGACTTCGCCGACCGCTGGAACCCGATCCTCGACGTGTTCGACGAGGTCGGCGTCCGCTTCGCGCACGAGGTGCACCCCAGCGAGATCGCCTACGACTACTGGACCACCGTGCGCACGCTCGAGGCGATCGGGCACCGGCCCGCGTTCGGGCTGAACTGGGACCCCAGCCACTTCGTCTGGCAGGACCTGGACCCGGTCGGCTTCCTCTGGGAGTTCCGGGACCGGATCTACCACGTGGACTGCAAGGACACGAAGAAGCGTCTGGGCAACGGCCGCAACGGCCGCCTGTCCAGCCACCTGCCGTGGGGCGACCCGCGGCGCGGGTGGGACTTCGTGTCCACCGGGAACGGGGACGTGCCGTGGCAGGACTCCTTCCGGGTGCTCAACTCGATCGGCTACGCAGGGCCGATCTCCGTGGAGTGGGAGGACGCCGGGATGGACCGGCTCGTCGGGGCGCCGCAGGCCCTGGAGTTCGTCCGTCGCAACGCGTTCGACGCGCCGGCTGCGTCGTTCGACGCGGCCTTCAGCAACCGCTGACGACCGGCGGAAGAACAGCTGAAGACCCACTGAACAGACCCGCTCAGGCGGGGCCGCGCGCGTATGGGAGCACGCGCGCAGCTCGGGGGAGACGGAGCGAGCGTCGTCCGGGACCGTGGTTGAGGGGCCACGACGGACGATGCTCGCTTCGTGCGTGTTCGCGTCGGGTCGGACCCCTGACCCCTGTCGGATCGTGTCCGATCGTGAATGAATGATGGGTCACGTGTGACAGGTGAGGCAGGTGTGGTCGCGGGCGAGATCCGGTCAAATGGGGCCGAACAGCACGGAATCAGGCACCATACGAGGATGACTGGCGCCCACGCGGTCCAGGACGTACGTGCTCCGTGGGTGCGTGCGTCGGTGCTGACCTGCGTTCTCGCGCTCGTCGCGGTGCTGTTCGGGCCGATCACTGCGGCCGTCGCGGCACCCGGGATCCTGCTGTCCAAGGACGCACCCGGCGAGGTCCTGGCGGGGCAGCCGATCACCTTCACGCTCACGGCCACGAACCCGCCGAGCAACCCGGACGCGGCGCCGGAGTACAACCTCGCGTTCCGTGACGTCATCCCGTCGGACGTGACCTACGTCGGCGGCTCGACGACTCCAGCGGGCGCCGGCGACCCGGTGCAGTGGACCGACCCCGACACCGGCATGACGACGCTGACGTGGACCAACGTCACGGACCTGTCGGTGAACGGCGCGACGACCCTGACGTTCCAGGTGATGCCCGACCCGGTGGTCTACCCGGTGGGCACCACCGTCGAGAACACGGCCGACGTCTACAGCAGCACCGATCCGTTCGTCGCGCCGGAGTTCGACGAGCTCGGCGTGCTCGTGCCCGGCACCGCGACCGAGACCGCGACCTCCAACCCGACGACGACCCTCATCTCGGCGCTCCAGATCACCAAGGACGAACCGAGCCCCGAGGGCGAGCTGCTGCGCGGGGTTCACGACAACGACACCGTGTACTCGCTCACGATCGAGTCCGCCCCGGCGGCGGGCAGCACCGGGCTCGTCGTGACCGACTACATCCCCGCGCGGCTGGAGTACCTCGGCTGCGGTGGCGTGGACAACTCGGCGACCCCGGAGTTCCCGGGTGCGCCCTCGCTGACCGCGACGCCGACGCCGGCCGACTGCCTGACCCCGACGTCGGTGACGACGGTCCAGGACCCGCCGCCGAACGGCACGACCACCTACCCGCCGGGCGTCTACACGCGCGTGGAGTGGTCGATCCCGGACATCGCGGCGTCGAGCACCTTCACGCTCCGGTACGCGGCCGGAGTCCCGCTGCGCGCCAACGTCATGTTCCCGGACCCGGCTCCGGGCGGGCTGCTCCAGACCGCCAACCTCGACAACAACACGGGCGCGTCGACCCGCGAGACCGCCACGGAGCTCGGCGCGACGAACGTCGCCCAGGTGACCGGCACCTTCCAGGGCACGACGGCACCCGGCGTCCCGGCGACGGTCTCGGCCTCCGACACGCTGACGGTCTCGATCGAGGACGTCCGGATGCGCAAGACCGCCGACCGCTCGGAGTTCCTCTCCGGCGGCACGGTGCGCTACACCCTCACCGTCGAGTCCAGCGAGTACGTGAGCGCCGCCGACATCGTCCTGGCCGACACGCTTCCCAACGGCACCTGCCCGCTCGGCGGTCCGGGGACGAACTACTCGCCCGGCGCCAACCCCTTGTGCGACGGCGGGCGCGCACCGGCGCCGTCCGTGCCGATCGCGACGGCCACGTTCAATGTCGACGGCACCTTCGACATCACGTTCGACGCGCTGGCCGAGGGGCCTGACGCGACGACGACGGTCTCCTACTCGGCCGCGATGCTGCCCACCTACCTGGGTGGCGCGCTGGTCGGGCAGGCGACGGCGACGGGCGACTCGTTCACCAACGACGCGTCCCTCACGGCGACGACCACCCCGGTCGCCGGCACGGGCGAGACGGGCACCGTGACGGTGGAGGACGAGTCCGAGTGGACCCTGACCACCGGCTCGGAGTCGATCGACAAGCTCATCGCGCCGCGCTCGATCTCGGGTGGCACGTGCCCGACGGACGCCGGCGTCTACGGCGAGCCGGCAGCGTTCGCGCCCGAGGAGACCCTGTTCCTCAAGGGTGACCGCGTGTGCTACCTGCTGACGGCCAACTTCTCGCCCCTGACCGAGACGCGCAATCCTCAGGTCACGGACTTCCTGCCCCCCGGCATGACGTACGTGAACGGGTCGGCGACCGCCGCGGCCACGAACGCCGATGCTCCGTTCACGGTGACCTCGAGCACGAGCGCGGTGCAGTTCCTGATCGGCACGCCCGGACCGGCGGGCAACCGGTTCGTCGACCCGGGCGCCGTGTTCGCGGTGGTGATCCAGGCGAACGTGACGAGGGCCGCGCCGGGCACGACGGCGCTGACCCGGTCGAACCTCATGAAGCTGCGGGCGGAGAACTCCGCGGGCATCACCGAGACGCTCCGGGACAGCCTCGTCATGCAGGGGGCGCCGGTCCCGCCCGTCCAGGTGGTCAAGGGCGTCGAGTCGGTCGACGCACCCGCCAGCGGCCCGAACCCCGCGAACAGCAACGTCGACGGCTCCGAGGTGCGTGCCGGCTCCGTCGCCACCTTCCGGATCGACCTGACCAACGGCGGCGTTGCGGGTACCGCCAACGGCTACGAGGTCGGCGCGCTGGACGTCTGGGACAAGCTGCCCGTCCAGCTCACCTGCGACGACATCGACGAGAGCACGGTGCGGTACGAGCCTGCGCAGGCCGTGCCGCCGACCGTCGTGTGCACCGACCCGGGCGAGCCCGGGCACCCCGCGTTCCTGGGTTCGGCCGACCTGAGCCTGCTGCGAGTCACGTTCCCGATCGACGGCACGCAGCCGGACCTGTCGGGCCAGGGCGTCGGGCCGGGCGCGACGCAGTCGATCCTCTACGACACCACGATCCCCGACCCGGCGGGCGTCGGGACGGTCTACACCGACACGGCTTACGTGAGCAGCTACCAGGCGCTGACCAACGTCCCGGGTGGCGGCACGGTCACGTTCTACCCCCGGCAGAACGTGAACCTGGCGGTCCTCCCGACACAGTGGGACGCCCCGGCCGCCTCCGACCCGTCGAACGTGCGGGTCCCCGGGCCCGAGGTCGACAAGTCCGCGACGACGTCGGTCGTCGAGACGAACAACGACCTCGAGAACGAGGCGACGATCGGGGAGCTCGTCACCTACACCTACGGGGTGCGGATCCTCGCGGGTACGGCGGCGTACGACGGTGTGCTGCAGGACCCGCTGCCGACGGGCTTCGTGCAGGTCGGACCGGCCACGCTGACGTACCACCCGGACGCCGACAGCGCGGCGACCGCGCCGGTCCCGGCGGGGGTCACGATCGACCCGGACACGGGCACGGTGACGTTCCCGTCCACGTACAACAACGCGACCGCGGTGGACCAGCGGTTCGAGGTGGTCCTGCCGGCCCAGGTCACGGGCGCCGCGATGAGCACGGCGCAGAACAACCTGCAGGTGATCAACACCGCCCGGTTCGTCAGCCTGGAGACCCTCGGCGGCTCGGCACTGCCGCCGGCCACGGCGTCGTGGACCATCACGGTCCGCCAGCCGCGCCCGGACGTGACGAAGGCGAACGACTCCGACGGGCCTGTCCCCGGCGGCACCACCGTCGCATACACGGTGAGCGCGCGGAACGTGAACACGGACGGCTCGGGCGCCACGCGCACGCCGCTGCACGACACGTTCCTCGTCGACTGCCTGCCCGCGGGAATGATCTTCGACGCCTACGGCGCCGACCCCGGTGCGGCGCCGGCGGCGGGTGGTACGGCCAACGGCTGCGCCGCGGGCACGACCGCGCTCGTCTGGAACGTCGGCACGATCGAGCCCGGGGCCACGGCGACGCGCACCTACACGGCGATCGTGCCGCTCGACGCGATCGCCGGGACGACGTACGTCAACAACGTGACGCTCTCGGGGTCCACGCTCGACGACGGCAAGGCGAGCCCGACCGACCCCGACAACCCGGACGAGCGCGTGGTCACCGACACCGCGTCGTCGACGGTGCCGATCGTCGGTGCGGACATCACCAAGTCGGTCACCCCGGACCGGGCGACCATCGGCCAGGAGGTCACCTGGCGGGTGGACGTCGAGATCTCACCGAACACCACCTACTTCGACGCCACCCTCGTCGACCACCTGCCGGCGGGTGTGGACGACGTCGCCATCACGGACTACGGGTGCCAGGTGCTGACCACCCCGGCGACGGACTGCACGATCGTGCCGGTCCGGCTGAACGACGCCGCCGGGCCGGGAGGCTCGACCCTCGTCGCCTGGAACTACGGCGACCTCCCGCCGAGCGTCGACATCCGCATCGTCTCGGTCACCTACACCGGCAAGATCGCCGACGTGCCGGGGAACGTCGCCGGCGTCACCCTGACCAACACGGCGCACACCGCGTGGAACGTCAGCCCCGACAGCCCGAACGACGACCCGCAGTCGGCCGACGCGCCGTTCGACACGACCGGGCCGTCGGCGAGCGCGACGGTGACCGTCATCGAGCCGCAAGTGACGGTCGACAAGGCGGTCAGCGACGCGACGCCCGGTCCGGCCGACTCGTTCGAGTACACGATCACCGCGCACAACTCGCCCGACCCCACCTCGAGCGACTCGTGGAACGGGGTCCTGCAGGACGTCGTGCCCGTGGGCGTCGTGGTCGACCCCGACAGCATCGCGTTCGGCGGCGTGCTGACCGGGGACGACCCGGTCCGTGGTGGCGGCCTGATCACGTGGGACACGCGCGGCCTGGCCATCGCCTACCCACCCGGCGCCGACGTCACGGTGACCTACGAGGCGACGCTCGCGCCGTCCGAGGACATCGACGCGACACCGCTGGCGAACACGGTGACCGTCACCAACTACGAGTCGCTCGAGTCGGGCGGGCGTGTCTACAGCGGACCCAGCGCGACCGCGCAGGTCGTGCCCGCGTTCCCGCAGCTGACGACCGTCAAGACCGCCGTGTCGCCGGCCCCCGCCTACATCGGCTCGCCCTTCACCTGGCGCGTCGCGACCACGAACACCGGGACGGCGCCGGCGTTCGGCATCGACATCACCGACACGCTCCCGGCGGGCTGGGAGTACGTCCCGGGCAGCTCGCAGCTGACGGCCGCGACGGGCACCACGTCCGCCCACGCCGACCCGCTGGTCGCCCTCGGGGTCGCGGTGTGGTCGGACCTGGGCACCCTGCAGCCGGGTCAGAGCGCCAGCATGACGTTCCAGCTGCGGCCCACGACCGCGGTCCTGCCCAACGTCGGTTCGACGGTGCCGCAGCTCAACCGGGCCCGCACGATCGGTGAGGACGCCACCGGTGCCACGGGGAACCTCGACGGCCCGTACGACAACGGCCAGGTGACCGCCCAGACGCGCATCGACTCGGCCGACGTCCAGGTCACCAAGACGCACGCGTCGCCGGTCGTGGCGGGCGCCAACGCCCGGTGGACCCTGACCGTGCGGAACAACGGCGCGGATCCCGCCGTCGGCCCGTTCACGGTGACCGACACCCTGCCGCCGGGCACGGGCTTCGTCTCCGCGTCGGGAACCGGCTGGACCTGCGGTGCGCCCGTCTCGGGCGTCGTCAGCTGTGCGCGGACGACCCCGCCGGGGACCCTGGCCTCCGGCGCGTCCTTCCCGGTGATCACCGTCGTGACGTCGATCCCCGCCGCGACGCCCAGCGGCACGGCGTTCACCAACGGCGCGACGGCGAACGCCCGGACGTACGACCCGAACACCGCGAACAACTCCACGACCGACGCGGTCACGATCACGACGAGCGCCGACCTGGCGATCACCAAGACCCATGCGGGTCCGGGGGTCGCGGGGCAGGACACCGCGTGGACCATCGGCGTGCACAACAACGGGCCCTCGGACTCGCAGCCGACCATCACGGTGAGCGACACGCTGCCGGCCGGCACGACGTTCGTCTCGGCGGTCGGCGTCGGATGGTCCTGCGCCCCGCCGGTCGGGCAGACGTTCAGCTGCACGCGGTCCACGGTGCTGGCCTCGGGTGCGGTCGCGCCGCAGATCCTCGTGGTCGCCCACATCTCGTCCGGCCTGACCGGGACCCTCACCAACTCGGCGACCGTCACGGGGACCACGCCCGACCCGGTGCCCGCGAACAACACCGCGACGAGCCCGTTGACGATCACGACCTCCGCCGACCTCGCGATCCAGAAGGCGCACGCGGGCGCGTTCACGCCGGGCACCCAGGGCACGTACACGTTCGCCGTCGTGAACAACGGACCCTCCGACGCCGCCGCACCCGTCACGATCACGGACACGCTGCCCGACGACCTGACGTTCGCCTCGACGGTCGACCCCACCGGGACGTGGACCTGCTCGGCGGCCGGCCAGCTGGTGACCTGCACCCTGGCCGGGTCGCTGGCCCTGAATGCGTCGACGACCGTGAGCATCGTGGTCGACGTGGACCCGGCCGCCGGCGCCGGCTCGTTCGAGAACACCGCGACCGTCGACTCGCCGACGCCGGACCCGAACCCCGTCAACAACACCGACACGGACGACACGTCCTTCAGCTCGATCTCGGACCTCGCTCTGGACAAGTCGCACACCGGGCCGGTCGACGCCGGAGCGAACGTCGTCTGGACCCTGCAGGTGTCGAACCTCGGCCCGTCGGCGACGGTCGGGCCGATCACGGTCGCGGACGGACTGCCCGACGACGTCGACTACGTCTCGGCGACCGGCGTCGGATGGACGTGCTCCGCCGTCGACCAGGTGGTCACGTGCACCACGCCGGACGGCATCGCCGGCGGTACGCCCGGCTCGCCGGCGCTCGCCGAGCCGATCACTCTCACCGCGTTCGTCCACGCGGACGCCGGGCCGTCGATCATCGTCAACCACGCGTCGGTGGACGGGCCGCAGGCGGACCCGGACCTGAGCAACAACGACGCGAGCGACCCGGTGATCGTGCGCGACGAGGCCGACGTGAGCGTGGTGAAGACCGTCACGAGCCCGGCACCGTATCTCGCGGGCACCCAGGTGACGTACACCCTCACGGTCGGGAACGCCGGTCCGTCGTTCGCCGACGACCTGCACGTCGTCGACACCCTGCCGCCGGGGATGAGCGGGGTGAGCGGATCGGGTCCGGGCTGGACCTGCGTGGTGTCGACGACCGAGATCGTCTGTGACCGTCCCGTCCTCGCCGCGCCCGTCGCATCGCCCGTGAACACCAGCGTCATCACGGTGACCGGGCAGATCGGGGCCGACGTGCTCGACGGGACGACGCTCACCAACACCGCGGTCGTCGGGACGGCGACCACGGACACCGACCCGAGCAACAACCAGGACGACGAGTCGATCTCGGTGGCCGCCGCGGCCGACCTCGCGATCACCAAGTCGCACCCGGCCGGTCGGTTCGACGCCGGCCAGGAGGTCCCGTTCACGATCGTCGTCACCAACAACGGGCCCTCCGACGCCCTGGCGCCGATCGAGGTCACGGACACGCTGCCGCCCGGGTTCACCTACGTCTCCTCGTCGGGACCCTGGACGTGCACACCGAACGGTGCCGGCACGACCGTCGTCTGCGACCTGGACGGCGTCACGTCCCTAGCCGCGGGTGCGACGGCGCCGGACCTCGTGGTCACGACGCAGATCGACCCGTCCGCGTCCGCGGGACCCGTGCTCAACACGGCGACCGTCGACTCCCCGACGACCGATCCCGACCCCGGCAACAACACGACGACCGACCCCGTGCTCGTGCAGCAGGCGGCCGACGTACGCATCCTCAAGACCCACACCGGCGCGGTCCGGGTCGGCGACGACGTGACGTTCCACCTCACCGTGTTCAACGTTGGCCCGTCGGACGCCCAGGACGTCGTCGTCAACGACCCGCTGCCGCGAGGCCTGACCTACGTCTCGGCGACCGGAACCGACTGGACCTGCACCACGATCCTCAGCGCGGTCCGGTGCGCGTACGACCTGCCGCTGGCCGCCAACCGGTTCGCACCCCAGATCGACCTCGTCGTCACGGTCGGTCCCGAAGCGTTCCCGACGGTCCGGAACATCGCCGACGTCGACACGAGCACGGACGGCGACAACCGGGACGACAACATCGCCACGGACGACCTCGGAGTCCCGGCGCAGGTCGACCTCTCGATCACCAAGACCCACGCGGCGGACTTCGTGGTCGGGAGCACCGGCACCTGGACGATGCTCGTCAGCAACGCGGGCCCCACCGACGACCCCGGTCCCGTCACGGTGACCGACACCCTCCCGGCCGGCACGACGTTCGTGTCGGCGAGCGGACCGGGCGCGACGTGCACCGCGGCCGGTCAGACGGTCACGTGCGTGCTCGCGGACGGCGTCACGATCGCCACGCCGGTCACGATCACCCTGGTGGTCTCGGTGCAGGCCGACGCCTACCCGAGCGTGACCAACGCGGTCACGGTGGGCACCGACGCCGAGGACCTCGACCCGGACAACAACACCGCGACCGACGACGTGGACGTCCTCGGGCTGTCGAGGCTGGCGATCGTCAAGGACGTCGTCGGCATCCCGGGCACGCAGCCGGTGTTCGACCTCACCGTCACCAACCTCGGGCCCAACGCGACCACCGCACCGGTGACCGTGACCGACCAGCTGCCCGTCGGCCTGACGTACGTGAGCGCCACGGGAGTCGGCTGGACCTGCGACGCGGTGTCGAACGCCGTGACCTGCACGTACTCGGCGTCGCTCGCGGTCAGCCAGTCCGCGCCGTCCGTCCGGGTGCAGACGACCCTGACCGCGCCGCCGGGAACGAGCGTCGTCAACGTCGCGACCGCGACCGGCGGACAGCCGCTGTGCCCCGACTGCGTCCCGGTCTACGTGCAGGACGACGCCACGGTCGTCGCACCCGACGACTCGACGCTGTCGGCCACCGGCACGGACGCCCTCGCCTGGGCGATCCTCGCGCTCGTCCTGCTGGGCGGCGGCATCGTGATGGTCGGCGTGTCCCGTCGGAGGTGGATCACATGATCAGCGTCGCGCGTGCCGAACAGCTGCACGGGGCCGGACTGACCTGGCACCCGCGGCCCGGGGACGCGTTCGCGGTCCGCGTGCTCGAGGACCAGGTGTTCACGATCGCGGACATGGTGGTCGAGCCGCGCGAGTACCCGACCGGCACGGTCCTGGGTTTCAACGGGACGACCGAGTGGGCGCTCGACTCGGTGCGCCAGGAGGACGCGCTGTGGCTGCCGCGCGAGGACCAGCTGCGCGAGCTCCTGGGCGGCACGTTCCGCAGCCTGGCGCGCTCGACCTTCGGGGGCTACCAGGTGCTCGTCGAGCTCGCCGGCCGTCCTGAGCAGGTCTTCTCGGCCGACGACGCCGCCGACGCGTACGCCCAGGCCGTGCTGGCCCTGGTGACCGCCGCGGTGGGCGGCTGACCCGGAGAACTTTCTCGGTCGTCGGTGTCGAGAACGTCGCGGCGGCTCCGACCTCCTCGTGAACGACGGCGCGGGCACCGGGCCACGCGCCGCACACACCGGAGGTACCGAGATGTCCATCACGCCGTTCCTGTGGTTCGACGACGAGGCGGAGCAGGCCGCCGAGCGCTACGTGTCGATCTTCCCCAACTCCCGCATCGTCTCCGTCGCCCGCTTCAACGCGGACGCGCCGCCGCCGGCCGGTCCGGCGATCAACGTGACCTTCGTGCTCGACGGGCTCGAGATCCAGGCGCTCAACGGCGGACCCGGGCACCCGCACTCCGACGCCTTCTCGCTGCAGATCATCGTCCCCGACCAGCAGGAGACCGACCGCGTGTGGGACGCGCTCCTCGAGGGAGGGGGCACCCCGGGTCCCTGCGGGTGGCTGACGGACCGGTGGGGGCTGTCCTGGCAGGTGATCCCCGAGGCCCTGCCCGAGCTCATCTCCGACCCCGACCCCGAGCGCGCCAACCGCGCGCTGAACGCCATGTTCACGATGACCAAGATCGACGTCGCCGCGCTGCAGGCGGCCGCCGACGGCGCGTCGACGGTCGGGGCGGGCGCGGGGACGTCGGCCGGACGCGACTGAGGGGTGGGGGGAGCGGGTGAGCCGACCCGTCTAGACTTCGGAGCATGTCCACCCTCTCTCGCGACGAGGTCGCGCGCGTGGCGGGCCTGGCACGGATCGACCTGACGCCGGCGGAGCTCGACCGCCTCGCGGGCGAGCTCGACGTCATCGTCGAGTCGGTCGCACGCGTGAGCGAGATCGCCACGTCCGACGTGCCGGCCACCAGCCACCCCCTGCCGCTGACCAACGTGTTCCGCGCCGACGTGCCCGAGGCCCCGGTGGACCGGGACCTGGTGCTGGCGTCCGCGCCGGCGTCGATCGACGGCAAGTTCGCGGTCCCGCAGATCCTGGGGGAGGACGCGTGAGCAGCGCTGACCTGACGCGGCTGTCCGCCTCGGCGCTGGCCGAGCGCCTCGCCGCCAAGGACGTCTCGAGCGTCGAGGCGACGCAGGCGCACCTCGACCGGATCGCCGACGTCGAGCACGCGGTGCACGCCTTCCTGCACGTGTCCGGCAACGAGGCCCTCGCGGTCGCGGCCGACGTCGACGCGCGCCGCGCCGCGGGGGAGGACCTCCACGTGCTGGCGGGCGTCCCGATCGCGGTCAAGGACGTCGTCGTCACCAAGGGTCTGCCGACGACGGCCGGCTCGAAGATCCTCGAGGGCTGGGTCCCGCCGTACGACGCGACCCTCGTCGAGAGGATCAAGGCCGCCGGTCTGCCGATCCTGGGCAAGACCAACATGGACGAGTTCGCGATGGGCTCCTCGACGGAGCACTCCGCGTACGGCAACACGCACAACCCGTGGGACCTCGACCGGATCCCCGGCGGCTCCGGCGGTGGCTCGGCCGCGGCCGTCGCGGCCTACGAGGCGCCGCTGGCGATCGGCACCGACACCGGCGGCTCGATCCGTCAGCCGGGTGCGGTCACGGGCACCGTCGGCGTGAAGCCGACCTACGGCTCGGTGTCCCGGTACGGGCTCATCGCCATGGCGTCCTCGCTCGACCAGGCCGGTCCCGTCACGCGCACCGTGCTCGACGCCGCGCTGTTGCACGAGCTCATCGGCGGTCACGACCCCCGCGACAGCACGTCGATCGACGAGCCTCTGCCCGGCCTCGTCGCCGCGGCCCTCGAGGGCGCGTCCGGCGACCTGACCGGAGTGCGCGTCGGCGTCATCACCGAGCTGCAGGGCGAGGGCTACCAGCCCGGCGTCCTCGCGCGGTTCCAGGAGTCCCTGGAGATCCTGCGCGGCGCGGGTGCGCAGATCGTCGAGGTCTCCTGCCCGCACTTCGAGTACGCCCTGGGCGCGTACTACCTGATCATGCCGAGCGAGGCGTCCAGCAACCTGGCGAAGTTCGACGGCATGCGGTTCGGCCTGCGGGTCGTCCCGGAGGACAACCCGACCGCCGAGCGCGTCATGTCCGCCACGCGCGGCCAGGGCTTCGGCGACGAGGTCAAGCGCCGCATCATCCTGGGCACCTACGCGCTGTCCGCGGGCTACTACGACGCCTACTACGGCTCGGCGCAGAAGGTCCGCACGCTCATCCAGCGCGACTTCACCGCCGCGTTCGAGCGGGCCGACGTGCTCGTCTCCCCGACCGCGCCGACCACCGCGTTCAAGCTCGGCGAGAAGCTCGACGACCCGTTGGCGATGTACCTGAACGACGTCGCGACGATCCCGGCCAACCTGGCCGGCGTGCCCGGCCTCTCGTTGCCGGCCGGCCTGTCCGACGACGGCCTGCCCGTCGGGTTCCAGGTGCTGGCGCCCGCGAAGGCGGATGACCGGCTGTACCGGGTCGGGGCGGCGCTCGAGGCGCTGCTGGAGAGCAACTGGGGTGGGCCGCTGCTGGCCAAGGCTCCCGAACTGGAGATCGCACGATGAGCACGCTGGTGGACTACGACGACGCCGTCGCGCGCTACGACACGGTCATCGGCATCGAGGTGCACGTCGAGCTCGGCACGCGCACCAAGATGTTCGACGGCGCCGAGGTGACGTTCGGTGCCGAGCCGAACACGCAGGTCACGCCCGTGTCGCTGGGCCTGCCCGGCGCGCTCCCGGCCGTCAACGCCACCGCCGTCGAGTACGCGATCCGCATCGGCCTCGCGCTGAACTGCTCGATCGCGGAGTCCTGCCGGTTCGCGCGGAAGAACTACTTCTACCCGGACGTGCCCAAGAACTTCCAGACGTCCCAGTACGACGAGCCCATCGCCTACGAGGGCTGGGTCGACGTCGAGCTGGACGACGGGAGCATCTTCCGCGTCGAGGTCGAGCGCGCGCACATGGAGGAGGACGCCGGCAAGAACACCCACATCGGTGGCGCCGACGGCCGCATCCACGGTGCCGAGTACTCGCTGGTCGACTACAACCGCGCGGGCATCCCGCTGGTGGAGATCGTCACCAAGCCGATCACGGGCGCCGGTGCACGGGCACCCGAGGTTGCCCGTGCGTACGTGCAGACCCTGCGGGACATCTTCCGCGCGCTGGGCGTCTCCGAGGCGAAGATGGAGCGCGGCAACGTCCGGGCGGACGTCAACGTCTCCATCCGCCCGACCCCCGAGAGCCCGCTGGGCACCCGCACCGAGACCAAGAACGTCAACTCCTTCCGGTCGGTCGAGCGGGCCGTCCGCTACGAGGTCAGCCGCCAGGCGGGCGTCCTCGACGACGGCGTCGCGATCATCCAGGAGACGCGCCACTGGCACGAGGACACCGGCACCACGGCGTCCGGCCGCGTGAAGTCGGACGCGGAGGACTACCGCTACTTCCCGGAGCCCGACCTCGTCCCGATCGCCCCGGACCGCGCGTGGGTCGAGGAGATCCGCGCCGGGCTCCCCGAGCTGCCCGCCGCGCGCAGGCGCCGGCTGCAGACCGAGTGGGAGTACGCCGACGCCGAGATGCGCGACGTCGTCAACGCCGGTGCCGTGGAGCTCATCGAGACCACGATCGCCGCGGGCGCCAGCCCGGCCGCCGCGCGCAAGTGGTGGATGGGCGAGCTGGCCCGCACGGCCAAGCAGCAGGACGTCGAGCTCGAGGCGCTGCCGGTGACGCCCACCCAGATCGGCCAGCTGCAGAAGCTGGTCGACGACGGCGCGATCAACGACAAGCTGGCCCGTCAGGTGCTCGAGGGCGTCCTGGCCGGCGAGGGCGACCCGGCCGACGTCGTGGCCGCCCGCGGCCTCGGTGTCGTGTCCGACGACGGCCCGCTGCTCGACGCGATCGACGCCGCGCTCGCCGCGCAGCCGGACATCGCCGAGAAGATCCGCTCGGGCAACCTGGGTCCGGTCGGCGCGATCATCGGTGCCGTCATGAAGGCCACGCGCGGTCAGGCCGACGCCGGCCGCGTCCGGGAGCTGCTGCTGGAGCGGATCGGGTCGTAACACCACGTCCACAATCCCGCCGTAGTCTCGGCGGACGCGAGAGGAGCGGACGATGGAGAAGCCCACGCTGCAGGGCGAGATGATCGTGCTCCGACCGATCCGCGCGAGCGACGCGGACGCGATGTGGGAGATGCTCGGCGACCCCGAGGGCAACCGCCTGACGGGGACGACGGCCACCTTCACGCGCGAGGAGATCGACGCCTGGTGCGCCAGCCGGGCGACCGCGCAGGGCCGGTACGACTTCGCGGTGACGGTCGAGGGCGACGACACGTTCCGCGGGGAGATCGTGCTGAACGAGGTCGACGAGGTGGTCCGGTCCGCCAACCTGCGCCTCGCGATGGGTCCGCAGTACCGCGGCCGCGGCTACGGCACCGAGGGCATCCAGCTCGTGCTCGGGCTCGCCTTCGACGGTCTCGGCCTGCACCGGGTCGAGCTCGACGTGCTGAGCCTCAACGCCCGCGCCAAGTCGCTGTACGAGAACATCGGCTTCCGCGTCGAGGGTCGCAAACGCGACGCCTACCGGGACGGCGAGGGCTGGTGCGACGCGATCATCATGGGCATGCTCGAGGACGAGTACCGAGCGGCCCAGATCCCTTCCTGACTGCGAGCCGTTTCGAGGCTCGGGGTCACGAGTTCCTGCCGATAGCTCTAGCGGGACTCGCTGCGGGCTGCGACTGGCTATTGACTATAGCTAACTAGTGGTGTTTATTAGCCGAATGGCAACAACAACTACCTGCCGCGGGACGCTGACCCGTGGCTAGGGCCGGTCTGAACCGCGACCGGGTGGCCGAGCAAGCCGCCGTGATGGCCGACGAGGTCGGCCTGAGCAACCTCACGCTGACCGGGCTCGCGCTCCGGCTGGGCGTGCGACAGCCCTCGCTGTACAAGCACATCGACTCGCTGGCGGGGCTGCACCGCGACATCGCGGTGCACGCGAAGCGAGACCTGGGCGAGGTGCTGGCGCGAGCCGCGGTCGGTCGGTCTGGGCCCGACGCGATCTCCGCGATGTCCCACGCCTACCGGCACTGGGCGCTCCGGCACCCCGCGCGGTACGAGGCGTCCAACCTGATGCCCGCTCCGGGCGACGTGGAGGACGAGGCAGTCTCGCTGGCGGCGATCCAGGTGATCGCCGACGTCCTGACGGCCTACCACCTGGAGGGTGACGACGCGGTCGACGCGATCCGAGCCTTCCGCTCCACCCTGCACGGGTTCGTCTCCTACGAGACCGCCGGGGCGTTCGCCTGGAGCGCCGACGTCGACCGCAGCTTCGAGCGACTCGTCCGCGGGTTCATCGTCGGGCTCGCGCACTGGGTCGACACCGCCGCCCCGCACCCCACCGCCTAGACCATCCGCCACCACCACCACAAGGAGAGCACCATGGACGACGCCAGCACCAGCACGACGAGCTCCGCCCGGGACGCCGCAACGACTCTGGTCACGCACTGGATCGCCCTGTGGAACGGCGAGTACGCGATCGCGGAGGAGATCATCTCGGAGAACAACCGCGTCCATGCCGCGATGCTCGACGGCGGGGACGGCAGCGCCGCCGGCGGGGTCGCCGGCATGGTGGGCTTCGTCAGCCAGGGGCGCTCCCTGGCGTCCGACCTGACCTTCTCGGTCGAGGTCGGGCCGATCGTCGATGGCGACTACGTCGTGGTCCGGTGGGTGGCGACCGGCACCTACGAGGGCGGGATGCCTGGTGCCGGGGCGCCGGCGGGCACGGTCGTCACCTTCCACGGCACCGACATCCTGCGCGTGGCCGACGGGCAGATCGTCGAGTACTGGCTCAACGGAGACACCCTGGACCTCATGACCCAGCTGCAGGTAGGCGCCGGCTGACCGGCTCACCACGGAGAGACGGCCGCGAGACCCGAGGCAGGCCCCGGGTCTCGCTGCTGCGTCAGCCTCCGCGGTGGAGGTCGTCCAGGGCGACCCTGCGCTCGGTCGCGTGGTCGACCATCGGGGCCGGATAGTCGGCCGGAGCGTCCAGGCCCAGCTTCCACGGTTCGTGCACCTCGGGGCCGTCGAGGCCGCGCAGCTCAGGCACCCACTCGCGGACGTAGGCGCCGGACGGATCGAACTTCTTGCCCTGGGTCACCGGGTTGAACACGCGGAAGTACGGCGCGGCGTCCCGGCCGGTGCCCGCCACCCACTGCCAGTTCAGCTGGTTCTGGGACACGTCGCCGTCGACGAGCCACGCCATGAAGTGCTCCGCACCGCGCTGCCAGCGCACGTGCAGGTCCTTGACCAGGAACGACGCGACGACCATGCGGACGCGGTTGTGCATCCACCCGAGGGCCCGCAGCTGGCGCATGCCGGCGTCGACGATCGGGTAGCCCGTGCGCCCCTCGGCCCAGGCCGCGAACGACGCGAGCTCGGCACGCCCGCTCGCCCAGGACTCCTCCGGCACCACGGTGCGCAGTGAGGTGTGCGCGGCACGCGGGTGGTGCCAGAGCACGTCCGCGTGGAACTCGCGCCAGGCCAGCTCCGAGCGGAACTTCGCCGCGGCGTCGCCCGCGGGCAGGTCCGCCAGGAGCGTGCGCGGGTGCAGCTCGCCGTACTTGAGCGGGATGGACAGGCGCGAGGTGCCGTCCAGGTCCGGGCGGTCGCGATCGGTCGCGTAGGACGCCAGACCGTCGCGCAGGAACTCCTGCCAGCGTCGCAGGGCCGCCGCCTCGCCCGCGGCGGGCAGGCGGACGTCGGTGGCCGCCGCGGGGAGACCGTCCGAGCGCAGGTGGGCCCACGGGCTGCCGGTAGGTCGGGGTGCCGGCGCAGCCCAGCCGTGGTCCAGCCACGCTCGGCGGAACGGTGTGAACACCTGGAACGGCGTTCCGCCTTGGGTCTGCACGAGCCCCGGGCCGACGGCATAGGGAGATCCGGTTCGGATCAGCGGGAGGCCCTCGTCGCGACGACGCCCGTACGGCTCGGTCGCGGCGGTGACGTGGACGGCGTCGGCCCCGACCTCGGCCATCACGGCGGGAACCACGTCCCGCGCGCGGCCGTTCCGCACCACGAGCCGCCCGCCCAGGGACTCGTCGAGCGCGCGCAAGGACTGCGCGAGGTAGGCCAGCCGGGGCGCGCCCGACGACGCCCACAGCGTGGGATCGACGACGAACAGCGGCACCACCGTGTCGTCGTCGACCCGCGCGGCCTCGACCGCGGCGAGCAGCGACGGGTTGTCCGCGAGGCGCAGGTCTCGGCGGAACCAGTGGATCGTCGGCACCCCGCGACGGTACCGGCGCTGTTTCTCGCCCGCGCGGTCTCGCGCTCGGTGCGGGTTCCTGCCACGGTAAAGCGATGAGCGGCATCGACGAGGTGGCTCCGAAGCGGGACACCCTGCCGCGCGACCGCGGGTTCTTCGGCCATCCGTTCGGGCTGTTCACGCTCTTCAACACCGAGCTGTGGGAGCGGTTCAGCTACTACGGCATGCGCGCCATCCTGCTGTACTACCTGACCGACCAGGTGGCCGACGGCGGGCTCGGCATCAAGGAGGCCTCGGGCGAGGCGCTCGTCGCCGTCTACGGGTCGTCCGTGTACCTGCTCTCAGTGCTTGGCGGCTGGCTCGCGGACCGCATGATCGGCGCCCGCCGCTCGGTCCTCTACGGCGGCATCGTCATCGCGGCGGGGCACGTCTTCCTGACGATCCCGGGTGCCGGGTTCTCGTTCGGCGGCGTCTGCCTGGTCGCCCTGGGCACCGGCCTGCTCAAGCCGAACGTGTCGAGCATGGTGGGCGAGCTCTACGACCGCGACGACCCGCGCCGCGACTCGGGCTTCTCGATCTTCTACATGGGCATCAACATCGGCTCGCTCGCCGCGCCGTTCCTGGTCGGCATCGCCCGCGAGTGGGGCGGCTACCACGCGGGCTTCGCCGTGGCAGCGGTCGGCATGGCCATCGCACTGGTGTTCTTCGTCGCGGGCCGCACGTACCTGGGCGGCGCGGGCGACGCCGTGCCGAATCCGCTCACCCCGGCCGACCGGCCCGGTCTGGTCCGGCTGGCGCTGCTCATCCTGGGCGGCATCGCGCTCGCGGTCGCGATCGCCGTGTGGGTGCGGGGTGGCTTCGGGCTCGCGACGATGGTCGACGCGATCTCCTACCTCGCGTTCGCGGCCCCCGTCGTGACCTTCTTCGTCATGTTCCGATCACCCAAGGTCACCTCGCACGAGCGCTCGCGCCTGACCGCCTACATCCCGCTGTTCGTCGCGGCGATGCTGTTCTGGATGATCTTCGAGCAGGCCGCCAACACGCTCGCCTCCTTCGCCAAGAACCGCACCGACCTGCACATCGTCGGGATCGCCATTCCGCCCGAGTTCTTCCAGTCGGTCAACCCGGCGGCGATCATCATCCTGGCGCCGGTCTTCGCGTGGCTCTGGATGCGGCTCGGCGACCGGCCACCCACGGCGGTGAAGTTCGCGCTGGGCCTGATGTTCGCCGCGCTGAGCTTCGTGTTCCTCTCGGTGGCGTCCGCCGTGGTGGGGGACGAGAAGGCGCCCGCGTGGGTGCTGATCGTGGTCTACGTGGTGCAGACGATCGGTGAGCTGTGCCTGTCGCCGGTCGGCCTCGCGGCCACCACCCTGCTCGCCCCGAAGGCGTTCCGAGGACAGGCGATGGCGCTGTGGTTCCTGGCGCCCGCCGCCGGCAACGCGATCACCGCGCAGCTGATCCAGAGCACCGAGGACGTGAGTGACACCTTGTACTTCGGCGTGATCGGGCTCGTCGCCCTCGCGTTCGCCGGCGGGATGTTCGCGCTGGCGCCGTGGGTGACGCGGCACATCGTGGCCGGCGCCGAGACACAGGGCGAGGCGGCCCGGCAGCACTGACGCGCGGTTGTCGGTGCCCGGTGGAAGGGTGGTGCGCATGGCTGAACGACTGAAGTGGTCCGTCGTGACCGACCGGGTGGACGAGCGCCACTGGCGCGTCATCGGGGGTCGGCTGCGGGCGACGTTCGGTGCCGACGACTTCGCCGCCGCCGCCGCGTTCGTCGCGCGCGTCGCCGAGGCCGCCGAGGCGGCCAACCACCACCCGGACGTGCTGCTGCGCTGGGGCGAGGTCGCGGTGACGACCGTGAGCCACGACGCGGGCGGCCTGACGCAGCGGGACGTCGACCTCGCAGCCGCGATCAGCGCCCTGGCCGACGAGCTGGGCCTGACGGGCAAGCCGCCCAAGAGCGAGGCGGTCGAGATCGCCATCGACGCGATCGACATCCCGGGCGTCCGACCGTTCTGGCAGGCCGTCCTCGCCTACGACGTGCGTCCGGTCGGCGACGACAGCGAGCTCGCGGACCCGGCCGGTGTCGGGCCCACGTTCTGGTTCCAGCAGATGGACGAGCCCCGTCCGCAGCGCAACCGGATCCACCTCGACGTGCTGGTGCCGCACGACGAGGCGCAGGCCCGGATCGAGGCGGCCATCGCGGCCGGCGGGCACATGGTCAACGACGGGTTCGCGCCACGGTTCTGGGTCCTGGCCGACAAGGAGGGCAACGAGGCCTGCGTCTGCACGTGGCAGGGGCGCTCCCACAGCTAGTGCGGGCTGCGCGGGTCCTGCTCCACGGTCCGGCACCGACGGAGGATCTCGTCCACCACGTCCTCGAGTGGCGCGGTGGCGTCGATGACGATGCCGTGCGCCGGAACGCCCTCCCTCGTCCCGTGCCATCGCTCGATGCGTGAGCGCGCCGTCGGCAGCCCGCCGCCCCACTCGTCGTCGGGACGCTCGTCCAGGCGGCGGTTCAGCGTGCCGAGATCGACCTCGAGGACGAAGACGGCGTCGAACAGGTCGATGAACTGCGGGTAGTTCCGGGAGCCCCCGCAGAAGAACGTCGCGTCGCTGTCGCGGTCGGCAACCAGTGCCCTGACCTTGCCGACGTCCCAGATGTGGTGCTCGTGCTGGACGCTCGCCGTCGGCTCGCCGGTCTCCGGGTCGCCCTGGTACGCCAGCTCCCGGTCGCCGTGGACGACGTGGTGGCCGCGCCGCTGCAGCTCCTCGGCGACCGAGGTCTTCCCGGTGCCGGACAGACCCTCGACCAGATAGTTCCTCCTGCCCATGCGCCGCAACCTAGCCAGCGCAGGGGCGGCGTTCGACCCTATTGATCGGCGGGGAGCGTGAACGACCAGCCCGCCTCGAGCCGTTCGGTGACCACGGCGGTGACCGCGGCGAGCGTGCCGTTGCGGTGGTCGCCGCCACCGTCGTGCGCGAGCACCAGCTCACCGGGACGGATCGCAGCGCGCAGGTTCTCGGTCAGCGCCCCCACGTCCTGCGTGGCCCAGTCGTCGATGGTGTTGAGCACGCCGAGCGGTCGCATGCCGAGCGACACGGCGACCTCGGCGGAGACGCCCCAGCTGCCGTACGGCGCGCGGTAGTAGGGCACCGGTGCGTCGGGTGCGGCCTCGTGGATGACCCGCAGGTTCTCGACGAGGTCGGCCCGGACGCGGTCGGCCGGCCACTGCCCGAGGTCGTCGTGGCGGGTCGTGTGGTTCCCGATCAGGTGCCCCTCGCGCACGATGCGCCGGAGCACCTCGGCGCCGCCGGGTGCGGTCACCTGCCGCCCGATCACGCAGAACACGGCGCGGATGTCGTGCGCGAGCAGGAAGTCCAGCAGCGCCTCCGTGGTCGCGCCGTTCGGGCCGTCGTCGAAGGTCAGCGCGGCGACCGGACCGGAGCCGGAGCCCGCGGCGCCGGTGACGTGCTCGGCGGTCACGCGCGGGGCGGGGCGCAGGACGCGCGCACGACGAGCTCGGTGGGCAGCCGCACGTGCGCGGGCCGCTCGCGTCCGTCGATGAGGTCGACCAGGAGTCGCAGCGCCTCGGCGCCCATCTGCTGCAGCGGCTGGTTGATCGTCGTCAGTGCGGGGGAGGCGAGCACCGACTCGGGGACGTTGTCGAAGCCGATCACGGACAGGTCGGCGGGGACGGACAGGCCGAGCTCCCGGGCGACGGCCAGCACCTGGATCGCGGACAGGTCGTTCGTCGCGAACAGGGCGGTCGGCGGGTCGGGACGGTCCAGGAGTGCCCGAGCCGGCTCGTCGGCACTCTCGCGCCGGTACCCGCCGACCCCGACGAGGGACTCGTCGACGGCGACCCCGGCCGCCGACATCGCCGAGCGGTACCCGGCCTCGCGCAGCCGGGAGGACTCGAGGTCGGGCCGGCCGCCCAGGAAGGCGATGCGCCGGTGCCCGAGGCCCAGCAGGTGCTCGGTGGCCAGGACCGCGCCGCCGAAGCTGTCGGAGTCGACCGTCGGCAGACCTGTCGGCCCGGTGTGCGGGTCGACGGCGACCACGGGGATCCCGGGGTTGGCCTCGACGACCGTCGGCGTGACGATGATCGCGCCGTCGATGAGCGTGCCCGACAGGCGCGACAGGTAGCGCCGCTCCCAGCCGACGTCCGCCCCGGGGGCGCCGCCGCCGGAGTACGCCAGGAGCTCGTAGCCCGTCGGGCCGACCGCCGAGGACGCGCCCTTGAGCAGCTCGGTGCTGAACGGCTCGAACTCCGCCACGAGGATGCCGATGACGTTCGTCCGGTGGCTGCGCAGGGAGCGCGCGCCGAGGCTCGCCTCGTACCCGAGCTCCTCGACGACCGCCTGGACCTTCGTCTGCGTGCTCTCGGCGACGCCGTACCGGCCGTTGACCACCTTGGACACGGTCGCGACCGACACTCCCGCCGCGCGGGCGACGTCTTCCATCTTCACGCGGTGCGTCGGGTACACGTGCGGATCTTATGGCATCCATCCGATAACGATTTCGACCCCGCGTGGCGCGTTGTCGAGGAAACCCGGACGGCCGCAGCCGGGCCCGTCGGCGGGCGTCCAGCATGTGGTTATCCGCAGGGTGACCCCCGCTCGGAGCAACAGGGCTGCGGTCATACACTCGCGAGCATGACCGTGACGTCGGACCGATCGAACTCAGCCCCCACCTCCAACGGCGTCGACATCAAGCCCCGCTCCCGGACCGTCACGGACGGTCTGGAGGCGACGGCCGCGCGCGGGATGCTCCGCGCGGTCGGGCTCGGTGACGACGACTTCGCCAAGCCGCAGATCGGCGTCGCGAGCTCGTGGAACGAGATCACGCCGTGCAACCTGTCGCTGCAGCGGCTCGCGCAGGCCGTCAAGAGCGGCGTGCACGCGGGCGGCGGCTACCCGCTGGAGTTCGGCACCATCTCGGTCTCCGACGGCATCTCGATGGGCCACGAGGGCATGCACTTCTCCCTGGTGAGCCGCGACATCATCGCCGACTCGGTGGAGACCGTCATGCAGGCCGAGCGCCTCGACGGCTCCGTCCTGCTGGCCGGCTGCGACAAGTCCCTGCCGGGGATGCTCATGGCCGCGGCCCGCCTGGACCTGGCGAGCGTCTTCCTCTACGCGGGGTCGATCGCGCCGGGCTGGGTCAAGCTCTCGGACGGCACCGAGAAGGACGTCACGATCATCGACGCCTTCGAGGCCGTCGGCGCCTGCGCCCGCGGGCTGATGAGCCGCGAGGACGTGGACCGCATCGAGCGCGCCATCTGTCCCGGCGAGGGCGCCTGCGGTGGCATGTACACCGCCAACACGATGGCCTCCGTGGCCGAGGCGATGGGCATGTCGCTGCCCGGGTCGGCCGCGCCGCCCAGCGCCGACCGTCGTCGCGACGCGTTCGCCCACAAGTCCGGCGAGGCCGTCGTCGAGCTGCTGCGCCGCGGGATCACCGCGCGCCAGATCATGACCAAGGAGGCGTTCGAGAACGCGATCGCCGTGGTCATGGCGTTCGGCGGCTCGACCAACGCGGTCCTGCACCTGCTCGCGATCGCGCACGAGGCCGAGGTCGACCTCACGCTCGCCGACTTCTCCCGCGTCGCCGCCAAGGTGCCGCACCTGGGCGACCTCAAGCCGTTCGGCCGCTACGTCATGAACGACATCGACCGCATCGGCGGCGTCCCCGTCGTCATGAAGGCGCTGCTCGACGCCGGCCTGCTGCACGGCGACTGCCTGACCGTCACCGGCAAGACCGTGGCGGAGAACCTGGCCGACGTGAATCCGCCGGACCCCGACGGCAAGATCCTGCGCGCGCTGTCCAACCCGATCCACAAGACCGGCGGAATCACGATCCTGCACGGGTCGCTGGCTCCCGAGGGTGCGGTCGTGAAGTCGGCCGGCTTCGACTCCGACGTGTTCGAGGGCACCGCCCGCGTGTTCGAGCGCGAGCGCCACGCGCTCGACGCCCTCGAGGACGGCACGATCGTCGCCGGCGACGTCGTGGTCATCCGCTACGAGGGCCCCAAGGGCGGCCCGGGCATGCGCGAGATGCTCGCGATCACGGGCGCGATCAAGGGCGCCGGCCTGGGCAAGGACGTGCTCCTGCTCACCGACGGGCGCTTCTCCGGTGGCACGACCGGCCTGTGCGTCGGCCACGTGGCCCCCGAGGCCGTCGACGGCGGCCCGATCGCGTTCATCAAGGACGGCGACCGGATCCGCCTCGACATGGCCAACGAGCTGCTCGAGGTGCTGGTCCCCGCCGAGGAGCTCGAGGCCCGCAAGGTCGGCTGGGAGCCGTTGCCCGCCAAGTACACGCGCGGCGTCCTGGCCAAGTACGCGAAGCTCGTGCAGTCCGCGTCGAAGGGCGCCGTGCTGATCTGATCGTCCGCCCCGAGACGCCCCGGACCCGCGAAGGTCGGGGCCGTCACGGGGTGGCGAGGCTCAGCTCGGGCTGGACGAACTGCTCGTCGGCGAACGTCAGCCACGGGCGGACGTCGCCCGAGCCGGGGTCGAGGAGGCAGAGCGTGCTCGCGCAGGGCGGGGATCCCTCTCCCCGGCGGACCAGCGCCAGGCCGTCGACGAAGCCGAGCCCGCTCAGCGTCGGGAGGCCCTCGACCGTGCCGTCGGTGAGGTCGGCCTCCAGCACGAACGGCTCGCCGCCCTGGGAGCCGAGCTCGTTGCCCAGCATGAGCCGGGTCCCGTCGCGCCACGCGTGCCCGCGCGAGACGAAGGTGTTCGGGTACTCGGCGGCGGGCGAGCCGTCGAGCGCGACCACGCGGGTGACGTAGCTGTAGGAGTCGATGAAGTCCGGCTCCTCGTAACGGATGAGGGAGTAGGCGATGTGCGCTCCGTCGGGCGCCCACGACACCGGCTCCGAGCTCTCGTCGTGGATCCCGAGCTCGTCGAGCAGGTTCGCGGAGCCCGTATTCGGGTCGACCGCGTACAGCCGGGTCCCGAGCTCCCAGCATCCCGAGGCGACCGCGAGCAGTGCGCTGTCCGGAGACCACGCGAGCTCGTGGGGTGTGCACTCGTCTGCCTGCCCGGGTGACGGCACGACCTGGACGGTGCCGGTAGCGAGGTCGACGACCTGGATCTGCGGCACGCCGCCGGGCTGGACGAAGACCTGGGCGATCCGCCGCCCATCCGGCGCCAGGGCGACCGACCAGGTGATCGGAGGGACCGTGGCGCGCACCCACTCCCGCGTCTCGGCGTCGAACGCCAGAAGGGCGAGCACCGGCGCGGTTGCCGACTCCGCCTGCGGGGGAGTCCACAGGGCGACCGCGAGCGCTCGCGGGACCGCGCGCTCCGGCAAGGCTGCCGGATCGATCGTCCCCGCGGGGATCTGTTCCGACAGGGGAGGGGTGTCGACGGGACCCGCGGACGCAGCAGCGGTCGGGAGCGCGAGGCCCGGCGCCTGATCGGCTCGACGGTCCGGGCCGACGACGAGCGCCACGACCGCAGCGAGCGCGCCGAGCACCACGAGCACGAGCATCGTGTGCGTGGCCAGGCGCGAGGTCATAGCGGAGCATCGGCGCCGGACGACGGACGACTTGAGCCGGTCAGCCGTGGTGCTCGCGGCGGACGCGTCAGACGGGGTACTCGATGAGCCGTCGCACCGCCGCCGTGAGCGCCGCGGAGTCCCGCACGACGACGAGGTAGGTGCGGCCGGTGGAGGTCTCGATCTCCGTCGCCGGACCGGCGCCGAAGAGCAGCGCGACGCGGTTGCCGGTGGCGAACCGCAGACCCGTCCCGCCGCCGACCATGCTGGGCGTCAGGCGCGGCTCGTCGCGGACGGACACGAGGTCGGGGACGGGGAGCCGCTTGCGGTAGACCGGCCAGAAGGCGACCAGCACGTCGGTCGCCCCGACCGTGACGGTGATCCGGCAGACCAGCAGCAGCCCCCCCGCGGCGATGCCGAGCAGCAGGGCCAGGACGGTCAGCACGGCCGCTACGGGCCCGGACGACGGCTCGGTGCTGAAGATGAGCACGGCGGCCGCCGCCATCGCCACGAGCAGCAGGATCCCGCCGACCCGCAGTAGCCGCGGTGCGGGCTCGTCGGCGACATAGGGCTGGAAGGTCGTCTCGTCGTCCATGGACGTCACGATAGGAGGCCCCGGAGGCGGGACTCGACCCGGGGCGCGACGATGGGCCCGTGAGCTGGAGCGTCGAGGATGCGCCGTGGTGGACCCGGGCCGTCGTCTACCAGGTGTACCCGCGGTCGTTCGCCGACTCCGACGGTGACGGGATCGGCGACCTGCGCGGGGTCCTGCAGCATCTCGACCACCTCGTCGAGCTCGGCGTCGACGTCGTCTGGCTCTCGCCGATCTACGCGTCCCCGCAGGACGACAACGGCTACGACATCAGCGACTACCAGGCCGTGGACCCGATGTTCGGCACGCTGCAGGACCTGGACGAGCTGATCGCGGCCCTGCACGAGCGCGGCATGAAGCTGCTGATGGACCTCGTCGTCAACCACACCTCCGACGAGCACCCGTGGTTCGTGGCGTCGCGGGACCCGACGAGCCCGAAGCGCGACTGGTACTGGTGGCGGCCGCCCCGTGCGGGCCTCGCCGCGGGGGCGCCGGGCGCCGAGCCGACCAACTGGGGCTCGTTCTTCTCGGGCCCGGTCTGGGAGCTCGACGCGGCGAGCGGCGAGTACTTCCTGCACCTCTTCAGCCGCAAGCAGCCGGACCTCAACTGGGAGAACGACGAGGTCCGCCACGCCGTCTACTCGATGATGCGCTGGTGGCTCGACCGCGGCGTCGACGGCTTCCGGATGGACGTCATCAACCTCATCTCCAAGGACACCGCGCTGCTCGACGGACCTGTGCACGGGGGCCTCTGGGCCGACGGCTCGGCGTCGTACGTCTGCGGCCCGCGGATCCACGAGTTCCTGGCGGAGATGCACCGGGAGGTGTTCGCGGGGCGTCCGGACCGGCTGCTGACGGTGGGGGAGATGCCCGGCGTCACCGTCGAGCAGGCCCGTGCCTTCACCGACCCGGCTCGCGCCGAGGTGGACATGGTGTTCCAGTTCGAGCACGTGGGCCTCGACCACGGCCCGGGCGGCAAGTTCGACGTGCGCCCGCTGCGGCTCACGGACCTCAAGGCGTCGTTCGGCCGCTGGCAGGCCGGCCTGTCCGACGTGGGCTGGAACAGCCTCTACTGGGACAACCACGACCAGCCGCGGGTGGTGTCGCGGTTCGGGGACGACGGCCACTTCCGACGAGAGTCCGCGACCATGCTCGCGACGGTCCTGCACCTGCACCGCGGCACGCCGTACGTCTACCAGGGCGAGGAGCTCGGGATGACGAACGCGCACTTCACGCGGCTCGACCAGTACCGGGACATCGAGACGTTGCGCCACGTGGAGGCGACTGGGTCGCTCGCGGGCGTCGCGCAGATGGGTCGCGACAACGCCCGCACACCGATGCAGTGGTCCTCCGAGCTGCACGGCGGGTTCACCACGGGCACCCCGTGGATCGGCGTGAACGAGAACTTCCGCATGATCAACGCTGCCGCGGAGCGCGCCGAGCCGGAGTCGGTGTTCCACCACTACCGCCGCCTGATCGCCCTGCGGCACGAGGACCCCGTGGTGGCGCTCGGGGACTTCACGATGCTGCTGCCCGACCACGAGCACGTCTACGCGTTCACGCGCTCCCTCGACGGCGTCACGCTGACCGTGCTCGGCAACTTCTCGGGGACGCTGCAGGAGGTGGGTCTCGACGAGGACCCGGGGGAGCTGATCCTCTCGAACTACTCGGCCCCGGCGACCGCGCTGCGCCCGTGGGAGGCCCGCGTCCACCGGCGGTCCGGGGGTCTGCCACCGTCGTAGGCCGTGGGGCGGCCCCAGAGACCCAACCGGGCGGCGAAACCTAGCGTCGAACCATGACGACGACCGCCGCCCCGCCGGCCCCGCAGGTCACCGCCGTCCGTCGCAGCCGGGTGGGCTGGCTCGCGGTCGTGCTCACGTCGCTCGGCATCGTCGCGTTCGCCGCGGTGCCGTACGCCACGGCGTCCCTGCAGGGCCTGGCCGCCAAGGACAGCGGACTCGCCTCCGCGTACGCCGGTCAGCCGGCGTTCGTGCAGGCCGCGCTGTACGTCCACATCACCGCCGCGGCGCTCGCGCTGCTGCTCGGCCCGTTCCAGTTCTCCGCCCGGCTGCGCCACCGTCACCGCCGCCTGCACCGCTCGGTCGGGCGCACCTACCTCCTGGCGGTCGCCGTCGGGGCCGTCGGGTCCCTGGTCATCGCCCCGTTCAACAGCGCCGGCATGGTCGGCTTCTTCGGTTTCGGCGCGCTCGGTGTGCTGTGGCTCTGGACCGGGTGGCGCGCCTACCGAGCGATCCGGTCGGGCGACGTGCCCGCCCACCAGTCGTGGATGATCCGCAGCTTCGCGCTGACGTACGCCGCGGTCACGCTGCGCCTGCTGACGATCACGCTCGTCGCGGTGCAGCTGGCGGCCGACCCCGACGCCTCCTTCGACGCCGCCTTCGACAACGCCTACAACGCGGTCCCCTTCCTGTGCTGGCTGGTCAACGTCGTCGTCGCGGAGTGGCTGATCCGCCGCCGCGGCCTGCCGTCGTTCCGCCTGGTGACCCTGTCCTGAATCGTGTGGACGCCCGGACGTAGGGTCGGAGGCAACCGAGAGGGGTGGCCGTGGGCAAGGTGCACGAGAAGATCGACGGTCGGCTGCGCGGGTTCATCGAGGCGCAGCCGATGTTCTTCGTCGCGACCGCCCCGAGCGGTCCGGACGGTCACGTGAACGTCTCGCCCAAGGGGATCGGCGGCACGTTCGTGGTGCTCGACGAGCACTCGGTGGCGTACCTGGACATCACGGCGAGCGGGTCGGAGACCATCGCGCACCTGCGCGAGAACGGCCGCATCACGATCATGTTCTGCGCGTTCGCCGGCCCGCCCAACATCGTCCGGCTGCACGGCCGCGGCCGCTTCGTCACGATCTACGACGACGGTTTCGACGAGCTGTCGGCGCTGTTCCCCCCGACGGCCGGTGCCCGTGCGGTCATCGTCGTGGACGTCGAGCGGGTCTCGGACTCGTGCGGCTACGGCGTCCCGCTGATGACCGTCGACGGCGAGCGTGACCTGCTCCCGCCGTACATGGAGCGCAAGGGTCCCGACGGGCAGGCCGAGTACCGGCGGCTGAAGAACCGCACGAGCATCGACGGGCTGCCCGCCTTCGACATGGACCCGGAGCCGGGCGCGCAGGGCGAGAGCATGTCCGCCCACTGATCACGTAAACCACGATGTGAGACGGCGTGACACATCGAAGACGTGGGCGTACTGTCGTCTCCGTGCAGATGATTCTCGTAGTACTTCCTGAGCGCGCCGGCTGAAGCCACCCGCACAGGCCTCGTCAGCGCGCTCGCCCCTCGTCCAGCCCGTTCCGTGGCTCGAGGGGCTTTTCTGTGTTCAGCACCAGTCCGGTTCGAGACGCACGACCCATGCAGCACCACCTCAGGGAGACATCGATGGTCCAGGGTCCACACCCGGCACCGCCGCGAACGCCCACGACCGCCCCGACGGCGGCCGCCCCCGTGAGCAGCCCCCGCGTTCCCGTCGCCACGACGAGCGCGATCGGTCCGGAGCACGTCACGGGTGCGAAGTCGATCGTCCGCTCCCTCGAGGAGGCCGGCGTCGAGGTCGTGTTCGGCATCCCCGGCGGTGCGATCCTGCCCACCTACGACCCGCTGATGGACTCGACGCGGCTCCGCCACATCCTCGTGCGCCACGAGCAGGGCGGCGGCCACGCGGCCGCCGGCTACGCCGCCGCGACCGGTCGGGTGGGCGTCTGCATGGCGACGTCGGGCCCGGGTGCGACGAACCTGGTGACCCCCATCGCCGACGCGCACATGGACTCGGTGCCGATGGTCGCGATCACTGGGCAGGTGGGTGCGTCGCTCATCGGCACGGACGCGTTCCAGGAGGCCGACATCGTCGGCATCACGCTGCCGGTGACCAAGCACAACTACCTGGTCACCAACCCGGACGACATCCCGCGCGTCATCGCCGAGGCGTTCCACATCGCGTCCACCGGTCGTCCCGGCCCGGTGCTCGTCGACATCGCGAAGTCGGCGATGCAGGCCAACACCACGTTCTCGTGGCCGCAGGACCTGGACCTGCCGGGCTACCACCCGGTGACCAAGCCCCACGCCAAGCAGATCCGCGAGGCGGCGCGCCTGATCGCGACGTCCCGCAAGCCGGTCTTCTACGTGGGCGGCGGCGTGATCCGCGCCCGGGCGTCGGCCGAGCTCAAGGCCCTGGCCGAGGCCGCGGGCGCTCCCGTCGTGACGACCCTGATGGCCCGGGGTGCGCTGCCCGACTCGCACCCGCAGCACCTGGGCATGCCCGGCATGCACGGGACCGTGGCCGCGGTCGCGGCTCTGCAGAAGGCCGACCTGGTCGTGGCGCTCGGCGCCCGGTTCGACGACCGGGTGACCGGCCTGCTGTCGAGCTTCGCGCCGAACGCGACGATCGTGCACGCGGACATCGACCCGGCCGAGATCGGCAAGAACCGCACGGCGGACGTGCCGATCGTCGGTGACCTCAAGGAGGTCATGGCCGACCTGCTGCCCGAGCTCGCCCGCGAGCACATCCAGCACGGCAAGCCGGACCTCGAGGCCTGGTGGCAGCAGCTGGACGAGTGGCGTGCGACGTTCCCGCTCGGGTACGACGAGCCCCTCGACGGGCACCTGTCGCCGCAGTACGTCATCTCGCGGATCGGCGAGCTGTCCGGGCCGGAGTCGATCTTCGCCGCGGGCGTCGGTCAGCACCAGATGTGGGCCGCGCAGTTCATCAAGTACCAGCGGCCCAACTCGTGGCTGAACTCCGGTGGCCTGGGCACCATGGGCTACGCGGTGCCGGCGGCGATGGGCGCCAAGGTGGGCGACCCGTCGCGCACCGTGTGGGCGATCGACGGCGACGGCTGCTTCCAGATGACCAACCAGGAGCTGGCCACCTGCGCGATCAACGACATCCCGATCAAGGTCGCGATCATCAACAACTCGTCGCTCGGCATGGTCCGCCAGTGGCAGACGCTGTTCTACGAGTCCCGCTACTCGAACACCGACCTGAACACGGGGCACGGCACCGTGCGCATCCCGGACTTCGTGAAGATGGCCGACGCCTACGGGTGCGCCGGCCTGCGCTGCGAGACGGCGGCCGACGTCGACGCCACCATCAAGCGCGCGCTCGAGATCAACGACCAGCCCGTGGTCATCGACTTCACCGTGTCGCGCGACGCGATGGTGTGGCCGATGGTCGCGGCAGGCGTCAGCAACGACGACATCCAGTACGCACGCGGGATCAGCCCCGCGTGGGACCGCGAGGAGTGACCATGTCCCGCCACACGCTGTCGGTCCTCGTCGAGAACAAGCCCGGCGTGCTCACGCGCGTCGCCGGCCTGTTCGCGCGCCGGTCCTTCAACATCCACTCGCTCGCGGTCGGTCCCACCGAGCACGACGAGATCTCGCGCATCACGGTGGTCGTCGACGTCGACGCCCTGCCGCTCGAGCAGGTGACCAAGCAGCTGAACAAGCTGATCAACGTCATCAAGATCGTCGAGCTCGAGGACACCGCCTCCGTGCAGCGCGAGCTGCTGCTGGTCAAGGTCAAGGCCGACACCGCGCAGCGCACCAGCGTGCTCGAGGTCGTCCAGCTCTTCCGCGCACACGTCGTCGACGTCGTGCCGGACACCGTCGTCATCGAGGCGACCGGTGGGCCGGGCAAGCTCGACGCCCTGCTCGCCGCGCTGGAGCCCTTCGGGATCCGCGAGATCGTGCAGTCCGGCACGGTGGCGATCGGGCGCGGCTCGCGCTCCATCACCGACCGCGCCCTGGAGCGGGTCAACCGCTCCGCCTGACGCTTTTCCCGTTAGAAGAGAACCCTTTACACCGAGGAGATTTCACCGTGGCCGAGCTGTTCTACGACGACGATGCCGACCTGTCGATCATCGCCAACAAGAAGGTCGCCGTCATCGGCTACGGCAGCCAGGGGCACGCGCACAGCCTCAACCTGCGCGACTCCGGCGTCGACGTGACCGTCGGCCTGCGCGAGGGCTCCGCGTCCCGCGCCAAGGCCGAGAACCAGGGCCTCAAGGTCGCCTCGATCGCCGATGCCGTCCGGGACGCCGACGTCGTCGTCATCCTGGCGCCCGACCAGTTCCAGCGCATCGTCTACCGCGAGGAGATCGAGCCCAACCTGAAGGACGGCGCCGCGCTGGTCTTCGGCCACGGCTTCAACATCCGGTTCGGCTACATCAAGCCGGCTGCCCAGCACGACGTGCTCATGGTCGCCCCCAAGGGCCCGGGTCACCTTGTCCGTCGCGAGTACGTCGACGGCCGCGGCGTCCCCGTGATCGTCGCCGTCGAGCAGGACGCGTCGGGCGAGGCGTGGCCGCTGGCGCTGTCCTACGCCAAGGCGATCGGTGGCCTGCGTGCCGCCGGCATCAAGACCACCTTCACGGAGGAGACCGAGACCGACCTGTTCGGCGAGCAGGCCGTCCTGTGCGGTGGCGTCTCGCAGCTCATCCAGTACGGCTTCGAGACCCTGACCGAGGCCGGCTACCAGCCCGAGGTCGCGTACTTCGAGGTCCTGCACGAGCTGAAGCTGATCGTCGACCTCATCTTCGAGGGCGGCATCACCAAGCAGCGCTGGTCCGTCTCCGACACCGCCGAGTACGGCGACTACGTCTCCGGCCCGCGCGTCATCACGCCGGACGTCAAGGCGAACATGCAGGCCGTCCTCGCCGACATCCAGTCCGGCGCGTTCGCCGAGCGGTTCATCAACGACCAGGACGCCGGCGCCCCCGAGTTCAAGGCGCTGCGCGAGAAGGGTCAGAACCACCCGATCGAGCCCGTCGGCCGCGAGCTGCGCAAGCTGTTCGCCTGGGTGAAGCCCTCGGACAGCGACTACGTCGAGGGCAGCGCGGCGCGCTGATCGCCCACCTCACCATGACGAACGGCACCGCATGGCGCGGTGCCGTTCGTCATTCGAGCGTCACCGAACGCTGTGTCGCGTCACCGAGCGCTGAGGCGTGGTGACAGCGCCGGGCGACGCGCGGGAGCGCTCGCGGACGAGCGGCCGCGCTCGCCGTGCTGGGTGGGTAGGGTCTGGCCCGTGGCGTGCGCGACGATGGGCGTACCGACGACGGAGGGACGACGATGACCGACGAGCAGGCACCGACGCAGGACGTGGCCGGGGAGGTCGAGGATCTGCGGATCACGGCGTTCTGGCAGGCAGCCCGCGGTCACGTCGGTCTCGGCAAGATGGACTCGGTCATGGGCGGCACCCCCGACGACGTCGTGCCGCCGCCCTCGTGGTCGTACGGCGAGGGGCCCGAGGCGGAGGACCTGCTCGGCCGCGTGCTCGACGGCTCGCGCACCGGCACGGCGACCGTGCTCGCGCAGCTGACGTCCGCGGGCCTCGACGTCCCGCGGGTCGGGGACCTGTCGATCGTCACCGACGCCGGCGGCGAGCCCAAGGCGGTCCTGCGGACCACCGAGGTCGAGGTCGTGACGTTCGACGAGGTGACGGCCGAGCACGCCGCCGCCGAGGGTGGCGCGGAAGCGACGCTCGAGTCGTGGGTCGCCGAGCACGAGGTGTCCTTCGGCGCGGTGCTGGGGGACGACTTCTCGCCGGCGTCCGAGGTCGTGCTCGAGCGGTTCGAGATCATCTACCCGACGACCGGCCCCACGCCCGCGGTCGACTGACCGTCCTTTGAGACACCCGTCCCGACCGGTGGGACGGGCGTTAGGCTCGGACCATGGTCGACACCACCGCTGCCCAGCACATCAACCTCGCCGTCGTGGCCGGGGACGGCATCGGCACGGAGGTCGTGGAGCAGGGCCTGCTGGCTCTCGACACGGCGCTGCACGGGGGACCGGTCACGGTGTCGACGACGGACTTCGACCTGGGCGCGCGCCGCTGGCACGCGACCGGCGAGACGCTGACGGACACCGACCTCGACGCGATCCGCACGCACGACGCGATCCTGCTGGGCGCCATCGGGGACCCGAGCGTGCCGTCAGGCGTCCTGGAGCGCGGGCTGCTGCTCAAGCTGCGCTTCGCGCTCGACCACTACGTCAACCTGCGCCCGAGCCGGCTCTACCCGGGTGTCGCCTCCCCGCTGGGCAACCCGGGCGAGATCGACTTCGTCGTGGTCCGCGAAGGCACCGAGGGTCCGTACGTGGGCAACGGCGGCGCGATCCGCGTCGGCACGCCGCACGAGGTGGCCAACGAGGTGAGCGTGAACACCGCGTTCGGCGTCGAGCGCGTGGTGCGCGACGCGTTCGCCCGCGCCGCGGCCCGCCCGCGCAAGAAGCTGACGCTCGTGCACAAGCACAACGTGCTGGTCCACGCCGGCCACCTGTGGCGCCGCACGGTCGAGGCCGTGAACGCCGAGTTCCCCGACGTCACCGTCGACTACCTGCACGTGGACGCCGCGACCATCTTCCTGGTGACCAACCCGTCGCGGTTCGACGTGATCGTCACCGACAACCTCTTCGGCGACATCCTCACCGACCTCGCCGCCGCGATCACCGGCGGCATCGGCCTGGCCGCGTCGGCGAACATCAACCCGGACCGCACGGCCCCGAGCATGTTCGAGCCGGTGCACGGTTCGGCCCCGGACATCGCGGGCCAGGGCAAGGCCGACCCGACCGCCACGGTGCTGTCGGTCGCGCTGCTGCTCGAGCACCTCGGCCTGACGGACGCCGCGGCCTCCGTCGAGAAGGCCGTCGCCGACGACATCGCGGAGCGCGGCACGAGCGAGCGAGTACGGTCGACGGCCGAGGTGGGCAAGGACCTCGCCGCGCGCATCGCCGGCTGACTCGTCCTGCTCCGCGGCGACGCGGTCCGTCGAACGGCACCGTCTCGCCTGTCCACCCGGCCGTCCTCACCGGTACCGTCGTTTCCGACTCTGGTGAAAGGCCCCCGAACATGAGCACCCTCGCACACCCCACGTCCACGGACCTCTTCGAGATCACGCGGACGGACACGCCCGTCCCCGACGCCCAGCGCGAGGCCGCCCTCGCCGCGCCGAAGTTCGGCACCGTGTTCACCGAGCACATGGCCCGCATCTCCTACTCGCAGGAGACGGGCTGGTCGAACCGGCGCGTCGAGAAGTACGGCCCGCTGCAGATGGACCCGGCGACGGCCGTCCTGCACTACGCGCAGGAGATCTTCGAGGGTCTCAAGGCGTACAGGCACCCCGACGGCTCGGTGTGGACGTTCCGGCCGCAGGCCAACGCCGCACGGTTCGCGCGCTCCGCGCACCGCCTCGCGCTGCCGCCGCTGTCGGAGGCCGACTTCCTGGGCGCCATCCAGGCCCTCGTCGCGACGGACCTGGCCTGGGTGCCCGGCGGCGAGGAGACGAGCCTGTACCTGCGGCCGTTCATGTACGCGTCGGAGACGTTCCTCGGGGTGCGCCCGTCGCTCGAGGCCGAGTTCCTCGTCATCGCGTCGCCCGTGGGTCCGTACTTCGCCGGCGGGGTGCGACCGGTGTCCATCTGGGTCGCCGAGGACTACCACCGCGCCGGCGCGGGCGGCACGGGCGACGCCAAGTGCGGCGGCAACTACGCCGCGAGCCTGCTGCCGCAGCAGGAGGCCTACGCCAAGGGCTTCGAGCAGGTCTGCTTCCTGGACGCGTCGACCAACACCTACCTCGAGGAGCTCGGCGGCATGAACGTCTGCGTCGTGTACTCCGACGGCAGCGTCGCGACCCCGCCCGTCTCGGGCTCGATCCTCGAGGGCGTCACGCGCTCGTCGATCCTGCGGCTCCTCACGGACGCGGGCCACGAGATCTCCGAGCGCCCGATCACGCTGGCCGAGCTCAAGAGCGGGCTGGCCGACGGATCCGTCAGCGAGGTCTTCGCGTGCGGGACGGCGGCCGTGATGACCCCGATCGGCCGGCTCGCGGGCGAGGGCTTCGACCTCACCGTCGGCGACGGCACGGCCGGTCCGATCACCACCCGGATCCGCGCCGAGCTCACCGACATCCAGTACGGCCGCGCCGCCGACCGGCACGGCTGGCTGCACCGGCTCGCGTAGCCCCGGACAGCCGAACGGCCGGTCACCCGAGAGCGGGGTGGCCGGCCGTTCGTCGTGGAGCGCGACTACTCGACGACGGTGCCGGGCCTCAGCGTCCGGGACAGCACGCCGGACAGCAGCGACCAGATCGCGATGCCGACGACGAGGTTGAGCGCTCCCGACGTGAGCGCCGACTTCGTGGAGTCGGTCCAGGTCAGCGGGATGAGCGCCGCGACGACGAGGGCCAGGAACATGATCCAGCCGAAGAAGGCGCGGGGGCGTGGCGTGGTCATCACGAGGAGCTGCAGCAGGGCGCCGGCGACGATCGCCGACAGGACGCCGCCCACCACGTAGGCCGCGCTGACCGAGTCCGTGCCGAACAGGTCCTTGACGACGAGGTCGATCTTGAGGATCTGGTCGATGATCAGCACGCCGACCAGCCCCACGAGGGCGGCGACGAGCGCGGTCGCGGCGACGCCGGCCCAGTACCGGCCGTTGTCCACGGACGGAGATGTGGAGCGCGGCGCGGCGGCAGCCACGGGGACCGCGGCGACGGCCGGGGCGACGGAAGGTGGCACGGCCACGGGTTGGGCGACCACGGGCTCTGCGGCCACCGGAGCGGCGACCGGAGGGAACGCGGTCGTCGGCGGCGCCGGCGCAGGCGGTGGGGCGGACGCGGCGTGCTGGCCGTGCGGCGGCTGCTCGTAGGCCGACTGTCGCTCGGGCGGCGGGTTGGGGATCGACATGCGGTCTCCTGGGTGCTCTTCCCACGTGTGGCCGGGCAGCCGCACAGGACCCACGCTAGCGAGGAGGGGACAAACCGTGCGTTCTGGCACGCGACGGGGATGGACGCGATGTCCAAGGGGTGGAACGCGTGACCGCGGGACGTGACGTGTGCCACGATGCGAGGGTGAACAGCAGCACCCTCATTATCGAGTAGCGCGTCGGCCCACCCGCTGACGCGCAGACCTCCCGTACCCCGGGGGGTCTTTTTGTTGGTCGAGGCACCACCTCCGCCCCGGCTACCGTCGACTGCACCGGCACACCCTCGCCGGCCGTACTGAGCACGAACCGACGTCGCAGCACGACGAAGAAGATCCCAGCACGACAGAGAGAGCACATCGTGTCCGTCCCCGCACTGAACTCGTTCCAGGTCTACGACACGACCCTGCGCGACGGCGCCCAGCAGGAGGGCATGAACCTCTCTGTCGCCGACAAGCTGCTGATCGCGCCGTTGCTCGACGAGCTGGGGGTCGGGTTCATCGAGGGCGGCTGGCCGGGCGCGGTGCCGAAGGACACGGAGTTCTTCAAGCGCGCGGCCAAGGAGCTGGACTTCCGCAACGCCGAGCTCGCGGCGTTCGGCAGCACCCGCAAGGCCGGGACGCGTGCGGTCGACGACGCCCAGGTGCGGGCGCTCGTCGACTCCGAGGCGCCGGTCGTGGCGATCGTCGCGAAGCACGACCTGCGGCACGCCGAGCGCGCGCTGCGCACGACGGGCGAGGAGAACATCGCGATGATCGCGGACACGGTCGCGTTCCTCGTGCGGGAGGGGCGCCGGGTCGTCGTCGACGCGGAGCACTTCTTCGACGGCTACCGGTTCGACCCGGCGTACTCGCGCGCGGCCGTGCTGGCCGGGTTCGAGGCGGGTGCCGAGGTCGTCGCCCTCTGCGACACCAACGGGGGCATGGTGCCGGCGTGGGTCGCCGAGATCGTGCACGAGATCCGCGGTGCCGTAGGGCCCGACGCGATCCTCGGGATGCACGCGCACAACGACTCCGGCTGCGCCGTCGCCAACACCCTGGCGGCGGTCGAGGCCGGCTGCTCGCACGTCCAGGGGACCGTCAACGGGTACGGGGAGCGCACCGGAAACGCCGACCTGCTGGCCGTCGTCGCCAACCTCGAGCTCAAGTACGACCTGCAGGTGCTGAAGACGACCGAGGGGCGCCCCGGCGGCCTGCGGGACCTGACGCGCATCGCGCACGCGATCAGCGACATCACCAACATCTCGCCGTTCGCGCGCTCGCCGTACGTGGGTGCCAGCGCGTTCGCGCACAAGGCCGGGCTGCACGCCTCGGCGATCCGCGTGGACCCGGACCTGTACCAGCACACCGACCCCGCCAACGTGGGCAACGACATGCGCATGCTCATCTCGGACATGGCCGGCCGTGCGTCGATCGAGCTGAAGGGCCGCGAGCTGGGCTTCGACCTCGCGGACCGCCCCGACGTGCTCGGCCGGGTGACCGACCGCGTCAAGGACGCCGAGGCCAACGGGTACACCTACGAGGCGGCGGACGCCTCGTTCGAGCTCCTGCTCCTCGAGGAGCTCAACGGGCAGCGGGCCCAGTACTTCACCGTCGAGTCGTGGCGCGCGATCGTCGAGCGGCGCGGACCGCGGGGGACCCCGGCGACCGCCGAGGCGACCGTCAAGCTGCACGCCGGCGGCGAGCGCATCGTGAGCACCGGCGAGGGCGTCGGCCCCGTCAACGCCCTCGACCACGCACTGCGCCAGGCGCTGCTCAAGGTGTACCCGGAGCTCGAGGAGTTCGAGCTCATCGACTTCAAGGTGCGCATCCTCGACTCGATGTACGGCACCGACGCGGTCACGCGCGTGCTCATCGAGATGAGCGACGGCCAGGACTCCTGGAGCACGGTCGGCGTCGGCCCGAACCTGCTGGAGGCCTCGTGGGAGGCGCTCACGGACTCCGCCATCTGGGGGCTCTACCACCACGGCATCGCGCCGCGCTGAGCTTTTCATCCCTGCGCCGGTCACCGGCGCGGCTAACCTCGGGATCTGACGGACGCGCGTGGCGGCCGATGCGGCGAGAGGGGGAGCGGTCGTGTCCGGCTCCGCCCCGCCCGCCTCCGATCCCGACGGTCCCGAGGGCGTGGAGACCGCCCCCCGGACCCCGACAGCGCGCGGTTGGTGGTGGCTCCTGGCGGCCCTCGGCGCGCTCGCCGTCCTGATCCTGCTCGTCGCCGAGCCGTGGTCGGTCGAGACCGAGCCGACGCCGACCCAGACGTACGTGCCCACGCCCACGCAGTCCGCCCCTTCGCCGTCGCCGTCCCCGTCGATCTCCGTCGCGCCGCCCGGCTCCGACGCGGTCTTCGACGCGACGACGAGCCTCGGCCTGTTCGTCACGGCCGCGGACCTCGTGGCCGACGTGCCCGCCGCCGACCCGGGCGTGGAGGAGCGGATCACCTCCGGGCAGAAGGGCTGGGGTCTGCCCGTCGGGACCGTGGTCGAGCCCGACTCCTGCGTGCTGGCGGTGACCGTCGTCGCCGCGCCGCCCGCGTTCTACGACGTCCGCAGCTGGGGCAACGAGGCGATGGACTTCCAGCAGGAGGTGACCGTCCTGACCGACCCTGCGGCGGCACGGGAGGCGTTCCGCGAGCTCGTCACGACGATCGACGCGTGCCCGACCTACCGCGAGGTGGACACCGGCGTCGAGGGGACGAGCTGGACCGCCCAGCCGGCCATCGAGGGCCAGGGCGTGTACCCGTCGATCGTGCTGGAGGTCGACCGGACCGTCGGGGGGACCACCATCCCCGCGTACGAGGGGCAGATGCTCGTCGGCAACACCATCGTGTCGTGGACGGCGCAGGCGCTGTCGGGGGGCACGTCCGAGACCGCTCTGGCGACGCTGGGTGACCCCGAGTCCCTGTCCGCGATGGTGCAGGGACGCGCCCAGCTGGCGGTCCGCGCGCTCGGATGACCGGGGAACGTGCATAGGCTCGTCGGGTGCACGGTGAGTACAAGGTCCCCGGAGGCAAGCTCGTCGCGGTCGACCTCGACGTGGTGGACGGGCTCCTGCGTGACGTGAGCGTGAGCGGCGACTTCTTCCTCGAGCCTGACGAGGCCCTCGACGTCCTGTCCGCGGCGCTCGATGGGCTCCCGCGGGACGCGAGCTCCGCCCAGCTCGCCGGTGCCGTGACGGACGCGCTCGAGCGGTACGTGCTCCCGGTGACGATGGTCGGCTTCGACGCCCGTGCCGTGGCGTCGGCGGTCCGTCGGGCGCTCGGCTACTCGACGACGTGGGCCGACCACACCTTCGAGCTGATCCATCCCGGACCGCTCCCGCCCGCGTTGCACGCTGCCCTGGACCAGGTGCTCACCGAGGAGCTCGCGTCCGGCCGTCGCGGGCCCACGCTGCGGTTCTGGGAGTGGGTCGAGCCGGCAGTGATCATCGGGTCGTTCCAGTCGCTGCGCAACGAGGTCGACCTGGCGGCCGCGGAGCACTACGGCATCACGGTCGTGCGACGGATCTCCGGCGGCGGCGCGATGTTCATGGAGGCGGGCAACTGCATCACGTTCTCGCTGGTGGTGCCCTCCTCGCTGGTCGACGGCATGACCTTCGAGGAGTCCTACGCGTTCCTCAACCAGTGGGTGCTCGGCGCGCTCGCGGACGTCGGGGTGCACGCCACGCTGACCGGGCTCAACGACATCTCGTCGCCCGCCGGGAAGCTCGCCGGCTCGGCGCAGAAGCGCGTGGTCGGCGGGGCCGTGCTGCACCACGTGACCATGTCCTACGACATCGACGCGGACAAGATGCTGCAGGTGCTGCGGATCGGGCGCGAGAAGCTGTCGGACAAGGGCACGGCCAGTGCCGCCAAGCGTGTCGACCCGGTGCGCTCCCAGACGCAGCTGCCCCGCGAGGCGGTCATCGACGCGTTCGTCGCCCACTTCCGGCGGCAGTACCCGACGGTCGACGGCGCGCTGCGGCCCGAGGAGCTGGCGCGGGCGGGCGAGCTGGTGGAGACCAAGTTCGGCGACCCGGTCTGGACGGCTCGAGTCCCCTAGGGGCCCTGGAGCAGGACGAAGGCGAGGGCGCCGACCCCGAGCAGCAGCAGCCCGCAGGAGCAGACGGCGACGAGGCGTCCGTCGATCTGGCTCCCGGAGCGGTTGCGCCGTCTCGAGCTGACCGCGAGGGCGGTGGCCACGATGGCACCGGCCGCGGCGATGCTCCACGCGGCGCCGCCGGCGAACGCCTGCAGGAAGTGCGCGGCGGCGACCCCGCCGGCGGTGAGGCCCAGCGCCGTGCGCCGCCAGGCCAGGTGCGTGCGCTCGGCGGCGAGGGTCGTCGGGGCCGGGTCGGTCACGCCGCGACCAGGCCGACGAGCACGAGCAGGCCGGCCACGAACACGCCGACGACGAGCAGCCCGAACGCCGACGGGGACGGCAGGCGGGTGCCGAGCCGGACGGCGCGCTCGGCCTGCGCCCAGCCGATCCAGGCGGTCACGGGCGCGACGAGCCCGACGACGACCAGGACGAGGGCCGCCGAGAACCGCAGGTGCTCCTCGATGGGCAGCTCGAGCGCCTCGAGCGCGACCCCGCCGGCGAGGAGTGCCAGCGAGGTGCGGATCCAGGCCAGGAACGTGCGCTCGTTGGCCAGGGAGAACCGGGCGTCGGGCTCGGTGCCGACCCCGTACACCCAGCGCGGGAACCTCTTGTCGTCGGCCACGTGTCCCATCTTCGCGTCACGTGCGGCGGCTGAGCACCACGAACGCGCCGACGAGCACGACGTAGACCACGAGCATGACGAGCTGGAGCACCAGCAGGGGGTCTGCGCCGAACGTCACGGCGACCGTCGCGACGCCGATCGCGAGGACGGCCGCGATGCCGGTCCACGCGAACGCGCCGGTCACGATCGCCCGGTCGCGCTCGTCGGGCTGGCCCGACAGGGTGCGGCCCGCGGTGCCGCTCGACCCGGGCCGGCGCCACGTGCGCCAGAGCGCGACGCCCGCCAGCACGAGGAAGGGCAGTCCGCCGACCACGGCGCCGGCCGCGGTGTCCGGCTCCCCGATCGCCAGGAAGTACGCCGAGATCGCCACGACGGCGACCCCGGCCGCCAGGAGGGGGATCGCTGCCCGCAGGGGGCTGCGGCGCTGGTCAGTCGTCGACATGGAAGATCTCCTCGATCGTGAGGTCGAAGTGGCGGGCGATGGCGAAGGCGAGCGGCAGGGACGGGTCGTAGCGGCCGGTCTCGAGGGAGTTCACGGTCTGCCGGGACACCGCGAGCGCCTCGGCGAGCGCCGCCTGGGACAGGCCCGACTCCTCGCGCAGCCGGCGGATCTCGTTCCTCATGCGGGCTCCGGCTCTGTGACGGGTGCGAGGCGGGCCAGGACGGCGAGATCGATCAGCACGTGCACGACCATCGGGATCAGCAGGGAGCCGGTGCCGAGGTAGAGGCTGACGAGGATGGCGCCGAGGATGCCCGTGCTCACCATCCCGAGGACGCCCTGGTACCAGTGCGCGAGCCCGAACGCGGCCGCGCCGACGACGACCACCACGGCCGGGTCCGTGCCCGGCAGCACCGTGGCGAGCGCCAGGACCACCAGACCGCGGAACGTGACCTCCTCCGTCACGCCGGMGCTGAGCGACAGCCAGGCCCAGCCTCGGCGGTCGGCGGCGGTCACCGGGTGCATCGGGTGCGGGGCCGGCCGCGGGTCGGCGGGGAGGCGGTGGCGCAGCAGGAACCCGGCGACGGCGACGATGCCGAGACCGATCAGCCCGCCGACGAGGACCGACGGCGCCCCATGGAGCCCCGACGGGTCCGGCAGGCGCAGGCCGAGATCGCCGGGTGCGACGCCGGGGAGCGCGAGCACCACCGCGACGACGGCCGTGCCGAGGAGCCAGCCCTGCCGCGTCCAGCGACGGTAGAAGCGGACCCGGGCGGCCGGATCGGTCTCCAGGCGCGTGAGGAAGGCACGGTACGAGCGGCGTCCTGCGACCGGGTCGAGCACGACCAGTGCGAGGGCGGCGCCGACGAGCACGACGGCGCTGACCGTCGGCAGGTCGAGCCCCTGCAGCGTGGCGAGCGTGGTGTCCATCGATCAGCCCCCGGGTCCGTAATGTGTCAAGCGACCTTGACGTGACAAGGGTGCTTGACATGGTCAGCGGGTGTCAAGGGACCTTGACGTATCAGGGTCCGGGTCGGCGGCTCCTCCTTGCGACGAAGGAGAACGAGATGACCACCGACACCGGCCTCGACCGCGAGATCCGCCGCATGAGCCTGCTGCACGCGCGCGAGCTGGCGAGCGCCCGACGGCGCGCGTCCGGTGCGCGGGCGAGCGCCACGCGCGTGGTGCTGCTGCGCGGCGGGGCGCGACCGACGGCCCGCCGCGGCGCCTAGGCCGGACGCGCCCCGAACAGGGCGCTGCCGACGCGCACGACCGTCGCGCCCTCCGCGATGGCGAGCTCGAGGTCGCCGCTCATCCCCATCGACAGCTCGTGCGCGTCCGCCGTGCCCGGTGCACCCGACGCGACGATCTCGTCGCGCAGCCCGCGCAGCAGTGCGTAGCCCGCGCGCACCACGTGGGCGTCGGGCGAGTTGGCGCCGACCGTCATGAAGCCGGTCAGGCGCAGGCCGTCCAGCGCACCGATCGCGCGCGCCAGGCCGGCCGCCTCCGACGGTGCCGCACCGTGCTTCGTCGGCTCGCCCGAGACGTTGACCTGCACGTACACCTCAAGCTGCGGCGCACGCTCCGCGAGGCGCTCGGCCAGGTCGAGCGACGCGACCGACTCGATGCACGACGCCCAGCGCAGCGCCGCGTTGACCTTGTTGGACTGAAGCGGGCCGATGAGGTGCGTCGTCACGCCCAGGTCCGCGAGCAGGGGGCCCTTGGCGACGAGCTCCTGCACCCGGTTCTCGCCAACGAGCAGCGGGTGCGGGCTCCCGGTGTCGGACTCGACCGCGGCCCGGATCATTGACGCGTCCTGGGTCTTGGTCGCCAGCAGCAGCCGCACGGACCCCGGGGGACGACCGGCCGCGATCTCGGCGGCGGCGATCCGGGCCCGCAGCGCGGCGAGCCGGTCGGCCACCGCGGCGGGGTCGACGGTCATGGGAGGCAGACTATCCGGCCGCCGTGGTGCACCCTGGACCAGTGAAGACGCTGCTCAACCTCATCTGGCTCGTGCTCGCCGGCTTCTGGCTGGCGCTGGGCTATGTGCTCGCGGGGATCATCTGCTGCATCCTCATCGTCACGATCCCGTTCGGCATCGCGTCGTTCCGGATGGCGAGCTACGCGCTGTGGCCGTTCGGGCGGACCGTCGTCGACAAGCAGACCGCGGGCGCGTGGTCGGTGATCGGCAACGTCATCTGGATCATCGTCGCCGGCTGGTGGCTCGCGCTCATGCACATCGTCACGGGCATCCTCGAGGCGATCACGATCATCGGGATCCCGCTGGCGCTCGCCAACTGGAAGATGGTGCCGATCTCCCTGGTGCCGCTGGGCAAGCAGATCGTCCCGTCGGACCGCGTGATGGCGGCCTACGGGCACTAGAGGCCGTGCGGATGCTCGGCGAGCCACTGGTCGGCGAGCGTCTTCGGCGCCGTCCTCAGCCACGCCTCCACGATCGCGTCCGACAGCTCCTCGACGTCGATGTCGTCGAGCCGGACGAGGACCGCGGGGTAGGCGTGGAAGTGCGGCGTGACGAAGTAGGCGTCGGGCCGCCGCGCGAGCATCTCGTCCTTGGTGACGAGGTCGCCGGTGTGCACCATGAGGACCGGCCCCTCGGGCACCGCGTCGCCCAGCGCCTTGAGGTCCGCCGGTCGCAGCCGTCGCTCCTTGACCACGACCTTGCCCCGCACCGACCAGACGAGCTCGTCCTGGGTCGTCTCGGGCAGCGCGAGAGCCACCGCGGCGACGTCCTCCCAGGTGGCCATCAGTCGCGCGCGATGTCCGCGACGGTCGCGGCGGTGAGCCGGACCAGGTCGTCGGGCGACAGCTCGACGTCGAGACCTCGTCGGCCCCCGGAGACGAACACCGTGTCGAAGAGCCACGCGGTCTCGTCGATCACCGTGGGGTGGGCCGCGCGCTGCCCGAGCGGGGAGATGCCGCCGACGACGTAGCCGGTGGCCCGCTCGGCGGCGTGCTTGTCCGCCATCGCGGCCTTCTTGCCGTCCACGGCGTGCGCGAGGGCCTTGAGGTCGAGCTGGCCGGTCACCGGGACGACGGCGACCGTGAGCGTGCCGTCCACGGTCGTCATGAGCGTCTTGAACACCTGCTCGGGCGGGACGCCGATCGCCGCGGCCGCCTCGAGGCCGTAGCCGAGGTCGGAGGCCGGGTCGTGCTCGTACGCGTGCGCGGTGTGCTCGACCCCGGCGGCGCTCAGGGCGACGAGCGCGGGGGTGCCGGTCGGTGCGTGCTTGGCCACAAGGGCCAGCCTGTCACAACGGTCCGACGGCCGTGATCCGCAGCTGGACCTCGCTCGTCTCGTCGGAACCCACCAGGTCCACCACCGCGTCGATGCGCCAGTCGTGGTCGCCCTCGGGGTCGTCGAGCAGCTGCCGGACGGTCCACGTGCCGCGTCCGGGCGTCACCTGGAAGAGCGCCGGACCGCGCGCGGGCGAGCCCGTGAGGATCTCGTCGTGGTCGTCGTAGAACGGGTCCAGGGCGTCGCGCCACCGGTCGACCGTCCACGGCTCCCCGTCGGCGTCCAGGTCCCCGAGCTGCGCGAGCCCGCCGTAGTACTCGCGGGCGGCCAGCTCGACGCGGCGGAACATCGCCCCGCGGACGAGGGCGCGGAACACCCGGGGATTAGCGGTGATCGGCTCCGGCACGTCCTCGTCCACACCGCCGGGGGCGTCAGCGCCGTGCTCGTCCAACGGGTTGGACAACCGCTCCCACTCGTCGAGAAGGCTGGAGTCGGTGCGGCGGACCAGGTCGCCCAGCCACTCGATGAGCTCCCAGAGCTCCTCGGTGCGTGCGTCCTCCGGCACGGTCTGACGCAGGGCGCGATAGGCGTCGGCGAGGTACCGCAGCAGCACGCCCTCGGTGCGGTCCAGCTGGTAGTAGGCGACGTACTCGGCGAAGCTCATGGCCCGCTCGTGCATGTCGCGGACCACGGACTTGGGGGACAGGGCGAGGTCGGCGACCCAGGGGTTGGTCTGCCGGTAGGTGACGAACATGGCCTCGAGCAGCTCGGCGAGCGGCTTGGGGTAGGAGACGTTCTCCAGCAGCGCCATGCGCTCGTCGTACTCGATGCCGTCGGCCTTCATGGCCGCGACCGCCTCGCCGCGCGCCTTGTTCTCCTGGGCGGAGAGCACCTGGCGCGGGTCGTCGAGCGTCGACTCGAGCACCGAGACCACGTCGTGCGCGTAGGCCGGGTCCTCCTGGTCGAGCAGGTCCAGGGCCGCGTACGCGAACGGCGACAGCGCCTGGTTGAGCGCGAAGTTGGGCGGCAGGTCGGTCGTGAGGTTCAGGCCCCGGTGGCGGTGCCCGTTGCCGTCGTCGATCCACGGGCGCTCGATCACCCCGGCGGCCTTGAGCGACCGGTAGACCGCGATGGCACGGCGGACGTGCCGGCCCTGAGCCCCCGGCGGCTCGTGGTTGTCGGTGAGCAGCCTGGTCATGGCGGCCACGGAGTCGACGCCGCGTGCCTGACGCGCCAGGACGTTCAGCACCATCGCGTGCGACACCGCGAAGCTGCTGGTCAGGGGCTCGGGCGGCGCATCGCGCAGGCGCTCGAACGTCTTGTCCGTCCAGTTGACGTGCCCCTCGGGCGCCTTCTTGCGGACGATCTTCTTGAGCTTCTTCGGGTCGTCGCCGGCGCGCTCGAGCAGCTTGCGGTTCTCGATCACGTGCTCCGGCGCCAGGATGATGACCTCGCCGACGGTGTCGAACCCGGCCCGGCCCGCACGCCCGGCGATCTGGTGGAACTCGCGGGCGGACAGGTGCCGCATCCGGACGCCGTCGTACTTCACCAGGCTGGTCAGCAGGACCGTGCGGATGGGCACGTTGATGCCGACGCCGAGCGTGTCCGTGCCGCAGACCACCGGCAGAAGCCCCTTCTGCGTCAGGCGCTCCACGACTCGCCGGTACTTGGGCAGCATCCCCGCGTGGTGCACGCCGACCCCGTGCCGCAGCAGCCGGTTCAGCGTCTTCCCGAAGCCCGGACCGAACCGGAAGCCCGCGATCTCGTCGCCGATGCGGTCGCGCTGCTCGCGGCTGGCCAGGGGGGTCGAGAGCAGGGACTGCGCGCGCTCGACGGCCTCCTTCTGCGTGAAGTGCACGACGTAGACGGGGGCCCGCCGGGTCTTGACCAGCTCGTCGAGGAGCTCGTGCAGCGGCTCGATCGCGTAGGTGAACGTCAGCGGCACCGGGCGCTCGGCGTTGGCGATGACGGCCACGGGCTGGTGCGTCCGCCGGGCCAGGTCCTCCGCGAAGAAGCCCACGTCGCCGAGCGTCGCGGACATGAGCACGAACTGGACCTTGCTCAGCTCCAGCAGCGGCACCTGCCACGCCCAGCCGCGCTGCGGGTCGGAGTAGAAGTGGAACTCGTCCATGATCACCTGGCCGACGTCGGCGTCGTCGCCGTCGCGCAGGGCGACGTTGGCCAGGATCTCCGCCGTGCAGCAGATGATCGGCGCCGTCGGGTTCACCGCCGAGTCGCCCGTCATCATGCCGACGTTCGCCGACCCGAACGCCTCGACGAGCGCGAAGAACTTCTCGCTGACCAGGGCCTTGAGCGGCGCGGTGTAGTAGGTGCGGCGGCCCTGCGCCAGCGCGACGAAGTGGGCGGCGACCGCGACGAGCGACTTCCCGGACCCCGTCGGCGTCGACAGGATCACGTGCGCACCGGTGACCAGCTCGAGCAGCGCCTCGTCCTGGTGCGGGTAGAGCGCGAGCCCCTGGTCCTCGGCCCAGCCGGTGAACGCCTCGTACAGAGCGTCGGGGTCGGTCGGGTCGGCGGGGATGCGTTCGGCGAGGCTGGCGGGCACGCCCGATCCTCGCACGCGAGGTCCTCGTCGCGACTCCGCCTGCCGCGCACACGACCCGGCCCGTGCGTACCTAGCCGCGCCAGGGACGGGAGTGCACGCGTGAGGCACCGGACGCGTCACCGTGGTGCGCACCCGTCGCAGGTGCGGCTAGGTGCACACGGTCGGGACCGCCGACGAGGGGCCGCCGGTGTCGCGCCGCCGCCGCATCGTCAGTCGACGGGCGTCGCGGTGCCCGGGGTGAGCCAGCGGACGTCTGCGCCCGTGTCGGCGAGGGCGGGCTCGAACACGTCGCGGTTCTCGCGGAAGTGGGACCAGCCCTCGTAGTGCACCGGGACGACGACGCGGGGCTTGAGCAGGTCCACCACCTCGACGGCCTCGGTCGTGTTGAACGTGAAGTGCACGGGACCCGTGACCCCGAACTTCACGGCGCCCAGGTGCAGCACGGCGATGTCGACGTCCATCCGGTCGATCGCCTCGCGCAGGGCGTCGAACATCACGGTGTCGCCCGACACCCACACGGCGACGTCGTCGGAACCCTCCACCCGGATGGCGAAGCCGACGGCGTCCCCGACGATCGGGTGGCTGAACCGCGGGCCGTGCCGCGCCGGGGTGGCCGTGATGGTGAGCGTCGGGCGTCCGGGTGCCTCCAGGACGTGGGTGTCCCCGGCCGTCAGCCCGACCGCGCCCGACCCGAGACGGCGCGCGCCCGAGACCGTCGTGAGCACGCGGCCCGCGGACGGCAGGAACGCGCGGCCGGCGTCGTCCAGGTTGTCGGCGTGGTGGTCGTGGGAGAGCAGGACCGCGTCGACCGTGCCGAGGTCCGACGGCTGCAGGGCGGGGCCCGCGACCTTGTGCGAGCGCGCACCCCAGCCGAACGAGTAGGTGCGACCGGGTGCCTCGAACGTCGGGTCGGTGAGCAGCCGCCAGCCCTCGATCTCGATGAGCAAGGTCGGTCCGCCGATGTGGGTCAACGTGGGCATGGCGGCATCGTCGCAGGTGAACCGGGCAAGAGGACAGGCCCGGTTCCGTTGGCCTCCGGTGACGCGGACCCGCTTCGCGTCGCGCCTCTGCCGCTGCGCCGGTGCGCGCGACGACGGTCGGCGACCTAGCATCGAGCGGTCGGACCGAGCCAGTGCTCCGACCCGGGCACGAGAGGCGGTGGGCCGATGCTGCAAGGCCTGTCGCGTCTGCGTGACCGCGCCGGGACCGAGCTCTTCCTGCGCGTCGCAGGTCCGGACGGCATCGCCCAGCGCGAGCGGATCCACCTCACGCCCGGCCCTCGCTGGTACCTGCCCGGCTCACCGATCCGCGCGGTGCACGGCGACGCCTCGATGTTCGTCGGCGGGATGCGCGCGCTGCTCCTGCAGTCCCTGCACCCGGCAGCCATGGCAGCCGTCGCGGCGCACTCCGGGTACAAGGGCGACCCCTGGGGCCGGCTCGCGCGGACCAGCACCTTCCTCGCGGTCACGACGTTCGGCACCGCCGACGACGCGCAGGCCGCCATCGACCGCGTCCGGGCCGTCCACGAGCGCATCAGCGGCACGACGCCCGAGGGCATCGCGTACGCGGCAGCCGACCCCACGCTGCTGCGCTGGGTCCACGTCGCCGAGGTGGACAGCTTCCTGCGGTCCTACCGGCTGTACGGCCAGCGGCACATCGACGCGGTCGACGCCGACCGGTACGTCGAGCAGGCCGCGCGGGTCGCGGTCGCCCTGGGGGCCGAGAACGTCCCGACCTCGGTGTCCGAGCTGGCGATCGCGCTGCGGGAGTTCCGGCCGGTCCTCGGCCCGTCCACCGCCGCCCGCGAGGCCGCCGACTTCCTGCTCCACGAGCCGCCGGTGCCGTGGACCCTGCGCCCCGCGTACGCCTCGCTCGCCCGTGCTGCCGTCGCGTCGCTGCCCCTGTGGGCCTGCGAGCAGCTCAGCGTCCGGCACCCCGGACCCGTGCGCCGCGCCGGTGCCCGGGTCGCGGGCGAGACCGTGACCCGCACGATCCGCTGGATGCTCGGTCCGGACGACGCCCGCCGCGTGTCCGGTACTCAGCGGTGAACGCCCCCGGACCGCTGGGAGTCAGCGGATCGTGCGACGCGGTGGGATGAGGCCCGATCTCACCCGCTCCCTCTGGTATCGCCGCAGACCGGTGCCGATACGGTCGATGTGCGGGGGTCGCGAGGGGCCGGGGCGTCCGCACACGTCGTGACGGACAGCCGGCTCCGGCGACGCAAGGAGGCGTCCTCGTGACGACCGATCCGAGCCTGCCCGAAGGTCAGCCCGTCCCGCCTGTACCCGCTCACGGAGCCCCTCCACAACCTCAGGCACAGCCTGTGGCTGCGCCGGCGGCCCCGCCCTACGCAGCTTCCACGGAGCCGCCGKCCGGTGTTCCGGCGGCGCCTCCGTACGGCCCACCGCCGCCGGTCCAGGGCGCGCCGGGCGGCTACCCGCCAACCGCGGCCTACCCGCCCGCCGCGTATGCGGCAGGGCCGTACCCGCCCGCCGGCTACGCGCAGCCACCCGGGGAGGTGTCCTCGAAGTCGTTCGTGCTGACGTGGCTGTTCGCTTGGTTTCTCGGCTTCTTCGGCGTCGACCGGTTCTACCTCGGCAAGGTGGGCACCGGCATCCTCAAGCTCATCACGCTCGGTGGGCTCGGGATCTGGGTCCTGGTCGACATCATCCTGGTGCTCGTCGGGGCGCAGCGTGACAAGCAGGGGCGTCGCCTGGCGGGATACGACGAGCACAAGAAGGTCGCCTGGATCGTGTCCGGTGTGCTCCTCGTCCTGGGATTGATCAGCTCGGCCATCACGGCGTCGAACGCCGGCAACGCGGCGCTCGACGACCTCGCCGACGTCCCGGTCGTCGAAGCGCCTGCCGAGGAGCCCGTCGAGGAGCCGGAGGCTGCCGCGCCCGACGAGGCCCCGGCGGACGAGGCGGTGACACCTCAGGCATGGGCCGACGAGACCTTCGGGACGTTCGCGCCACTGACCCAGTCGGGTACGGGCGACAGCCTCGTCCCGCTGCCCGCGGGCGCGCTGATCGGGATCGTGACGGCAACGCACGACGGGGCCAACAACTTCGCGATCTCCATGCTCGACGCCGCCAACGAGCCGACGGGTGACCTGCTGGTCAACACGATCGGCCCGTACTCCGGGTCGACGATCTACGGTCAGCTGGGGTTGGCAGATGCGGCCACCGTGCAGATCACGGCCGACGGGGCGTGGACCCTGACGGTCGCGCCGGTCTCGACTGCTCCGCCGCTCGCGCCCGCGGGCACGGGCGACGCGGTGTTCCTCTACGACGGACCCGCCGGGGCGCTCGCCGCCACCAACGCCGGCGAAGGCAACTTCGCCATCATCGAGGACACAGGCGACCCGTTCGAGTTCGGGCTGCTCGTCAACGAGATCGGTGCCTACCAGGGCACGGTCCCGCTGAGTGCCGGACCCTCGATCATCGCCGTCACGTCCGACGGAAGCTGGACGCTGACGGTCTCCTGACGCGAGGGAGCGCCGCGGCCCGAGTGTCGGCCGCGGCGATCCGCGCCGCCCGCGTTCCTAGTCCGTGCTGGGTAGCACGCCGTCGCAAACCGTGACCAGCCGGGCGCGCAGGACGTTCCCGCGCTCGGCGAAGCCCTTCTGCGCCGCGGCGTAGGCGGCTTTGCCCTCGGGCGTCTCGATGGCCACCGCCTCGAGGCCGTAGGAGGAGACGTCGTAGGGCGACGCCCGCATGTCGAGGGTGCGGATGTCGCGCGCGAGCTCGAAGCAGTCCAGGAGCAGGTCGCCGGGCACGACGGGGCCGAGCTTCGTCGCCCACTTGTAGACGTCCATGCACATCTATGTCGCAGGCAAGTCTCCTCGATTGTTGACCGTTGTAGGGAATCGGAAACGCCGCAATCTGCCACTTGACCTGCGCCAATGCGGTGCAGAGACCCGGCGCGGGCCCTCAGAACGACAAAAAGCGCCCCCATCCCAGGAGACCCCAGAATGAGGGCGTTCGTCGTGCAGGTCTGTCAGGCGGGCAGGTACGGGGAGCTGGCGCCCCGCGCGGCCTCGTACGCAGCGCCCCTGCGGGCGCCCTCGGCCTCGCGAGCTGCCGCCTCCTTCGCCTTCACCTCGGCGCGCTCGATGGCCCGCGCTCGCTCCTTCTGGTTCGCCTCGTGGTCGCGGTAGGACTGCTCGACCATCTGGCGTCGAACGTCAGAGTGGATGCTGTGTCGCAGCGACTCTCGCTCGGCATCGATGCGCGGACCGACGTCGCGGCGCTCATCGACCAGCCTGTCCAGGCGCGCCCGGATGCGCTCCGCGCGGTCCTTGGCCGCGACCAGCTCGACGCCGGTCACGTCTCCGCCCATGTCGTCGTACTGCTCGACCAGGCGCAGGTACGCGGCCTCGGCCAGCTCGTGCAGCTCCGTCACCGTGTCGGCCTCGCCGGGGAGCGCAGCGGCTCGCTCGTTCAGGGCGTCGATCTGGTGCACGCGCTCCAGGATCGGGAGCACCCAGAAGTCCCGCGCCCAGTGCTCGGGGACGGCAGGGGCGTTCAGCCTCAGGACCTCGACGAGCTCGGCAGGAACTCCGGCGTACAGGTCGGCGGCGTGGTCCGTGGTGGTCTTCTTGATGGCCACTGGGGCCCTCCTTCATGTTCGTGCGGCCGGTCGGCCGCGTCCGGCTCGGCGCCGGAAGCTTCTTGGTGGTGGATCGGGAGCAGGTGCTCAGCGGACCGTCTGGACTGCATCCCAAGCGGCATGACAGGACCGGCACATGGCCAGATACGCCCCGGGGTCAGTGCTGAAGCGGAGGAGTCGCGCGCCGTCGTTGTCCGGTGCCAGGTGCTCGTGCTCCGGTGAGGAGCCGATGAGGAGTCCCCACTCGTCGGCGGGCTCGGCACAGTCCGACCACCCGCAGGCCCGGTCGGCAGCGCGACCACGGCGGCGACGCACCTTCTTGTGCGCTTCGAAGTAGCTCCAGCGCCCAACCCCCAGACCATGGGCTGGCCTGCCTCCACTGCCGCACAGCCCACACGAGCTGCTGGCACCAGCGCGCAGGGCCCGTGCGCGCACGGCGCGCTCCGTCCCGCAGTCGCAGCGGCAGAGCCACGTGGCCTTGCCGCTCAGCGGCGGCGCGAGCTGGAGCACGGTCCAGCGCCCGTGCCGCTGGCCGGTCATGTCGATGAGCTTCACTAGGTTGTCTCCGCTTCTGCTCGGCCCGGTCGGCCGCGCTGGTCGTATGTTGGCTGACGTGTCGGAACCTTCAGATGCCCCGGAACCGTCTGACGCCGAAGAGGCCGTCCGAGATAGCACGATTGACCTCGCCCGACTCAGCGCTACGACTACCGCGAGCCTCGGCCGGATCCTTCGGCTGACACAGTCAGAAAGCCTCTTGGCGCCGAGCCTGACGGCCCTGCAAAGTCTGTTCGCATCTCAGACCGCCGCGCTTCGCCCGGGCCTGGCAGCCATCGCGGAACTGTCTCTCCCTTCCGAGCGAATGCGCGCCATGATCGCCACGGTCGCAGCGAGCTGGACCGCACCAAACCTGTCTTGGACCTGGCTGACGGATCTCGACCTAGGTCGCCGAATCCTCCCGCCGAACCTTGCTCGGCTGGACGTCGATCTGAAGCAGGTTGCAGTCCTCGCAGAGGAAGGGATTGGGCTGTACTGCGTTCCGAGCAGCCCTGTCGCTGATCGGCTCCTCCGCGCGCCCGATCGGGCATCGCGCCGGGCCTTGCTCGGTCGGTTCATGGAGCGCATCTGCCTCGATTGCGAAGCGATCCTCGATGAGTGCACCGCCCAGCGCACGCGCGAGTACGTCCCCTTCCTCCGGCAGGCCCTCAACGCGGCTAGCGATGGTCACGTCGCGGCGGCGCAGTCGCTCGCCAGTAACACTCTGGACTCGATGATGTACACCGCGTTCGATCAGCAGGAGCGGGCTTCGTACACGAGCCACAAGGCGACGAAACGTGAGGACGTCGACGGGTGGCCCTTGAGGACGTTCCTCGCGATGGCGCCGATCTGGCATGCGCACGAACGCTTCGAGCCGACTACGGCCCAGCTGATCCCGAGGTCGTATGTCCGCCACGCAACAACGCACGCGGTGTCTCGACGGCAGTACAGCCGACGAAATACGGCTCAGGCCTTGATCCTCTCGACGGGGCTCGCCGCCTACCTCAACGATCTATGACGGCACGGTTCGCACCAAACGCTGTCGCCCTTGCCGTTCGGCGGTCCAGGATGTCGACGTGAGCGAGCAACCGCAGACGTCGCCAGTCGAGATCGTGTGCGACGAGAGCGGAAGCGACGGCGAGAACCTCTTCGAGAGTGCGCACCGGGTATTCGCACACGGCAGCGTGGACCTCAGCACGCGAGAGGCCGGAGCCATCGTGGCCAACGTCCGTAGGCAGTTCCGGATCACCGGCCCCGAACTGAAGGCGAAACAGTTGCTGAAGGACTCAGCAATCGACGACGCGGCGGGCTTGTTCATGGCCGGCGGACCGCTTCACGGACGGGCACACGTGATGCTGATCGACAAGCTGTACTTTGCCGTCGGAAAGGTCATCGACCTCCTCGTCGAGGAAGAGATGTATGAGCAGGGTGTCCAACTCCATGTTGACGGATCAGCCCGGCAGATGGCGTCGGACCTGTTCAGGCATGGCCGCAAGGCGCTCGGAACTGTGAACTGGGATCGGCTGCTGGGTGCGTTCGTCTCGTTGATCCGGCGACGCCAGCGCACGGGCGAAAAGACGACACTCGACGAGTTCTTCGCGGTTATCGACGACCTCCGTCTCCGCAGTCATCGGAAGGACGTCGCTGACGTCCTGTCCCTGGTGTGGGCTGCGCGCGAGCAAGCGGCCCAATACGGCGATCCCGACCAGGCGATCTCCGAACAGCCCAATCTTGAACCCCTGGTCGCAGCGATTCACCCGACCGCGCTCTACTGGGCCGAGCAGTACGGGGGGCCCGTTCTCCTGATTCATGACCGCCAAACAATCCTGACCGACGAGCTCGTCCGCATCATCGTCGGCGTCGCAAACAACCCGCATCCGGACCTACCGGTATACGTGCCGATCGCCGGTATCGTGCAAGCCGACTCGAAGGCGGACCCACGTGTGCAGCTCGCCGACTTGGCAGCAGGTCTCGGCAGGCTCGCCGGTGAAAGAGCCCTCAGCCTCACGCTTACTCCGCGGCTTATCGACGCGACTCGACCGCTGATTGACGAGAACTGCATTTGGGACGATGAGCCCAGCTGGCGCATTCTCACGGGTCGAGCGGTAGGCAGCTGACGGTCCGCCGACATCGGTCCTTGCTGACTCGCCTTGTCCTTCGACCGATCTCGTCGACGTGTGCTGGTCGCGTCGAATTCGGACTCGTCCGAGACACGGCGACTAACGGTGACTAGTCCTGTGCCTGTTCGCCACCCGCAGGGGGCTCTACCGCCTCGACTCCTGCCGCGCCAGCTCTGAGCCGCATCCCAACATCTGCGGTCACGATCACGACTCGGGCGCCAGAGACATCAGCGATAGACCGGGCGGTGTCGATGATTTCGTAGTCGGCGTCCGACAGCCGCGGGCGATCAGGGTCGTCCAGCACGAGGACGACCTCGATTGCTGGCCATGTCTCAGGCAGGTTGTGCGAGAGCCCACCCTGGAACCAGGCATCAAGTACGCCGAGCGTCCGCCGCGCGCGCGTCCGCACCGGCTCCTTGCCACTCTCGATCTTGTCGGTCCGCCTCTTTGCCTTGTCGAGTTCGTCAATAACGAGTATCGGGATCGCAACGATGATCCGTCGCGCGCCTGCAGCGGCGACGGCGTCCCAACGCACCTGCTCGATCGAATCTGGATGGTGCAGCAGTACGTTCGTGTCGGGCACGATCACCAGATCAGCATGACTAAAGCGGTTGTTGTCGTCCGCGACCGCCTTCATCGCCTCGTCGAGTGCAGCGATCTTCTCCGAGATTTCCAGTTCCATCAGAGCATCAAGCACCGGACCCTTGCCTCCTGGGTCGACGCCATGAAGCATCCAATACCGCTGAGTTGTCATCACTCGATCGAGGTCCGCGGCCGGCAGTACCGACGCAAGCATCTTCACTTGCTCGCTCGACTTGCGAAGGTATTCGTTGTACAGCTCGATGCCGCTGTGGGATCCGCCCCGCAGGTTGACGAAGACGTTCGAGGCGCCCTGGAGGACCTCCTGAGCACGGATTCCCGTCACGCCCGGTAGTGGTCTGATCTTCACGTGCCGAGTATGTCGGTACCGAAGTCATTGGCCGAGTCGCTGGATGCGGTCGGCCGGCCTTCGTGCGGCGGGCCGAACAGCTGCCCCGTCCAATCGGGCCTAACGCCGATGCCAGCTCTGCCGCTCGTCGTGAAGGGCGACCCGCAGCATCGCGATGGTCTCTTCCGCGTCTCGCGTGAAGGCGTTCGGCGATGCTCGGAGTCTTGTGCCGAGCTCGGGCGCGTACGCGGAGGCGTGTGCGACCGCCACGCGGGCATCGGCAACGGACTTGACCCAGGCCTTCACGGATTCTCGTGCAACTTCGGTATTCAACGTGGCGCGCTCCGACGGACTCGCGCCGTCCCAGTCGACACCGCGGACGAATTCGGAGGTCGCGATCACCGCTGCGACGGCCCCGATAGCTTCTGCGAGGACGTCCTCGACCCTGCGATGCTCTCGATCCCGAACGTTGACGACATAGGTGATGGCGGCGCCGACGAAGAGCGAGAACATCGGAACCAGAAGAGATGACAGGGCGTCCACGGTGGGAGCGTAGGCGCACACTGCTCCTCCGTTCGAGGGCAATGAACGCGTCGACGTTCTGTCCGCCGGGGCATGCCGCCCTCGGCGAGGCCGGGTCCCCGGAGTTGCGGAGCGTATGGCGATCTCGTCCGCCGTACGGTGCTCTTGCTCATTCGGGGAGACCGTTGGCACGCAGGGCCGCGGTCAGCTCAAGTCCGAAGTCAGAAATCCCGGCTTGACGAGTTGGTTCGGAACTGGCATGGAATGTGGTCCGCGGCGGGACGGCCGTTCCAGTTCGGACTAGCGCAGCGCGAATCGGTTCTGGCGTCTCTTCCCAGACCTTGCTGATGCCGAAGCTGGGCTCGGCCGGGACCTGCGCAAGGAGTTCGTGCCATTCGTCTGCCATGCGAGCTAGCGCGAGGACATGAGGCACGTCGAGTTCGTTGAGTACATTCGCGAGTAAGAGGCTTTCATCTACTTTCGCGTCGTCGAGCACCGCTGCGCTCACTGCCAGCACCAACAGATGGCGCTTCGCATCGATGCTCGTCCGAAGGGCAGCGTCGATGGCCGATACAAAAACCGACTCGACGTAAGGGCTGTCGCGGAGCCTGTCCGCCAGCTGCTTTTCGCCAGTTGCTGCTATCAGCTCGGCCATGAGGGCATCTGCGCGAGCGGCACGCCGGGCGCGCACATCCGAGTAGACGATTTCCAGGGCTCCGCCGACGTAGGGCACGGACGCCAGCGCCGCACGAACGGCAGTTTCCGACCATGTTGGGGGCAGGTCATCAGGCATGTGCCAGAGAATGCCAGACTCGACGCCCGCGTAACAGGCTGCACGTGGATCGGTTCGCGCCTGGGTGCGGCGCGGACGGATTATCCGAGGAGCCCCGCCGCCTGCGCAGCGAGGATCGTGCCTAGCGCGTTGGCGCCGACGTCTGTCCCCAGCCGTGCGAACCATGCGACGGCTCGTCGTACTCGCCCCGGCTCATCGGAATCACGCAAGATTGCCAGGTTTGCCGTGTACTCGATCTCGTCATTCGCGCTGAGGCCGAGTACGTCGCGGGCCGCCGCCAGTGCCTCGACCAGTGCTGCGACGCCGTCCGCGTTGAGACCATTCGACGTGGCCGTCACAGTCGAGTTGTTGTTCCCCACCGCAACCGCGCCATGATTGCTGTGAATGGTCACTGTCTGCGGTGGGGTGGCTTGTGATCTGCGCCATGCCCGGACGTCCCCGTCGAAGTCGTCAATCACATCTCTCCCCGCCGGCAGGATGTAGACGTCCGCACGAACGACATCGCCACCCCAAGCTGTAGTGACATTTGCCTTGACCAAGCCCTCGCCGTGCAGCGCCACGACTGCCTCGGCGACTTGCTCGAACGACGGTGCGGTGCCGTCGAACCACGAGTACTCGCTGGCCAGGAACGACGTCACGTTCCCTCCGCCCGTGGCATCGGCCCAGCCGAGCACACGCGACAACGTCGTGCTCCGGATGTATGAAGGGCTGCCGCGCCGCTGCCGAGCGGACTCAACGAGGGTCTGACCTGTCTCTGTGAGCTGGTCTTCAGTGGCGAGACCGGACTCGAACTCGAAGCAGAGGTCCCTATCGCGGGCTCCGAGTAACCACCGCTGCGCATCTTCAATCTCGACACCGGCATCGAGGAGGATTGCCAGGCTCTGCACGGGCGCAGTCGCTGCGCCCGCGGCATAGAGCATTTCGAGTCGTTCGAGGTCGCGACGTTCAGATTCCGATGGGAGCCGCACGACACGCAGCGTATCGGCGCCCGCCGACACCCAGACAGGCGGAACCCAAGAGATAGCGAGCCGGAACCGACGGACATCTTCACGGCTCCGATACGACACGTCGCAACGTCGTCGCAACAGGGCTGAGTCGCGGTGTCGCACCCACCTGACGGATGGACGGCGGGGTAGCCGTCACTACTGAGCGGTGAGCAGGAGGTCGCATACCTCAATCAACCGGGTTCGAAGCGTGTTTGACCGCGTCGAGTAGTTTCGTTGAAGCCGCGTGTACTCGGCCTTCCCGTCGGGGGTCTCGATGGCGATCGACGAGAGGCCGTAGGACGACACGTCGTACGGCGAGGCCTGCATATCGGTGTACCGGATCTCCAGCGCGAGTTCGAAGCAGTCCAATAGCAGGTCTCCGGGGACGATGGGGCCGAGCTTGGTTGCCCACTTGTAGCAATCCATTGCAGCGTGAAGGCAGCCTGGTTGCTCATGGTCGATCTGGGTCGCGCGAGTGAGCGGAGGTGGGAGAGGCTTCGCGGCCGAATTGCATGTTGGACATGTCAGCACGTCCATGCCGGCGTGCAGGCAGCCCGGCTGCTCCAGGTCGACCTGGTTGGCGCGGGTGGGACGCAACGTGTTGCGCTCGACGGCGTCGGGCGTGAAGAACCGGTAGGCGTCGAAGTGGGTGCAGCGGATGCGGTGCGACTCCACGACGGCGTCGGTGCCGGCCGCGCCGAGCCGCAACGGCAGGGAGTGCCGGTGCTCGTCGTCGCCCTCGCGGTAGACCATCGCCCACTCGTGCAGGCCGAAGCAGCCGGTGAACGCGGGCCGGGAGAGGGTCGATCCGAGCAGGCCCGCGATGAACCGCAGCGTCTCCCCGCGCTCGGTCAGGTACGCCTCGACGTCGAGGCTGACGACACCGTCGCCGTCGGTCGCGTACCAGCGCCACTGGGCGTGCGGGACCGGCCCGGGGGCGAGCGCGACGCCCGCACCGGGGTGCCAGCGCCGCAGGGCGGCCGGCGAGACGGGGTAGTACTCGAACAGGAAGTCCTCGATCGCGTGCTTCTCGTGCCTCGACCGGCGCTCGCGTCGTCCCGCGGTGAAGTCGTCGGCGCGGGCCGCGTGCCGGTCGGAGATCGCCTGCCACGTGGCCCGGTCGAGGACGGATCCCCGGAGTGGCGTGGTGGTGGTCATCCGACAAGGGTAGGCAGACTGGCCCGATGCTCATCGCTACCGCAGTCTTCGCCGTGCTGGCCGCCGTTCTGCACGTCCTGTTCTTCGCGTACGAGTCGGTCATGTTCGAGCAGCCGGCGGTGCACGCACGGTTCCGGACGCGCACGCAGGACGTGCCCGCGGTGAAGCCGTGGGCGTACAACCAGGGCTTCTACAACCTGTTCCTGGCGATCGGGACGGTCGTCGGGGTCGTGCTGGCCCTCGTCGGCCCCGAGGACGTCGGCCTGGCCCTGGTCCTGTTCGGCTGCGGCACGATGCTCGCGGCGTCGCTGGTCCTGGTCGTGACCGACCGCCGCATGGCCCGGGCAGCCATGACCCAGGGACTGTTCCCCGCGCTGGCGGTGGTCGGGGCGATCGTCGTCCTGGCCTGAAGGTCCTACGGGCTCGGCTGTCGCACGGGCGGCTGCACGACGCTCGTCGAGACCTCGTGCATGACCCGTTCCAGGGGTCCGCGCCCCAGGAAGTGGGCCCAGGTCCAGCAGGCGGCGGTGGTGACGCCCAGGAACGCGAGCCAGCCGGCGACGGTCGGCTGCCAGACGACGGTGTCGCCGATGATCGCGATCACCACGATGTGCACGGTGTACGCCGTGAGGGCGAGGCTGCCGACGGCAGCGACGGGGGAGACCGCGCGCGGCCAGTGCTCGGCCGCGAGCAGCGAGGCGACGATGACGAAGAAGGCGACGCCGGTGTTGCCCATCAGCTCGAACGTCGACGAGGCGTGCGGCTCGCTGCTGGTCAGGTCGGTCGGCCACGAGGTGGCCCGCTCGACGACCCACGAGCCGCCGTGCCCGAGCAGGACCAGGCCGAGCCCGACGAGCAGACCGGCCTGCCGTAGCCGCGGGGAGCGCAGGTCGCTGCGCCCGACGGCGAGGCCCGTGAGCAGGTAGGACATCCAGATCAGGCCGGGATAGTGCTCGCCGACGAGCAGGCCGAGGGGCGTGTTCTGCTGGACCGGCTCGTCGACGATCCAGAGGGCGAGCGGCGGGCCGAGCACCGCGAACAGCGCGGACGCGACCAGGAGCGCGCGGCGCGACCAGCCCAGGACGAGGCTCCCCGCGACGAACAGGACGGCGTACGTCGGCAGGATCACCACGACGGGCGTGCCGAGCGCGACGAGAAAGACGCCGAGGACCAGGACCAGGAGCGCGCGGACGACGACGCGACCGCGCGCCTGCGACATCGCGCTGCCGGTCACCGGGGACGCTCCGCCGGAGAGCAGGGCGAGCGAGACGCCGGCGAGGACGACGAACAGGGCCGACGGACGCCCGTCCGCGAGCTGCGCGAACCCGCCGGGCGGCACCGGGCCGTGGTCGTCCGGTCCGACGTGCGCGGTCATCATCCCGAGCACGGCGATGCCCCGCGCCACGTCGATGCCCACGATCCGCCGCATCCGTGGATGGTAGGACAGCCAACCGGGCGACGAAATCTCGCATGTCGAAACGGTTCGTTCCGATTGTTGAAATCTGACCCGCTGGGATGATTACAGTTCGACGTGAACTCTCCGGCGCACCCCGACGTCTACACCCATGGACACCACGAGTCCGTGCTGCGTTCGCACCGTTGGCGCACCGCGGAGAACTCCGCCGCCTACCTGCTCCCGGCGCTCGTCCCGGGCGCGCGTCTGCTCGACGTGGGCTGCGGTCCGGGGTCGGTGACCATCGACCTCGCCACCCGCCTGAGCACCGGCGCGGTCGTCGGCTTGGACTCCTCGTCGGCCGTCATCGAGATCGCGCAGAAGGCCGCCGCGGACGCCGGGGTGTCGAACGCGACGTTCCAGGTGGCCGACGCGTACGAGCTGCCGTTCGAGGACGACTCGTTCGACGTCGTGCACGCCCACCAGGTCCTGCAGCACCTCACCGACCCGATCGCCGCACTGCGCGAGATGCGCCGGGTCGCCCGTCCCGGCGGGCTCGTCGCGGTGCGCGACGCGGACTACGCCGGCATGACCTGGTACCCGCAGTCCGCCGGTCTCGACGACTGGCTCGCGCTCTACCACGAGGTCACGCAGGCCAACGGCGCCGAGGCCAACGCCGGGCGCCGTCTGCTCGCCTGGGTTCGCGAGGCCGGGTTCGAGCCTGAGGGCATCGTGCCGAGCGCCGGCGTGTGGTGCTACGCCACGCCCGAGGACCGCACCTGGTGGGCCGGCCTGTGGGCCGATCGGTCGGTCGCGTCGAACTTCGCGGCGCAGGCCATCGCGCACGGGCTTGCCGACGAGGTCGGTCTGGAGCTGCTCGCCGACGCCTGGCGCGAGTGGGGCGAACAGCCCGAGGGCTGGTTCGCCGTGCTGCACGGCGAGGTGCTCGCCCGCGCCTGACCGGGGTCGGTCAGGCGTCGCGACGTCGGCGGGAGACCGCCACCAACGCCCCGCCGAGGAACAGCGCGCCGAGCCCGAGGATCCCGATCCGCAGGTCGCTGCCGGTCATGGCGAGCTCGGGGGTCGCCGCGGGGACCGTGGCCTGCGGTGCCGAGGGGACGATCACGCTGACGGGGGTGACCGGAGACGGCGTCGCGGGAGCCGAGGGTGGAGTCGGTGGTGTCACGCCCGGCGGAGCGGGAGCCGGCGGGGCCGGAGCCGGGGGCGCCGGGGCAGGCGCCACGGGGACGGTCGCCGCGCTCGGTGCCGTGTTGATGGTCGTACCGTCGACGTCCACGCCGCGCGCCAGGGCCGTGGTCGACACGCTTCCGACGGACACGTCCGATGCGGAGACGACCGTGACCAGCGACGGGTCCTGGCAGAGGTGCACCGCACCGGCGGGCAGGACGAACGTGCCGCACGCGACGACCGCGCCGGACGGCGTCTCGACCGTGACGTCGTGCAGGTCGACGACGGGGTCGCCGGTGACCTCGTAGCTCCAGTGCACCGTCTCGCCGACGTCGGCGAGCCCGTCGTTGTCCAGGTCGTCGAGCGTGGCGATCGAGCGGATCGTGCCGACCGGTGCCTTGAGCCGGACGGGCGCCGTGGACGGGGCGGACGTCAGTGGAGCACCCGCGGCCAGGCCGTGCGCCGTCGCGGGACGTGCGTAGACCAGCGGCTGGCCCGGCGCGGTGGCGGTGACGAGGTCCTGGAGGTCCTGCAGCGTCACCACGTGCCCGCCCGCGCAGACGGTGGAGCTGCCGGGATCCAGGTGGTCGGTCGGGCAGGTTGCCGGACCGTCGAGCGACGGGTCGGTGATGTCCAGGCCGGTCAGCGTGCGGTTCCCCGTGTTGTAGACGACGTACTGGTACGGCACGGACTCGCCGACGACGTAGCCGGCGACCCGAGCACCGGCGGCCGGCACCTGCTTGATGAGGGTGAGCTCGTCGAGCGGCGTGGTGGTGTCCACGTGCACGTTCCGGACCAGGTGCACGTCGGACGACCCGCCCGTCGACGCCGCGAAGCCGAACTTGTACGTCGGGGGCGCGGGCTCCGGCATGGTCGCGCTGAGCACCGTCTGGTAGCCGGCCCCGAAGTCGATCTCGACGACGACCTGCGGCCCGACCGTGGTGCTGGCGGGCTGCGGGGCGATCGACACCCGCACGTGCCGCTGCATGGCGGCCGTGGTGGTCGCGTCGGGGGCGAGCGTCGACGTGCTCCGCAGGGTCAGGCCGTTCAACGGGTTCGACGCCAGCAGGCAGTAGCCCTCGACCCAGTCCGCACGGGGGTAGGTCGAGGTCGCGGTCCACGCGGGCTGCACCCCGAGACGCCCAGGTCCGCGCAGGGCGACCGCGTCGATCGTCCGTCCGGTCGCGGTGGAGGGGGTCGCGCACCCCCGCCCGCGCGCCTCCTCGTCGTTCGTGTAGTTCCCGTACGCGTCCAGGCCGACGCCCAGGTAGCCGCCGGCGACGCCGGGCTCGATCCGGCCGGCAGCGGGGTTCGCGCCGGTGCCGCGCTGCGCGTACCCGAGAGAGCCGCCGAACGCACCGGTGTCGTCGAGGTCGTAGGTGCCGTCGGACAGGAAGAACGCGATGCCGTCGGCGCCCGTGCCGCCGTACTGGACCTGGTCGAACGTCACCACGAGCCCCGCGGACGCGGGCACCGGGACGTCGTACAGCAACGAGCCCGCGACGCCGCCCCAGCTGGGCCCGGTCGAGGCGTTCGTGAGCTGCAGCCAGCCCGGTGCGACGCCCTGCGCCGGCACGGGGCCGACCGTCTCGCCCGCAGGCGTCAGGCACTCGCGCGCCGTGGCAGGCCCCGCCGCGGTCAGGCAGGCCCGGCCGAGGAAGCTGTAGCCGGCCGGTGCCGTGGCCGTCGTGAACGACCAGTCGATGAGCGGCGTGCCGCCGGCCGCCACGGCGGGGCCCGCGAGGGCTGTGCCGACGACGAGGGCCACGACCGCGAGCGCGGCGGTGGCGAACGCCTTCGTCGCCGAGCCGCGGTGCGTGCGGGGTCGACGAGGCTGTCGGGGTCCTGCGGGCGTCATCATGACTGTTCCTGCCTGTTCGACCCGGCATCCGTTCCGGGCCTGACGAGCGTAGGTCCTAGCACCTAGACGGATGTCCAGGACTCACTCGATCGCGTCGGGTGAGATCTCCGGGCATCCGGGCGAATCTCGAACACTTCGGTCGCCCGACTACCCTGAGGCGTGCGCATCGCAAGGTTCACCACCGGGGGAGACCCCCGCTACGCCCTGGTCGACGGTCCCGCCGGATCCGAGGAGCTCGTGGTCATCACGGGCGACCCGCTCTACACGCCGGTGCAGCCCACCGGGGAGCAGATCCGGCTCGACGACGACAGCGTCCGGCTGCTCGCCCCGGTCATCCCGAGGTCCAAGATCGTCGGTGTCGGCCGCAACTACGCCGAGCACGCCGCCGAGATGGGCAACGAGGTACCGGCGGCGCCGCTCCTCTTCCTCAAGCCCAACACCTCCGTGATCGGTCCCGACGACCCGATCGTCCTGCCCGACTGGACCGAGCACGTCGAGCACGAGGCCGAGCTGGCCATCGTCATCGGCAAGGTCACCAAGGACGTGACCGCCGACCGCGCCCTGGACCACGTGTTCGGGTTCACGGTCGCCAACGACGTCACCGCCCGCGACGTGCAGCGCGCCGACAGCCAGTGGACCCGCGGCAAGGGCTTCGACGGCTCGTGCCCGATCGGTCCGTGGATCGTTCCCGGCCTCGACGTCGACGACCTGTACGTCCGCGCCCGCGTCAACGGCGACCTCAAGCAGGACGGCCGCACGTCGCAGATGATCTTCGACGCCGCCTACCTGGTGTCGTACGTCTCCGAGGTGTTCACGCTCCTGCCCGGCGACCTCATCCTCACCGGCACCCCGGCGGGCGTCAGCCCGATCGTGGACCGCGACATCGTCGAGGTCGAGGTGGAGGAGATCGGCGTCCTGAGGAACCCGGTCCTGCGCCGCCACTGATGGTCATCGACCACCACTCGCCGAGACCCCGATCCTGGCGAGGGTCTTCGTGCCGCGCGGAGTCGGCAACGGGTCGCTGACGACCGGCGGGTGGTGACGCACGTCGGGCGTTCGGCCGGCATGCGTCACGACGAGTCGCGGGCGGCTCGCGTTCCCGATGGGGTGAAGTGCGCGGCGCAGCGTGCCGATACGGGGTTGGGGGCGCCGACTCGGCGTACGGGCAGCGCACGTGGTCGGCTGCCTCGTCCTGCGTCGGAGATCACCTGAGCCAAGGATGAACGAATGAGCGTGCCGTACGGCCAGACCGAACCTTCCGTCGCTGCGGGCTGGTACCAGGACCCGCAGGGTGTGGCCGGGCACCGGTGGTGGGACGGGGCGCGCTGGACCGAGCACACGCAGCCGGCTGTGGCGCCTGCGCCCGAGCCGTGGACCGCCCCGATGGTCCCGGGCGGCTACGGGCACCCGGGCCACGCGAATCAGGTGTCGGCCTTCCCGGCGTCGGGGTACGGGTCTGCCCCGGCCTACCCGGGAGCCGTGACCGGATACCCGACCGCCGGCTGGTCCGGCCAGGCGGCGGGCCCGCTCACCAAGCCGAAGAACGGCCTCGCGACCGTGGCGCTGGTCCTCGGCATCCTCGTGCTCGGCGTCCTGCTCTTCCTGGGCTACGCGATCATCTCGGCCATCGCGATCCTCGTGGCGGTGCGCGCGATCAAGAACGCCCGTGGCATCAAGGCGGAGGGGTACCCGACGGCTGTCGGCATGGGTCGCGCCGTCACGGGGCTGGTCCTGTCGGGCATCGGAGCTCTTCTCTTCCTGCTGTCGTACCTGGGCTGATCGGTCCTGCGCCGCCACCGACCACCGAGGCAGCCCGACTAACCTGGAGCCTGTGACCTCCTCTGCTCCCGCGACTCCTGCCGTGCGCGTCCGCTTCTGCCCCTCGCCCACCGGTACGCCGCACGTCGGCCTGATCCGGACGGCCCTGTTCAACTGGGCGTACGCGCGCCACACGGGCGGCACGTTCGTGTTCCGCATCGAGGACACCGACGCGGCGCGCGACTCGCAGGAGTCGTACCTGCAGCTCCTCGACGCGCTGCGCTGGCTCGGCCTGGACTGGGACGAGGGCGTCGAGGTCGGCGGCCCGCACGAGCCGTACCGGCAGTCGCAGCGCTCGGACCTGTACGCCGACGTCGTGCGTCGGCTCGTCGAAGACGGGTACGCGTACGAGTCCTTCTCGACGCCCGAGGAGATCGAGGCCCGTCACCGGGCGGCCGGTCGCGACCCGAAGCTCGGCTACGACGGCGCGGACCGCGACCTGTCCGACGAGCAGAAGGCCGCCTACCGGGCGGAGGGCCGCGAGGCCACGCTGCGGCTGCGGATGCCCGACGACGACATCACGTTCACGGACCTGGTCCGAGGCGAGATCACGTTCCAGCCGGGCTCGGTGCCGGACTTCGTCATCGTGCGCGCCAACGGCCAGCCGCTGTACACGCTGGTCAACCCGGTCGACGACGCCCTCATGGGCATCACGCACGTGCTGCGCGGCGAGGACCTGCTCTCGTCGACCCCCCGCCAGATCGCGCTCTACCGCGCGCTGCTGGAGCTGGGTGTCGCCACCGTGATGCCCACGTTCGGTCACCTGCCGTCGGTGCTCGGCGAGGGCAACAAGAAGCTGTCCAAGCGCGACCCGCAGGCGGACCTGTTCCTGCACCGCGACCACGGCATGACGCCCGAGGGGCTGCTCAACTACCTCGCGCTGCTCGGCTGGTCGATCGGACCGGACCGCGACATCTTCACGATGGACGAGATGGTCGCCGCGTTCGACGTCGCGGACGTGAACCCGAACCCCGCGCGCTTCGACCAGAAGAAGGCCGAGGCCATCAACTCGGCGCACGTCCGCCTGCTCGCACCCGACGACTTCCGGGACCGCCTGGTGCCCTACCTGCACCGCGCGGGTCTCGTGCCGGCCGACTCGTACGCGGACCTGTCGCAGGAGCACCGGGCGCTCCTCGACGCGGGCGCCCCGCTGATCCAGGAGCGGATCACGCTGCTCGGCGAGGCCGTGGGCATGCTCGGCTTCCTGTTCGTGGCGGACGACGCGCTCGAGATCGCCGACGACGCCCGCGGGGCGCTGCGCGACGAGACCCCGGCCGTCCTGGACGCCTCGATCTCGGCGCTGGAGCAGGTCCCCGCCGCCGCGTTCACGACGGAGGCCACGCAGACCGCCCTGCAGGCCGCGCTGGTCGACGAGGGCGGCCTGGCGCTCAAGCCGCGGTTCGCGTTCACGCCGCTGCGCGTGGCGATCAGCGGCCGCCGCATCTCGCCGCCGCTGTTCGAGTCGATGGAGATCCTTGGCCGCGACGCGACCCTGGCCCGGCTCACCGCACTGCGCGCGACGGTCTGAGCAGCCCGTCGCCGTGAGCCTGCACCCCATCGACGGAATCCTGTTCGACATCGACGACACCCTGGTGGACACCCGGGGGGCGTTCGGCACGGCCCTGGCGACGATCGCCCGGCGCTACCTGCCCGACGTGACACCCGACCGGGACGCCGACCTGGTGACGTTCTGGCGGGCCGACGTGAACGACCACTTCGGTCGGTACACGCGCGGCGAGATCGGTCAGGTCGAGCAGCGGATGTCCCGCGCCAACGAGCTGCACGCCGAGTTCGGCGGGCCGGTCCTGGACGACGCCGCCTACGCCGCGTGGGACGACGTGTTCGACGCGAGCTTCCGCGACGCCTGGGCGGCCCACGAGGACGTGGACGGCGTCCTGGCGCGTCTGGTCGACGCGGGCCTGCACGTCGGCGCCCTGACCAACGCCGCGCTCGCGTACCAGACCGACAAGCTCGAGCGCACCGGCCTCGCCGACCGCGTCCCGCTCCTGGTCGGCGTCGACACCCTCGGGTTCGGCAAGCCCGACCCGCGCGTGTTCGAGGAGGCGTGCCGGCGGCTCGGCACCGAGCCCGCCCGGACGGCCTACGTGGGCGACGAGCTCGACGTCGACGCACGCGCGGCGCGGGCGGCCGGCCTCGTCGGGATCTGGCTGGACCGTCCGGGCGCGCGGCGGCTGCCGGTGCTGCCCCAGGACCTGGCCGCCGCCCAGGAGGCGGGCGTGCGCGTCATCGCGTCGCTCGACCAGCTGCCCGAGGTGCTGGCGCTCCAGGCGTAGTGCCGTCGTCCAGGGCCGATCGCCACGGCGCCGAGCGATGATGGCCTATCGCAGGCGGGACCGGTAGCACTCCGTGCGGTACGGCACGTCGATCACGTCGCGTCCGCGCAGGTCGGGGTGGGTCGCGACGAGGTCGTCGACCTCGTCGAGCAGCGCGTCGCGCTCGTCGTCGGGAAGCAGGAGAAGGTGGCTGCGGCTGTTGGCGAGCAGGCGCAGGTCGCCCGGGCGCAAGGGCTGCGTCCAGTGGAACGTCGCCCGCTCGACGTCGGTGAACGACGACCCGAAGACGGGGTCCCAGTACTTGAGCCCGGGTCCGAGGGTGTCGCCGCGGTGCACGATCTCCGTCCAGCGACCGACCCAGTCGACCGTGGTGTCGCGGATGTTCCAGATCGCGGCCACCTGCCCGCCGGGCCGCAGCACGCGGGCGATCTCGGCGGACGCCGCGGGCTCGTCGACCCAGTGCCAGGCCTGCGCGATCGTCACCGCATCGACGGACGAGTCGGGCAGGTCCATGGCCTCGGCGGTACCCGCGTGCGACTCGACGGACGGCAGGAGCGTCGTCAGCTCGGCACGCATCGCGTCCGACGGTTCGACGGCGACCACGTGGTACCCCAGCGCGACGAGGCGCTCGGTCAGCTTCCCAGTGCCCGCCGCCAGGTCGAGCACGTCGCGCGCGGACGCGGGCACGGACCAGCGGACCGCCTCGTCGGGGTACGACGGACGCGTCGCCCGGTACACGGCGGCCCCGGACTCGAAGGAGGACGCGCGGGCGCTGCGGTCGTCGGTGCTCACACGGTCAAGCCTGCGGCAGCGGGTCCAGCACGTCGAGCGCAGCCTGGTGCAGGCGGCCGTTGGACACGAGCGCGGACCCACCGAACGGGCCGGGCACGCCCCGGATCGAGGTGAACGTGCCGCCGGCCTCGGTGACGATGGGGACCAGCGCGGCCATGTCGTGCAGCGCGAGCTCCGGCTCGGCGGAGAGGTCCACGGCGCCCTCCGCGACCAGCACGTGCGACCAGAAGTCGCCGTACGCGCGGGTGCGCCAGGTGCGGCGCGTGAGGTCGAGGAACGGGTCGAGCAGACCCTGCTCCTCCCACCCCGACAGGCTCGAGTACGACAGGGAGGCGTCGGCGAGGCGGTCGACCTTCGACACCTGCAGCCGGCTCGCCGCAGCGAGCGACTTGCCGGTCCAGGCGCCCGACCCGACGGCGGCCCACCAGCGCCGGCCGAGCGCCGGCGCGCTGACCAGGCCCAGCACCACCTGGTCGCCGTCGAGCAGCCCGATGAGCGTGGCCCACACGGGCACCCCGCGGACGAAGTTCTTGGTGCCGTCGATGGGGTCGACCACCCACCGCCGCGGCCCGTGACCGGTGTCGCCCATCTCCTCGCCGTGCACCGCGTCGCGCGGGCGCGCCCGGGACAGCTGGCCGCGGATGACCTCCTCGGCCGTCTTGTCCGCGTCGGACACCGGCGTCAGGTCCGGCTTGGTCTCCACGTGCAGGTCGAGGGCCTTGAAGCGGGCCATCGTGATCGAGTCCACCTGGTCGGCGATGACGTGGGCGAGGCGCAGGTCGTCGTCGTACCCCGGGCGGATGCTCATGCCCGACACGGTATCGGCTGGCCCGTCGTCGCACGTCAGGGGCGCGCGGTCTCCCGCTGCTCGGGTTCGGCCGACCCCAGCCTGCTCGCCAGGAGCCGCCGGAACGACTCGAGGCGGGCTCCCCGCGCGGCCTTCGTGACCTCGTCCGGCGAGTCCTGCACCCACTCGTCGAGCGCGCAGTCGGGGGCGTCGTCCGCGTGCGTGCAGCCACGCGGGCACCCCTCGGCCACCGCGGCGAGGTCCGCGAACGCGCCCAGCAGGTGCTGCGGGTCCACGTGTGCCAGCCCGAACGAGCGCACGCCGGGGGTGTCGATGACCCACGTGGGCTCGCGTGTGCCGGGCACCCGCAGCGCGACCGCGGAGCTGGAGGTGTGCCGGCCGCGGCCGGTCACGTCGTTGACCACGCCGACCGCGCGCCCCGTGCCCGGGACCAGCGCGTTCACCAGCGTCGACTTGCCCACGCCGGAGTGTCCGACGAGCACGGACGTCCGCCCGTCCAGCGCGTCGCGGATCTCGTCCAGCCCCTCGATGACGCTCTCGTCCCCCCGGCTGCTCACGACGACCTGCACGCCGATCGGTGCGTACATGTCGACGAGCGTCGCGGGGTCGGCGAGGTCGGCCTTGGTCAGCGCGAGCAGGGCGTCCATGCGAGCGTCGTAGGCGGCGGCGACGCAGCGGTCGATCATGCGGGTGCGCGGCTCGGGGTCGGCCAGCGCGGTCACGATCACGAGCTGGTCGGCATTGGCGACGATGATCCGCTCGACCGGGTCGGTGTCGTCGGCGGTGCGGCGCAGCACGGTCCGGCGATCCTGGATGCGCACGATCCGCGACAGCGAGCCCTCGGCGCCGGACGTGTCGCCGACGATGTCGACGCGGTCGCCGGGGACCACGCGGTCGCGGCCCAGCTCGCGGGCCTTCATCGCGATGGCGACGCGCTCGTCGGGCCCGTCGGGGTCGACGAGGATCGCGTACCGGCCGCGGTCGACGGCGGTGACGAGGGCGACCTCGGCGTCGGCGTGCTCGGGGCGCTGCTTGGTGCGGGGGCGCGAGCCGCGACCGGGACGGATACGGACGTCCCGCTCGTCGTAGCGCCGTTGAGCCATCAGGCGGGCGTCCGGGTCCCCAGCAGCATGTCCGACCACAGGCCGACGAAGTCGGGCAGCGTCTTGGCCGTCGTCGCGACGTCCTCCACCTCGATGCCCGGCACCCGCAGGCCGATGAGCGCACCCGCGGTGGCCATCCGGTGGTCCTCGTACGTGCGCCACACGGCACCGGTCAGCGGCCGGGGCGTGATGACCAGGCCGTCCGACGTCTGCTCGGCCTGACCGCCGACGCGCGTGATCTCGGCCGCGAGGGCGGCGAGCCGGTCGGTCTCGTGCCCGCGCAGGTGCGCGATGCCGCGCAGCCGGGTGGGCGAGTCTGCCAGGGCGGCCAGCGCGGCGATGGTCGGGGCGATCTCGCCGGCGGCGTGCAGGTCCAGGTCCAGCCCGTGGATCGCGCCGGTCCCGCTGACGGTGAGCACGTCGCCGTCCAGGCTGGTCGTGGCGCCCATGCGCTCGAGGATCCCCGGGAGCAGCCCGCCGGGCTGCGTGGTGTGCGACGGCCAGCCCGGGACGCTCACGGACCCGCCGGAGACGAGCGCGGCGCACAGGAACGGCGCGGCGTTCGAGAGGTCGGGCTCGACGCGCACGTCGCGACCGGCGATGGGGCCCGGGGCGACCTGCCAGATGAAGGTCCGCGAGTCGTCCACCTCGACGCCGGCCTCGCGCAGCAGGGCGACGGTCATCTCGATGTGGGGCAGGCTCGGCAGCGTGCGCCCCGTGTGCCGCAGCGTGAGGCCGCGCTCGAACCTTGCCGCCGCGAGGAGCAGCCCGGAGACGAACTGGCTGGACTCCGACGCGTCGATGTCCACCTGGCCGCCGGTGAGCCGACCGCGCCCGTGCACCGTGAACGGCAGGTGCCCCGGCTCGCCGTGCTCCTCGACGCGGACGCCCAGGGCGCGCAGCGCGGTCAGCACCGGACCCATCGGGCGGGCCAGCGCGGCCGTGTCGCCGTCGAACCGCACCGGGCCGTCGGCCAGCGCCGCCACGGCGGGCAGGAACCGCATGACCGTGCCCGCCAGGCCGCACTGGATCGTCGCGCCGCCCGTCCGCGGCGCGGGCGTGACCACCCAGTCGCTGCCGTCCTCGTCGACACCCGTGCCGAGCGCGCCGAGCGCGGCCGCCATGAGGAGCGTGTCCCGCGACCGGAGCGCACCGCGCAGGCGTCCGGGACCGTCGCCGAGCGCGGCCAGCACCAGGTAGCGGTTGGTCAGGGACTTCGACCCGGGGACCTCGACGAGCGCGTCGAGAGGTCCGGCGGTGACCGGCGCCGACCAGAGGTCGACGGAGGGGGCGGATGTCATGGCACCCAGGTTAGTGGGCCTCCGACCGCTCCAGGCGCGCCCGCTGGACCCGCCAGGCGATGCCCGGTCGACCCTCGTAGTCGGCCGCCGCGAGCACGGCCCCGGCGGTGAAGGCCAGCGCCCGCACGAACCGCTCGCGCCGCGCCCTGCGCTCCAGCTTCGTCTCGGTGCCCTTCTTGCGGGGCAGGTTCACCAGGACCAGCGGTGCCGTCAGCGCGGCGAGTGCGAGGGCGGCGATCCGGGGCGCCTTGTTGAGCGAGAGCAGGATGCCCGCCCCCGCCAGCGCTGCGCCGTGCACCTGCACGACGGTCGTCAGCTGTCGGTCGGACAGCTCGTAGCCGATCACCTCGCCCGCGGGCCCCTGCCGCACCGAGGCCGGCAGGCGACCGAGCAGCGTGGTCAGGGCGCCCCGCGCCTCGTCGGCGTGGGCGGACGGATGGCGCACGACGTCCAGACCCTCCGAGACGAACCACGAGGCGAACAGCGGACGGGCCACACGGCGCAGCAGCACGGTCGTCTCCTTCTCAGAGGGCCCCGCCGGCGGCGGTCGGTGCGTCGGCGGACACGCCGCCGTCACCGATCTGCTCGCGGGCGACGTAGTTCTCGAGGTCGAACAGGTTGTCGCCGGCACGCGTGGCGACCGTCAGCAGGGTCGTCGCCGAGGCGACCTCCTCGACCTGCTCCTTGAGGAACCAGAGCAGGAACTGCTCGCCCAGCGCGTCGTTCTCGGCGCGGGCGGCGCGGAAGATCGCCTCGATCTGGGCGGTGACCTGCTTCTCCTGGGCGAGGGCCAGGGCGATCGGCTCGGTGACCTTGTCGAAGTCGTTGCGCACCGGGCTGCCGGCGGGGATCTCGACGGCGAGGTCCCGGTCGAGGAGGTAGCGCACGATCATGAGTGCGTGGTTGCGCTCCTCGAGAGCCTGCCGGTAGTAGTGCGACGCGAGCTGCGGCAGGTCCTGGCCGTCGAACCAGACGGCGATGGCGACGTACTGCTGGTGGGCGTCGAACTCGTGGCCGATCTGCTCGCGCAGCAGCCGCAGGTAGGTGGAGTCGTCCGAGATGGTCGTCATGCCCGCCACGCTAGTGCCGGTTCGACTCGTTGGCGACGCCGGGCCAGACACGGTTGCGCAGGTGGGACAGGGTGGGGAATGGGTCGCGTGCCAGCGCCGTTGTGCCTTCCGTGACCTGTTCCACCCTCGAGACCCGACCCACGACGCCCGCCCTGACCGGTTGGGCTCTCAGCGTCCCCACCGACAAGGCACAGGAGCCCGTTGTGGCGTGGCCCACGCCGGTCGGTGGCCCCTCGTTCGCGGGGCTAGGCTCGACCGCGATGAGCGAGGACACCAACCGCGCACCCGAGGCCGAGGACGACGCGGCCCGCACCGAGCGGTTCGAGGCAGAGGCGCTGGTCTACCTGGACCAGCTGTACGGCGCTGCCCTGCGCATGACGCGCAACCCGGCCGACGCCGAGGACCTGGTGCAGGAGACGTTCGCGAAGGCGTTCGCCGCCTTCCACCAGTACCGCCCGGGCACCAACCTCAAGGCGTGGCTGTACCGGATCCTCACCAACACGTACATCAACTCGTACCGCAAGAAGCAGCGTGAGCCTCAGCAGTCCCGCTCCGAGGAGATCGAGGACTGGCAGCTGGCGCGTGCGGAGTCGCACACGTCGGCCGGGCTCCGGTCCGCCGAGGCCGAGGCGCTGGACCACCTGCCGGACTCCGACGTGAAGGACGCCCTGCAGCGCATCCCCGAGGAGTTCCGCATCGCCGTGTACCTGGCCGACGTCGAGGGCTTTGCGTACAAGGAGATCGCCGAGATCATGGGAACACCGATCGGGACGGTCATGTCCCGGCTGCACCGCGGGCGAGCCCAGCTCCGCGAGATGCTGTCGGACTATGCGCGTGGGCGCGGACTCGTCGCCGCGGCCCCCACCACGCCGGAGGTTTCGTGATGAACGAGTGGGACGAGTCGGCCCCCGAGGACGCGTCGCCGACTTCCATGTACTCAGGCGCGTGCGGTAACAACTGCGCCGACGCGCTCGACCGGTTGTGGGAGTACCTGGACGCCGAGCTCGAGGCGCCCGACTCCGAGGTCATCCGCGCGCACCTGGCCGAGTGCCAGGGCTGCCTGGAGGAGTACGACGTCGAGGTCGTCGTGAAGAACCTGGTTCGTCGTGGCTGCCAGGAGGTGGCGCCGGACACGCTCCGCGTCCGCATCCACGAGCAGCTGACCGTCATGAGAGTGACGACGACGCTCGACTGAGTGCAACAAAGAAGGCCCGGTGCGGATGCACCGGGCCTTTCTCGTACCGTCAGGCGTTGGGACGGTTGCCGTGGTTCGCGGCGCTGCCCTTGCGGGAACGGCGCTTGCGGCCTCGCTTGCTCATGGGATCTCCTCGGTATCGACGCCAGCGCGCTGGCGCCGGACTCCACCCATGGTCCCACATCCCCAGGGTCCTCAAGTCATCGGGCCAGTTGTCCGATGACTACGGGGTGAGCCAGCCGACACAGTCAGTGATCCCGTTCCTGCACGCCCTCGCGAGCACGGGCGGCTCCGACCTGCACTGCAAGGTCGGCTCCGCGCCTCGCGTCCGCGTGGACGGCCGCCTGCGCAAGCTGCAGGTGCCGGACCTCAAGCCGGCCGACACCGAGCGCATGCTCGAGGAGGTCATCCCCGACGACCTCGTCGACCACTTCCGCACCAACCACGAGGCGGACTTCGCGTACTCGGTCCCCGGCGTGGGCCGGTTCCGTGTCAACGCGTACCAGGCCCGTGGCACCTACGGCCTGGTGTTCCGGCGGGTCGCCGTCGGCGCTCAGGCGCTCGGTGACCTGGCGCTGCCCGAGGTGATCGGCCAGCTGGCCCTCGAGCCTCGCGGTCTCGTCCTGGTCACGGGCCCGACCGGCTCCGGCAAGACGACGACGCTCGCGTCGATGGTCGACCTCATCAACACCTACAAAGAGGTCAACATCGTCACGATCGAGGACCCGATCGAGATCCTGCACCAGGACAAGAAGGCGATCGTCTCGCAGCGCGAGGTGCGCCAGGACACCGCCGACTTCACCGTGGCGCTGCGTGCCGCGATGCGGCAGGACCCCGACGTCATCCTCGTGGGTGAGATGCGTGACGTCGAGACCGTCCGTGCGGCCCTGTCTGCCGCCGAGACCGGCCACCTCGTGCTGTCGACGCTGCACACCATCGACGCGGCCGAGACGATCAACCGCGTCATCGACTTCTTCCCGCCGCACGAGCAGAAGCAGGTCCGCATCGCGCTTGCCCAGGCCCTGCGCGGGATCGTGTCGCAGCGCCTCGTCCGGCTGGCCGACGGCACCGGCCGGCGTCCCGCGATCGAGGTCATGATCAACACCGGCCGTACGCGTGACGCGATCCTCGAGCCGGCCGATGCGCCGCCGCTCATCGACCTCATCCGCGAGGGTGACTTCTACAAGATGCAGACGTTCGACCAGCACCTCTTCCAGCTGGTCCGCGACGACGTCATCACGTTCGACGAGGCGCTGTCGGCGTCCACCAGCCCGCACGACCTCACGGTCGAGCTGCGTCAGGCCGGCCTCGTCGGCTGACCCACCGAACGCTCCACCGGACGAGCCCGGACCCGCACAGGGTCCGGGCTCGTTCTGTCTCCCGGCACGGCTTGCCTTCCGACGAGACGCGATATAACGTGTTTGACGGAACGAGATATATCGCGAATGGAGAGCGTCATGGCAACCGAGTCGTGGGTCGTCGCCGGCCCGCAGATCATCGAGATCGAGGCGATCAGCACCCTGCAGGTCCAGCTGGCCGGGGGGCGTGTCGACGTCGTCGCGCACGACGGGCCGGGTGCCCGCATCGAGGTGCACGCGGTCGACGGGCGGCCCCTCGAGATCACGCTGTCGGGCGGTGAGCTGCGCGTCGGGTACCAGTTCACGCTGGGCGGCTGGGAGAGCTTCCTGGAGAAGTTCCGCAACTTCAGCGGCAAGGACCGCGCGGACGTGCACATCGCCGTGCCGCGCGAGGTGCGGGCCCGGGTCGGCACCGTGAGCGCCGACGGCCTGCTCGCCGGCGTCGTCGAGGACGCGTCGGTGTCCACCGTCTCGGGCACCCTCATCACCGACAGCACCCGCGGTCGGCTCGGCGCCAAAACGGTCTCCGGTGAGATCGTCGTGCGCGACCACCGCGGCGACCTGCGGCTCAACTCCGTGTCCGGCGAGCTGGCGGCGTCCGGAGAGCTGAGCCTCGTGCAGGCCAACTCGGTCTCCGGCTCGCTGACGCTCGACGTGCACTCCGGCACCTCCAGCGTCACCGCGTCGACGGTCTCGGGCGACGTCACCGTGCGCCTCCCGGCAGGCAAGGGTGTCCAGGTCAAGGCGAAGTCCGTCTCCGGGCGGCTCGTCGTGGACGGCGAGGAGTACAAGGGCTCGTCGCCCGGCCAGCGCAAGGTCGACCTGCGCTCCGGCGACGGCGCGTGCTTCGTCTCGGCCAGCACGGTGTCCGGTCACGTGACCGTGCTGCGGGGCTCCGGCGTTGCCGACGGGGTGGCCTGATGATGGCGCCGGTCTTCGCCCACGGACAGCTGCGGCTCTACCTGCTGTCCCTCCTGGAGTCCGGGCCCAAGCACGGCTATGAGCTGATCACGGACCTGTCGGACCGCTTCGGCGGCACCTACCGGCCGAGCCCCGGGACGGTCTACCCGCGCCTGGCCCGGCTCGAGGAGGAGGGCCTGGTCGTGCGGGTCGACGAGGAGCGCAAGAGCACGTATGCGCTCACCGACGCCGGTCGCGCGGAGCTCGAGGCTCGTCGCGGTGACCTCGCCTCGCTGGAGGAGGGGATCGCCGAGTCGGTCCGCGAGCGGGCCGCCCAGGTGCGCGACGACGTCCGCGGCTCGATGCGCGGGTTGCGTGCGGACCTCGCCGCGGCCGCGCAGAAGGCCCGCGCCGACGCCGTGCCGCACCACCCGGACGCCAGCGCGGCCGACGCTCGGACCACCTCGCACGTGCGGTGGGTCGACGCCGAGGTCATGCTGCAGCGGTTCCGCGACGAGATCCGGGCGGAGCTGCGCAAGGCCGACGCCCAGGGCAAGGTCGAGCAGCTCACGGTCGACACCCTGCGGACCGTCCTCGACACCGCGCTGACGGCCGTGCGGGGAACGTTGCGATGACCCTGTGGGACCGGTGGCGCTCAGGCGCCGCCGTCGTCCGGCAGACCCAGCCACGTGTGCCACCCGGTGTGCAGCACCAGCCACGCCATGAGGCCGTAGCCGGCCTGCCCGGGCAGGATCCCGTCGCCGGCCGCAAGGTCGCCGAGCCACTGCTCGTGCGAGGCGAGCGGGGTGAACGTGTCGACGAACGGCACGCGCCGCCGGGTGGCGACGTCCGCGAACGCCGCTGACAGGTCGCCGAGCTTCTCGGCATCGGCGGTGCTGCCGGGCGGGGGGCCGACGACGAACGCCGGGATCCGGCGCTGCTCGGCCACGTCGAGGATGTTGGCCAGGTTGAGCCGGCTGCGCGCGAGCGACAGGCCCGCGGCCACGTCGGCCCGCCCGAGCGCGACGACCAGACGGTTGTCGGCCTCGGGGGAGAAGCGGCGCGTGACCTCGTCGTCCCAGCGGGCGCCGAGGCCCGTGCTCGTCTCGCCGGGCACCGCGAGGGCCATGGCGATCAGCGGGTCAGCCGTCGGCGTGCGTGCGGCCACGCGGCCCAGCCAGCCCAGACCCTTCGGGTCGCCCGCGCCGGCCACGAGCTCGTCGCCGACCACCGCCAACCTCAGCGGCAGCTCGCCCACGTGTGTCACCTCTCGTCGCCCGTCCGGTCGCGCGACCGTCACCGACGACCGCACCCTCAGTGTCTCAGGGCTGCGCGAGGACGCCCGGTTCATCGCCGGGCCTGTCGCGCCCGACCGCCCGGCCGCGCACGCGTCGAGGGCGCCCGGGCCGTGCGACGGCGCCCCCTGCTACGGGCGCCGTCGCGGCGGCCGGGCGCCGTCGACGGTCGAGGCGACCGGGTCAGCCTGCGGTGCGGAACGGGTGGCTCGGGAGGTCCGTCGACCAGTCGGTGTGCGACGACGGCGGCGGGGTGGTGCCGAGGCCGTCGTGACGGAGGGCGACGACGAGGCGGGCGACCAGGACGGCCGCGACGGTGAGTGCGAGGACGATCCAGAAAGTGGTCATGGCAGAAAGTCTGCGCCCAGGCACATCGCGCCACGAGTGGCAGAAGTGCCGTAGACCGTTGACTTTCTGCCACGCGGCTCCGCATGCTGGGGACATGCTCCGATCCGTCGCCGCCATCGCCCTGCCCAACGTCGCACCGTTCGAGCTGGGCGTCGCCTGCGAGGTGTTCGGCATCGACCGTCGCGACACCGGCGGACCGGTCTTCGACTTCGTCGTCTGCGCCAACGAGCCCGGCATCATCCCCTCGAAGGGCAACGGCTACTCGATCGTCGTCGAGCACGGGCTGGAGGCCACGCAGGACGTCGACCTGGTCATCGTCCCGGCGTACGGCGACGTCGGACCGGTGCCGGAACCGGTGCTCGAGGCGCTGCGGGCGGCCCACGCGCGCGGCGCCTGGGTGCTGAGCATCTGCAGCGGCTCCTACGCGCTCGGCGAGGCCGGTCTGCTCGACGGGCGCCGCTGCACCACGCACTGGATGCACGCGAGCGGCCTGGCCCAGCGGTTTCCCGAGGCCCGCGTCGACCCGACCGTGCTCTACGTCGACGACGACCGCGTCATCACCAGCGCCGGCACGGCCGCCGGCATCGACGCGTGCCTGCACCTCGTGCGCCGCGAGCTCGGCGCCGCGATGGCCTCGGCGGTCGCCCGCCGGATGGTCGTCCCGCCGCACCGCGACGGCGGCCAGGCGCAGTTCGTCGACACCCCGCTGCCGTGCGACGCCGACACGCTCGCGCCGCTGCTGGCCTGGATGATGGACAACCTCGAGACCGACCTCACCGTGCCCGACCTGGCCGCCCGGGCGTTCGTCTCCGAGCGCACGTTCGCCCGCCGGTTCCGCGCGGAGACCGGTACGACGCCGGCCGCGTGGGTCACCCGGCAGCGCGTCGTGCGCGCGCAGGAGATGCTCGAGCGGTCCGACGCGAGCATCGAGGAGATCGCCCGGCTGTGCGGATTCGGCACCGCGGCCGTGCTGCGGCACCACTTCGCCCGCACCCTCGGCACGAGCCCGCAGGCCTACCGGCGCACGTTCGCGCTGAGCCCGGTCGGCTGAGGCCCGCACGACGAAGGCCGCACCCCGAGGGGCGCGGCCTTCGTCGCAGGGCGTCAGCGCTGGAAGGCGGTCTCCACCAGGGAGGCCTGCTGCGCCTGGTGCTTCTTGGCGGACCCGATGGCCGGCGACGCGGACTCGGGGCGCGAGACGACCCGCAGCGTGCGGCCGAGCAGCTGCGGCAGGTGCATGGACAGGAACGTCCACGGCCCCTGGTTGCGCGGCTCGTCCTGCACCCAGAGCAGCTCGGCGCCGTCGAACGGTGCGATCGCCGCACGGGCGGCGTCGCCGTCGAGCGGGTAGAGCTGCTCGACCCGGACGATCGCCGTGCGCTCGTCGCCGGACTTCACGCGCTCGGCGAGCAGGTCCCAGTAGACCTTGCCCGAGCAGAGCAGCACGCGGTCGACCTGCCCGGCCTTCGCGGCGGCGAGGTCGTCGCCGATGACCGTCCGGAACGTCCCCGTGGTGAAGTCCTCGATCGCCGACGACGCGGCCTTGAGGCGCAGCATCGACTTGGGGGTGAACACCACCAGCGGCTTGCGGGGGCGGTCGTAGGCCTGGCGGCGCAGCAGGTGGAAGTGCGACGCGGGCGTCGACGGCTGCGCGATCACCATGTTGTCCTCGGCCGCGAGCTGCAGGAACCGCTCGATGCGGGCCGACGAGTGGTCGGGTCCCTGGCCCTCGTAGCCGTGCGGCAGGAGCAGGACGACCGACGAGCTCTGGGCCCACTTCTGCTCGGCCGCCGAGATGAACTCGTCGATGATCGTCTGGGCGCCGTTGACGAAGTCGCCGAACTGGGCCTCCCAGAGGACCAGCGCGTCGGGACGCTCGACCGAGTAGCCGTACTCGAATCCGAGGCAGGCGTACTCGGACAGCGACGAGTCGTAGACCCAGAACTTGGCCTGGTCGGCCGAGAGGTAGAGCAGCGGCGTCCACTCGGCGCCCGTCTCGCGGTCGTGCATGACCGCGTGGCGCTGGACGAAGGTGCCGCGGCGCGAGTCCTGCCCGGCGAGCCGGACGGGCGTGCCCTCGACGAGGAGCGAGCCGAACGCGAGCAGCTCGCCGTAGCCCCAGTCGATGCCACCCTCGCGGGTCATCTGCTCGCGCTTGGCCAGCAGCTGCGCCAGCTTCGGGTGGACCGTGAAGCCCTCCGGCGGACGCACGTGCGCCCGGCCGATCTTCTCGAGCGTGCCGGCGTCGACGGCGGTCTTCCAGCCGACCATCACGCCAGCGTCCTCGAGCTGCGACTCCGGCCGCTCCAGACCCCTGACCGCCTCGGCGGGCGGGGCGTAGCCGTCGTCGCGGGTCTCGGCGAACACGCGCTCCAGCTGGTTCTGGTAGTCCTGCAGCGCCTGCTCGGCGTCGGAGATCGTGAGGTCCCCGCGTGCCACCAGCGTCTCGGTGTACAGCTTGCGCACCGAGCGCTTCGCCTCGATCAGGTTGTACATGAGCGGCTGCGTCATCGAGGGGTCGTCGCCCTCGTTGTGACCGCGGCGGCGGTAGCAGACCATGTCGATGATGACATCGCGGTCGAACTGCTCGCGGTACTCGAACGCGAGCTCGGCCACGCGCACGCACGCCTCGGGGTCGTCGCCGTTCACGTGGAAGATCGGCACCTGCAGGCCCTTGGCCACGTCGGTCGCGTACTGCGAGGAGCGCGACGACGACGGACCGGTGGTGAAGCCGACCTGGTTGTTGATGATCACGTGGATGGTGCCGCCGGTGCGGTAGCCGCGCAGCTGCGCCAGGTTGAGCGTCTCGAACACGACGCCCTGGCCCGCGAAGGCCGCGTCGCCGTGGATGAGGATCGGCAGCACGGAGAAGCCGTCGCCGCCCAGGTCGATGCGGTCCTGCTTGGCGCGGACGATGCCCTCGAGCACCGGGTTCACGGCCTCGAGGTGCGACGGGTTCGCGGCCAGGTAGACCGAGGTCGTCGCGCCGGACTCGGCGGTGAACGTGCCCTCCGTACCCAGGTGGTACTTCACGTCGCCCGAGCCCTGGACCGACTTGGGGTCCTGGTTGCCCTCGAACTCGCGGAAGATCTGGGCGTAGGACTTGCCGGCGATGTTGGCCAGCACGTTGAGCCGCCCGCGGTGGGCCATGCCGATGCCGACCTCGTCGAGACCGTTGTCGGCCGCCTTGGACAGGATCGCGTCGAGCAGCGCGATGACGGACTCGCCGCCCTCGAGCGAGAACCGCTTCTGGCCGACGTACTTGGTCTGCAGGAACGTCTCGAACGCCTCGGCGGCGTTGAGGCGGCGCAGGATCCGCAGCTGGTCCTCACGCGGGGTGCGCGTGTACCCGGACTCCAGGCGCTCCTGCAGCCAGCGGCGCTGCCGCGGGTCCTGCAGGTGCATGTACTCGCTGCCCACGGTCCGGCAGTAGGAGTCGCGCAGCAGGCCGAGCACCTCGCGGAGCTTGGCGCGGGGCTTGCCGCCGAAGCCTCCGACCGGGAACGTGCGGTCCAGGTCCCACAGGGTCAGGCCGTGCGTCTGCACGTCCAGGTCCGGGTGCTTGCGCTGGCGGTAGGCCAGCGGGTCGGTGTCGGCCATGAGGTGGCCGCGCGAGCGGTAGGAGTGGATCAGCTCGGCGATGCGGGCGGGCTTGATGGCCTCCGCGTCGGGGTCGGCCGACTCGCGGACCCAGCGCACCGGCTCGTACGGCACGCGCAGGGCGGCGAACACGCGGTCGTAGAACCCGTCCTCGCCGAGCAGCTTGCGGCCGATGATCCGCAGGAAGTCGCCCGACTGCGCGCCCTGGATGATCCGGTGGTCGTACGTCGAGGTGAGCGTCAGCACCTTCGAGACGCCCATCTTGTTCAGCGCCTCCTCGGAGGTGCCCGCGAACTCCGCCGGGTAGTCCATGGCGCCGACGCCGACGATCGTGCCCTGGCCCTGCATCAGGCGGGGGACCGAGTGGACGGTGCCGATGGTGCCGGGGTTGGTCAGCGAGATCGTCGTGCCCGCGAAGTCGTCGACCGTCAGCTTGTTGCCGCGCGCACGGCGCACGACGTCCTCGTACGCGGTCCAGAAACCGGCGAAGTCGAGGGTCTCGCACTTCTTGATCGACGGGACGAGCAGCTGGCGCGTGCCGTCCGGCTTGGCCAGGTCGATCGCGATGCCGACGTTGACGTGCGCCGGCGTCAGGATGCTCGGCTTCTCGTCGGCCAGGATGTAGGACGCGTTCATCGCCGGCATCTCGGCCAGCGCCTCGACCATCGCGAACCCGATGAGGTGCGTGAAGGAGATCTTGCCGCCGCGCCCGCGGGCGAGGTGGTTGTTGATGACGATGCGGTTGTCGACCATCAGCTTGGCCGGCACGGCCCGCACGGAGGTGGCCGTCGGGACCTCGAGGGAGGCCTCCATGTTGGTGACGACGCGAGCGGCCGGGCCGCGCAGCTTCTGGATGTCGTCGGTGGCCTCGTCGGCCGCGTCCTCGTGCGGGGCGCGCTGGGCGACCTGCGCGTACGGCGCGGTCGACGGCTGGGCGGTCGCGATCGGGGACGTCGTCGTGGGCGGCTCGACGAAGGTGGGTGCGGGGGCGACGTGCGCGCCCTGGGCCCGCACCGGCGGCGGGATCTGCGCGGGGGCGACGAGCGGCGTCGCCTTGGTGGTCGCGGGAGCCACGGCGGGGACAGCTGTGCCGTTGGTCGGAGGCGGTGCGCTCGTCGTGGTCGCCGCCGTGCCGTTCGAGCCGGACGAGGGGGTGGCCGCGCCGTTCGTGGTGGACTCCTCGGGCTTGTAGCCCTCGAAGAAGTCCCACCACGCGGGGTCCACCGCGTTCTTGTCCTTGAGGTACTGCTCGTACAGCTCGTCCACGAGCCACTCGTTCGCACCGAAGACGGCGCGCGCCGAGTCGGGATCGGCCTTCTGGGTCACGCTGGGATCGCCCACTTCCGCTGCGGTCCGAGACCGCGTCGCTGCTGGTTCTGTTGATGACAACACTACGGCCTGGACGCCTCCCGACCTGCCTCAGGACGCCTCATCGGACGGGATCCGCGCGTGTCTTCACCTTGCCGACACAGCCGGGTCAACGCGGGGCAACGGGGCAGTTCGGCGGACCTCAAGGCGAGGTTGTCGGCGGCCCTGCGAGGTCATGGTTGTGCACGATCGTGCGAAGGGGGTGAACCGGGCGATTCACCCCTGCTTGGCGGGCAGCGTGACGCGCATGATGCAGCCGACGTCGGAGTCCGCGACCTCGATGCGGCCGCCGTGCAGGTCGACCGCCCAGCGGACGATCGCGAGGCCCAGCCCGGTGCCCCCGGTAGACCCCTGGCCCGTCAGCGCGGGGCTGTTCCCGCGCACGAACCGCTCGAACACGTGCGCCCGCTGGTCGCGCGCGATGCCGGGCCCGTGGTCGACGACGTCGATCCGCACGTCACCGCCGACGACCGACGCCTCCAGGCGGACCTCGTCGTCGTCGGGGGAGTGCCGGACCGCGTTGTGCAGCAGGTTGGCGATCACCTGGTGCAGCCGGTCGGGGTCGGCCGGCACCGTGAGGTCCTCGGGCACGACGACCACCGGGAACCGGAGGCGCTTGGCGGCGCCCACGAGCATCGCGCCCTCGGCGGCCTCCTCCAGGAAGTCGCTCAGGCGCAGGTCGCTGATCTCGAGGTTGACGTCGCCGGCCTCGAGGCGCGAGAGGTCGAGCAGGTACGTCACGAGCCGGCCCAGCCGCTCGGTCTGCGCGAGCGCGGCCTGCATGGTCACGGGGTCGGGCTCGCTGACCCCGTCGACGATGTTCTCCAGCTGGGCCTGCAGCGCGGTCACCGGCGTGCGCAGCTCGTGCGAGACGTTCGCGACGAGCTCGCGGCGGAACGTGTCCGCCTGCTCGAGGTCGTCGGCCATCGTGTTGAAGGCGCTGGCCAGCTGGCCGACCTCGTCGAGGCTCGTGGCCTGGACCCGCTGGCTGTAGTCGCCGGACGCCATCCGCCGCGCGGCGGACGTCATCTCTCGCAGCGGGGAGGTCATGCCGCGGGCCAGGACCTGGGTCACGACGAGGGACCCGATGATCGCGATCGGCAGCGTGCGCGTGGGCCCGAGGTGGAAGTAGGTCAGACCGATCCAGGTGATGAACGCCGCGGCGACCACGGTGGCCGCCACCAGGATCCCGAGCTTGATCTTGATCGAGCGGAAGCGGTCGAGCGGTCGCACGTCCGGGATCCGCGGGCGGGCGAGCTCGCCACGGACGTGCCGGGGTGCGTTCACGCGCCCTGGGTCGCCGGGCCGTCGGAGACCGGGTCGCCGGATCCCTCCTCGATGGGCTCGAACGCGTAGCCCACGCCGTGCACCGTGCGGATCAGGTCGGGACCGAGCTTGCGACGCAGGGCCTTGATGTGGGAGTCGACCGTGCGGGTCCCGCTGGCGTCCACCCAGTCCCACACCTCGGCGAGGAGGCGCTCGCGCGTCAGGACGGTGCGCGGGGAGGCCGCCAGGGCGAGCAGGAGGTCGAACTCGGTCGGCGTCAGGTGGACCTCGGTGTCACCGCGCGTCACGCGGCGCTGCGCACGGTCCACGGTGACGTCCCCGAAGACCAGCGGCGGGTCGGGCTGCTCGGCGGCGGCCATCTCGACGGCGCGCGCGGCCCGCTCGGTGCGGCGCAGCAGAGCCTTGGTGCGCGCGACGAGCTCGCGCATGGAGAACGGCTTCGTCATGTAGTCGTCGGCGCCGACGCCCAGGCCGATCAGCATGTCGGTCTCGTCGTCGCGCGCCGTGAGCATGAGCACCGGGACGGGCCGCTCGGCCTGGATCCGCCGGCACACCTCGAGCCCGTCGATCCCGGGCAGCATCACGTCGAGCACCACCACGTCGGGGCGCAGCCGGCTCGCGGCCGCCACCCCCGCCAGCCCGTCGCCCGCAGACTCGACCGACCAGCCCTCCGCGGAGAGCCGGTGCACGATCGCCTGCGCGATCGCCGGCTCGTCCTCCACGACGAGGACGGTCGTGGAGCCGCCGGCTCCGGGTGCCGACGTCGGCCCACCGTTCACGTTCGCCATGCCGTCAGCGTGGCACACGGTGCGAGGAATGACGCTGCCACCTCGCCGTCAGACCCTGCGCCGCGGCCGCGGGCCCCCGTATGATGTGGCGCACCATGAGCAGCTCAAGTAGCTGCCGGCGTCCCCATCGGTTCAGACCCGACGGAGGCAGTGCCGGCCACATCCAGTTCCTTCTTTGTGTTCCCTCCCACGCCGACCTGCGGGTCGGCGTCGCTCTTCGACCGAAGGCGACCGAGTGATCGCCGAGTGGCTCCTCGTCGCGCTGGGCGTCGTGCTCACGCTCGGTACGGCTGTGTTCGTCGCCAGTGAGTTCTCCCTGGTCACGCTCGACCCGGGCGTCGTCGAGAAGCAGACGTCGCCCGACGACCGCCGCAGCCAGTCCGTCCTCAAGGCGCTACGCCGCCTGTCCACCGAGCTCTCGGGCGCCCAGGTCGGCATCACGCTGACCACCGTCCTGCTCGGCTACACCACCCAGCCCGCCGTCGTCCGGCTGCTGCGGATCCCCCTGGAGGACTCCGCGCTCGGACAGGTGGTGGGCGGCGTCGTCGCGGCGCTGATCGCGATCGTGCTGGTCAACGGCTTCTCGATGGTCGTCGGCGAGCTGATCCCCAAGAACCTCGCCATCAGCCGGCCGCTGGGCACCGCGCGCGCGGTCGCGCCGTTGCAGCGGGCGTTCACCACTGCGCTGCGGCCCCTGATCACCTTCTTCAACGGCAGCGCCAACGCCCTGCTGCGCCGCGTCGGCGTCGAGCCGCGTGAGGAGCTGTCCGGGGGCCGGTCGCCGCAGGAGCTCGCCGCCCTGGTCCGGCGCTCCGCGGAGGTCGGCACGCTCGACGAGTCGACCGCGACGCTGCTGACCAACTCCATCGACTTCACCGAGCTCACCGCGGTCGACGTGATGACCGACCGGCTGCGGCTGGTCGTCGTCGGTCGGGGCGACTCGGCCGCCGACGTGATCGCGCTGGCCCGCCAGACCGGCCACTCACGCTTCCCGGTGATCGGCGACGACAGTGACGACATCGTCGGCCTGGTCCACCTGCGACGCGCGATCGGCGTGCCGTACGAGCGTCGTGCCGACGTGCCCGCGGGCGCGCTCATGGTCGAGGCGCCGCAGGTCCCGGAGACGGTGCACCTCGGCCCGCTGCTGGTGGGGCTGCGCGAGCAGGGCCTGCAGATGGCCGTCGTCGTCGACGAGTACGGCGGCACCTCGGGGGTCGTGACGCTCGAGGACGTCATCGAGGAGCTGGTCGGGGAGGTGTCCGACGAGCACGACCGACGCCGCGCGCCGGCCGCCCGCACCGAGGACGGCTCCTGGCTGCTGCCGGGCGTCCTGCGTCCCGACGAGCTCGCGGAGACCACCGGGCTGGAGGTCCCCTCGGACGGGCCGTACGAGACGCTCGGCGGGCTGCTGATGTTCGAGCTCGGCCGGATCCCCGTCGAGGGTGACGAGATCACCGTCGACCGCGTCCGGCTCCGGGTCGACGCGATGGACGGGCGCCGCGTCGAGCGGGTCGCCGTGTCCGAGGTCGCCGTGCCCGACGAGGAGGCCGACCGATGAGCGCGGGTCTCGCCTTCTCGCTCGCGGTCCTGCTGCTGGCCGCCAACGCGTTCTTCGTCGGCGCCGAGTTCGCGATCATCTCCGCGCGACGCTCGTCGATCGAGCCGCTCGCCCGTGCGGGTGACCGCCGGGCTGCCACCGTGCTGTGGGCGATGGAGCACGTGTCGCTCATGCTCGCGTGCGCCCAGCTCGGCATCACGGTCTGCTCGACGAGCCTCGGCGTCGTCGCCGAGCCGGCGATCGCGCACCTCATCGCGGACCCGCTCGAGTCGTGGGGCGTGAGCGAGCAGATGACGCACGTCATCGCGTTCGTCGTCGCGCTCGCGATCGTCGTCTACCTGCACGTGGTGCTCGGCGAGATGGTGCCCAAGAACCTCGCGGTCGCCGGCCCGGACCGTGCCGTGCTCATGTTCGGCCCGCCGCTGGTGTGGGTCGCCCGCCTGGTCCGGCCCGTGATCTCGGTGCTCAACTGGATCGCCAACCACGCCCTGCGCGCGTTCGGCGTCGAGCCCAAGGACGAGGTCGCGTCCGCGTTCACCGCCCAGGAGGTGCACTCGATCGTCGAGCGGTCGCAGGCGGAGGGCCTTCTCGACGACGAGCAGGGTCTGCTCACGGGCGCGATCGAGTTCTCCGTCAAGACCGCCGCCGACGTGATGATCGCGCCCGACGAGCTGATCACCGTCGGCGCCGGGAGCACGCCCGAGGACATCGAGCGCCTCGTCGCCAAGACCGGGTTCAGTCGGTTCCCGGTGCTCGACGACGCCGGCGTGCCCACCGGCTACCTGCACCTCAAGGACGTCCTGTACGCCGAGGCGGCCGACCGGTCCGAGCCCGTACCCGGGTGGCGTGTACGGCGGCTGGCCGTGGTCGGTCCGGAGGATGAAGTCGAGGAGGCGCTGGCCGCGATGCAGCGCTCCGGATCGCACCTCGCCCGGGTCGACTCCGAGGGTTCGACGGTGGGTGTCGTGTTCCTGGAGGACATCCTTGAGGAGCTCGTCGGAGAGGTCCGCGACGCCATGCAGCGGGAGCAGATGTCCTGATCGCGGGCATTTTCTGGCGTGTCGCGCAGCGTGTTGTCCGGGATTGTCCCGATCTCTGGACTGGACACCCGTCCAGGGACTTGGATGCCTCGCTCTCACCCGTTATGGTTTCGTGACCGCGGTCGCACTCACATTCTCGCGACACGGACAGACAACGCACGGTGGACGGGAGGTGTCGTGGGATCGCACAGCGTGGAGCCTGAATCCGCTCCGCTGACGCGCCGCCGCCTCCGAGAGGTCGAGCGCACCACAGATCCCACGCCCGAGGTCTCCGCCGCCTCCGGCCCGCGGACCGACCCGCACTCTCCGGTCTCCGTGCGCAGCGGCCCGACGCCGGCCGTCGCTCCCCGTACGCCCGCCCCGACGTCCGCCCCGCGCAGCGTCGCGGCCGGTCCGGACTCGACCTCCGCCTCCGGTGCCCGCGGCGAGCAGAACCCGCCCGCGCAGGTCACGCGGTACGTCTCGCGTCCGTCGGCCGAGCCCGCCGTCGCGACGACGGTGCGCCCGATGCTCTCCCAGCCGTCGCCCGTCGTGCAGCCGTCTCCTGCCGCGTCGCCCGAGGCCGCCGCGGCGAACGGTCCGGCGACGCCGCCGACCGGACGGCGCGCAGCCCGCGCTGCTGCCGCACCCTCGACCGAGGCCGACGCCCTCGCTCCGGTCACCACGTCGGCCCCCGTGTCGACCGCCGGCTCCCGTCGTGCGGCACGCGCCAGCACCCCCGCCGACGACTCGTCGGCGCCGGTGCGTCGTGCGCGGCCCCGGGCCCAGTCCTCCGTCGCGATCCCGGTCCTGCCCGACCGCGTGACGCCGACGACCGTGAGCGCTCCCGCGCGACCGCAGAGCGTCCTGGTGACGCAGCCCGCGGACGTCACGCAGACCCTGCGGGCGACGCCGGCCGTGGACGCCACACAGACGATCGACGTCGTCCCCGCCGACCTCCTTCCGGCCCCGCACGCCCCGCTTCCGGCCCAGCACGTCTCGCTTCCATCCCCGCACGTCTCGCCGAACTCGGGCTCGGTGCCCGCCACGGACCCGGCTCCGGTCGCGGACCGGGCGCCCGCCACCGACTCGGCTCCCACCGCCGTCGTCGCGACGAAGCCCGAGGCGGCTGCGATCGTCGCGACGGACCCTGCGCCGCACCGGCCGAGCCGCGTGGTGCGGACCGTCAGCCCCGCCGAGGAGACGGCGATCGTCCCGGCGATCCTGGCGACCGAGCAGGAACCGTGGGAGCTCGCGGACACGGGCGAGGTCGCCACGACCCAGGCGCCCGAGGCGGCCCCTCACACGGTTACCCGCCGGTCGGGACGCTCGACCCGCGTGGCCGCGCGGCTGGGTGTGCTCAGCGTCCTCGCGGGCATCACGGTGATCATCCCCGTGAGCCAAGGCCTCGTTCCCGCACCCGTCGCCTTCGGGTCGGACGCGCTCGCGGACTCCACGCTGCCCAGCACGGTCACGGCGCTCGCCGGTTCACAGCTCTCCGACCTGCCGCCCGCGTCGCTGGTCTCGGCCGACGGGGCCCTCGCGAGCCGCGAGGTGACCGGTGCCAGCCGCAACGACATCCGCTCCAGCCTCCCGGGCTGCGAGGGCTCGGTGCGCGAGGCGGGTCAGAACGGCCTTCTCAAGGAGGCCGACCTCTGCACGCTCTGGGACAACCACACGCAGCTGCGCGCTGACGCCGCCGTCTCGCTCGCCGACTTCAACCAGGCGTTCGCGGCGCGGTTCGGCGCCGACCTGTGCCTCAGCTCCGGCTACCGCACGCTCGCCGAGCAGCGCGCGGTCAAGGCCCAGAAGGGCGGCCTCGCGGCGGCCCCGGGCAAGAGCAACCACGGCTGGGGCCTGGCCGTCGACCTCTGCCAGGACCAGACGTCCGGCGCCAAGTGGGCCTGGCTCAACGAGAACGGACCGGCCTACGGCTGGGCCAACCCCGAGTGGGCGCAGCCCGGTGGCAGCGGCCCGCACGAGCGCTGGCACTGGGAGTACGTCAAGGGCGTCCAGGCCGACGGCGAGTACTACGACGGCTGACGGCCCGCTGCGCTGCGGACCGCCGCGCCTCGTCGTCAGAGGAGCTGGAGACCCCAGGTGAGCTCGCGGCTCTCGCCGGGCGCCAGCTCGATGAGGTTGTCGCCCGTGCGGAACGCGTCCGCGATGCAGGTCATCGGCTCCACGGCCACCCCGCGACGCTTGATCGCCGCGACGAAGTCTCCCGTGCACACCTGCCACGCCTGGAAGCTCGCGTCGGCCCACATCGCCACGGTGCGCCCGTCGGAGCCGCCGAAGCGGACCCAGGTGAGCGCGTCCTCGTCGCGGATCGGCTCCAGCCACGCGTCGTCGAGCGCGATCCCGCGCAGGTTCGTCTCGGCGCGCAGGTCGAAGCGACCCGTGAGGGCCTCGGTGCCGGTGGGCAGGAGGCGCGTGTCGACCGTGACGTGCCGCGCGGCGTCGACCTGCAGCGTCGCCTCGTCGACCGTGCCCTCGCCGGGGGAGAGCCACGGGTGGAAGCCGAGCCCGAACGGGGCGGTCGACGAGCCGAGGTTGGTCACGTCGGTGCGCACGGTCAGGCCGGCATCGGTGAGGCTGAACGTCACGACGAGGCGCACGGGCCACGGGTAGCCGTGCGTCGGCACCACGACGTGCTCGAGCGTCACCGAGTCGACGCTCTCGTCGAGGGTCGTGAACGTCGTGTAGGAGACGAACCCGTGCAGAGCGGTCTGCCGGTCGTGCTCGTTGAGCGGCACGTCGTAGTTGACGCCCTCGAACCGGTACAGGCCGTCGCGCAGGCGGTTCGGCCACGGCGCGAGCACCGTTCCGGAGAACGCCGGCGCCATCGCGTCCTCGGGATACGGCAGGACGACATCTCGTCCGCCGACCGTGTACTCGCGCAGGCTGGCACCGACGGCGGCCACGACGGCTCGCTGGTCACCGAGCTCGAGGACGTGCTGGCGACCGGTCGGCAAGGGGGTGGTCAGGTTCGAAGTCACCGGTCCACGCTAGTCCGCCCGGGCCTCGAGCGTGGCAAGGTCCGCTCCCGGACGGGTGAACGGTTCTGGTCTGTGGACAACGGGCTGCGCGATGCGTGTCGCTTCCCCTATCGTTCCGCGGACATGCATTCGGACAATGACGATGAATCGGGCACCGTGACTGGGGTCGAGGGGGCGCACCGTGGACAGTGTGGCGATCCTTGAGACCGAGGTCCGGGAGCTGATCCGGCGCCGAGGGATGGACCCGGTCCGGGACCGGCCGGGGGTCGTGGCGCTGGTGGCGGACGTGATCGCCGACTACGACGAGCGGTCCGTGGTCGGCGCCGTGCCGCCACTGATCGACCCTGCCGCGGCGCACAAGGCGGTGCTCGACGCGGTAGCCGGCCTGGGTCCGCTGCAGCGCTACCTCGACGATCCCGAGGTCGAGGAGATCTGGATCAACAGCCCCACCGAGGTCTTCGTCGCGCGGCGCGGGGAGCCCGAGCTCACCACGACGATCCTCACGGACGGGCAGGTGCGGGACCTGGTCGAGCAGATGCTCAAGGTCAGCGGTCGCCGGCTCGACCTCAGCAGCCCGTTCGTGGATGCGTCGCTGCCCGGCGGTGAGCGCCTGCACGCGGTGATCCCGGACGTCACGCGGCGGCACTGGTCGGTGAACATCCGCAAGTACGTGGTGCGCGCGACGAACCTCGACGACCTCGTCGCGCTGGGGTCGGTCACGCCGCACGCGGCCGCGTTCCTGCACGCGGCGGTCCGGGCAGGCCTGAACGTGCTGGTCTCGGGGGCGACGCAGGCGGGCAAGACGACGATGCTCAACGCGCTGGCCGGGGCGATCCCCGCGCGCGAGCGGATCATCACGTGCGAGGAGGTGTTCGAGCTGCGGCTCGTCGCCCGCGACTGGGTCGCCATGCAGTGTCGCCAGCCGAGCCTCGAGGGCACGGGCGAGATCCCACTGCGTCGGCTGGTCAAGGAGGCGCTGCGCATGCGGCCCAGCCGGCTGCTGGTCGGCGAGGTGCGCGAGGCCGAGGCGCTCGACCTGCTGATCGCCCTGAACGCGGGCGTGCCGGCGATGGCCACGATCCACGCCAACTCCGCGCGCGAGGCGCTGACCAAGCTCTGCACCCTTCCGCTGCTGGCGGGCGAGAACATCTCCGACCGGTTCGTCGTCCCGACGGTCGCGTCGGCGGTCGACCTCGTCGTGCACCTCGACGTCGACGCGACCGGGCGGCGCGTGTTGCGCGAGGTCGTCGCGGTGCCCGGCCGGGTCGAGCAGGGGATCGTCGAGACGGCCGACATCTTCGCGACGCGCGACGGGCACCTGGTCCGCGGCGACGGGTTCCCGCCGCACGCCGAGCGGTTCGCCCGCACCGGCACCGACCTCGCGGCGCTGCTGCGCGGGCGCGGCTGATGGGCGTCGTCGTCGGGCTCCTGCTGGGTGCGGGCGTCGCGTGCGTCTGGTGGTCGCTCTGGGCGCAGCAGGCCGGTTCCGAGTCCGGACGCGGCCGCGACGGCTGGTACGCGCGGACCCAGGACATGCTCGTGCAGGCCGGCGTCACCGGTGCCACGCCCGGCGGGCTCGTCGCTGCGTGCGCGCTCGTCGGCCTGCTCGTCCTCGTCGCGGCGCTCGCACTCACGCGCACCCCGACGATCGCCGTCTGCTTCGCCGCGTTCGCGGCCGCCGGGCCGTGGGCACTGGTGGGCGGTCGCGCCCGGCGACGCCGCGCCCGTCTGCGACAGCTGTGGCCCGAGGTCGTCGATCACCTCGGCTCCGGCATCCGCGCCGGGCTCGCGCTGCCCGAGGCTGTCGCCCAGATCGGGGAGCGCGGCCCGGTCGAGCTGCGGCCGGCGTTCGCGGCCTTCGCGGAGGACTACCGCGCGACCGGGCGGTTCGGCGACTGCCTCGATGCCCTCAAGGCACGGCTCGCCGACCCCGTCGCGGACCGGATCATCGAGGCACTGCGGCTGACGCGGGACGTCGGCGGCACGGACCTGGGCAAGCTCCTGCGGACCCTGGCCAGCTTCCTGCGCGAGGACGTCCGCACCCGTGGCGAGCTGGAGGCGCGGCAGAGCTGGACCGTCAACGCCGCCCGGCTGGCCGTCGCCGCGCCGTGGATCGTGCTCGCGCTGCTGTCCACCCGCCCGGAGGCGGCCGCCGCCTACAACACGCCCGCCGGCTTCGCGGTCCTGCTCGGCGGTGCCGCGTGCACCGTCGTCGCCTATCTGCTCATGCTGCGGATCGCCCGGCTCCCCGACGACCCGCGGGTCCTGCGATGAGCCCGGTGCTGCAGGGCGCGCTGATCGGGCTCCTCGGCGGGCTCGGTCTGCTGCTCGTGCTCGTGCGGCTGCGCACGCGGCGCGTGAGCCTGGACGACCGGCTGGCGCCGTACCTGCGACCGCAGCGGACCTCGTCGGGGCTCCTGCGCTCGCCGACCGTCCGCGGGCCGTTCGCGACGATCGAGCGGCTCGTCTCGCCGCTGATGTCCGACGCCGTCCGGCTGGTGACCCGGCTCGGCTCGCCGACCGCCGAGCTGCGTCGACGACTCGTGCGCGCGGGCCGCTCCGAGTCCGTCGAGCAGTTTCGTGCCGGGCAGGTGGTCTGGGGTGTCCTGTCGCTCGCGGCCGGGCTGGCCCTGGCGCTCATGGTCGCGGCGACGCGCGGCGGAAGCCCGGTCGTGCTCGTCCTCCTGGTCGCGCTGTGCGGGCTGTCCGGCGTCCTGGTCCGCGACTGGTTGCTCTCGCGCGAGATCAGGGCGCGCGAGTCCCGGATGATGGCCGAGCTGCCGACGGTCGCGGAGCTGCTGGCGCTCGCCGTCGGCGCGGGCGAGGGCGCGACCGGGGCGCTGGAGCGGGTCGTGCGCACCACCCGCGGGGAGCTGACCGGCGAGCTGGCGCAGACGCTCGCCGACGCCCGCGCCGGGATGCCCCTCACGATCGCGCTCGACGGGCTCGCGGACCGCACCGGCCTGACCGCCCTCGCACGGTTCGCGGAGGGCGTCGCCGTGGCGGTGGAACGGGGTACGCCGCTGGCCGACGTCCTGCGGGCGCAGGCGCAGGACGTGCGCGAGGAGGGGCGCCGCGAGCTGATGGAGACGGGCGGCCGGAAGGAGGTCGCGATGATGATTCCGGTGGTGTTCCTGCTGTTGCCGATCACCGTCGTCTTCGCCGTCTTCCCGAGCATGGTGGTGCTGCGGGTCGGCCTGTGAGCCGCCCGCACCGAGACATCCGCACGGAAGTGCCGGCGCGGACAGGAACCGACGAGAGGAACGTGGATGAGGACCATCGCAGGGGGCTGGCGGCATCGCGTCGTGGGGACGCTGCTGCAGCGGGTCGGGGACGACGACCGCGAGCGTGGGGACGTGCCGGGCTGGGTGCTGGTGACGCTGATGACGGCCGGGCTGGTCACCGCGCTCTGGCTCGTCGCGGGGCCGGCGCTCTCCAACGTGTTCGAGACGGCGATCGACGGGGTCACCGGGCCCTGAGCCGAGTCTGGCGGCCCTGGAACACCCGCACGTCCGAGCACGGGTCGGCGATCGTCGACTTCGCGCTCGTCGGCGCGCTGGTCACCGTGCTGTTCGTCGGCGTGCTGCAGCTGACGATCGTGCTGCACGTGCGCAACACGCTCATCGACTCGGCCTCCGAGGGGGCGCGGTACGCCGCGCAGGCGGGACACGAGCCGGCCGACGGCGCGGCACGCACCCGCGAGCTCGTCGGGGAGTCGCTCGCGGACTCCTACGCGCAGGACGTCAATGCGACGACCACCCGCATCGACGGGCTGGACGAGATCGAGGTGGAGGTGGTCGCGCCGCTGCCGCTGGTCGGGCTGCTCGGTCCGGCGGGCTCGCTCACGGTCCACGGCCACGCCCTGGTGGAGACCCCGTGAGGTGGCACAGCGACGACTCCGGCAGCGCCATCGTCGAGTTCCTCGGCCTGGCGCTCGTGCTCCTGGTGCCACTGATCTACCTGGTGCTGGTGCTCGGGCGGCTCGAGGCGGCGTCGTTCGCCGCCGAGGGTGCCGCGCGCGAGGCGGCCCGGACGTACGTCGTCGCGGACACGGCCGACCAGGGGGCGGCGAGGGCGGTCGCCGCGACCGGGATCGCGCTGCGGGACCAGGGCTTCGACGACGACCCGGTCGACGCGCTGACCCTGAGCTGTTCGTCGACCCCCTGCCTGGAGCCCGGCAGCGACGTGGCCGCCCGCGTCGACCTGGTGGTGCCGCTGCCGTTCGTCCCGCAGTTCGTCCGCGACGTCGTCCCGCTGGAGGTCCCGGTCAGCGCGGAGCGGGTGGCGCCGGTCGACGCCTACCGGGAGCACGGATGAAGCGGGACGACGAGGACGGCCAGATCATGATCCTGACGCTCGGTTTCGTCGTGATCGCGCTGCTCCTGATCACCGTGGTCGCGTCGGCCGCCCACGTGCACCTGGAGCGCAAGCGACTGCTCGCGCTCGCGGACGTGCTGGCGCTGGAGGGGGCCGATGCCGTCGCGGGGGAGCGGTACTACGCGCCGGAGTCGGACCACGACCCGGGTCTGCCGCTGACCGACGGGGCCGTCCGGGACGAGGTCGAGCAGTACCTGCGGGACAACCCGGACGCCGCCGGGCAGTGGGACCAGTTCGTGGTCCTCGACGCGTCGACCCCGGACGGCACGTCCGCTCACGTGCACCTCGGCGCGGTGACGCACCCGGTCCTGCTCAGCTGGGTGCTCTCGCCGTGGCAGGACGGGATCACGCTGGAGGCGGAGTCGTCGGCGCGGGCGTCGTAGCCGCTCCGGTAGCCTGGACGGTTGTGGCGACCACCGACTTCAGCACCGCGATCCATGACTTGCGCACCACCCTCGGCACCATCCAGGCGGTGAGCGACCCCACCGCGCTCGAGGCGAAGGTCGCGACGCTCTCGGAGCAGGCCTCGGCGCCGGACCTCTGGGACGACCCGGACGCCGCGCAGAAGATCACGAGCGCGCTGTCGGCCACGCAGGCCGAGCTGGACCGCATGAGCAAGCTGAGCGGCCGGATCGACGACCTCGAGACGCTGGTCGAGATGGCGGCCGAGGAGAACGACGAGGACACGCTCGCCGAGGCCGAGGCCGACCTGCTGAAGATCACGAAGGACCTGGGCGAGCTCGAGGTCCGCACGCTGCTGTCGGGGGAGTACGACCAGCGCGAGGCGGTCGTGACCATCCGCTCGGGCGCCGGCGGCGTGGACGCGGCGGACTTCGCCGAGATGCTTTTGCGCATGTACCTGCGCTGGGCGGAGCGCCACGGCTACCCGACGACGGTGCTCGACACCTCCTACGCGGAGGAGGCCGGCCTGAAGTCGGCGACCTTCGAGGTGAAGGTGCCCTACGCGTTCGGCAACCTGTCGGTCGAGGCCGGCACCCACCGCCTGGTCCGCATCTCGCCGTTCGACAACCAGGGCCGGCGCCAGACGAGCTTCGCGGCCGTCGAGGTGATCCCGCTCATCGAGTCGAACGACTCGATCGACATCCCCGAGTCGGAGATCAAGGTCGACGTCTTCCGCTCGAGCGGCCCGGGCGGGCAGTCCGTCAACACGACCGACTCCGCGGTACGCATGACGCACATCCCGACCGGCATCGTCGTCTCGATGCAGAACGAGAAGTCCCAGATCCAGAACCGCGCCGCCGCGCTCCGCGTGCTGCAGTCGCGGCTGCTGCTGGTGAAGAAGGCCGAGCAGGACGCGAAGAAGAAGGAGCTCGCCGGCGACGTCAAGGCGAGCTGGGGCGACCAGATGCGCTCCTACGTCCTGCAGCCGTACCAGATGGTCAAGGACCTGCGGACCGAGCACGAGGTGGGAAACCCCGCCGCCGTGTTCGACGGTGACATCGACGACTTCATCGAGGCGGGCATCCGCTGGCGCCGCTCCGCGGAGAAGTCCGCGTCCTGACCTGCACTTCCGTCTTTGTTGCCCGGCCGAACATTCTCGGCGGACCGGTGCTTCGGGGAGGTCTCGGTCGGGTCACGTCTGGGTGACAACATCACGGTTTGACCACGAACTGCCCCCGTGACCTTGTGGTTCGTCGGGCGAGGGTCATATGTTGTCGCCCGCAACATAGTCCGAGCGCCCGTAAGCGCCGGGTGGAGACGAGCGCAACGAGGCGTCGTCACGAGAGGGAGCACAATGCGACGGAGCATGATTCTGGCGTCGGCGGCCGTGATGGCCACCGGACTCCTGTTGGCCGGTTGTGGCAGCAGCGACACGCCCAGCAGCGGTGACACGGCAAGCGGCGACTCCAGTGCAGCCGCGACCAAGGCGAAGGTCGGCGTGATCCTGCCCGACACGAAGTCCTCGGCGCGCTGGGAGACGGCGGACGCGAAGTACCTCGCGGAGGCCTTCGAGGCAGCCGGCGTGGACTACGACATCCAGAACGCGCAGGGCGACAAGAACCAGTTCCAGACGATCGCCGACGGCATGATCACGAGCGGCGTCAACGTCCTCATGATCGTCAACCTCGACTCGGGCTCCGGCAAGGCCGTGCTGCAGAAGGCACAGGCCCAGGGCATCGCGACGATCGACTACGACCGCCTGACGCTGGGCGGCGGGGCCGACTACTACGTCTCGTTCGACAACACCAAGGTCGGCCAGCTGCAGGGTGAGGGCCTCGAGAAGTGCCTCACCGACGCCGGCAAGACGTCGGCGAGCATCGCGTTCCTCAACGGCTCGCCGACGGACAACAACGCCACGCTGTTCAAGGCCGGTGCCGTCCAGGCGCTCAAGGCCAAGACGGACAGCGGCGACTACACCGTCGTCGCCGACCAGGCCGTTCCCGACTGGGACAACCAGCAGGCCGGCACGATCTTCGAGCAGATGTACACGGAGACCGGCGGCAAGATCGACGGTGTCCTGGCAGCCAACGACGGTCTCGGCAACGCCGCGATCGCCATCCTGAAGAAGAACGGCGTCAACGGCACCGTCCCGGTCACCGGCCAGGACGCGACCGACCAGGGCCTGCAGAACATCCTCGCGGGCGACCAGTGCATGACCGTCTACAAGGCCGTCAAGAAGGAGGCCGACGCCGCTGCGGCGCTGGCCATCGCGGCTGCGAACGGTGACGACACCTCGAGCCTCGCCACGGGCGAGGTCGAGGACTCCGAGACGCAGAAGAAGGTTGCGGCGGTCCTCCTGGACCCGCAGGCGATCTACTTCGACAACGTCAAGGACGTCATCGCGGACGGGTACACCACCAAGGAGAAGGTCTGCACCGCTGACTTCGCCGCCAAGTGCGCCGAGGCCGGCATCTCCTGATCACGACACCTGGGTGGCCGCGACGCCGCGGCCACCCAGGTATCAGGCGGGGCCGGTCCGCGGGAGCGGCCGGCCCCGGCCTGGTGCCTGAGCACCACAGCACGACCGCACAGACCCGCAACGCCGCGGGGTGAACCGAGTGACGACGAGGTGGACGATGACCCAAGCAGCGCATGCCGCACCCGACCTGGCCCCGCCCCCGACGCTCGAGGTGCGTGGAGGCCGCAAGAACTTCGGCGCGGTCCACGCGCTGCGTGGAGTCGACCTGGTGGCTCGAGCCGGTGAGGTCACGGCTCTCGTCGGCGACAACGGTGCCGGCAAGTCGACCATGATCAAGGGCATCGCGGGGATCTTCCCGTTCGACGCCGGCGAGGTCTACTTCGAGGGCGAGCTCACGCACATCGCGTCCCCCGGCGACTCCAACGCGCTCGGCATCGAGGTCGTGTACCAGGACCTCGCGCTGTGCGACAACCTCGACATCGTCCACAACATGTTCCTGGGCCGGGAGATCAAGAAGGGCTTCCGGCTGGACGAGTCGGCCATGGAGACGCGTGCGGCGGAGGTGCTCGCCTCACTCTCGGTACGCACCGTGCGCTCCATCCGCCAGCACGTCGCAAGCCTGTCGGGCGGGCAGCGACAGACCGTCGCGATCGCCCGGGCCGTGCTCTGGAACTCCAAGCTGGTCATCCTGGACGAGCCGACCGCCGCTCTCGGCGTCGCGCAGACCGAGCAGGTGCTGCAGCTGGTCCGCCGACTCGCGGATGCCGGCCTCGCGGTGATCCTCGTGTCCCACAACATGAACGAGGTCCTCGAGGTCGCGGACTCCGTCAACGTCCTGTATCTCGGCCAGACGGCCGCGCAGGTGCGCGCCAAGGACACGTCGCGCAGCGAGATCATCGAGCTGATCACGAGCGGCTCGGCCGCTCTCGCGCCGACTCCCGCGGGCGCCGCCTCGACCATCAACGACGCACCGAACGGGAGCACCCCCGCATGAGCACGCCCACCGTCTCCCGTCCCGACCGCAACGACGCGGCGCCCTCGCTCCTGGCCGGCTCGGTGGAGCAGCCGACGTTCGGCGAGTCCGTCACCAACTACTGGAGCAAGGTGCGCGGCGGCGACATGGGGTCGCTGCCGGCCATCCTGGCGCTCCTGGTGCTGCTGGCGATCTTCGTGATCATGAAGCCGAACACCTTCCCGTCGACCCTCAACATCGCCAACCTGTTCCAGCAGGGCGCCGTCGTGGCGACGATCGCGATGGGGCTCGTCTTCGTCCTCCTGCTCGGCGAGATCGACCTGTCGGCCGGCTTCACGTCCGGCTTCTGCGGGGCGATCCTGGCCACCGCGCTCACCAAGAACGGCCTGCCCTGGTACGCGGCCGTCGGAGGCGCAATCGTCGCCGGTCTGGTCGTCGGCCTGATCAACGGCACGCTGGTTGCTCGGCTCGGCATCCCGTCGTTCATCGTCACGCTGGCGATGTTCCTGGCCCTGCAGGGCGCCGTGCTGCTCATCATCGGCTCCGGCGGCAACATCTCGATCAGCGACCCGGTGATCACCGCGATCCAGAACAAGAACGTCCCGCCGCTGATCGGCTGGGCGATCGGGATCCTCTCCGTCGTCGCGTACGGGGTGTCGAGCCTGCGCACGTGGCAGCTGCGTCGCAAGCGTGGCCTGCTCGCCGCACCCGTGGGCATCATCGCGATCAAGATCGGCGCGATCGCCGTTCTCGTCCTGGGCATGGTCGCCGTCCTGAACCAGGAGCGGAGCCTGAACCCGTTGCGCACCTCGATCATCGGCGTGCCCATCGTGGTGCCGGTCATCGTGACGCTGGCACTCGTGCTCGGCTTCGTGCTCACCCGAACCGCGTTCGGCCGGCACATCTACGCGGTCGGTGGCAACGCGGAGGCGACGCGTCGTGCGGGCATCAAGGTCGCCAGCGTGCGCCTGGCGTGCTTCATGATCTGCTCCTCCATGGCTGCCGTGGCCGGCATCTTCGCCGCGTCGCGTGCCACGTCGGTGGACCCGAACGCCGGCGGCTCGAACGTGCTGCTGTACGCCGTCGGGGCGGCTGTCATCGGTGGCACGTCGCTCTTCGGTGGCAAGGGCCGGATCATCGATGCCCTCATCGGTGCCGCGGTCATCGCCGTGATCGACAATGGCATGGCCCTGCTCGGCTACTCCTCGGGCGTCAAGTACGTTGTCACCGGCGCCGTCCTGGCGGCGGCGGCAGCGGTGGACGCCATCTCCCGTCGACAGGCCCGGTCGACCGGCCGCGGCTAGCCTCGGAGAACGGAAGGGAGGCGCGCGTGCGGCTAGGTGCTGGTCCGCCCGTCCGGCGTGCGGACGCGTCGGCTCAGGACGACGTCCGGCGCGCCAACCTCTCGGCCGTCCTGCGGCTCCTGCACTTCAACGGCCCGGCCACACGATCCGACCTCGTGGCCAGCACCGGCTTCAACCGCTCGACCGTCGGGTCGCTCACCTCCGAGCTCGTCAAGCTCGGGCTGGTGCGTGAGCGACCCGGCGTCGTGCGTGGCAAGGGCCGGCCGTCGAACGTCGTCGAGCCGGTCAGCACCAGCGCCCACGTGCTCGCGTTCGACATCACGACGTCGAGCGTGGGCGCGGCGCGGGTCGGCCTCGGCGGCTACCTGCTCCAGGTGCGGCGCAGGCTGCACAGCACCTCGACGCACGACGTGCCTGCCGTGGTCGACCTGATCGCGACGCTGGCCACAGAGATGCAGGGGCGCGCGACGCCGGGCTCGCTGTGCCTCGGGCTCGTGGTGTCCGTGCCGGGCAGCGTGCGGCAGCCGGACGGCCTCGTCCGGCGCTCGCCCCCGCTGGGCTGGCACGAGGTGCACCTCGCGGACATGCTCCGCGAGAAGCTGGGCGACGACTACCCGATCACCATCGGCAACGACGGCGACCTGGGCGTCGTCGCCGAGTACCTGCGCGGCGCCGCTCGTGGCTCGCAGGACGTCCTCTACGTCCGCGGCGAGGTCGGCGTCGGCGGCGGCGTGGTGGTCGACGGCGAGCTGCTGAAGGGCTCCGGCGGATATGCCGGCGAGGTGGGGCACCTGCTGGTCAAGCCGGGCGGCCGGGTGTGCTCCTGCGGGTCGCGGGGCTGCTGGGAGGCCGAGATCGGCGACGCGGCGATCATCCGCGCGGTGGGCCGCGACCCCAGGGAGTCGGACATCGAGGACGTGGTGAACGACGTCGCCGTCGGCAACCGGCGCGCGATCGCCGGGGTGCGCAGGACGGGGGAATGGGTCGGACTCGGGCTGGCCAGCCTGGTCAACCTGTTCAACCCGCGCGTGGTGGTGCTGGGCGGCACGCTGGGCGCGCTGTACCCGACGCTGGAGCCGACGCTCGTGCAGGCGTACGCGCGCACGCTGGGGCCCAACCGGGAGCAGGCCCAGCTGATCCGCTCCGAGCTGGCGTCCGACGCGCAGCTCGTCGGGGCCGCCGAGGTCGCCTTCGCCGACGTCCTCGAGGACCCTGCGGGGACTCTCGACGCGCGGCGCGAGCAGCTCGAGACCGGTGGCGAGGACCTCGGCGAGGTGCACCGACTCCGGGTGCGCGGGGCCTGACGACCGGACACAACGGGCATACCACCCGCCGGCCCCGTTCTCACAGGCAACCGTCGGCGTGTCACCACCGGGTAGGGCAGTGCTCGCTGCCTACTCTCGACGAGGCCAGCGCTTGACCGCTTCAGTTCTCTCACCCCGTCCCCGAACACTGGCCACGAGCACAGTGATCAGATTCGAGAACGTCACCAAGGTCTACGCGCGAGGCGCCCGACCGGCCCTCGACCGTGTGTCCTTGGACGTCGAGCGCGGGGAGTTCGTCTTCCTCGTCGGCGCCTCCGGCTCCGGCAAGTCGACCTTCCTGCGCCTCGTGCTGCGCGAGGAGCGGGCCTCGGCCGGACGCGTGTTCGTCGCCGGCAAGGAGCTCGGCACGCTGTCGTCGTGGAAGGTCCCGCAGCTTCGTCGGCAGATCGGCGCGGTGTTCCAGGACTTCCGCCTGCTGCCCAACAAGACGGTGTTCGAGAACGTGGCGTTCGCGCTCCAGGTCATCGGCAAGCCGCGCCACCACATCCTGACCACGGTGCCGGACACGCTCGAGATGGTCGGCCTGGCCGGCAAGGAGAAGCGTCGCCCGCACGAGCTGTCCGGTGGTGAGCAGCAGCGCGTGGCCATCGCGCGCGCGTTCGTCAACCGGCCCAACATCCTGCTCTGCGACGAGCCGACGGGAAACCTCGACCCGACGACCTCCCTGGGGATCATGCGCCTGCTCGACCGCATCAACCGCACCGGCACCACCGTGGTCATGGCGACGCACGACGACGAGATCGTCGACCAGATGCGCAAGCGCGTGATCGAGCTGGCCACGGGTGAGCTCGTGCGCGACCAGTCCCGCGGCGTCTACGGCTCGGACCGCTGATGCGCCTGCAGTTCATCCTCTCGGAGATCGGCCTCGGTCTTCGTCGCAACCTGTCCATGACCATCTCGGTCATCCTCGTCACCTTCGTGTCGCTGACCTTCGTCGGCTCGGCCGCTCTGCTGCAGATCCAGATCGGCAAGATGAAGGACGACTGGTACGACAAGGTCGAGGTCTCGGTCTTCCTGTGCCCGCAGAACTCGTCGGTGCCGACGTGCGCGAGCGGCGAGGTGACCGACGACCAGCGCGCCGACATCGAGGCCGCGCTCGCGTCGCCGGAGATCAAGCCGTACATCGAGCACATCTACACGGAGACCAAGGAAGCGGCCTTCGCGTCGTTCCAGAAGCAGTTCAAGGACCAGGCCTGGACGGCGGCCGTGACGGTCGACGACATGAACTCGTCGTTCCGGATCAAGCTGACCGACCCGCAGAAGTACCAGCTCGTCGCGGACGTGGTGTCGGGCAGGGCGGGCGTCGAGGACGTCCAGGACCAGCAACGGCTGTTCGACAAGCTGTTCTCGGTGCTCAACCACGCGACCCTGCTGGCCGGTGGTCTGGCCGCGGTGATGCTGCTCGCGGCGGTCCTGCTGATCACGACGACGATCCGGCTCTCGGCACTGAGCAGGCGGCGCGAGACCGGGATCATGCGGCTCGTCGGCGCCTCGACCTTCTTCATCCAGCTGCCGTTCATGCTCGAGGGCGCGATCGCCGCGACCGTGGGCGCGCTGCTGGCCGTGGCCGGGCTCTGGCTCGGCGTGGAGTACCTGGTCAGCGACTGGCTCTCGGAGTCCGTCAACTGGATCCCGTACGTGGACACGGCCGACGTGCTCACCGTGGCGCCGATCCTCATCATCATCGCCATCGTGCTGGCCGCGATCTCGTCGCTGGTCACCCTCTCCCGCTACACCAAGGTGTGACATGAGGACGAAGCGGCTCGCGATCCTGACGATCCTCGCCCTGCTGATCGGCGCGCTCGTCTCGAGCCCCGCGTCGGCGGACAGCATCGACGACCGTCGCAAGGCCGCCGAGGCCCACAAGGCCGCCGTCGCCAAGGCGCGCGACGACCTCGAGGCCGCGATGGAGGGCGCCGACGCCAGCCTGCAGGCGCTCGCGCTGCAGCTCGCCGACACCCAGGCCAAGATCGTGCCCGCGCAGGCCGCGGTCGACGCCGCCCAGGCCGCGCTCGAGAAGGCGCAGCGCGAGGCGGCGATCATCGCGGCCCGCCTGGCCGACGCGAAGGACCAGCAGGCGACGATCACGACGACCATCGCGACGGACGCAGCGAACGCGGACGCGATGCGTGCGGCGATCGGGCAGATGGCTCGCGAGGCCTACAAGGGCGGCGGCGGGAGCGTCTCGGGCTTCGACGTGATCCTGGACTCGCAGAGCACCGACGACTTCGTCCAGCGGTACGGCCTGCTGTCCACGGCGCTGCGGACGCAGTCGCAGATCCTCGATGCCCTCAAGGCGACCGACGCGCTGAACAAGAACGCCGAGGCACGCCTGACCGCCGTCGGCGACAAGATCACCGAGCTGAAGGCCGACGCCGACCAGAAGGTGGTCGAGGCCGACCAGGCCAAGGCGGCCGCCACGGCCGCGAAGAAGTCCCTCGACGACCTCCTGGCCCAGCAGGTCGCCCAGCAGGCGCAGCTCGACGCGCAGAAGGCCTCCCTCGAGGCCCAGCTCGCCGCCGCGGACGCCGAGGCAGCGGCCGTGCAGAACGAGCTCGTCGCGGCGATCGAGGCGCAGAAGGCCCGGGACGCGGCCGCCGGCAACCCGCACGGGCCGGCCGGACCGATCGGCCGGGCGCTGTTCGCCAACCCGACGAGCGTCAACCCGATCTACGTGACCTCCGAGTACGGCATGCGCATGCACCCGACGCTGCACTACGTGCGGCTGCACGCCGGCATCGACCTGCGCACCTACTGCAACACGCCCATCTACGCCGGCCGCGCCGGCACGGTCACCTGGGCCAAGCAGCGCTTCGGGTTCGGCAACCAGGTCATGATCGACAGCGGCTTCGTCAACGGGAACGCCCTGTCGGCGTCGTACAACCACCTCACGAGCTTCGCGGTGAGCGCCGGCCAGCACGTCGAGCAGGGCCAGCTGATCGGACGCTCGGGCAACACCGGGACGTCGGCCGCGTGCCACCTGCACTTCGAGGTGTACGTCAACGGCGCGACGACGAACCCGCGGCCGCTGCTCGGCCTCTGACCGTTACCGTGGCCCGCGTGGCCACGCCGCGCGCCCGTCCCGCCGTGCTCGTCGAGCTGGTCGTCCTGCTGCTCGCCTTCGTGGTCTTCGTGCGCCTGCACGCCGCCGCCGGCCACGACGTTTCCGCCGCCGAGACGCACGCCCTGACGCTGCAGACGATCGAGCGCGCGCTCGGTCTGGACGTCGAGCTGTCGCTCAACGGCTGGCTGGCCGGGCAGCCGGTGCTGATCACGCTCGCGGTGCTCGTCTACCGCTCGTACTACCTGGCCGTCGTCGGGACGCTGGTGTGGGTGTACGTGCGGCACGCCGAGGTCTACCTCGTCGTTCGTCGGACCCTCGTCGCGATGCTCGTCCTCATCCTGCCCGTGTACTGGGCGATGCCCATGTCGCCGCCGCGGTTCGCGCAGCCGGGTGTGGTCGACATCGTCGCGGAGCACGACATCGTCGACGGCGCCGACCCGCACGGCTACACGGCGATGCCGAGCAACCACGTGGCGCTGTCCGCGTGGTGCGCGTACGCGGTCTGGCTCGCGCTGCGGCCTGCCCACCCGAGGCTGGCGCTGCTGGCGTGGCTGTTCCCGCTGGTGATGACCGCGGTCGTGCTCACCACGGGCAACCACTACGTGCTCGACGTCGTCGGCAGCGCGGTGCTCCTGGGGGCGTCGATCAGCGTCGCGACACTGGGGGGCCACCTCAAACCGTTGGCCACGCCCAGGTAGGCTCGGTCGGCGGCACACCAGGTGCGCGCGACCAAGGACAGGGAACGGGGTTCGACGACGGTGGCCAAGGAGTCCGGGCGCAAGCTGATCGCCTCGAACCGCAAGGCCCGCCACGACTACGTCATCGAGGACGTGTTCGAGGCCGGGCTGGTGCTCGCGGGCACCGAGGTCAAGGCGCTGCGCATGGGCCGCGCGTCCCTCGTCGACGGCTGGTGCGAGGTGACCAACCACGAGCTGTGGCTCGAGGGCGTGCACATCCCCGAGTACAGCCAGGGCACGTGGACCAACCACGCGCCTCGTCGCAAGCGGAAGCTCCTGCTGCACCGCGACGAGATCGACCGCCTGGAGTCCAAGACGCGCGAGAAGGGGCAGACGATCATCCCGCTGTCCCTGTACTTTCTCGATGGACGCGCCAAGGTGGAGATCGCCCTGGCGCGCGGCAAGCGCGAGTACGACAAGCGCCAGGCGCTGCGGGAGAGGCAGGACAACATGGAGGCGACGCGGGCCATCCGCGAGAAGCGCGACCTGTGAGGGCGCGTCTCGCCGGCATCCTGCTGGCCCTCGGCCTCCTGCTCTCCGTGGGGGCGCGGGCGTTCGCCGCCGTCGACCAGACCTCCGGCCGGGAGATCACGCGGTACGACGTCACGACGGTCCTCGGGGCCGACGGCGTCGCGCGCGTGGACATCGACTTCGACTTCGACTTCGGTGACGACCCCGGGCACGGCCCGTACCTGACCTACCCGACGCGCGTCTACTACGACGACCAGCACGACCGGGAGTTCCGCTACTCCGACATCTCGGCGTCGAGCTCGACGGGTGCGCCGGCGCAGGTCAACCAGGAGAACACCGACACGGCGCTGATCCTGCGCATCGGTGACCCGGGCATCGACAACGTCTCCGGCGTGCAGACCTACCACGTGTCGTACACCGTGGACGGCTGGCTCAACCCGGCGAACGCCCAGCACTCCGGTGACGAGCTCTACTGGAACGTCATCGGCGTCGGCTTCGAGGTGCCGGTCGGTGCCATCTCCGCCGAGGTCACCGGCCCCGCCGCGGTCCAGGGCGCGGTCTGCTTCGCGGGCCCCGAGGGCTCCACGACGTCGTGCACGTCCGCGGCCGCCACGGGTGACACCGCGTCCTACACGCAGGACCTCCTGTCGCCGGGCGACCCGCTCACCACCGTCACCGGCTGGCCGGGCGGGACGTTCCCCGGGGTGGAGCCGATCCTCGTCGCGAAGCCCGACCCGCTCGCGCCGGTCCAGCCCGTCTCGCCGCTGGGTATCGCGGCCCTCGTCGTGCTCGTGGCCGGCACGTTCCTGGCGGTCCGACGAGTCCGCCGGTCGGGCCGGGACATCGCGTACCTCGGCCTGACGCCCGGCCTGCGCCCCGCCGACGGGCAGCCCGGCAACACCGGCTTCCGCGACAAGCGCGGGCCGGTGTCGGTGCAGTTCCAGCCGCCCACCGGGATGGTGCCCGGCGAGATGGGCACGCTCATCGACGAGAAGGCCGACCCCGTCGACGTCACCGCGACGCTCGTCGACCTGGCCGTGCGGGGGTGGCTGCGCATCGAGGAGGTGCCGCGGTCCAACCCGAACAAGAAGGCCAAGGACTGGACCCTGGTGCAGCTCAAGAACCGCGACGGCACGCTGCTGCCGTTCGAGGACACGCTGCTCATGGAGATCTTCTCCGGCCGCACGTCGGTGCAGCTGTCGGACCTGCGCACCACGTTCGCCGCGTCGATGGCCAAGGTGCAGACCGGGCTCTACGACGAGGTCACGTCGCGCGGCTGGTTCCGCGCCAACCCGAAGTCGGTGCGGTCCGCCTGGAAGGCGGCGGGCATCGGCCTGATCGTCGTCGCCGGCATCCTGGGCTTCATCGCGTTCAACGTGCTCTCCGACGTCCGCGGCAGCCTGCTGATCCCCATCGCGATCGGGATCGTCGGCATCGCGGTGTTCACGATGTCCAACGCCGCCCCCGCGCGCACCGCCGACGGCACCGCCGCCCTCGCGCAGTCGATGGGCTTCCGCCGGTACCTGGCCACCGCCGAGGCCAACCAGCTGAAGTTCGAGGAGGGCGAGGACATCTTCAGCCGGTACCTCCCGTACGCGATCGTCTTCGGCCTCGCCGACCGCTGGGCCCGCGTGTTCAGCGAGCTCGCCGCGCAGGGTCGCGCCGTCTCGCAGCCGGGCTGGTACGTCGGCGGCTACTACCCGGGCGCCAACATCTACTGGGCCTCGGCCTTCGCCTCGTCGCTCGACCGCTTCTCCAGCATCGCCACCGAGTCCATCTCCGCTCCCACGCCCGGCTCGTCCGGCGGCTCCGGGTTCAGCGGCGGGTTCTCCGGGGGCGGCGTCGGCGGCGGTGGGGGTGGGGGCTGGTAAGACTTGGTGTCATGACGCTTCCGGTGATGCCGCCCGTGGATCCCATGCTCGCCAAGTCCGTCCCGACGATCCCCGCGGGGAAGCTCTACGAGCCCAAGTGGGACGGGTTCCGGGCGATCGTGTTCCGCGACGGGGACTCCGTGGAGATCGGGTCGCGGAACACCAAGCCGATGCAGCGGTATTTCCCGGAGGTCGTCGCGGCGGTCCTGGAGCACCTGCCATCGCGATGCGTGGTCGATGGCGAGATCATCGTGCCGTCGTCGTCGCACACCGGGCTGGACTTCGAGGCGCTGCTGCAGCGGGTGCACCCGGCCGAGTCGCGGGTGCGGCTGCTGTCGGTCCAGACGCCGGCTCGGTTGGTGCTCTTCGACCTTCTGGCCCTCGACGACGAGGACCTGACGGGCCTGCCGTTCTCGGAGCGCAGGGCGCGGTTGGAGACGATCGTCCGGGGCTCTGGTCCGGTGTCTGTGACCGCCCAGACGGCCGATCTCGAGGTGGCCACGCGGTGGTTCTCGCAGTTCGAGGGCGCGGGGCTGGACGGGATCGTCGCGAAGGATCCTGCGGGCCGGTACGAGCCCGGCAAGCGGACCATGCAGAAGATCAAGCACGAGCGGACCGCCGACTGCGTCGTCGCCGGCTACCGGCCGCACGCGTCCGGGCCGGACGCGGTGGGGTCGCTGCTGCTGGGGCTGTACACGTCCGAGGGTGTGCTGGCGTCGGTGGGGGTGGCGGCGTCGTTCCCGATGGCCCGTCGCAAGGAGCTGGTGACGGAGCTGGCGCCGCTGGTCACGTCGCTGGACGGCCACCCGTGGAACTACGCCTCGGAGGGGCGGACGCCGCGCGAGGCCGAGGGCAGCCGCTGGTCGCGCGGCAAGGACCTGTCGTTCGTGCCGCTGGAGCCGTCCCTGGTGGTCGAGGTCGCGTACGACCACATGGAGGGGGAGCGGTTCCGCCACACCGCCCAGTTCCGTCGCTGGCGCCCGGACCGCGACCCGTCGTCGTGCACCTACGCGCAGCTCGAGGAGCCGGTCAGCTACGACCTGGCCGACGTGCTCTCGGCGGGCTGACGCGGGACCCAGCGCGCGCCGAGCTCCTCAGGTGTCGGGGGCTGCTCCGGGAGCCTGTCGTGGCTGGGCCGTAGCCCCTGCAGCTGGAGCTCGACGTAGCGACGACGAAGCGCGGCCGTGCGCTCGGCGTCCCCGAGCCGGATGGCGGTCAGCTGCTCCCAGATCATCGGGAGGTCCTCCGGCTCGAGGTCGTCGCGGACGACGCGCTCGTTCTGGGCCGTCGTCAGGATCTCGACGGCTCGTCGGCCCGACTCCGCGGCCAGCCGGCGGTGCTCGTCGGACGGGACGAAGCTGCCCGCGAGGTGCACGGTCAGCCCGTGCACGTCGGCGGCGACGATGCCGCGGACGAAGGTGGCGAACGCGTCCCAGGGATCGGGCCGTTGCTGGGCCTCGTCGGCGATCGCGAGGTACTCGCGCAACCCGTCGAGGCACAGCTGCGCGAGCAGCGCCTCCTTGCTGGGGTAGCGGCGGTAGAGCGCGCTGATGCCGACGCCGGCGGCCTGCGCCACCGCGGAGACCGGCGCGGTGGGGTCGGCCGTCAGGACGGCGCGGGCCGCGTCGAGGATCGTGACGTCGTTGCGGGCCGCCTGCCCTCGTCGTCCGCTGAGTGCCTCCACGTTCTCGAGGCTAGCACTTGAACGGAACGGATCATTCCGCTACCGTTCAGCTAGAACGGAATGAAGTATTCCGTTCCCGATCTGGAGGTCTCCCATGAGCACCGGCTTCGACGTCCTCGACCGCGCCCACGCCGCCCTGCGCACCGTCGCATCGGTGGTCTCCGTCTCCGACCTGACGCGCACCACCCCGTGCGAGCAGTGGACCGTGGCGCAGGTGCTCCAGCACGCAGCGGGGGACCAGCGCGCGTACGCGTACTTCCTCACGGGCGCCGACGGCCCGGTGGGGGACCCGTTCGCTCCTGACGGGGTCCTCGACGTCTCGCCTCTCGAGCTCGTCGGCCCGGCCCTGGAGGCCAGCGGTCGTGCCTACGCCGACGTGAACCCGGACGGCGAGGCCCCGACGCCGCTGCCGCAGGGCGTCCTGCCGGCGCGGACCGCCGCCGGCGCCGCCGCTCTGGACGCCGCCGTGCACGCGTGGGACATCGCGATGGCGACCGGTCAGGAGTCGCCGCTCGACGACGACCTCGCCGCGCTGATCCTGCCGACGGCGCACGCCCTCGTCGAGCCGCTGCGCCAGTGGGGCGCCTACGCCGCCATCGTGCCCGGGTCTGCCGGCGGCGCCGCCGACGAGCTCCTGCGCTACCTCGGCCGCGACCCGCACTGGCCCCGCTGAGGTCCACAGGTTGCTCACGGGTGGAGTCCAGGGCCCTCCCCGCTTTGCCCGGTTTCCTGTTCTCAGTAGCCACCACCGAGGTGGCGTTCGGGAGGGCCAGGACCATGGACGAGATCACGACCGCCGCCGCAGGGGCTCCTGCCGCCACCACGTCGACCGGCCTTCGTCGCCACCGCCTGCTCCTGGGCCTCGCGGGCGGCACCCTCGTGCTCGGCCTCGCCGCCGGCGCGGGCACGGCCTACGCCCTGGACGGGCGCGGTTCCAGCGCGACCCCCGCCGCCGCAGGCGCCTCGTATGAGGGGACATCGTTCTACCCGCCGGGCTACGACCCGCGCTCCTCTGGCTCGACTGCCACGGCTCAGGATCCCGCGGTCGCGGCGACGGCAGACCAGCAGGTCGGCATCGTCACGATCACCACGGTCCTGGGCTACCAGGGCGCACAGGCCGCCGGCACCGGCATGATCCTCACGTCGGACGGCCTGATCCTCACCAACAACCACGTGGTCGAGGGCTCGACGTCCATCCAGGTCACCGACGAGTCGACGGGCCAGACGTACGTCGCGAAGGTCGTCGGGACCGACGCCACCCACGACGTCGCCGTCCTGCAGCTCGTCGACGCCAGTGGCCTGACGCCCGTCGCGCTGGACGACGACAACGGCGTTGTCTCTGGGGACGCGGTGACCGCGATCGGCAACGCACAGGGCACCGGCACGCTGGTGGCCGCCGCGGGCTCGGTCCTGGCCACCGACCGGACGATGACCGCCTCCGACTCGTCCGGCTCCGACCCCGAGACGCTCACCGGTCTCATCCAGTTCTCCGCGGCCGTCGTCGGCGGGGACTCTGGGGGAGCCCTGGTGGACGACGAGGGCGAGGTGGTCGGCATGACCACGGCGGCGTCGTCCGGCTCGTCGAGCGTCGTGGCCTACGCGATCAGCATCGAGGACGCCCTGGCCGTCGCCATCCAGATCGAGCAGGGCGTGGACAACGCCGACATCGTCCTGGACTACCCGCCGTTCCTGGGCGTGTCCCTCTCACAGGACGGCTCCTCGACCCTGGCCGGCGTGGTCGACGGCACCCCCGCCGCCTCCGCGGGCCTGACCGCCGGCGACACCATCACGTCGGTCGACGGCACGGCTCTGTCGACGTCCTCTGCGTTGTCCGCCGCGATCGCCGCCCACAACCCGGGCGACGACCTCGCACTGACCTGGACGTCTGTGGATGGAACGTCCCACTCCGCCACGGTCACCCTGATCGAGGGCCCGGCCGCCTGAGCGGGTATGTGCGCGACCTCCGGCCTCCTGGGGCAGTAGGCTGGGGGTTGTCGCCCTAGGGCGGCGCTTGATAACTGAACATGGGGGTGATCGGTTTCGACGGTGATCGTCGAACCAGGAGAAGCGGGTCGAGGACGCACGGTTATCTCGTCAACGCTCCGTGCAAAACCATAGGTGCCAATACAAACCGCACCGACTTCGCCCTCGCCGCCTGAGCGAGCCCCGAAGTCCGTTGGCCTGAGTACGCTCTCGACTCAGTAACCAGCGTCATCTAGAGAGCCACTGCTGGAAATCCTCGTCGGTGGGATTTCCGGGACTTTTAGCCGACTGGGCCCGTCCACGTACATGCCTGTGTGAGCGTGGGGGCCGAGAAAATCACAGCAGGCTGCACCCGGAGAATCCCTGGTACTGCGTCACCGGACGCGGGTTCGATTCCCGCCACCTCCACCATCGGTATGCCTCTGACCTGCCCTGACGTGCGGGGCGAGCGCACATTTGGTTGACGCCGTCAACGAGCGGAGCGACTGCGGGTCTTGGCAAGAGAGCACCTCGAGTCGCCCGACCGGAGCTAGCTTCTTGCTGGTGTGGCGTGCAAGCTCGCGTGTATGGCCGGACGTCACGCTCGCTTCGTGCGCAGCGTCTTGTCCGATGCTGAGTTGAAAGAGTTGTCGGTCGTCGACGAGATGGCCGACCGGCTCGTCGGACACCTTGTTGCACAGCGCCCCGAGATTGATCGCGTGCACGTGCATCGCGCATCAAGCAGCGCTGTCCAGCAAGTCGTCGGTGAACTGTTGCGCGAGATCGGCTTCGGCGAGGAGGTCGTGCTGACGCCGCAGGAAGGGTTCGTGACGCGCGCGAGGCCCGACTTCGTGTATCCCTTGGCTGACGGGCGCGGCATCATTGCCGAGGTCGAGCGCGGCGGGACCACGACGAACAATCACGACCTGAAGGACTTCTGGAAGGTCCACATCGCGCAGGACGCGCAGCATCTCTTTCTCGTGGTTCCTGCCGCGAACTGGAACGAGGCCGGACTCGCGCGGGAACGGCCTTTCACACGTGTGGCGAATCGGCTCGCCGCGTTCTTCGGCGACCCGAGACGCGAAGTGGACGTGCTCAGTGCCCATGTCTTCGCTTACGGCAGCGACGTTCCCGTGATCCCCGAGTGACGTCAGAGCTGGCCGTAGGCATGCTCGACGTCGGCTCTGGCCGAGCGCACCGCGACAGCGGCACAAAGGCAAGCCGATCGGGGGCTGAGCAGACTGGCCGAGCACGAGGACACTCCTACCGCCCGAGCACCGCCGGGAAGCCTTAAAGCGTCGGTTGCGAGCCTCCACCGAATCCGGGGCGAGACAGGTGTCCGCGCTACTGTCGCTCGCGTGACTACCGAACATGAACGCAAAGTGCCCGATGGCGCGATACGTACGGCGGCCGAGGATCTGCTGTCTCGGCTCTACCTCTTGCAAACCGACACGTCGGTTGTTCACATGTGGCGCGGGCAGGCGAACGCCGACTGGGATCTGCTTCCGACGCTTTATCGGCGCCTCCTGAATAGGTTCTCGCCGGAGGATGTCACCGAGGAACTGGTTCAGCGCTACGAGATGGACCTGTTTTGTGAGGCCAACGGGCTCGGGTACTACCAAGGAAGTCGCCTCGCGACCATGGTCTCATTGCAGCATCACGGGGGCGCGACTCGGTTTCTCGACGTAACCCGAAACGTCCTTGTCGCGCTTTGGTTTGCGACGGACGTCCTGCCGGAGGAAGCGGACGGAGTCGTCTACCACCTCGGAGTACCGCGTGATCGGGTGCACCGGTACGACCGGCTGGACAACTGGGACCAGATCATGGAAGAGCGACATGCGGGCCACCCGTTTCTCTTCTTCCCGCGTCCTGACGACGAGCGCATCAAGTCCCAGCAATCTGGGTTCCTCGCCACGGTCCTCGCGAAGCCGCTCTCCGAGGGCCGACCGTTCGAGCCCGACTCGGGCGGCCTTGCGATGGAATCCGTCGTGGTCCCTCACAATCTGAAGACATTCCTTCGGCGCTACCTTGAGCGGTCGGCGGGTCTGGACACCGTCGGGATCTACCCAGACTTTGCTGGCTACGCGATGGCGAACAGCAGTCGTGCTCCGTTCGCGCGGGAACCCGGTGAGTTGAACGACGGGTCAAACGGAATCTTTCCCAACCGAATTTGATGCACCTTTCACCGTTCATCTCCACCACCACCGTTTTCGAACTCAGCGGGTACCAAGAAGTAGCAAGGAGGTTCCCGCCGGGCGTCTGACGCGCTTGCCGCCGCGTGGGTTCGCGCCGCGCCTACTTGGCGCCGGCCAAGCAGGATGGTCTCGGCCGGGTCTGTCGCGGGTCCCCGCTGGGAAGGATGAAGATCATGGCAGCAGCAAGGACGTATCCCTGGGAGCCTTGGAGCGGGTGATCGCGTTGGCCCGGGTCGCCGAGCAGCTCGGGGTCAACCCCGTGAGCTTGCGCAAACGGGTTATGCGGGCCGATGTCGAGATGGGCGCCCGGGCGGGCACGAGCGCCAAGCGGCCCGGATCGCGAGCACGAGCGAGAACCGCGACCTGCGATGCAGCAACGAGGTCCTGCGCACCGCGTCGGCGTCTTCCGCCGCCTCGGAACTCGACCGCTAACTGAGGCGATCGTCGACTACGTCGACGAACACGAGCGCGTCTCGGGTCGAGCCGATCTGCCGCACGTTGCCCATCGTCCCGAGTGCGGCTCCTCCGCCAGGACGGGCCCACCATCGGCCAGGTGGCGCACGGACGTGGCGACGACGCGACTATTGCGAAGGTTCACAAGAACGACTTTGGGGTCTCCCGGGGCGCGCGGAGTCCACGTCGAAACGCGCCGGATGAACGCGGTCCTGCCCATCGAATGGTCCCGTTGACCACGTCAACGAAACGGCTCGAGATGTGGCCTTGACGTGAGGTGGGTGTCGGCAGAACTGCAGATCAGACGTCCACGAAGCCTCGTCAACATGAGCCGAATCGCCTTCGATTCCCGCGGTCGTGCCGATGACCTTCGTCGTGCGACCGCACGCAAGACCTAGATCACCTTGGCTCGGCACCTGGCCGCGCTAAGCCCGCGAGCTTTGAACAGCCTCGAGGACGCACTGCGGCATGCCCTGAGGTCGCTGGCCAAGCGATGGCGGCACCTGGACACCGAGGCCAAGGAACTGACCGCGATGATCGCGAGCTCGTCCAAGCGCAGCACCGCAGCTGCTCGAGCCCCTCGGGATCGGCGTCGACACCGCCGCCGAGATCTTGCTCACCGTCGGAGACAACCCCGAACGAATCCATTCCGAGACGGCCCTGGCCAAACTCGCCGGGATCAGCCCCGTGCCCACCGGATCAGGGATGACCAGCGGCCGGCACCGGATCAACGACGGCGGACACCGCCAGCTCAACGCTGCGATCTACCGCACGGTCATCGTCCGCATACGCTTCCACCAGCCCACCATCGACTACGTCACTCGCCGCACCGCCGAGGGCAAGACCAAACGCGAAATCATCCGCTGCCTCAAGCGCTACGTGATCCGGGAGGTCTGCCACCTGCTCCTGCCAGCCCCTCGCGGAGCCCTGCCGGCCAATTGACATCTACGGGGCGGTACGTGCCGACGCGCGCGGACAACGTTGACAATCCTCCCGCCGCATCTCGCGGCTGGAGTACGCAATGAGCTCGGCTATCGGGAAGAGCCGGGCCAGGTCCTACCCTTCTTCGATCCCGGCGGCCTGAACTGCGGCCGCGACCTCCTTGAAGCGGTCCAGATTCTTGGCCACGATCATCGCCGGGATCGCCTCCACATTTCCCGTTACGAGTACCTGCGCGAAGAGATCGCGAAACGTGGCGCCGGAAACCACCGTGCCTTCAAGATTCCCGACGACTGCGTCAGTCGCCGTTGCCATCAGAATTCCCACTGCGTCCCACGTGCTGGACCGTTTGAGTGTTATCGCAGCGGTCAGGCCGCTCGCGACGACGTGAACTGTCATCGGGTTGCCCCCGAGGGTCAAGAGCGACCACTGCGGCAGATGCTTCATTAGGGCGAGAATCGCAGGCCGAGCCTCCGGCTTCCAGGCCACCGATGCGATTGACGGTGGCATGTGCTCGCTTTCGGGTGCCGCTGACGACAATGAAACGTCATCAGCGGGGTCACCCCGAGTCACCCCATGCCTCAGATCACCGTCTACGAGGGAGAAGATATCGGTATTCGTTGCCAGCACAGCAGCCTCGACCTGCAACCGCTGAGTAGGGTCGCTTCGGAGTAGCAGTGCTGCGACACAGTATCCCTGCCTCACCATGGCCCAGGGCTTTGAACCATCGAGCGGGTCAACGACCATCACGCAGGCCCCCGCGGGAAGTGTCGGTACAGCCAGGATCCGCTCCTCGCCAACCACTCCCCAGAGCTCGAGCGAAGCCGTTTCAGGGTCAGCGCTGACAGCATCTTCGAAGGCGCGTTGCGCTGAGCCGTCCACGCGGATCGGGTCGTCCCCGTGGTGGAAGACGCCCTCCTGGCGCATCGCCGTCTGCACCTCATGCGACCCGGCTAGGTGACGAAGGGTCGCTTCGGCCGCCCGTCGAAGGACCCTCGACGAAACTTCCGGGTCACTTGTCCTGGACATGGCAAGCCCTTCGCACGTGGGTTGACTTGCTCCTGTTGCCGGCAGCCTACATCGCAGATGTAGAGATGTCGAAGTGCCCGGCTGCCTTGACATCAGAGATGTCGGCAAGTAACTTCGAACCTTGGATCATCGCTACTCCCTGGAGACAAACATGGCTGAACTGCTCACCAGCGTGCGCTTCGACAAGGCCACCCTGGACGCCCTACGTGCAGTGGCTGACGTACACGACAGCAATGTCGCAGCCGAAGTTCGAGCGGCCGTGGAGCTGTATCTGCGGACTGTCCGAGCGGATCCCGATTTCCGCGCAGAGGCGGCGGCGTCAGTCGAGGCGCGCCGAGAGAGAGTGGACGCACTCCTGAGCGCTGACTGAGAGCGGGTGACTGCAACGCGCTGCACGTTTAGGTGACAGCGGTTCTTAGGCGGAGCGGTCGTGTTGACCACGTCAACGGATTGGCCCGACTCGAGTCTGGGCCGACCGATCGGCTATCGCGGAGGTGCAGATCAGACGTTCGCGATCGGCCGCCGGGGCTCGCCGAATCGCTTTAGATTCCCGCCACCTGCGCGATACGTATCCGTTGACCTGCGTAGATGCGAGCAATGGGGGCGTAGATGGTTGAGCCGCCGTCGGAAGATCCGCACCGCAGGCCGACGAGTTGCGCTGCGCGCGACGGCCGTCCGATCGCTTGCCGATTGGCGACACGACCGCGACAGCCGCGGGACGGCTTCGATCAGTCAGGCGGTGGCGCCGGAACGAGCCCATGCTCCAGGGCGTACAGGCTGGCCCCGATGCGGTTGTTCACACCGAGCTTGGCGTAGATCCGCTCCACGTGGTTACGCACGGTCTTCTCCGAGAGCGTGAACCGCTGTGCGATCCGCCGGTTCGACTCGCCCTGCGAGACGCGTACGAGGATCTCGACCTCGCGCGGCGTGAGCCGGTCCTCGCGCGGTGCGCGCTTCGCGCGAGGATGCCCCGCCGCAGCGAGCACCGCGCCTACCGCGGCGTCGTCCAGCGCACCGGCGGAGGCCCGGCTTCGCAGTCGCTCCGCGGCCTGGGCGGTCGACTGCGCCGCGCGGTACGGGCGCGGCTCCAGCGCCGACTCGTAGGCCACCGCCGCGGCGAGGACGCGGTCGGGCACCGGTAGTGACGCGGCGGCCAGTGCGCGCGGGTAGCCACCACCGTCTGGCTGTTCGTGATGGTTCGCCGCGATTCGTGCGACATTGCCGAGACCGCTGACCCTGTCGAGGATCCTCGCGGTCAGGTACGGGTGCAGGCGGACGCGTTCCCTCTGCTCCGCCGAGAGGTTCGCCGCGCTCTCCCATATGCGGTTGGAGACCCCGATCCGGCCGATGTCGTGCACGTGGCCCGCCCGGCGCAGAGCGAGCTGGTCGGCGGCGTCCAGTCCGAGTAGCCCGCCGGCGCGCGCGGAGAGATCGGCGACGGCTCGTGAGTGGCCGAGAGTGAACGGGCACTTGAGATCGACGAAGTCGCCGAGCGCGATCAGGATCCGGTCCAGCTCGACAGCCGTCAGCGCGGATTTGTCAGGGGCCTCCGCGAGGGCGGCGTCCCAATAGCTGCCGTGGTCCGGCGCGGCCAGCAGCGTTGTCGGATCGGAGAGGAACGCATCAGCGACCGCGGGATCGAACTGGCCGCCGCGTCGAGATCGCACCATGTGCTCGGCGCCGCCGGGTCCGTAGGTGCGGACGTGCACCTCGACGAGATCGGCCAGCTGCGCCACCCGCATCTCGATCGGCAGGTGGTCGCCCGCCAGGGCGTGCGGGGCACCCGTCCCGTCGTACCGCTCGAACGTCGCGGCCAGCACGGCCTGGACGCGCGGCGACAGCCCGATCTCGGCGGCAAGCAGCGACGCAGAGGCGCAGTGCGAATGCACCAGCTCACCCAGCTGTCCTCTGGGGCCGCGCATCAGCTGCCCGATCACCTTGATTCGTTGCGGCAGCGGCGCGCCGCGGGCGACGTTGCCCATCAGGAACCGCATGTAAGGCAGGCCCGCCCAGTCGACCAGGTACGCCGCTTGTTTGACGGCGATGTCGTCACCGAACCATCGGACGTACTCGTGCGAGTCGGCGTGGCAGCCGATCCACATGACGAGCGTGGTGTGGAACGTCGTGTCCCGTTGTGTGCGAGTCAGCCCGAGCCGGTCGGCGAGCCTGGTAGCGATGACCGCCGACCGAAGCACGTGCTCAGCCGGCTGTCCCAGCCCCAGGTCGATCGCGATCGACAGTGCGGCGAGCAGCTCGGTCAGGCGGGTCGCGCCCGCGCCCTCGGGACCAGACACGCTCTCATCGTCCACCCTGGCCGAGCGCTCACGCGGCCGAGTCGAGCAGTTCGCGCTGGCGTTCGGCCGCCGAGACGTGTCGTGCAGGGTCGAAGGCGTCGAACTGACCGAAGCCGTACATGAAGATGCCGTGCTGAGGCAGCCAGAAGCCGCCGATGCGCGCCTGCGCGCGCAGGGGGAGCGGAGTGCCGAGGTCTTGACCGGCGAACGTTGCCCGGCTATCCCGGATCGCCCAGATGCGCACCGGTGCCGCCGTGAAGCGCTGCCGGTTCGGCATCTCGCCGGCGAGGCGCACCCTGCCGACGCCGAGCATCAGGCCTGCCATCGGGCCCAGGAGCGCGAGAACGGCCGAGCTGGTCCACATCGCCAACGGCATCGCGCGGCCCATCGTCGTCATCATCCGGGTGACGACGCTGCGTCCGAGGGCCACCGTCCACTCCAGGGTGTCGCCGACGCGCACGTGGAACGTCACGTCGTCGAGCCACTCCACGGCGATGTCGGCGCGCACCGACGGATGGCTGCATGCCGCGCCGATGTAGCGCTCGCAGCTGTGCTCGGGATCGGCTGTCGAGTACACGGTCCAGTCGCCCTCGGGACTCCGGTGCCACAACGCGCGATAGCCCGCGCCGAAGCTGGCGGCCGTCATGCAGCGCAGCACCAGGTAGTCACCCGAGGCGAAGGACAGACCCATCACGCCGTAGCCGCTGATCCACTCGCCGTCGCCCGCCGGGAGCCACGGGGCCGCCTCCGCGTCCTCGGCGACGGCCCGCGGCGTGCTGGCGGACATCACTGCCCCTCCACCACGGGGAACAGCCGGTCAGCGACCAACCCGTGGGCCTCCCGGTGAACAGCCGCCGCAGACTCGGCATCCGGCGCCTCGACGAGGCACCAGGCCCTGCCGTTGGCTTCGTCAACCCAGTAGCTGCGGTAGGTCACGGCGTACTTCGCCTGGACCAGCAGGTCTTGCGCGTGCGCGCCGGCCACGTCCGCGGCCGTGGTGCCCTCCGGGAGGGTCTCGTGTACGTCCATGTAGAGAGTCATCAGTGCCTCCATCGCCGGTTCGGGGCACTAGATTCCCGCCGGCGTCGCACAACGTCATGGGGCATCTGCCTCAACCGGAGGGACGAATCAGCCGGTCGTGAGACCGACGCGAGGTGGACGTGCTCAGTGCCCATGTCTTTGGTTACGGCAGCGACACTCCCGTGCTCCGCGACTGAAGGCTGGGAGGACCGCAGACCCGTGCCCGACGCAGCTGCGTCACCTTGTGGCCGCGTACAGCAGCATGTCTCGGCGGCTGTCCCCGATCAGCTGGTGCGACCGGAGCAGGCCTTCCTTCAGGAAACCGGCCGATTCGGCGACGTGGCCAGAGGCCAGGTTCCACGGCTCGATGTAGAGCTCGATCCGGTGCAGATCGGAAATCGTCCACGCGAACTCCGTGAGCGCGATGAGGGCGTTCTTGGCGACGCCGATGCCGCGGTGCGCAGGCGAGACCGCATAGCCCATCGTCGCCCGGCCGGAGGCGAGGTCCTGCAACCACAGCCCGATGGCACCGAGTGCGACATCCGTCTGAGCGTCGGCAATAGCGAAGGACAGTCCCTTGCCCTCGGCGAGCCGACCGCGCTGTCGGGTGATCCAGTCCAGGGCCTCGCGAGCATCGGGGTGCGAGGGCACGCTGCCGATCAACGGGATGTAGGGGTCCTGACCAAGTTCGACGGCCAGGTGCGCGTCCCCGTCCCTGAACTCGCGCAGCAGCACGCCGCCGTGCGCGGGTGGTCGGGCCGGCCAGGGCGGAAGTGTTGAGGTCACGGGTCGATTGTCGCGAGTCGCGTGCGCCAAAGCCTGTCGAGCCCTCGACGGTCACCCAGTACTTGCTTCGCGGGCTCACCAGCGGCGGCTCGTCCACAGGGCCGGGCCGTCTGCGCTAACTGCGCCCCCCGTTGACCACGACGCAGCTGCTCGGCGCTGCGGTCCTTGCCCTCGCGGCGGTCACCGCCGTCGTGCTGCTCGGGCCGCGCGAGCGCTGATGCGGCCCGGCTACGCGGCAGGCGCTTCGCGTGAGTGCCGGCCGAGGAACGGTCAAGCCTTGCCCCGCCTTCGAGCGGGTGCCACGGTGGGGGACATGCCCGACGTCCCGGTCGTCTCGGTGATGCTGGCCGTCCCTGACGCGGGCGCCGCCGCCCGCTGGTATGCCGAGGCGCTGGGCGCGACGGAGCTGTGGAACCTCGGGGGCGTGGTCGGGCTCAGCCTCGCTGGCGCTGCGTTCTTCCTGGGCGAGCCGGCGTCGAACGGCTGGCAGACCCCGCATGCCGCGGGCACCAGGACCGTGCGAGTCGAGCTGTTCGTCGACGACCCGGACGCCGTCGTCGAGCGGGCCGTCGCCGCGGGGGCGGACGGCAACGGCAGGGAGATGCAGGACTACGACACCCCCTGGGGCGTGCATCGACAGGGGGGCTTCATCGACCCGTTCGGGCACCTGTGGCTCGTCGGCGATCGCTCGCCGCTCTCGCCGCACCCTGCCGTCGACTGACGCCCGAACGTCCGCCGGCAGGATCGAATCCGTCGGCGACGGACGAAACCTGGATGGCCGGCGCGTCCCCGGGGGACTTCCCGACCGAGCTATCGCAAGGACGAGCGAGCGCCGTCCGGTGCGGCGCCTGGGCCCGGCAGGGTTGCGACGTCATCGGCCGGGACGACCCGATCCGACGCGGTCACGAAGGCGAGCCGGACCGGCTCGCCCGTCGCGTCGTCCACGTACGTCGCCGCGGGGCCGAACTCCGTCGGCCGGTACTCGTCGCCCCACTGGACGAACGCTGCCAGGACGGGGCGCAGCGCGTGACCGGCGGGGGTGAGCAGGTACTCCTCCCGTTCGCGCGCACCGTCGTCGCGGTAGGTGCTGCGCGTCAGGACGCCGGCCTCGACCAGGCGCGCGAGCCGGTCGGTCAGCACGTCGGGTGCGACTCCGAGCTGCTCGCGGAACTGCGAGAAGCGGGTGCGGCCCCACATCGCCTCACGGACGATCAGCAGCGACCACTTCTGTCCGAGCACGTCGAGGCTGTTGGCGATCGAGCATCGAGACGTCGGAGGTGCAATCACGACGTCAGCCTACCGTCCTGAGTTGGAAAGTCCAAGTGAGCGTGCTAACTTGGCGTCTCCTACACAGCTTCGGGAGGTGGCCGCCGTGCCCCAGCTCGCCCGCCGCGGGTCGTTCGCCGCAGCGGCCACCGTCGCCGGCATCGCCCTGTGGGCCAGCGCCGCACCGACGATGGTCTACCCGCAGTACGCCGACGCGTGGGGACTGTCGACGGCGACGACCTCGGCCCTGTTCGCCGTCTATCCGTTGGCCCTCGTCCCGACGCTCGTGATCTTCGGGAACCTGTCCGACTCGATCGGGCGCCGCGCCACGATCCTGGTCGGCCTGGCGGCACTCGTGGCCGGTTCGGTCGCGTTCGGGCTCGCCCAGGACGTCAGCGGGGCATTCGTCGGGCGCGCCCTGATGGGCATCGGCGTCGGCTTCGCGTTCAGCCCGGCCACCGCCGCGATGGTCGAGAACGCCCGGCGCCCGGAGCGCGCAGGCTCCGCGACCACGGCGGCGACCGCCGGCGGGCTCGTCGTCGCCACCCTGGTCGGCGGCGCGCTCGTCCAGTACGCACCCGATGCCCTCCACCTCACCTTCTGGGTGCTTGCCGTGGCCACGGCGGCAGCGTTCGCGCTGTCCTGGTTCCTGCCACGCCACCAGCGCAACCTTGACCAGCCACCGTGGAGGCCCCGGCGGCCGATGATCCCCGCCGCTGCCCGCACGCGGTTCACGGCCGGCGCGCTCGGCATCGCGGCCGCCTACTCCATGGGCGCGATCTACCTGGCGCTCGGCGCCCAGATCGCCCGCGACCTGCTGCACTCGGGCAACACGCTCGTCGACGGCGCGCTGATCGCACTGTCAGCGATCGCCATCGGGGCCGTGGCCATCGCCGCGCGCCGCCTTCCGGCACGGACGGCGCTCCTCGCAGGACCGATCCTGGCGACCGTGGGCCTCGGTGCGTTGATCGCCGCCGGGTCGCAGCAGTCGATGGCGCTGTTCGTGCTGTCGTCCGTGGTCGGCGGCGCCGGCTACGCCCTGCTGTTCTCCGGCGGCCTCGGCGCGGTCAACCAGAGCGCGGCGCCCGACCACCGCGCCATGGTCCTGTCCGCGGCCTACGTCGTCGGCTACGTGCTGCAGGCCGGCACCGCTCTGGGCCTCGGCGAGCTGACCCGGCGTGCCGACCTGGAGTCCGCACTCGTGGTCGGCGTCCCCGTCGTCCTGGCGATCGGCTACGCCGCCGCCCTACTCGTCCGGCACCCGTCCGCGGTCGCCGGCGCTGTCACCACGCACCACCCGGTTCTCGAAGGGAACACCCCATGACCACCCTGCACAACGCCGTCGTCCTCGTCACCGGCGCGAACGGCGGCCTCGGCCGCGAGTTCGTCGACCAGGCGCTCGCCCGGGGGGCCGCGAAGGTCTACGCCAGTGCCCGCAGCCCGCAGACCTGGACCGATCCCCGAGTCGTCCCGCTGACCCTCGACATCACCGACGCGGACTCGATCGCGGCCGCCGCTGCCGCCGCCGGCGACACCACCGTGCTGATCAACAATGCGGGGATCACGGGTCCCGGCGCCGTCCTGACCTCGAGCCTGCAGGACCTGCGGGCGCTGTTCGAGACGAACGTCTTCGGGCAGGTCGCGCTCGTCCAGGCTCTCGCCCCGGCGCTCGCCGCGAACGGGGGCGGCGCCATCGTCGACGTGCACTCGGCGCTCAGCTGGCTGGCCGTCGGTGGGACCTACTCGGCGTCGAAGGCCGCCTTCTGGTCGCTCACCAACAGCCTGCGCCTCGAGCTGCAGGGACAAGGCACGCAGGTGGTCGGCGCCCACCTCGGGTACACGGACACGCCGATGACCGTGAACGTCACCGCGCCCAAGGGCGACCCTGCCGACGTCGTCGCGGCCATCTACGACGGCCTGGAGTCGGGAGCCCACGAGGTCCTGGCCGACGAGACGTCCCGGCAGGTCCGCGGGGCCCTGTCCGCGCCGCTGGAGGCGCTCTACCCCAGCCTCGCCTAGCGTCGCCTGACCACGCGTGGTGACGAGAAGACACGCCGGCCGGCCCGTCAGACGGGCCGGCCGGCGCTCTTCACCTGCTGTGTCTCGCGACGAGGGTGTTGCCCCTCGTCACGGGTAGCTGAGCATGTAGGCGTTGTTCGTGCCGCTGTTCACCCCCGGGCCGGTCCCGTTGATGACGTGGGACATGCTGCCGACGCCTCCGAGGGACACGATGGCCATGTTCTGGAAGCGCACGTTCGCGTTCACGGGCGCCTCGAAGGTGTTGAACAGGTTGACCGACGGGTCCGCCTGGAAGAACACGTAGCTGCCGAGGCCCTGGCCCAGGAACGAGGTCACGGTGTTCGCGACCTTGATCGAGGGGTAGCCCTGGGTCGAGCCGTTCATCCACGCGGCCTGGTTCGGCGGGTCGTACGGCTTCTCGTTCTGGAAGAAGATGATCCGCCCGCCCTGTCCGTTCCAGATGACCTCGTTCTTCTGGTAGTGCTCGACGAATAGGCCGGTCGCGAGCACGTTGTTGCCGTTCACGACGAGACCCGTGTCGGCCGTGTTGATCGTCCAGCCGACGGTGCCGCCGTTGCCATGGTCGGCACGCCACATCCACGTGTGGTCGACGATCGTGTTGCTGCTGTTGACGACCAGGGAGTTGGTCGCCTTGCCGGCCACGCGTCCGCCGATGCGGAAGAAGACGTCCTGCACGGTGACGGGGTTGGCGGCCCGGCTCGTGCCGATTCCCGCCGTGGTGCCGATCGTGAACAGCGAGGTGCTGTTGGTGGTGCCGGCGTCGATGAACAGGCCCTTGACGCGGACGCCGTCGACATCGCCGACCGAGATGGCCGTGACACCGCCCTGGGGGACCAGCGTGGCGTAGCCCATGCCCAGGAGGACCGTGTCGGGCCGGTTCACGACGATCGGAGCGTCGAGGTTGTAGATGCCCGGCGTGAACACGACGTGGCAGCCACCGGCGATGCGCTGGTTGATCGTTGCGGCGCTGTCCGACGGGCGTGCCACGAACACCTGGCTGAAGCTGACGGACGTGCCGGGGGTCGGCGCGCCGACGGCCCAGCTGGGACCGGTCGCGTTCGTGCGCAGGCTCGGCAGGAACAGGCGGTACTCGTTGTTGGCGAAGTAGATGTACGGGACGTCACGCGAGGCCGGCGTGGCGCCGACGTTCGTGTGGTGCACGCCGCTCGGCGCGGTGGAGAAGTTCGTCGCCGGTGCGCCGTTCACCCCGGAGAAGACCATGTTCCAGTTGGAACCGCTCCAGCTGCCGAACGTGCTGTCCTTGCTGTACCACTGCTGCTGCGACGCCGACTCGACGGAGCCTGTGACGCGGGTGTCGGAGATGTAGCCACCCGAGGACCAGCCGTACGACGCCGGGAACAGGTCGAGACCACCGTTGACGTTCATCCGGCGGAAGGGTGCGGCCTGGGACACGCCCCAGCGGTTGCGCCCACCGTTCGTGTTGATCGTCATGTTCTCGGCGCTGCGCCAGAAGTTCTGCGTCGCGTTGCCGGCGTCGCTCGCGTTGAACGCGTCGACCGTGACCGCACCGTTGATGGTCACGCCGTCGGGGTTCTGCGCGAGCCCCTGGATCGACGTGTTGAAGCCGATGTTCGCGTACACGTTGTAGGAGCCGGGCTTGAACAGGAGCGCGTCACGCCGGTCGTGGAACTGGTCGGTCTGCGTGTCCTTCTGGGCCTCGAACACCTCGTTCAGCGACGTCTGGATCGTGGCGTCCGGAGTGCTGTCCTCGAAGATGCGGACGTTCGGGCCGAAGTCGGGGACCGTCGGCTGGGCGGCGCAGGTGGTGGGAGGCTGGGTGCCGCCGATGTTGACCGTGAAGTCCCACAGCGAGTAGCCGTAGCCCGTGGCGCGGACGGTGCCGGTCATGCGGACGTAGCGCCCGCTGCCGTTGACGGTCAGGGTGTCGATGCCGCCGTCACCGGTCGTCGTCGTGAAGAGGTTCGTCCACGGTCCCGTGGGCGAGTCGCTCGACTGGACCTGGTAGGAGCGGCCGTACGCCGCCTCCCAGCTGAGCACCACGCGGCAGATGCTCTGCGTGCTGCCGAGGTCGACCTGGACCCACTGCGGGTCGGAGGCGGCACTGGACCAGCGGGTGGTGGTGCTGGCGTCGAAGGCGCTGGCGGCGGGGGTGCCGCCGTTCTCCGTCGACGACGCGGACGAGGGCTTGTTCAGCGCCGCGTTCACGGAGGTGTTGCAGGTGGTGGGCGGCGGGTCGCCGGCGCCGAAGACCTGGAACTCCCACAGCGAGTAGCCGTATCCCGTCGCGCGCTGCGTGCCGTTCATGCGGACGTAGCGGCCCGAGCCGGCCACGGTGAGCGTGTCGACGCCGCCGTCACCCGTCGTCGTCGAGTAGACGTTGGTCCACGGTCCGGTCGCCGAGGTGGAGACCTGGATCTGGTAGGCGCGTGCGTACGCGGCCTCCCAGTTGAGGACCACCTGGTCGATGGCGACCGTCGCGCCCAGGTCGATCTGGATCCACTGCGGATCGGAGGCGGCGCTCGACCAGCGGGTGCCGGTGTTGCCGTCGACCGCGTTCGCCGCGGCGGTTCCTCCGTTCTCGACCGAGGACGCCGTCACGGGCTTCCCCTGCGAGATCAGTGGGCCCGCGGCGTGCGCGGTCGAGACGAGCGGCGAGACGGTCGCGTACGACAGGAGCATCGCCACCGCGGTCAAGAAGACGATGAGGAGACGTCGTGTCAGCGGCTTGGCCGCTATGAGAGTGGCGGGTCCAGCAGATCGGGTCATGGTGATGCTCCTTGGGAGCTCGCAGAAGGCAGGCGGATGCAGCGTCGCGCCAGCGACGGGGAGGGGAACGCGGGCAGGGGTCAACCTGCGCGCGAGGGACGATCACGACCTTGTGAGTCCGGTTCCATGCATCAGGCGAGAGGCTCCGCTGCCTCGTCCTGGTTGACTTACTAACAGGACAGTAAGTGTTTTCACCCGCCCGCGCCAGAGGCGAGACGGTCCTTCCCTGTCCACGAGGAGCCAGTCGTCGCCGACAGCGCACGTCTGGCGAGAGACGACCAGCTACAGCTGCGCGCCTTCGACCTGGCCCGCCGGCTCCTCGGCCGCGCCATCGTCGACGAGCGACGTCAGCACCTCGGCTACGAGCGCGTCCGCCCTCGCCGCGATGCGGGGGAGCTGCGACTTCCGCACCGCACGAGGCTGGTGCTGCAGGATCTGGAGCGCCTGGTCGACCTGGTCGGCGCGCTGCTTCCAGCCCACGGCCTGGGCGGACTCGGCGGACTCGGCGGACTCGGCGGTGCTCGTCCCCGCAGCCAGGACGACGTCGGCCTGCTCGCGGACCGCGGTCATGGCCCGCGTGATCTTGGCCTCCGGCGTGCGCGCGCGTCGGACGTCGGCGATCTTCGCACCCCAGCCCTCGAGACGCTTCTGGATGTCGGGGTTGTTCGCGACGAACACGCTGAGCTGGGTTGCCGCCTTCTTGGCCAGGGGCCACGCGACCGCCAGGGCGACGGCCTGCTTCTTCTTCGCCATCTCGCTCCCGCCATGGTCCGGACCTGCTCTGACCCGACCATGCCCCGGCGACCGAGGGTCGGCAACTGTTCGCCGCCGGAGAACGCCGGGTGCGTCCGGCGAACCCGGACGTACGCTCGACTCGATGACACGCCCAGCTGCAGCAACGGTCGGCGAGCTCCGCGCCTCCGGCCACGTCCACACGTCGGTGCGGGTCGAGATCCGCACCAACCTCCTCGCGGCCCTGAAAGACGGGCGAGACCCCTGGCCCGGCATCCACGGGTTCGACGAGACGGTCGTCCCGCAGCTCGAGCGGGCGCTGATCGCCGGGCACGACATCGTGCTGCTGGGCGAGCGCGGGCAGGGCAAGACGCGGATCCTGCGCACCCTGGTCGGGCTGCTCGACGAGTGGTCGCCGGTGATCGAGGGTTCGGAGCTCGGGGAGCACCCGTACGAGCCGATCACGGCCGCCAGCCAGAGGCGAGCGGCCCAAGAAGGCGACGACCTTCCGATCGTGTGGCGGCACCGGGACGAGCGGTACGTCGAGAAGCTCGCGACGCCGGACACGAGCGTCGCGGACCTCATCGGCGACGTGGACCCGATGAAGGTCGCCGAGGGGCGGGCTCTCGGGGACCCGGAGACGATCCACTTCGGGCTCGTGCCGCGGGGGCATCGGGGGATCGTCGCCATCAACGAGCTGCCCGACCTCGCCGAGCGCATCCAGGTCGCGATGCTCAACGTGATGGAGGAGCGGGACATCCAGATCCGCGGCTACGTGCTGCGGCTGCCGCTCGACGTGCTCGTCGTGGCCACCGCGAACCCCGAGGACTACACGAACCGTGGGCGGATCATCACGCCGCTCAAGGACCGGTTCGGGGCGGAGATCCGGACGCACTACCCGGCCGAGCTGGACGACGAGATCGCGGTCATCCGGCAGGAGTCGACCCTCCAGGCCGAGGTGCCCGACCACATCATCGAGATCCTGGCCCGGTTCACGCGGGCACTGCGGGAGTCGAGCGCGGTCGACCAGCGCAGCGGCGTGAGCGCGCGGTTCGCGATCGCGGGCGCGGAGACCGTTGCTGCCTCGGCGTTGCACCGGGCGGCGCGGCAGGGCGAGGAGCAGGCGGTCGCGCGGCCGGTCGACCTCGAGACCGCGGTCGACGTGCTCGCGGGCAAGATCGAGTTCGAGTCCGGCGAGGAGGGGCGCGAGGACGAGATCCTCGACCACCTGCTGCGGACGGCGACGGCGGAGACCGTTCGCGCGCACCTGCGAGGCATCGACTTCGGCGTCCTTGTGGAGGCCATCGCGGGCGGCGCGATCATCACGACGGGGGAGCAGGTCACCGCGCGCGACGTGCTGACGGGTCTGCCCGCGATCGGGGAGTCGGAGCTCTACGACGAGATCTGCGCGCGGCTCGGAGCGACGAACGACGGCGAGCGGGCCGCCGCTATCGAGCTCGCGCTCGAGGGGCTGTATCTGTCTCGTCGGATCAGCAAGGAGTCTGGGGGCGGCGAGACGATCTATGGCTAGGGCCAACCGCCGCCTCTCGAGGCGATCCCGGTACACCCCGTACGTCGACGGACCCGACCCGCTCGCGCCGCCGGTCGACCTCACCGAGGCGCTGGACGCGATCGGCGAGGACGTGATGGCCGGCTACTCGCCCGAGCGGGCGATGCGCGAGTTCCTGCGGCGCGGGGGGCGGGACCAGGCAGGGCTGGACGAGCTGGCGCGGCGCGTCGCCGAGAGGCGCAGGGAGCTGACCCAGAAGAACAACCTCGACGGCACCCTGCAGGAGGTCAAGGAGCTCCTCGACAGGGCGGTCCTGGCCGAGCGCAAGCAGCTGGCGCGCGACGTCGACATGGACGAGGGCGACCGTGCCCTGGCGCAGATGCAGCTCGACAACCTCCCGTCCTCTCCGGCGGCCGCGGTCGACGAGCTCAACGGGTACGACTGGCGCAGTGCCGAGGCGCGGCAGGAGTTCGAGAAGATCAAGGACCTGCTGGGCCGGGAGATCCTCGACCAGCGGTTCGCCGGCATGAAGCAGGCGCTGGAGAACGCGAGCGACGAGGACCGGGCCGCGCTGAACGAGATGCTGGCCGACCTCAACGGGCTGCTCAATGCGCGCAAGCAGGGCGCCGATACCCAGGAGCAGTTCGACGATTTCATGGCCAAGCACGGCGAGTACTTCCCCGAGCAGCCGCAGAACCTCGACGAGCTCCTCGACGCCCTGGCCCAGCGGGCGGCCGCCGCGCAGCGCATGCGCAACTCCATGACGCAGGAGCAGCGCGACGAGCTGGACGCGCTCGCCCAGCAGGCGTTCGGCTCGTCGGAGCTCCTGGACGCCCTGAGCGAGATGGACCAGTCGCTGCGAGCCCTGCGGCCCGGCGAGGACTGGGGGAGCTCGGAGCGGATGGACGGGGAGAACGGGCTCGGGCTCGGCGACGGGACCGGCGTCTTCCAGGACCTCGCCGACCTCGACGCGCTGGCCGACCAGCTCGCGCAGTCCTACCAGGGCTCCCAGCTGGACGACATCGACCTCGACAAGCTGGCCCGCCAGCTCGGGTCCGACGCGGCGGTGGACGCCCGCACCCTGCAGCGGCTGGAGCAGGCGCTGCGGGACAACGGCACGATCCGACGAGGCTCCGACGGGCAGCTCGCGCTGACGCCGAAGGCGATGCGGCAGCTCGGCAAGTCCGTGCTGCGCGCCGTCGCGGACACGATGTCCGGCCGCACCGGCGGGCACGAGGTTCGTCGCTCCGGTGCCGCGGGCGAGCCGTCCGGGTCGACCCGCGCGTGGGCGTTCGGCGACACCGAGCCGTGGGACGTGACGCGGACGATCACCAACGCGCTCACCCGTCGACCGGCCGACGACGGCCGCGTCACCCTCCAGATCGACGACGTCGAGATCCAGGAGACCGAGGCGCGGACGCAGGCGTGCGTCGCGTTGCTCGTCGACACCTCGTTCTCGATGGCGATGGACGGCCGCTGGGTGCCGATGAAGCGCACCGCGCTGGCGCTCCACACCCTGGTCACCAGCCGGTTCCGCGGCGATGACCTGCAGCTGATCGGCTTCGGGCGTGCGGCCAAGGTCCTGCAGGTCGAGGAGCTCGTCGGGCTCGAGGAGAAGTGGGAGAAGGGCACGAACCTGCACCACGCGCTCCTGCTCGCCAACCGGCACTTCCGCAAGCACCCCAACGCCCAGCCCGTGCTCCTCATCGTCACCGACGGTGAGCCGACCTCCCACCTGGAGTCCAGCGGTGAGGTCTTCTTCGACTACCCGCCGAACCCGCTGACGATCGCGCTCGCGGTGCGCGAGCTCGACACCTCGACGCGGCTCGGCGCGCGCACCACGATCTTCCGGCTCGGCGACGACCCGGGCCTCGCACGTTTCGTCGACGCCATCGCGAAGCGAGCCGGCGGCACCGTCGTCACGCCCGAGTCCGACGACCTGGGCGCCGCGGTCATCGGCTCCTACCTCAGCTCACGCCGCAACGGCGCCTTCGGCGGCTGGGGTCGCGACGAGGAGTGGTGACCGGCTCGCGCCGATATCGTTATCGAAGCACTCGGCGCCGTGCCGGCTGCGGCGAAGGAGATGACGATGTCCCCTGACCAGCTCACGTTCGACAACCCCGTCGAGCGCCACTCGCACATCCGGCCGCACGCCTCGTGGCAGCCGGTTCCCGGCCTCGACGCCGAGCTGGACCCGAAGGCCGACCATGGCGAGACCAGCTACCGCGGCACGGGCCGCCTTCCCGGCCGCAAGGCACTCATCACCGGCGGTGACTCGGGCATCGGCGCAGCCGTGGCCATCGCGTTCGCACGCGAGGGGGCCGACGTGGCCCTCAGTTACCTCCCAGAGGAGCAGGTCGACGCCGAGGCCATCGCCGGTCACGTGCGCGCGGCTGGCCGCCAGGCGATCCTGCTTCCCGGCGACATCCGGGACCGCGAGTTCTGCCGCACGCTGGTGGCCGACGCGGTCGCGGGCCTGGGCGGGCTGGACATCCTGGTCAACAACGCGGCTCACCAGGTGTACCACCAGTCGTTCGACGAGCTGGACGAGGCGGACCTGGACCGCACGATCCAGACGAACCTGTACGCGATGTTCTGGATCACCCGGGACGCTCTGCCGCACCTCGGGCCCGGCTCGACCATCATCAACAGCACGTCGATCCAGGGGTACAACCCCTCGCCGATGATCATCAACTACGCGTCGACGAAGTTCGGGATCATCGGGTTCACCAAGGCGCTCGCCGCCGACCTCGCGCCGCGGGGCGTCCGCGTGAACGCCGTCGCACCCGGGCCGGTGTGGACGCCGCTGCAGGTGTCTGACGGGCAACCGCCGGAGAAGCTCGAGGGCTTCGGGGACTCGTGCTGGCTGGGCCGGACCAGCCAGCCGGTCGAGCAGGCTCCGGCCTACGTGTTCCTCGCCTCGCCGGAGTCCAGCTTCGTGGTGGGGGAGGTCATCAACGTCAACGGCGGGGCGAACGTGCCCTGACCTGCGACGGGACGCTCAGAAGAACGGCCACGGGAACGCGGGCATGTCGCCCTCGGGGCCGGGGAACCTGTTCTCCAGGAGCAGCCGGTCGCAGCGGGCGCCCAGGGCCCACAGCTCTTCGTCGGTGAGGAGCTCGGACAGGCGTTGACCGAGATCGCCGTCCAGGGCCGCGCGCACGCGTTCGACACCGGCCGCTTCGTCGGGCTGCAGCGACTCGCCCCGCCAGCCCCACAGGACCGTCCGCAGCTTCGGCTCGACATGGAAGCTGACGCCGTGGTCGACGCCGAACCGATGACCCTCGAGCGTCGGCAGGATGTGGCCGCCCTTGCGGTCGGCGTTGTTGACGACCACGTCGAACACGGCCATGCGACGCAGCGCGGGGGAGTCCTCGTGGATGAGGATCAGCGGCCGGTCCTCGTCGTCGATGCCCTGGAAGACCGCGCGCCACCCCTGTGCCGGAACCGCTCTCTTCGCGACGACGTCGACGGGGTCCTGCGCGGGGTCGGGCTCCTGCCAGCGCTGGACCATGCCCGGCCCGAGCGGACCGTCGCGCAGGAAGGTGAGGGGCACGATCTGCCACCCGAACGCCTCCGAGACCAGGTGGGCGGCCACCTCGCGATTCGCCAGCGTCCCGTCCGGGAAGTCCCACAGCGGCTTCTCGCCGGCGACGGGCTTGTAGACGACCTGGATGCCGCCGATCGTCGCGAGGAACGTGGCGTTCGAGGCGACCGTGATGCGCCCGACGAGCTCGAGCTCACCGGCGGCGAGGTCGACCTCGTCGCCGATCACAGCTGCGTCGCGCCGCACACGTGGCTGTCGTCGTCCATCGGCTGGCCGCAGAGCGGGCACAGCGGCCGGCCCGACCGGACGACCTGCCGGGTGCGCTGGACGAACGCCCGCGCGGTCCCCACCGGCATGCGGACCAGGAGCATCTCGCTGGGTTCCGGCTCGGCCTCGTCGTCGTCGGACTCGCCGGTCTCGTCGAGCGGGAACGCCTCGACGACCACCTGCGCAGTGGAGGGATCCCAGCCCAGGCGCATGAGCCCCGCACGGAACTGCTCCTCGACGGGCTGGTCGAGCGGATCGTTGTCGACGAGCTCGGCGGGCGTGTCAGCGGGGACGCTGAACCGATTCCCCTCGTCGGTCATGAGCGCGTCCAGGATCTCGTCGATCTTCTCGGCGAGCACGGCCGACTGCTCCTTCTCCAGCCCGACGCTCGTGCTGCGGGCGCCGTCGCGCACCTGGAGGTAGAAGGATCGAGAACCCGGGCTTCCGACGGTGCCGACGACGACTCGGTCGGGCCAGTCGAACTGGTGGACAAGGGGCACGTCGTCCATTTTACGAGGTGGTCTGCGGGCCCGCTCCGCCACCGACCTGCGCGTCGCCGACCGGGGCCGCGGCGCGCAACCAGGAGAGGTCGCCCGAGTCGGTGTTCGTCGCCACGACCTCCGTGCGCGTGGTCCCGTACCGGATGATCGAGACCGATCCCGGGTTGACGGTGATGCGCTGGAAGAGGTCGAGGTGCATGCCCAGCGCGTCCGCGAGGACGGACTTGATGACGTCGCCGTGGCTCACGGCCACCCACACCGCGCCGGCGCCGTGCTCCTGTTCGAGTGCCGCATCGTGCCGCCGGATCGCCGCCACCGACCGTTCCTGCATCCCCGCCATCGACTCACCGCCGGGGAACACCGCCTCCGACGGCTTCGTCTGCACGACGGACCACAACGGCTCCTTCGCGAGCTCCTGGAGCGGTCGCCCCTGCCACCCGCCGTAGTCGCACTCGACGATGCCGTGCTCGAGCTCGGTCGGCAGGTCGTGAGGCTTCGCGATGATCCGCGCGGTCTGCCGGCATCGCGCCAGCGGGCTCGAGACCACGGCGACCAGCGGCACCGCGGCGAGTCGTTCGGCCGTGCGCGCAGCCTGGTTGCGGCCGACCGCATCGAGATCGACGCCCGACGCCCGCCCGGTCAAGATCCCCGCGACGTTCGCCGTGCTCCGGCCGTGCCGGACGAGGATGACGGTGGCCATGCGAGGAGCCTAAGTGGCCGAGTCGCTATCGACCTGCTGCCTCTGACCGCCTAGTGCTCGTGCTTGATCACGAAGTACGAGCCGCGGATCGTGCCGGCGAGCTTGGACTTCTGACGGGCGAACTTGAAGGTCGCCGCGAGCTCCTCCGGGACGTCCATGCCGTCGGACAGCTTGAAGCCGACCGCGCGCTTCCCGTCGTCGGCGAGCGTGTACATGACGTTGATCGACAGGCCCGACTCGTAGAACACGTAGGCGATCTTGATGCCCTCGACCTCGAACGACGTCGCCTCGAGCGGGCGGGACGCGATCACGAGGTCGCGCTCGTCCTTGAGGATCCCGTGCACCCAGTCGACCACCTCGGAGGCGTCGCTGGCAGGAGAGACCGTGAACACGTGGTCGTACTTGTTCTTGAAGTAGCGCGCCTCGTTGGCGCGCAGGCCGGCGAGCGCGGGAGCGACCGGGGAGGACTCCAGCCCGACGGTGGACACATCGGTGAAGTCGACGACGTACGACACGAGAACCCTCCAAGGTGCGGACCGGACACTGCGGAGACTATCTAGACGCGTCGCGCCAGCTCCACAGCGGCGCCGCGGATCGCGCGGACGAAGGCGGCGGGGTCCTGGCCCTGGGCGGACGTCACGGCGAGGCCGGCGAGCGGGTGGCCGGTGTGGTCGCGAACGGCGACGGCGACCGACGCGAAGCCGGGGGTCACGTCGCCGTCCTCGGAGGCCCAGCCGATTCGCCGGACCTCGGTGAGAACCGTCCGAAGCTCGGAGAGCCGGCGCGGGCCGACGCCGGTGCGGTCGACGAACGCGTCGCGGCTCGGGAAGAGTGCGCGGACCTGCGCGGGCGGGAGATCGGCCAGGATCGCGCGACCGCTCGCGGTGAGGTGGGCGGGCAGGCGCACGCCGACGTCGGTGACCAGGATCGGGCGGCCGGCGGCGCGCTCCTCGACCACGTAGAGGACGTCCCGGCCGTGCAGCACGGCGAGGTGGGCGCTCTCGCCGACCTGGTCGACGAGCCGCGCGAGGACGGGTCGGGCTGCGCGGGCCAACGGCGCCTGGCGCGAGTAGGCGGAGCCGAGCTCGAAAGCGGCGAGACCGAGCCCGTAGCGGCGCTCCTCGGGCAGGTGGACGACGAACCCGTGATCGGTGAGGACCGTGAGCAGGTGATAGGTCGTCGAACGGGGGAGCTCGAGCGCCGCGGCGAGCGAGGCTGCGGGCAGCGGGCCGGTGCGCGACAGGTGCTGCAGCAGCCGGAGGGTGGCATCGGCTGCGGGGACGCTGCTCATGATCGCCTCGAAGTGTCTGGGGTACCAGACACTATCCGCTCGCCGGATCTGTGGCAGGGCACCGGCGCGCGGTGTCATGAACCCATGAGCACTGACACTGCCCTCGACATCGTCGTCGTCGGCACCGGGCCGGTCACCATCGACCAGGTGGTCGCGGTCGCGCGGCACGGCGCGGGGGTACGGCTTTCCGACGAGGCGCTCGACGCGATCGCGCGCGGCCGCGCGGTGGTCGACCGGCTGGCCGCCGACACGCACCCGCACTACGGCATCTCGACGGGCTTCGGCGCGCTGGCCACCATGTCCATCCCGCAGGAGCGGCGACGCGACCTCCAGCGCAGCCTGGTCCGCTCGCACGCCGCGAGCACCGGACCGGAGGTCGAGCGCGAGGTGGTCCGCGCACTCATGCTGCTGCGGCTCTCGACGCTCGCGACGGGGAGGACGGGCGTGCGGCCCGAGGTCGCGACGGCGTACGCCGCGATGATCGACGCTTGCGTCACGCCGGTGGTCCGCGAGTACGGCTCGCTCGGGTGCTCGGGCGACCTGGCCCCGCTCGCGCACTGCGCGCTCGCACTCATGGGCGAGGGGGAGGTGCGCGACGCCGCGGGGACGCCGATGCCGGCCGCGCAGGCCGGGCTGACGCCGGTGACCCTCACCGAGAAGGAGGGGCTCGCGCTCATCAACGGGACCGACGGCATGCTCGGCATGCTGGTGCTCGCGCTGCACGACCTCGACATGCTCCTGACCAGCGCCGACGTCGCTGCCGCGATGTCCGTCGAGTCGCTGCTGGGCACGGACGCGGTCTTCGCGGACGACCTCCAGGGGCTGCGGCCGCACCCCGGCCAGGCGGTCTCGGCCGCGAACATCCGGGCCGTGCTGCACGGCTCCGGGATCATGGCGAGCCACAAGACGCCGGACTGCACGCGCGTGCAGGACGCCTACTCGCTGCGCTGCGCTCCGCAGGTCCACGGCGCCGCCCGCGACACCCTCGCGCATGCGCGGGCCGTCGCCGAGCGCGAGCTCGACGCCGCCGTCGACAACCCCGTCATCACGCCCGACGGCCGCGTCGAGTCCAACGGGAACTTCCACGGCGCACCCGTCGCGTACGTGCTCGACTTCCTCGCGATCGCCGTCGCCGACGTCGCCAGCATGTCCGAGCGCCGCACCGACCGGTTCCTCGACGTCAGCCGCAACCACGGCCTGCCGCCGTTCCTCGCGCACGACCCGGGCGTCGACTCCGGTCTGATGATCGCGCAGTACACCGCGGCCGGCCTCGTCTCCGAGCTGAAGCGGCTCGCCGTTCCCGCGAGCGTCGACTCGATCCCGTCGTCGGCCATGCAGGAGGACCACGTGTCGATGGGCTGGCACGCGGCCCGCAAGCTGCGCCGGTCGATCGACGCCCTGACCCGCGTGATCGGCATCGAGGTCCTCACGGCCGCCCGCGCGATCGACCTGCGGGCTCCGCTGACGCCGTCACCGGCCACCGGCGCGGTCAGGGACCTGCTCCGAGGGCTCGGCATCCCCGGACCCGGACCCGACACCCACCTCTCCCCAGACCTCGAGACGGCGGCCGCCGCGGTCCGTGACGGAGCCGTCGAGAAGGCCGCCATGGAAGGAGCTCGCGCATGACCGCCGGCGCCCGACCCGTCCGCGCACCTCGCGGCACCACGCTCACCGCCCGCAGCTGGCAGACCGAGGCCCCGCTGCGCATGCTCATGAACAACCTCGACGCCGAGGTGGCCGAGCGCCCCGACGACCTCGTCGTCTACGGCGGGACGGGCAAGGCGGCGCGGTCCTGGGAGGCGTACGACGCGATCGTCCGCACGCTCACCACGCTCGGCGACGACGAGACGCTGCTGGTCCAGTCCGGCAAGCCGGTCGGCGTCCTCACCACGCACGAGTGGGCGCCGCGAGTGCTCATCGCGAACTCGAACCTCGTCGGCGACTGGGCGAACTGGCCCGAGTTCCGCCGGCTCGAACAGCTCGGGCTGACGATGTACGGGCAGATGACGGCCGGCTCGTGGATCTACATCGGCACGCAGGGCATCCTCCAGGGCACGTACGAGACCCTGGCGGCGGTCGCGGCGAGCAAGTTCGGCGGGACGCTCGCCGGCACGCTGACCGTGACCGGCGGCTGCGGCGGGATGGGCGGCGCGCAGCCGCTCGCGGTGACGCTGAACGGCGGCGTCTGTCTCATCGTCGACGTCGACGGCGAGCGCCTGCACCGGCGGGTCCGCGAGCGCTACCTCGATGTCGTCGCGACGAGCCTGGACGAGGCGATCGCGCAGGTCACGGCCGCCAAGAAGGCGAAGCGGGCGCTCTCCGTGGGTGTCGTCGGGAACTCCGCCGAGGTGCTGCCCGAGCTGCTGCGCCGCGGCGTCGACGTCGACGTCGTGACCGACCAGACGTCCGCCCACGACCCGCTGTCCTACCTGCCGGTCGGGATCGAGGTGGCCGACTGGGCCGACTACGCCGCGGCCAAGCCCGAGGAGTTCACCGACCGCGCGCGCGAGTCGATGGCCCGGCACGTCGAGGCGATGGTCGGCTTCCAGGACGCCGGAGCCGAGGTCTTCGACTACGGCAACTCGATCCGCGACGAGGCCCGCCAGGGCGGCTACGACCGCGCCTTCGACTTCCCCGGCTTCGTGCCGGCCTACATCCGGCCGCTGTTCGCCGAGGGCAAGGGCCCGTTCCGGTGGGCGGCGCTCTCGGGCGACCCGCGGGACATCGCCACCACCGACCAGGCCGTGCTCGACCTCTTTCCCGACGACGACCACCTGCACCGCTGGATCCGCGCGGCCCAGGAGCGCGTCGCGTTCCAGGGGCTGCCGGCACGCATCTGCTGGCTGGGGCACGGCGAGCGCGACAGGGCGGGGCTGCGGTTCAACGAGCTCGTCGCGGACGGTTCGGTGACCGCCCCGCTCGTCATCGGCCGCGACCACCTCGACGCCGGCTCCGTGGCGTCGCCGTACCGCGAGACCGAGGGCATGGCCGACGGGTCCGACGCGATCGCCGACTGGCCGCTGCTCAACGCCCTCGTCGCCGCCTCGTCGGGCGCCACCTGGGTGTCCATCCACCACGGCGGCGGTGTCGGCATGGGCCGCTCGATCCACGCCGGGCAGGTCTCGGTGGCCGACGGCACCGAGCTCGCCGCCCGCAAGCTCGCGCGGGTGCTGTCCAACGACCCCGGCATGGGCGTCCTGCGGCACGTCGACGCCGGGTACCCGCGGGCCGACGAGGTCGCGACGGCCCACGGCCTGCGCGTGCCGATGCGGGAGCGTGACGCGTGACTTTCGCCCGGATGTGGTCGGACCTGTCGCCCGTCGGCCGGGCCGACGACGGTGGCTACCGCCGGTTCGCGTGGACGGCGCAGGACCATGTGCTGCGCGAGTGGTTCGCGGGGGAGGCGGCGATTCGCGGCCTGGACCTGGTGACCGACCGCGCCGGCAACCAGTGGGCGTGGTGGGGCGACCCGGACGCGACGCCCGGCGTCGTCACCGGCAGCCATCTCGACTCGGTGCCCGGCGGTGGCGCGTTCGACGGGCCGCTCGGCGTGGTCAGCGCGTTCGCAGCGCTCGACATCCTCCGGGACCAGGGCTTCTCGCCTTCACGGCCCCTGGGCATCGCGAACTTCGTCGACGAGGAGGGCGCCAGGTTCGGCGTCGCCTGCGCCGGGTCCCGCCTGATCACCGGGGTGCTCGACGCCGACAAGGCCCGCAGCCTGCGCGACGCCGACGGGGTCACGATGGCCGACGCCCTGACCAAGGCCGGCCGCGACCCCGGCACGCTCGGTCGCGACGACGAGGCCCTCGGGCGGATCGCGTCGTTCGTCGAGCTGCACGTCGAGCAGGGCCGTGGGCTCGTGCACAGCGGCGACGCCGTCGGTGTCGGCCGGATGATCTGGCCGCACGGCCGCTGGCGGGTCGAGGTGCGCGGCGAGGCCAACCACGCGGGCACCACGCCGCTGGCCGACCGGCGCGACCCGATGCTCGACCTCGCGGCGCTCATCGCGCACGTCCGGTCGGCCGCGCTCGACAACGGCGCGCTCGCGACCGTCGGCAAGCTGCGCGTCGACCCGAACGGCGTCAACGCGATCCCGTCGCAGGTCACGGCCTGGCTCGACGTCCGGGCGGAGTCCGAGGACGCCGTCACCGCGGTCCTCGCCGACCTGTCCCGGTACGCCCCGGCGCAGGAGTCCTGGACCCCGGTCACCGTGCTCGACGCCGATCTCGCGGACACCGTCGTCGACGCGCTCGGCGGCTCCCCGCGGCTGAGCACGGGCGCGGGCCACGACGCCGGCATCCTCGCCGCGGCCGGGATCCCGACGGCGATGCTCTTCGTGCGCAACCCGTCGGGGATCTCGCACGCACCCGCGGAGGACGCCGACGAGGCCGACTGCCTCGCGGGCATCGACGCGCTGACGACGACGCTGGAACGGTTGCTCGCGTGACGAGCTACTGGGCTGCGCAGGCCTGGCTCCCGGGCGGCCTGGCCGCCGACGTCCGCCTCACGGAGGCGGACGGACGATTCACGACGGTCACCGCCGGCACCCCCCCGGACCCGACCGACCATCGCCTGCCCGGAGTCGTCCTGCCCGGGTTCGCCAACACCCACTCGCACGCGTTCCACCGGGCGCTGCGCGGCCGGACACATGACCGCGGTGGCACGTTCTGGACCTGGCGCGAGCAGATGTACGCGCTCGCGGCGAACCTCACACCGGACGCCTACCTCGACCTCGCGCGCGCGACGTACGCCGAGATGGTGCTCGCCGGGGTCACGGCGGTGGGGGAGTTCCACTACCTGCACCACGGCCCCGGTGGCGTGCCCTACGACGACCCGAACGTCATGGCCGAGGCGCTGCGCACGGCCGCGCGCGAGGCGGGACTGCGGATCACCCTGCTCGACACCGCCTACCTGACCGGCGGGATCGACGCACCGCTCGAGGGCGCCCAGCTGCGGTACGGGGACCACGACGCCGACGCGTGGGCCGCCCGCGTGGCGGCGATCCGGCCCGACGACACCCTCACGGTCGGCGCCGCGATCCACTCCGTCCGCGCCGTCCCGCTCGACGATCTCCCGACGATCGCCGCGCACGCGACGGGCCGCCCGCTGCACGTCCACCTCTCCGAGCAGCGCCTGGAGAACGAGCAGGCCCTGGGCACGTTCGGCGCGACCCCGACCCGCGTCCTGGCCGACGCCGGCGCCCTCGGTCCGGCCACGACCGCGGTCCACGCAGTCCACCTGACCGCGCAGGACGTCGCCACGCTCGGCTCGACGCGCACCGGGGTGTGCCTGTGCCCGTCGACCGAGCAGGACCTCGGCGACGGGATCGCCCCGGGGGCCGCGCTGCACGCCGCCGGCGCACGGCTCTCGGTCGGGAGCGACCAGCACGTCCGCACGGACCTGCTCGCCGAGGCCCGGTCGGTCGAGCTCCACGAGCGCCTCGCCGCCGAGACGCGGGGCGTGCTCACCCCGGCCGACCTCATGAGGGTCCTGACGACCGGTGGCCACACGAGCCTGGGCGACCCGACGGGCGGGCGGCTCGCAGCGGGTTCTGTCGCCGACCTCGTCGCCGTCCGCACCGATACCCCGCGGACCGCCGGCGCCGACCCGGCACAGCTCGTCCTCGTCGCCGGCAGCGCCGACGTCGACACGGTCGTGGTGGGCGGCGTCGTGCGTGTCGAGGCAGGGCGGCACGTACTGGGCGACGTCGGCGCGATGCTGGGCACGGCGATCCGTGCCGCGTGGGAGGAGACCCGATGACGTCGCACCTGGTCACGGGCATCGGCGAGCTGGTCACCCACGACCCGCGGTTCGACGGTCCGCTGCTGGAGGCCGCGCTCGTCGCGCACGACGGTCGCGTCGCCTGGGTGGGACGGGCCGCCGACGCCCCAGCCGCCGACCGTCGCACCGATGTGCAGGGCGCGGCCGTGGTCCCCGGTTTCGTCGACTCCCACACGCACCTCGTCTTCGCGGGCGACCGGGCCGCGGAGTTCGAGGCCCGCATGGCGGGGATCCCGTACACCGGCGGCGGGATCGCGACGACGGTCGCGGCGACCCGGGCGGCGTCCGACGACGAGCTGCGCGGGCGCCTCCGAAGGCTCGTCGACGAGGCCGGCGCCCAGGGCACGACGACGATCGAGATCAAGAGCGGCTACGGCCTCGACGTCGCGACCGAGGAGCGCCTGCTCCGGCTGGCCCGCGAGGTCACCGACGAGACCACGTACCTCGGCGCGCACATCGTCCCGCCCGGGATCGACCGGGCCGACTACGTCGCGCTGGTCACGGGACCGATGCTCGCCGCTTGCGCGCCGCACGCCCGGTGGGCCGACGTCTTCTGCGAGCCCGCGAGCCCCGTCGCCTTCGACGGCCACGAGGCCCGCGCGGTGCTGCTCGCCGCGGCGGCGGCCGGCCTCGGGCTGCGCGTGCACGGCAACCAGCTGGGTCACGGCCCGGGCGTCAGGCTCGCCGTGGAGCTCAAGGCGGCGAGCGTCGACCACTGCACGTTCCTGTCGGCAGCCGACGTCGCGGACCTGGCCGACGGCGACACGGTCGCGACCCTGCTGCCGGGCGTCGAGTTCTCGACCCGGTCCCCGTACCCCGACGCGCGTCGGCTGCTCGACGCGGGCGTCGAGGTCGCGCTGGCCAGCGACTGCAACCCCGGGACGTGCTTCTCGACGTCGATGCCGCTGATGATCGCGCTCGCCGTCCGCGAGATGCGGATGACGATCGAGGAGGCCCTGCGAGCGGCGACCCTCGGGGGCGCGCACGCCCTGCGCCGGGACGACGTCGGGCACCTCGCCATGGGTGCCCGCGCCGACCTGGCCGTGCTCGACGCCCCGAGCTACCGGCACCTCGCCTACCGGCCGGGCGTCCCCATCGCGCGAGGTCTGACGCTGTAGGTCCGGTCGCGAGAAAGTGTCCCGGTGAGCGGGCTCGGGCGCGGTGCAGCGACGGTGGTACTGGCCGCCGGGCTGCTGGTCGGGTGCGGTCCGGGGGACGGTGGGCAGCGGCCGAGCGCACCCGCGGTCATGAGCGTGCCGCCGGACATCAAGCCCTCCAAGGCCACTGCGCCCAGCCCGGCCCCGCCGACGCCGGAGGCCCCGGCGTTCGCGTCCTCCATCAGCCCGATCACGCCCGAGCTCGCCGCCCGGATGTCGTCGTCGTGGCGCCCGGGGTGTCCCGTCGACCTGGCCGACCTGCGGTACGTGACGGTCACCCACCACGGCTTCGCGACGGACGAGATCGCCCAGGGTGAGCTCGTCGTGCACGCCGACGTGGCGGACGGCGTGGTGGCCGTGTTCCGCACCCTGTTCGAGGAGGGGTACCCGATCCGGTCCATGAGGCTGGTCGACGACTTCGGCGCCGACGACGACGCGTCGATGGCAGCGGACAACACCTCCGCGTTCAACTGCCGCGCGATCACGGGCGGCACCGAGTGGTCGCAGCACGCGTACGGCCGGGCGATCGACCTGAACCCGATCGAGAACCCCTACGTGCTGGGCGGGTCGGTGTATCCCCGCGACGGTCGCGCGTACGCGGACCGGTCGGTCGGCGGTCCCGGGGTGGTCCAGCCAGGGGACGCCGTGGTGCAGGCGTTCGAGGCGATCGGCTGGTCCTGGGGCGGCGCGTGGTCGGGCCCCATCGACTACCAGCACTTCTCGTTGACAGGGGGCTGAGGACGAAACGGACTCTTGACGCGGATCGGACGTCGGGTCATAGGGTGGGGGTACTGCCATTAGGTAGGAGTGCTTACAAACTCTGACTTCCCCCAGTGTCGAGGAGAGCCTCATGCGCCGGTCCCGTCGGTTGTCCGTCTCCATTGCCGTGGCCGTCGGCGTGAGCGCCGCACTCGTCGCGACCCCCGCCGCCGCGAAGGCCCCCTCGCCCGACGCGCCGAGCAAGGTCGTCACGGCCTACTTCGCCGACTGGGACGTCTACGGCCGCGGGTACTTCGTCAAGGACATCCCGGCCACCCAGCTCAACGTCATCCAGTACGCGTTCGGCGTGCCGGGGTACGACCCCGCGACGGGCGCGGCAAGCTGCAACGTCCTCGACCCGTGGGCCGACTACCAGCAGGTCTACTGGACGGGCGACAACACGGTCGACGGTTCCGCGGACGACCCGAGCAACCCGGACCAGCACCTGTTCGGCAACTTCAACCAGCTGCAGAAGCTCAAGGCCGCCAACCCGAACCTCAAGGTCGAGATCTCGCTCGGCGGCTGGACGAAGTCGACGTGGTTCTCCACGCTCGCCTCCACCCCTGAGCTGCGGCAGACGTTCGTGGCGTCCTGCATCGACACCTTCATCAAGGGCAACCTCCCCGGCGGCGGCTGGCCCGAGGGCGCCGGTGGCGCCGGCGCGGCGGCCGGCCTGTTCGACGGCATCGACATCGACTGGGAGTACCCGACGCAGGTGGCCGGCGGGAATGTGAACGTCGGCCCGGCCGACCGCCACAACGCCACGCTGCTGGCGGCCGAGTTCCGCAAGCAGCTCGACGCGTACGGCGCCACGACCGGCAAGCACTACCTGCTCACGGCGGCGCTGCCGGCGGCGAAGAGCTCGACGAAGTACTACGAGCTGAGGGAGATCACGAAGTACCTCGACTGGGACAACGTGATGACGTACGACTTCAACGTGCCGAGCGGGCCGAAGGCGTCGCCGAACACCTTGTTCACCCCGGACCCGCGCGACCCCAACGCCAAGGACCTCACCTGGAACACGAGCGGCACCGTCGCCTGGTACCTGCTCAACGGGGTGCCGGCCAGCAAGATCGTCGTCGGGGTGCCGTTCTACGCCCAGCAGTACCTGCGCACCGGGACCGCGAACCATGGCCTCTACACGGCGTTCGACAACACCGGCACGGACTCGAACTCGCTGACGGTCGACGTCACGCCGCAGCCGAGCTACCACGCGCTCGTCGACGAGGGCGGCTATGTGGATGCCGCCGGAGTCACGGGCGGCGCCGGCTACACCGCGTACTGGAACCCGCTGGCAGGGGAGCCGTACCTCGTCAACCCCGCAGCGGCCCACCCGAACCTCACCACCGGCCCGGCGACGGTCCCGACGGTGATCGTCTACTCCAGCCCCAGGTCCGTCGGTGAGCGGACGAAGCTCATCAAGGCGCTGCACCTGCGTGGCGCGATGGCGTGGGAGCTCAGCCAGGACTCGGACAGCCACGCCCTGATCGCCGCGCTCGGGCCCGTGCTGCAGTAGCCGGGACGCTGTCGCCCGTTCGGCGCAGTCGAGTCACCCGAACGCCGCGACCGGCCGGGCGGGCGCGAGCATGGTCGCGAGCCGAGCGGAACGCCCTTTTGTGCCTTTCGCGCAGCGGCCCGTTGCTGTGACCTGCGTCATGTGATGCGCGATTTGTCCTTGCATTTCCTGCCGCGTTGTCCGGTTCTTCCGACGACGCATTACCTAAGTCCTGCATGGGCTCACGGAGGTGGCCGCACACTGAGCCGAAATCAAAAGATCACTCATTTGGAGTCAATGTGAGAAAGACCATCGTCGGCGGCATCGCCGCCATCGCCCTCGCGGGCGCGGCGCTCGTCGGCCTGTCCTCTGCGGCCGGCGCCGCGGACATCGTCACCGTCCCGGTCCCGGCCAACCCGCTCGTCGGTAGCTGCATCGACCCGGCCACCCTGGCCCTGCCTTCGGTGACCGGTGTCACGTGGGGTGCCTTCGTGGACCACAAGGACCTCAACGGCAAGGTCGGCATCTCGGCGACGGCCGCTGACGGGTACCAGTTCGCGAACGGTGCGACCAGCAAGGCGTACGCCGCCGTGCAGTCGTGCCCGGTCACCCTGCCGCAGTTCGACACCACCAACGTGTGCCAGGTCCCGCTGGCCAACGTCACCGTCCCGTACACGCCGCACGTCAAGACCTACCTGTACGGCGTGACCGGGTACGACCAGAACGTCGCGATCACCGGCCCGGTCAACGTGACCCGAGCCATGGCGGGCCAGTTCTGGGTCTCGTACACGACCAACCCGGGCTTCGTCGCGGCGAACGCCGGGCAGTGGCACATCGACTTCGGCTTCGCGTGCGACTTCGCCGCTCCCGACGTGCTCGGTGTGGGCGCCAAGGCCACGCCGCAGTACGGAGACTTCCACAACGGCACGTGGAAGGTCTCCTCGGTCACCACGCTCGCCGACGGCACCGGCTTCACCACCCACGGCGGCACGCCGCTGACCGGCCCGGTCGTGCGCTACCGCCTGGTGTTCACCCCGAACACCGGCTACGTGCTCCCGGCCACGCTGCCTGGCGACGGTTTCAAGGTCGGCACCGCGGCCGTGTTCCTGGTCTACGTCCCGGCCGTCTGACAGACGTTTCGCCCAGGGGGCGAGCCGCAACCGCGGCTCACCCCCTGGGCAGCGCCGGACGCCACCGAGAAATCTCCGCAGAATGCCCCCGGTCGTGTCCGATTTCCCTCGGTGGAATTGTCCGCCGAATTGTCCGCTCTGCGCGCGGCAGCCCGGTCCCGAGTCGGTTCGTCCCGACGATCGGGCAGGCCGCGAAGCGTGATTCCCCACGCGTACCCGACCTTCACGGTCGGCGCGAGCGCGTCATGCCGCGCGACGCGTCGTCGCTGCCCACCCCGGGCGCTGTCTCTCGATCATTTCTCTCGCCCGACCACGGCCCGACCTGGTCCGGGCGGGTGACCACCGTGCGCCAACGCACCCCTGATGAAGGAAACTCCGTGAACTCGATACAACGACGCCTGGCGTCGTTCGCGGCCATCGCCGCCCTCGGCACCGCCATGCTGGCGATCGCCGGCCCCGCCAGCGCCAGCACCGCCGACGCCACCGCCGCGGTCACCACGACGGCACCGACGTGCTCCACGGGAGCCCACGTCTCGCTCGGCGACATCGCCAACGCGACCTGGGGCACCCCGGTCGAGACCAAGACCACCTACTCGGTCGTCGCGACCGCCGCCGCCGGGTTCACCTTCGCCGGCGGGAAGGCCACGCAGACGTTCACCGGCGCACTGGGCCCCAAGCTCTCCGCGGACTCCTGCCGGACCGTCGTCACGATCGCCTGGCCGCAGGCCACGGCCGCGACGTGCACCAGCCCGGGAGGGATCTCGCCGGACTTCACCACGTGGTCGCCGGCGGAGAACCCGAACGGGTACGAGGGCCCCGGATACCACCTGTACGTCTCGCCCGCCTACGCCGGGCCGGGCACCTACACGCTGACGGCGTTGCGCATCGGTGACGCGGGTACGGGCGACTACCCGTTCGGCACCTGGTTCGACGGCTCCGGCTCCCCGACGAAGACCGCCCAGACGCGCACGGTGACCGTGGCTCCGCAGATGTCGGGCTCGTCGTGCCTCACCACCGTCACCCCGCCCGCCCCGGTCTGGGTCGACGCGTGCGGGATCGACGGCAACGGCGCGTGGCAGTTCACGAGCACCGCCCGATACACGTACGCGGTGACGACGTCCGCGACGGGTGAGGCCACGGTCGTCGCGACCCCGGGGTCCGGCTACCAGTTCCCCGCCTCCGACCCGGCGCCGCAGTGGACGCACGTGCAGGACGACTCCCGCTGCCCCGTCGCGCCGCCGGTGCTGACGGTCACGAACCAGACCTGCACTCCGGCCGGTGACGGTGCGACCTTCACGCCCGGGGCGGTCGCCGTCGCCTCCGGCGCCGGCGTCTCGACCGTCTACGTCTACCTGAACGGCACCAAGGTCGCGAACAAGGGCTCCCTGGCGCCCGGCACGTACTCGGTCATCGCCAACGCGACGGCGGGATACGAGTTCGCCCCGCCGCTCGCCGGCTGGGCCTGGTCCGTAGGCCCCGCCGGCAAGGCCAAGGTCAGCACGTCGTTCACGGTCACGTCCGCCGCCGACTGCACCGTCGCCCCGACGACCCCCGTCGCCCCGACGACCCCGGCAGCCCCGACCGCTCCGGTGACCCCGACGGTGCCCGCGGTTCCGGCCGAGGACGACCTGACGCCCGAGACCCAGGGCAACATCACCGTGACCGACGGTGCGACGCCCGGCGGCCAGATCGGCGTGACGGTCGACGGGTTCGCCGGTCAGCAGGTCGACCTGGTGCTGTTCTCCGCCCCGACGTCGCTGGGTCGGGTCACCCTCTCGTCGGCAGGTTTCGCCATCGTGACGATCCCGGCCGACGCGACGCCCGGTGCGCACCGGATGGCCGCCTACGACACGTCCGGCACCCTCATCGGCTGGGTCCCGTTCACCCTGACCCAGCCGTTCACGGCCGCGTTGAGCTCGAAGGGTGCCGCGCCGTCGACGGCGAGCACCGTCACGGCGGACGAGCCCGTGCTGGCGGCGACGGGCTCGTCGTCCGCGCTGGTGGCCGGCCTCGCCACGCTGATCCTGGCGGGCGGGCTCGTGCTGGTCTGGCTGCGCAGGCGCGCTCGCGCCTGACCGGAGCACCATCGGCGGGACGCGGGGCCGACAGCCGGCACCGCGTCCCGTCGGTCGTTGCGGCGACGGACTGCCCACCAGGACCAGCGACTCGAGCGGGGTCGGCCGGTGCACGTCAGTGCTGGCTGCGCAGCTTCATCCACCCTGGCCGTCCGTCGGGGTCGACGATCGCGTGGTAGGCCGGTGTCGCCAGCAGCCGCTCCCAGAGCGGCAGGTGCACCTGCGGGTGCGTCCGCAGCCGGCCGGGCGGACGTGGGCCCGTCCGCCCGCCGTCGTGCCAACGGTCGACGGCGGCCGCGCTCGAGCGCACGGCCTCGATGGCGTCGTCGAGGTCGATCAGCCCCTCGTCGTCGTCGCGGTCGAGGTGCTCACGCAGGAGCTCGAGCCGCAGCTCGCGCGCGAAGCGTCGCGCGCCGTCGCCCAGGCCCGCGGGGTCGCGCGGCTCGCGACCGTCCTGCTGCCGGTCCAGGATCGCCGCGGTGAGCTCGGAGTCGTGGGTCCAGGAGCGACGGTTGAGGTTGTCGCTGCCGACCGTGGCCCATACGTCGTCGATCACGCAGACCTTGGCGTGGACGTAGACGGGGCAGCTGTCGCGGTTCTCGACGTCGAAGACCTGGACGCGGTCGCCGCCCGCGGCGCGCACGATCTGCAAGGCCCGGGCGTGGCCGAGCCGCACGGGCGGCAGGCCCAGGCGGCCGTCCTGGTCCGGGTAGCGAGGGACGACAGCGACCAGGTGCAGACGAGGCTCGCGGCGCAGAGCGGCGGCGAAGACCTGCGCCACGTCGGCCGACCACAGGTACTGGTCCTCGACGTAGACGAGGCGCCGGGCGCGGCGCAGGGCCTTGGCGTACCCCCGCGCGGCGCTGCGCTCCCCGTCGGGCGCGAACGGGTAGCCGGGGCGGCGCTTCGGGTAGGTGCGCAGGAGCTGGACCGCACAGGTCCCGGCGTCGGGCGGGTCCGGCGCCGCCGGCGGAAGGCGGCTGGGGTCTCTGTCCTCCCGCCGCACGAGGTCGGGCACCGCCTGCCAGGGCAACCGGGACAGCGCGGCGGGATCCTCCCAGCGCTCCCGGAACACGTCCTCGACGTCCCGGACGGCCGGGCCGCGGATCTCGACCTGGACGTCGTGCCACGGCGGGCGCGGCCCGTACTGGTGCGCGAACGGCTGGCCCTGCGGATCGCCCTGGTGGTCGGTGTCGTCGCGGCGCCCGTGCGCCAGGTCGATGCCGCCGAGCAGGGCGACGTCGTCCCCCGGGCGGTCCGGGTGGCGGATGACGACGAACTTCTGGTGGTGGCTGCCGACCGAGCGCACCCGCTGGTCGAGCAGCGCCTCGCCGCCGCCGTCGTTGACAGCCTCGGCGAGGTTGCGGTTCTCCTCGCTCGAGAACCGCAGCCGGTCCAGGTGCGAGCGCCAGATCAGGCCCTTCACCAGCGCGCCGCGCGACACGGCTGCCTCGAGCGCCTCGGCGACGGTCGGTCCGTCGTCGGTCAGCCGTTCGTCGGGATCTCCGCGCCAGTCGCTGAAGAGCACGAGGTCGCCGTCGCCCGCGTCGGCCAGCGCTGCGGCGAGGGCGGCGAAGTACGTGGCGCCGTGCACGAGCGGGCGCACCGCGTTGCCCTCGGTCCACGGCCGGATCCGGGTCGCGTCGTTGCCGCGCTGGTCGCCGGTGAGCAGCCACCCGAGCTCGGTGCGGCCCGCCGCGACCGCCGGCAGCCGAACTCCGGCCGACCTGGGACGAATTGGCTGGAGCGCGTGGCGGTGCACCTGCCCAACCTCGCACAGGTGGCCGGTCCGGGCCACGCGCGAGATCGCGGAGCCCCGCGTAGCCGCCCTGTCGCCCCGAGGGGCCCGGGCTCGACGAGCACCGGGCCCCTCGGTACGCCGCGCGTGATGTCGGAGGTTCCGACAGACTTTCCTGACCATCTGGGCGACGTCGGGGGACCAGGTCATGAGCGTGTTGCGCATCAAGTCCGTCGAGCAGTCGATCGCGGACTCCGAGGAGCCGGAGTACCAGCTCAAGCGCTCGCTGAGCGCGCTCGACCTCATCGTGTTCGGCGTCGGCGTGGTGATCGGCGCGGGCATCTTCACGCTCACCGGGCGGGCGGCGCACGACGTCGCCGGGCCGGGGATCGTCCTGTCGTTCGTGTTCGCGGGTATCTGCTGCGCGCTCGCGGCGATGTGCTACGCCGAGTTCGCCTCGACCGTCCCGGTGTCGGGGTCGGCGTACACGTTCAGCTACTCGAGCCTCGGCGAGATCTTCGCGTGGATCATCGGCTGGGACCTGATCCTCGAGATGTTCCTGGGCGCCAGCGTCGTCGCGCAGGGCTGGAGCGCGTACCTGGGCGTGCTGTGCGAGAACCTCGGCTTCTCGATCCCCGAGTCGATCGGCTACGGCGGCGTCGCCGACGTCCCGGCGATCCTGCTCGTCGTGGTGCTCGGGGTGCTCATCACGATCGGGATCAAGGAGTCGTTGCGGGTCAACCTCGTGCTCGTCGCGCTCAAGCTGTTCGTGGTCCTGTTCGTCATCATCGCCGGCATCCAGTTCATCTCCACCGACAACTGGAGCCCGTTCATCCCGCCCGCCCAGGCCACCGAGAAGACGACCGGGCTGACCCAGCCGCTGCTGCAGGCGCTGGCGGGGGTCGAGCCGTCGACGTTCGGCTGGGGCGGCGTCGTCGCGGGCGCCGCGCTCGTGTTCTTCGCGTTCATCGGTTTCGACGTCGTCGCGACGACCGCCGAGGAGACCCGCAACCCGAGGCGCGACCTGCCCATCGGGATCATCGGCTCGCTGATCATCTGCACGGTGCTGTACTGCGCCGTCTCGATCGTCGTGACGGGGATGGTGAGCTACGACAAGCTCGATCCCGAGGCCGCGCTGGCCAACGCGTTCACGGCGCACGGCGAGGACTGGATGGCGACGGTCATCTCGGCGGGCGCGGTCGCGGGCCTGACGACGGTCGTGCTGACCCTGATGATCGGCGGCAGCCGCGTCATCTTCGCGATGAGCCGCGACCACCTCCTGCCCGTCGGTCTGGCCAAGGTGCACCCGACGTTCCGCACGCCGTGGGTGATCACCGCCGTCGTGACGGTCATCGTGGCGCTCGTCGCCGGCCTGACGCCCGTCGGGGTGCTCGAGGAGATGGTCAACATCGGCACCCTGAGCGCGTTCGTCATGGTCAGCCTCGGTGTGCTGGTGCTGCGTCGCAAGCGTCCCGACCTGCCGCGTTCCTTCGAGGTGCCGTGGGTGCCGGTCCTGCCCCTGCTGTCGGCCGCGATCTGCCTGTACCTGGCGCTGAACCTCTCGGTCGAGACGTGGCTGCGGTTCGTCATCTGGCTGGTGCTGGGGTTCATCGTGTACTTCGGATACTCCATGCGGCGCTCGCGGCTGGCGGGGGAGGTACCCCAGCGGGCGTAGCGCTACTTGCCGCCCTTGCCCTTCCCGGGTCCCTTGCCCTTGTCCTTGCCCTTCGGGGTCGTCGCGGGCGTGTCGACGACGGCCGGGGCCGGCGTGACAGCGGCGGGCACCGGCTCAGGCACGGCCGCCGCCGCGGCTGCCGCGGCGGCCAGCTGGCTCTCGACCTCGTCGAGGGCCGTGTCGATCTGGCGGTACCGCGCGGTGGACACCTCACCGAGGTCCGCGCCCGCGTCGAGGTCCGCCCGCGTCGTCGCGAGGAGCGCCTGCGCGTCCGTCCAGCGCCCCTCGGCCGCCGCCTGCGTGACGCCGAGCACCGACTGCTGGAGGGTGTGCGCCCGGTCGGCATCGAGCTCGGGCGTGCTGCCGCAACCCGCCACGGCGAGCGCCAGCCCCAGCACGAGCCCGGCGCAGCCGACCCGCCGCCTCACGGTTCCACGCTCCGCTGGAGCTGGTCGAGCGAAACCCCGAGCGTCCCCTGGACCGTCGGGTAGGCGGGCGCGTCGGGCGGCGGATCCGTTGCCGACACGCGCTGGCCGATCAGCAGGGCACCCGTAGCCAGCAGCGCGATCGCGCCCGCGGCGAGCAGCGCACGGGAGGTGCGAAGGCGGTGCCACCGGCTTTCCGTGACTGCTGCGACGGGTTCGGGCGTGTACGCCAGGGCCAGGGTCCGGTCGGACGCGACGAGGGCCGCGAACCCCGCGGCGACCTCCGCCGCGGCGGGCCGGTCCTCCGGCGCCATCCGGGTCATCCGTTCCAGCAGCCCGCTCAGCTCCGGGCCGAGCTCGGCCGGCACGTCCGGTGGCGCCGCCAGCCGAGCCAGCGCCACCTCGGCCGTCGTTCCGGAGAACGCCGGGCGTCCGGTGACGCACTCGAGCAGGACGAGACCGAGGGCATAGATGTCGCTCGGCGGGCCCAGCGCGACGCCGGTGGCCTGCTCCGGGCTCAGGTAGCGCACCGTGCCGAGCGTGATCCCGGTCATCGTGAGCCTCGTGGAGTCGGCCAGGCGCGCGATGCCGAAGTCGGCGAGCTTGACGGTCGGTCCACCGTCCCGGCCGGGGACGTCGAGGGCGTGCGGGCTCGTCAGCAGGATGTTCGCCGGCTTGATGTCGCGGTGGATGATGTCGCGCTCGTGGACCTGCGCGAGCGCCTCGGCGATCTCGCGGCCGACGCGGGCCGTCTGCTCGGCGTCGAGCTGCTCGCCGCGCAGACGCTCCGCGAGCGTCGGCCCGTCCACCAGCTCCATGACGAGGTACACCTGCTGGGAGCCGTCGGGATGCTCGACGGAGCCCGCGTCGTAGAGCGTGACCAGGCCGGGGTGGTGCAGGCTCGCGAGGGCCTTGATCTCGGCGCGGTTGCGCATCAGGTCGTCGGTGTCCTCATGGACCGCCGGGAAGACCTTGACGGCCACGTCCCGCCCCAGCAGGACGTCGCGAGCGCGGTGCACCGAGGCCATCGCGCCGCGACCCAGCATGCTGTCCAGGAGGTAGCGACCGTCGAGGAGCGTGGGCTCCGGGGCGCCGTCGTCCGACGGTGCCTCCGGGCGCGACCCATCGACATGTCCCAGCATGTCGGCAGACGCTAGGCCGTTCGGATGGGGGACGCACGTCGGGACCGGGTGAGAAGGGTTCGCCCGTGTCGAGGCTCGCGTCGGGAGGTGCGCGGACTTACATTGGCAGGACATCAGGCAATGGGGCCTAGCTTCACAAGAGCGACGGTTCCGCCACCCAGACGGAGCGAAACATGTTGCGTGCAGATGTGTCCCTCAGCCGTGCGCTGCGCAGGAACCCGACCACGGGCCAGAGCCAGTCAGTCGAGCTCGTCCAGCTCGTGACGCCCGAGGGCGTCCGTCGCGAAGACCCCGTGTACGACCCGGTGGTCGCCGACGTCGACGACGAGCTGCTGACCCGCCTCTACGAGGACCTGGTCGTCGTCCGCCGCTTCGACACCGAAGCCGTCGCGCTCCAGCGCCAGGGGCAGCTCGGTCTGTGGCCACCGCTGCTGGGCCAGGAGGCCGCGCAGATCGGCTCCGCGCGAGCGCTCCGCGAGGACGACTTCGCCTTCACGAGCTACCGCGAGAACGGCGTCGCGTACTGCCGCGGCGCGCAGCCGGCGGACCTCGTGCGCGTGTGGCGCGGGACCGCGCTGGCCGGCTGGGACCCCAAGGGCATCGGCATGGCGACGCCGCAGGTGATGATCGGCTCGCAGACCCTGCACGCCACCGGGTACGCGCTCGGCTGCGTGAAGGACGGGGTCGACTCGGCGGTCGTCGCCTACTTCGGCGACGGAGCCACGAGCAAGGGCGACGTGCACGAGGCGATGGTGTTCGCCGCGAGCTTCCAGGCGCCGGTGGTCTTCTTCTGCCAGAACAACCAGTGGGCCATCTCCGAGCCGGTGGGCCTGCAGGCGCAGCGCCCGATCGCGGAGCGCGCCGCCGGGTACGGCATCCCCGGCATCCGGGTCGACGGCAACGACGTCCTCGCGGTCCTGGCCGCCACCCGCGTCGCGCTGGAGCGGGCACGGCGAGGCGAGGGCCCCACGTTCATCGAGGCCGTCACGTACCGGATGGGCCCGCACACGACGTCGGACGACCCGACGCGCTACGTCGACCCGTCGGACAAGGCCGAGTGGGCCGCGAAGGACCCGATCGCGCGGCTCGAGCGCTTCCTGACGATCCCCGACGACCGCGCCGCGGCGATCAAGACGAAGGCGGACGCGTTCGCGACGGCCATGCGGGAGGCCTGCTACGGCCTGCCCGACCCCGCGCCGCTGAGCGTCTTCGACCATGTCCTGGTCGAACCGACACCGTCGTTGCAGCGGCAGCGCAGCCAGTACGCCGCGTACCTGGCGATGTTCGGTGAGGACGACTGATGGCCACGATGACCATGGCGGCCGCCCTGAACGACGGCCTGCGGCACGCGCTCGACGACGACCCCACCGTGGTGCTGCTCGGCGAGGACATCGGGCGGCTCGGGGGAGTGTTCCGGGTGACCGACGGGCTGCAGCGCGACTTCGGCGCCGACCGCGTCATGGACGCCCCGCTCGCCGAGGCCGGGATGATGGGCGTCGCCGTCGGCCTCGCCTACCGGGGGTACCGGCCCGTCGTGGAGATCCAGTTCGACGGCTTCGTGTACCCGGCGATCGACCAGCTGGTCACCCAGGTGGCGCGCATCCACTACCGGACCGGCGGTGCGGTGCGCATGCCCATCACCGTCCGCATCCCGTACGGCGGCGGCATCGGCGCGGTCGAGCACCACTCGGAGTCGCCCGAGGCGTACTTCGCCCACACGCCCGGCCTGCGGGTGGTGACCTGCGCGAACCCGCAGGACGCGCACACGATGATCCGGCAGGCGATCGCGTCCGACGACCCCGTGGTCTTCTTCGAGCCGAAGCGCCGGTACTGGGTCAAGGGCGAGGTCACCGACGACCTCGCGGGCGCCCTGCCGCTCGACCGGGCGCGCGTGGTGGTCGAGGGATCCGACGTCACGCTGGCCGCCTACGGCCCCCTCGTCGTGACCGCCCGGGACGCCGCGCTGGCCGCGCTGGACGATGGGCTGTCCGTCGAGGTCGTCGACCTGCGCTCCCTGTCGCCGCTGGACCTCGACACGCTCGAGGTGTCCGTGCGCAAGACCGGTCGGTTGGTGATCACGCACGAGGCGCAGCAGAACGGCGGGCTCGGTGCGGAGATCGCGGCGAGCATCACCGACCGGTGCTTCGACGTGCTCAAGGCGGCGCCCGTGCGCGTCACCGGGTTCGACACCCCGTACCCCGCGGCGAAGGTCGAGGACCACTTCCTGCCCGACCTGGACCGGCTGCTCGATGCCGTCGACCGCGTGATGGGCAGAGCGCACTCGCTGACCGGCTGGAGGGCGTCATGATCCGCACCATCACCCTGCCCGACCTCGGTGAGGGCCTGACCGAGTCCGACCTGGTCGAGTGGACGGTGGCGGTGGGCGACACCGTCGAGCTCAACCAGGTGGTCGCCGAGGTGGAGACCGCCAAGGCGCTGGTCCAGCTGCCGTCGCCGTACGCCGGGGTGGTCGCCGAGCTGCTCGTCGAGGCGGGCGCGACCGTGCCGGTCGGGACACCGCTCCTGACGATCACGGTCGACGAGCCCGCCGTGGTCGAGACGGTCTCCGAGCCGCCGGTCGACGCGCAGGACGCGGCCGCCGACGAGACCCCGGAGATCGTCGCGCCGGCGCGGACCTCGGTGCTCGTCGGGTACGGGCCGCTCGCCGAGACCTCAGCCCGGCCGCTTCGGCGGTCGCGGTCGGAGGCCTGGGTTGCGGCGCACGCGATCGCCGACGACGCCGCGGCCGTGGTGCTCGCGGCCCGTCGCGTCGGTCCGAAGGTGCTGCCGCCCGTGCGCAAGCTCGCGCACGATCTCGGCGTCGACCTCAACAAGGTGGAGGGCACCGGCAAGGACGGCTTGATCACGCGCGAGGACGTCCTGCACGTGGTCTCGGGCGCGGCGTCCGCACCCGCGGTCGACCGGTCCCGTCCGTCGGCACCGAGCCGGCCGGTCCGCACGCGGGTCGCAGCGAGCCCGTCGCCGAGCCCGGCCCAGTCGGTCGCGTCGGGCGGCCCGGCGCGCGAGGTGCGGACCCCGGTCACGGGCGTCCGCAAGCAGACCGCCGCGGCGATGGTGGCGAGCGCGTTCACCGCCCCGCACGCGTCGACGTCGTTGACGATCGACGTCACGCCGACGCTCGAGCTGCTCGAGCAGTTCCGCGACGACCGCGCGCTGGCGGGTCACCGCATCTCGATCCTGACCCTCGTCGCCAAGGCCGTGACGATCGCGCTGCGCCGCAACCCGACGCTCAACGCGCACTGGGACGACGCCGCGGGGGAGATCGTCGAGTACGGGTACGTGAACCTCGGCATCGCGGCGGCGACGCCCCGCGGGCTGCTGGTGCCGTGCGTCAAGGACGCCGACGGGCTGCGGCTCCCCGACCTGGCCGACGCGATCGGCGCCCTCACCGAGGCCGCCCGGGCGGGCACCACGACGCCTGCGGACCTGGCTGGCGGGACGATCACGATCACGAACATCGGCGTGCTCGGCGTCGACACCGGCACGCCGATCCTGGTGCCCGGTCAGGCGGCGATCCTGGCCATGGGCGCGGTTCGTCGGCAGCCCTGGGAGTTCCAGGACGCGATCGCGCTGCGGCACGTCATGACGCTGAGCGTCTCGTTCGACCACCGCCTCGTCGACGGCGCCGAGGCGGCCCACTTCCTCACGGACGTCGGCGCGATCCTCGCCCGGCCCGGATCGGTGCTGAGCATGGTCTGAGCGCGGCTACCCGAGCGCGGCCAGCGCCATCTCCTGCAGGAGCGTCCGGGTCCTGGTCGCGCTCACCGATCGCACGCTGTGCGGTGTCGAGTTGAGCAGCCCGAACGTGGCCTGCGCGCGCAGCCGGAGCTCGGCGCGCTCGGTCGACGGGCTGAGCCGGCTGAGCACGTCGACCCAGAGGTCGATGTAGCGACGCTGCAGGTCCCGGACCGACTCGCGGTCCTGCGGGGCGAGCGCGGCCAGGTCGCGGTCCTGCACGCGGATGACGTCGGGCTCGCGCAGGGCGAAGTCGACGTGGAACCGGACGAGGTCGCGCAGGGCCGACGCGTCGTCGTCGGCAGCCTCGACCACGGACCGCCCGCCGACGAGCAGACCCTCGCTGACGCCGACGAGGAGGGCGGCGAGCACGGCCTGCTTGCTGGCGAAGTGCCGGTACACCGCGGGGCCGCTGATCCCGACCGACGATCCGAGGTCCTCGAGGGAGACGCCGTCGAAGCCGCGGGTCGCGAACAGGTGCGCGGCCGACGAGAGGAGGGCGGTGCGGCGCTCGGCCTTGGCGCGACCGCGGGCGGTCGGGACGTCCAGCGTCATGACCCTCCTTCGTGGACAACGGCGTGCGAGAACTGTAGCCTGATTTCAGTTAGTGACCCCTAACTGAGTTGTTCTCCAGCCACCCCTTGGAGATTGCGTCGATGGAGATGCTCAGCACGACGGCCGACCCGAGCTCGGACGGCTACCGGACGAACGACGCGTCCCAGCGCGCCCTCGTCGCGGAGCTGCACGACCGGCTCCGGACTGCCGCCCTCGGCGGCCCCGAACGCTCGCGCGAGCGGCACGTCGCTCGCGGCAAGCTGCTGCCGCGGGAGCGCATCGACGTGCTTCTCGACGAGGGCAGCCCGTTCCTCGAGGTCGCGCCGCTGGCCGCCGACGGTCTCTACGACGGCGAGGCGCCGGGCGCCGGAGTCATCGCCGGCATCGGCCTGGTGCACGGCCGGCACGTCATGGTCCTGTCCAACGACGCGACCGTGAAGGGCGGGACCTACTACCCGCTCACGGTGAAGAAGCACCTGCGGGCGCAGGAGATCGCGCTCGAGAACCGGTTGCCCTGCATCTACCTCGTCGACTCGGGCGGCGCGTTCCTGCCCCGGCAGGACGAGGTGTTCCCCGACCGCGATCACTTCGGCCGCATCTTCTTCAACCAGGCGCGGATGTCCGCCGACGGGATCCCGCAGGTCGCGTGCGTGATGGGCTCCTGCACGGCCGGCGGTGCGTACGTGCCGGCGATGAGCGACGAGACGGTCATCGTGCGTGACCAGGGCACGATCTTCCTGGGTGGTCCGCCGCTGGTGAAGGCGGCGACCGGCGAGGTGGTCACCGCGGAGGACCTCGGCGGCGGCGAGCTGCACGCACGCAGGTCGGGGGTCACGGACCACCTGGCGGAGAACGACGCGCACGCGCTGCAGATCGTCCGGGACATCGTCGCGACCCTGCCCGCGCCCCGGAGCACCGCGTGGGAGATCGAGCCGAGCCGCCCCCCCAAGGTCGACGAGGGCCAGCTGTACGGCGTGGTCCCGACCGACCTGCAGACGCCCTACGACGTGCGCGAGGTCATCGCGCGGCTCGTCGACGGCAGCGAGCTGCACGAGTTCAAGCGCGAGTACGGGACCACCCTGGTGACCGGGTTCGCGCGCCTGCACGGGCACCCCGTGGGCATCGTCGCGAACAACGGGATCCTGTTCAGCGAGTCCGCGCTCAAGGGCGCGCACTTCATCGAGCTGTGCGACCAGCGGGGCATCCCGCTGGTGTTCCTGCAGAACGTGAACGGCTTCATGGTCGGCCGGGACTACGAGGCCGGTGGCATCGCGAAGCACGGCGCCAAGATGGTGACCGCCGTCGCGACCACCCGCGTGCCCAAGCTGACCGTGGTGATCGGCGGCTCGTTCGGGGCGGGCAACTACTCGATGTGCGGGCGGGCCTACTCGCCGCGGTTCCTCTGGATGTGGCCGGCGAGCCGGATCTCGGTCATGGGCGGCCCGCAGGCGGCGTCGGTGCTCGCGACGGTCCGCCGCGACCAGCTCGGCGAGTCCTGGTCGGCCGACGACGAGGAGGCCTTCAAGGCTCCGCTGCGCGAGCAGTACGAGACGCAGGGCAGCCCGTACTACGCGACCGCGCGCCTGTGGGACGACGGGATCATCGACCCGGCCGACACCCGCAGGCTCCTCGGCATGGCCCTCGACGTCTGCGCAGGCGTCCCGCTGGCCGAGCCCCGCCTCGGACTGTTCCGGATGTGACCGCCATGTTCCGGACCGTGCTCGTGGCCAACCGCGGGGAGATCGCCTGCCGGGTCATCGCGACCCTGCACCGGCTCGGGATCCGCGCCGTCGCCGTGTTCACCGCAGCGGACCACGGTGCGCTGCACGTCGCTCGGGCCGACGGCGCCGTGCGGATCGAGAGCTACCTGTCCATCGACGCCGTGGTGCAGGCGGCGCTCCGGACGGGTGCCGAGGCCGTCCACCCCGGGTACGGCTTCCTCTCGGAGAACGCGGACCTGGCGCGCGCGTGCGAGTCGGCCGGGCTCGTCTTCGTCGGGCCCGGGGTCAAGGCCCTGGAGGTCATGGGCGACAAGATCCGCGCCAAGGAGCACGTCGCGGCCGCGGGGGTCCCCGTGATCCCGGGTGTGGCGCTCACAGGCGTTGCCGACGAGGACGCCGCGGAGCGGGTCGGGTACCCGTTGCTGGTGAAGCCGTCGGCCGGCGGGGGCGGCAAGGGCATGTCCGTCGTCTCGGACGCGACCGGGCTGGCCGCGGGGCTGGCGAGCTCCCGGCGCGTGGCCGCCGCGGCGTTCGGCGACGACACCCTGCTGCTCGAGCGCCTGGTGCGGACCCCGCGGCACATCGAGGTCCAGCTCCTCGCCGACGACTTCGAGCACGTCATCCACCTCGGCGAGCGCGAGTGCTCCCTGCAGCGTCGGCACCAGAAGGTGATCGAGGAGGCGCCGTCGCCCCTGCTCGACGCGTCGACGAGAGCGCGCATCGGTGCGGCGGCGTGCGAGGTCGCCCGCAGCATCGGCTACGTGGGCGCCGGGACCGTCGAGTTCCTGGTGTCCGACGAGGCGCCGACGGAGTTCTTCTTCATGGAGATGAACACGCGGCTGCAGGTGGAGCACCCCGTCACCGAGCTGGTCACGGGTCTCGACCTGGTCGAGTGGCAGCTGCGGATCGCGGCCGGGGAGCGGCTTGGTCTGGACCAGGACGACGTGGTCCTGACGGGGCACGCGGTCGAGGCGCGCGTCTACGCGGAGGACCCTGCGCACGAGTTCCTGCCGTCCGCCGGGACCGTGCTCCTGCTCGACGAGCCCACGGGCGAGGGCGTCCGGGTCGACAGCTCCCTGGTCGAGGGGCTCGTGATCGGGTCCGCGTACGACCCGATGCTGGCCAAGGTGATCGCCTGGGCGCCGTCGCGCGACGAGGCGATCGCACGGCTCGACGGGGCGCTCTCGCGGACCACCGTGCTGGGCGTCCGCACGAACATCGCGTTCCTGCGCGCCGTCCTGGCCGACGACGACGTGCGTGCCGGTCGGCTCGACACCGGTCTGCTCGGGCGGCTGATCCCCGGGCTGGAACCACCGACGCCCTCGGTGGCCGCCTACGCCGCGGCCGTGTCGTCGCGACGGGGCGCGAGCCCGGACGCGTGGCGCTCCGACGGCTGGCGCCTGAGCGATCCGCGCCCGGTCCGGTACGACGTCGGCGGCGTCGAGGTGTCCGTGCTCGGCGACGCGGTCACCGTCGGCGACGAGCCGCCGGCCGTCCTCGTCGGAACCGGGGCGGTCGAGATCGACGGCGTCGTGCAGCGCGTGCGCCTCGCGTCCGACGGACCCGTGACCTGGGTGGGCGAGGGCGGCTCGGCGTTCGAGCTCCGCGTCCGGAGCCGTCTCGAGCGGCTCGCCGACGACCTCGCCGCGCGCACCCGAGGTCCGCGGACGGTGGACCCGGAGGTCCGTTCCCCGATGCCCGGAACCGTCGTCTCGATCGACGTGGCGACCGGCGACGACGTGGTCGCCGGCCAGGTCCTGCTGACGATCGAGGCCATGAAGATGGAGCACCGGATCATCGCGCCGTGCGACGGCGTCGTCACGCTCTCGGTCCGACCGACCGAGCAGGTGGCCCTCGACAGAGTGGTCGCCACCATCACGGCAGTGCCCGACAACGACCCCCACGAAGGGACCGGGAATGAGCTACGGACTGACTCCTGAGCAGCAGCGACTGAGCGACGAGGTGCGCGACTTCGCCGACACGGTCGTCGCGCCCGCGGCCTACAAGTACGACACGCTCCGGGAGCTGCCCTACGACATCATCGGCCAGATGGGCGAGATGGGTCTGTTCGGCCTGCCCTTCCCCAAGGAGTACGGCGGCCAGGGCCGGGACTACGTCGACCTCTGCCTGGCGGTCGAACAGCTCGCGCGCGTCGACCAGTCCATCGCGGTGACGCTCGAGGCGGGTGTCGGGCTCGGGGCGATGCCCGTGTTCCGCAGCGGGACCGAGGCGCAGAAGCAGGAGTGGCTGCCGATGCTCGCGCAGGGCACGGCGCTCGCGGCCTTCGGGCTGACGGAGGCCGACGCCGGCTCGGACGCGGCGGGGACGAAGACGACGGCCGTCCTCGACGGCGACGAGTGGGTCATCAACGGCACGAAGCAGTTCATCACCAACTCCGGCACCAAGATCACGCGGCTGGTGACGATCACGGCGGTGACGGGGGAGAGCATCCGTCCGGACGGCTCGGTGAAGAAGGAGCTCACGGCGATCCTCGTCCCCAGCGGTACGCCCGGCTTCACCGTCCTGCCCGCCTACGACAAGGTCGGCTGGCACACGTCCGACACGCACCCGCTGCGCTTCGAGGACGTCCGCGTGCCGGCGGCGAACCTGCTGGGCGAGCGCGGCCGCGGCTTCGCGTCGTTCATCCAGACCCTCGACGAGGGCCGCGTCGCGTTCGCCGCGCTGTGCACGGGCGCCGCGCAGGGCTGTCTCGACGAGGCGATGCGCTACGCCAAGAGCCGCAACGTGTTCGGCCACGCCATCGGCGAGAACCAGCACATCGCGTTCACGATCGCCCGGATGGAGGCCCGAGTGCACGCCGCGCGCCTGGCCTGGTACGACGCCGCGAACCGGCTCGTCGCGGGCCGGTCGTTCAAGCTCGAGGCGAGCCTGGCCAAGATGATCGGCAGCGAGGCCGCGATGGACAACGCCCGCGACGCGACCCAGATCTTCGGCGGCAACGGCGTCATGAACGAGAACCCCGTGGCCCGGCACTACCGCGACTCGAAGATCCTCGAGATAGGCGAGGGGACGACGGAGGTCCAGCTCATGGTGATCGCGCGCGAGCTGGGGTTCGCCGGGGCGGGCTCGTCGCGATGATCCGGGACGTCGAGCAGCGCGGGCTCTACTACGAGGAGCTCGAGGTGGACACCCGGTACGTGCACCGGCCCGGGCGCACCATGACCGAGGCCGACAACGTCCTGTTCAGCACGCTGACGATGAACGGCCAGGCGCTGCACCTCGACGCCCACTGGGCCGCCGGCCAACCCTTCGGGCAGCGGCTCGTCAACTCGATGATGACGTTGGCCGTCCTCGTCGGCAGCTCGGTCGACCAGCTCACGCAGGGCACGATCGTCGCGAACCTCGGCTTCACCGACGTGCGCTTCCCGCACCCGCTGTTCCACGGGGACACGCTGTACTCGTCGACGGTGGTCCTGGACAAGCGGCTCTCGTCGTCCAGGCCGGGGCAGGGCGTGGTGACCCTGGAGCACACCGGCCGCAACCAGGACGACGTCGTCGTCGCGACCGCCACCCGCACGGTGCTGTTCTGGTGCCACCCGTGACCGGCTTCGCGATGGGTCCGGCCCTCCTCTTCTGCCCGGCCGACCGGCCCGAACGCTACGAGAAGGCCGCCGCCCGGGCCGACGCCGTGATCCTCGACCTCGAGGACGCGGTGTCGCCCGACGCCAAGGCGTCGGCCCGGCTCAGCCTCGCCGACGTGCCCCTGGACCCGGCCCGCACGATCGTGCGGCTCAACCCCGGCGACGACGACCTCGCCGAGGACCTCCGCGCGCTGGCGGTGACCCCGTACCGGACGGTCATGCTGGCCAAGACCTCGACGGCGTCCGACGTGCTGCCGCTGGCCCGCTACGACGTGATCGCCCTGATCGAGACGGCGGCCGGCGTGGTCAACGTCGCGTCGATCGCCGCCTGGCCGAACGTCGTCGGCCTGATGTGGGGCGCGGAGGACCTTGTCGCGTCCCTGGGGGGCACGTCGAGCCGGGGTCCGTCCGGGTCGTACCGCGACGTCGCCGTGCATGCCCGGTCCGCCGTCCTGCTGGCCGCGGGCGCGTTCGGCAAGGCCGCGATCGACGCGGTCCACCTGGACATCGGCGACGTCGACGGCCTCGCCGCCGAGGCCGCCGACGCCGCAGCCAGTGGGTTCGTCGCGACCGCCTGCATCCACCCGACGCAGGTGCCCGTGGTCCGCGCGGCCTACCGCCCGTCCGACGACGAGGTCCGCTGGGCGCACGACGTGCTCGCGGCCGCGGTCGGGCAGCACGGCGCCTTCCGGTGGGACGGCAAGCTCGTCGACGGCCCGATCCTCAAGCACGCGGAGCACGTGCTGACGCGGGCCGCGAGCGTCGACAGGCCGCGCTGACCCGCGCGGAGCGACGGGCACCCGCCCGCTGCCTTGACGGCTCCAGGTCGGCCTCCTAGGGTTTCGCGCACCAGCGAGCTGGTCAGTTGTTCAACTCGCGGCCCGAACCTCCCCAGGAGCGCAATGATGCGTGCCTCATGACGGCGATCCCCGAGAGCCCGGTCCTCGACGGGGCGACGACGCCGACCACCCGCGTCCGCGCGCGCTGGATCGTGGCGTTCTCCCTGGCCGTCGTGGGAGTCGCCGCCGGATGGTTCGGCCCGATCCAGATCCTGCTCCCGGCCCAGGCGGCCCGGCTCGAGGATCTCGGCCTCGGCAGCAAGGAGGCGGTCCTGGCGGTCGTGACCGCGAGCGGCGCGATCGCGTCGATGATCGCGAACCCGCTGTGGGGTGGGATCTCCGACCGCACCCGCTCACGCTGGGGACGCCGGCGGCCGACGATCGTCGTCGGCACGGCCATCGGCGTCGTCGGACTGGTGATCCTCGGCACGGGCGACACGCTCCCGGTGATGATCGGGGGCTGGGTCGCGATCCAGATCGGGCTCAACGGACCGTTCGCCGCGCTCGCCGCGACCATCGCCGACCGGGTTCCGCCGGACCAGCGAGGTCTCGTCGGCGCGCTGTTCGGCATCGGCCAGACCGTCGGTGTCGTGCTCGGCACCGCGATCGCCGTCGTCGCCGGGGAGGGCAGCCTCGGCTACTACGCGGTCGCGGTCGCGGTCCCGGCACTCGTCGTCGCCTTCCTCCTCGTCCACCGCGAACCGTCGACGCGCACGAGCGACGCACCCACGGCGCAGCCCGAGGCCCAGACCTTCTGGCGTGGCCTGCGCCCCACAGGGGTGTTCGTCTGGGCGTGGACGATCCGGTTCCTGCTCAACTTCGCGAACGCCCTCGTGCTCCTGTACGTGTACTTCTACATCTCGGACGAGGTCGGCGAGAGCGACCCCGGCAGCTGGGTGCTCGTCATCACGCTCGTGGTCGTGCTGGTCGCCGCAGTCACCGCCGGCGTCGGCGGCACGGTCTCGGACCGCTGGGGCCGGCGGGTGCCGTTCATCGTCGCCTCCACCGTCGTCGTCGCCGTCGGTTCGGTGCTGATGGCCTTCTTCCCGACGCTTCCGGTGGTGCTGGGGGCGGCCGCGCTCGTCGGGCTCGGCTGGGGCCTCTACATCAGCGTCGACCTGGCGGTGCTCACCGCGGGCATGCCGAGCGGCGAGACCCATGGCGCGATGCTCGGTATCGGCAACATCGCGAGCGCCCTGCCGCAGGCGCTCGCACCGGTGGTCGCCGCCCCCGTCGTGCTGCACCTCGGTGGCTACACCGGTCTGTACCTCGTCGCCTCGGTGGTGTGCGTCGCCGCACTGCTGTGCGTGCCGGGGCTCCGCGGCATCCGATGACCCTCGACGACAGGACCCGCATGACCCGCCACCCGATCCTGCCTGCCGGCTTCCGCTTCGGGGTCGCCACCGCCGCGACCCAGATCGAGGGGGCTGCCGACGAGGACGGCAAGGGCCCCAGCATCTGGGACACCTTCGCCGCCCGACCCGGGACGATCGTCGACGGCGACACCCCGGCGGTGGCGACCGACCACTACCACCGCTACATCGAGGACGTCGGGCACGTCGCCGACCTCGGAGTCCACGACTACCGGTTCTCGATCGCCTGGCCGCGCATCGTTCCCGGCGGCACCGGGGCGCCCAACGCGAAGGGCCTCGACTTCTACGACCGGCTCGTCGACGTCCTCCTCGCGCGCGGCGTGCGGCCTGTGCCCACGTTGTTCCACTGGGACCTGCCGCAGCCGTTGCAGGACGAGGGCGGCTGGATGTCTCGGAGCACCGCCCACGCCTTCGCGGACTACGTGGACGTCGTCGTCGCCCGGCTCGGCGATCGGGTGGCGGACTGGTTCACGCTCAACGAGATGAGCGTGCACACGCTGTACGGGCACGGGCTCACCGACCACGCGCCGGGTCTCGGCCTCGGCCTCGGCGCGCTCCCGGCCGCCCACCATCAGCTGCTCGGTCACGGGCTCGCGGTGCAGCACCTGCGGGCGGCGGGAGCGCAGCACGTCGGGGTGGTGAACCAGCACTTCCCGGTCCTGCCCGCGTCCGCCGACCCCGCCGACCTGGCGGCCGCCGAGGCGTTCTCGGTCCTCACCAGCTGGACGTTCGCGGATCCCATCCTGCGCGGGCAGTACCCCGCCGACGAGATCATGGGCGGGATCCTGCTCGGCACCGGCATGTCCGAGCAGCAGCTCGGGGAGGACCTGGCGGTGATCTCGGCGCCGCTGGACGTGTACGGCGTCAACTACTACGAGCCCACCATGATCGAGGCCCCGCGCGCGGGGCGGGACTACGCGGGCGTGCTCGAGGTCGACATCCCCGAGGGTCTGCCGTTCGCGCCCGTGCCGATCCCGGACGTCGAACGGACCGACTTCGGCTGGTCGATCGTGCCGTCAGGGCTCACCGACATCCTCCGCACGCTGCACGAGCGCTACCCCGACCTGCCGCCCGTGATCGTCACCGAGTCGGGTGCGTCGTTCCACGACGTCCGGACCGGTGACGGCGCGGTGCACGACGAGCGCCGGATCGCCTTCCTCGACGCCCACCTGCGCGCCGTCGGCGACGCGATCGCCGCCGGCGTGGACGTGCGCGGATACTACGTGTGGTCGGCGCTCGACAACTTCGAGTGGGCGGCGGGCTACCGGGAGCGCTTCGGCCTCGTGCACGTCGACTTCGACACGCTCGAGCGGACCCGCAAGGACTCGTGGCACTGGTACCGCGGCGTGATCGCGGCGCAGACGGAGCGGGGATGACCCGCCGCTGACGACGTGCGCGGCATGGCGTCGCGACCGCTGGTGCGGGATCCTCGACACGGCAGGAACGCCGCCGGGAGGGGACCGCGATGGAGACGCAGGAAGAGCACGCGGGGAACGACGGGACGCTGCGCGTGCCGACCGTCTACCGCTTCGGGAGCGTCCAGGACCTCGTCGACGGGTGGCAGACGCACGTCGCGGTGCAGTGGCGGATCCACGAGGAGTCGGCGCGCAGCCTGCAGACGTTGCACTACTGGATCGGCGGGACGGCGGCGGTGTTCGCTTCTCTGGCAGGCAGCTCGGCCCTCGTCGCCTGGCAGAGCGACGCGACGAACGTCGGCCTGACGATCGCCACGGCGTTCATCGCCGCCGCTGCGGCCGTGCTGACCGGCATCGCGACGTTCCTCGACCTCGGCGGTCGCGCGGAGCGGCACCGGGCGGCGGCCGCCGAGTACAAGGGCATGCTGCGCCAGCTCGAGGCCGCTCCCGTGCTGCCGGGCGGGCTCTACAGCACGACGAGCACGGAGGTCGAGAGCGCGGTGGTCGAGCTGGAGCAGCGGCTGTCCCGGGTCGACTCCGAGGCGCCGATCCCGCCGTGGGGCCGGGCGAGGTCGGTGCTGAGGCGCGGCAAGGCCAGGCGCACGCAGGTCGAGTTCGGCGGGGTCGACGAGCTCGACGCGCGCCTGCACCCGTGAGACGTCAGCCCAGGTGCCCGGCCCGGAACCTGAAGCCGGTGAGCCGTGACACGACGGTCAGCCTCCGACGACGACCGTGTAGCCGCCGACGAGAGTCCCCTCCCGGTCGAGGAGTGCGAACCGGAGCGTGTGCAGCGCGACGGCTGGCCCGCCGAGCCGCTTGGCCATCCCGGCGCCCGTCAGCTCGCCCAGGTCGAGCGCCTTTGCGACGCCTTGGGGGAGCGCCTCGTCCATCGGGGCGTCGGTGACGACCCCGAGCTGCTCCCAGCTGTCGCGGCCCAGTCGGTCGAGGAGCCTGCGCGTGGCGCCGGGCCGCTCGAACGGGTGGGTCTCCTTGCCCTCGGGGGAGATCCCCGCCGCCCTCGCCAGCCGCTCGGACGACACGACCACCGACCGCCCCTCCTCGGAGAAGGCGGTCAGCAGGTGCACGGCGGTGCTCATCGGGACGCCCTCGCGGATCTCGTCGAGCTCGGGCACCACGAGCTTGCGGGGTCGCCGGTCGCCCTTGACCGTGTGCCCGGCGCCGACGGCCTCGAGCATCCCTCGGGCGTTCGGACCCGCGTGCGTCAGCTCCAGCACGAACCCGTCGGGGACCTGCCGGCCGAGCAGCGCGAACATCGGCGCGATCGGAGCCGCTCCGGCGAGCACCTCCAGGTTGCGCTGCCCGACGTGCCGGTCGAGGTTCGAGAGCAGCAGCCCGCCCGCAGGGTCGAGCGGGCAGGAGACCTCCGCGAGCAGGCAGTGGTGGCCGATGTCCGCCGGGTCCGGCTTCCAGTGCTGGTCCAGCTCGACGACGGCGACGCAGCCGGGCCGTGTCCGGTCGGCCAGCTCTGTCCAGGCGCCTCCGATGATGTTCTGCTGGTAGTACGGGTCGTCCTGGTTGCCCGTCCCGAAGAACCCGGGGTTGATCGCCCAGGCCTTCACGTGGACGCCGACCGCCGGCACCAGCCCGAGGTTCCACAGCCGGACGAAGACCCGGTAGGCGCGGCCGGCCGTCGGCGACGCGACGAGGCGCGACGGGTCGAACGGGCCCGACCAGCTCGCGTCGATGAGCAGGATGTCGGGGGACTCCCAGCAGGGCACCGGCGGCCAGGTCGGCCGCTTGGCGCGGTCGCCCGAGGCGAGGGCCCGGATCAGCAGGTAGGGGTAGACGTCCTCGCGGTGCGGACGCTTCTCCTTGCCCAGCTCGCCGATGAGCCCGCGCAGGACGTGGATGCGGTCCGGGTCGGGCTGCCACCTCGGGTCGGGGTCGGGCAGCGGCGGCCGCCTGGGGTCGGTGCCGACGGGGTCGGGCGGGTCCGTGCCGCGCTGGACGCGGTCCTCCTCCGGCGTGATCGGCGGGTGCTCCGGGTCGGGACCCAGCTCGTCGTCCATCAGTGGTCACCGTGCTGTTCGTAGAGCAGGCGCTTCCAGTCGGTCCCGAAGACGAGATCGTGCCCCTGGGGTCGCGTGGCGTCGCACGCGCCGTCACCGAACGGGTCGGGCGGGGGGACGGGCCCGGTCAGGTAGTGCGCGCGCAGGTCGACGCGCGGGTCGTACCGGCGCACACCGAGGTGGTTGCCCGCCGCGTCCACGGGATCCGGGTTGTCGCCGACGGAGAAGAACTGCGGCGGCGTGCAGGGCTGCGCGTAGCGGAAGTTGGTGCCGAAGCCGGGCAGGAACGGAGGCACGCACTCCCAGGTGCCGCGGACGCCCGGGGTCGCGGGGTTCCGGCCGAGGTTGTGCCGGTCCCAGTCCCAGCAGTGCCAGGCGTAGCCGCGGTCGCTGTCGAGGTTGAAGTCGGGCACGCGGAGCTCGGCCAGCGCACGGTCGCGCGACATCCGCCCCACCAGGTACAGCGAGTAGTCCACGGGCCCGCCGAGGTGCTGGTCGGCGGGCAGGTGCAGGTCCAGCGCCGCCGACGTCTCGTCCGGGGTGGAGGCCTTCTCGAGGGCAGCGCGAGCGGTGTCGTCACCGGCGGGCCCGGGCAGCAGGACCGTGGACTGGTCGCCGACGACGTACGGGCCGACGTGCACCGCCGCGCCCTCCTGCGGCACCCCGTCGCCCGCGAGGTTCTTCAACGGGTACCGCCACGGGGCCACCCACTCGCTCGGCTTGAGCTCGTCGGGGCCGTCGCCCTCGTAGACCAGGTCGTGGGTCAGGCCGAGCGCGGAGACGAGGTCGGGCGTGGAGATGGCCGACGGGAGGTCGCGGACGATGTTGCGCGGGTAGGCGGGGTCGAGCGCGTGCTGCGACGTGTTCGTCAGGCGCCCGGACGGCTCGTCGACGACGAGGGCCGTCGCCCCGATCCCCATCGGGTTGTCCAGAAGGTTGGAGATGGAGAACATCCCGGAGGTGCCGAGCGTGGTGAGGCCGAGGTCGACCTCCTCCGGCTTCGGCATCAGGAAGCCCGACATGACCAGCGCCCTGCGGGAGAGCATGTAGAGGTTCCAGGCCGGCACGACGACGGTCCAGTAGATGACCTCACGCGCGGGGAACGTGGTGATGTCCACGATGAGCCCCGGCAGCACCGTGACCAGCCAGACCACGACCTCCGCCAGGTAGACCGCCCATGCGAACAGCGCGAGGAGCAGGTCGAGGAGCGTGAAGGAGTCGTCGTCGTCGACGTCCGCGCCGCGCGCCGGGTCGTCGTCGATGCCGCTCCCGCCGCCGCCGGGCGGGGTCGGGAACGAGTGGTCGGTGAACACCGTCGGCGGCTGCGGCTTGCGCGGGGACAGGCCCTCGCGGCCGGTCATCTTCAGGTACGCGTAGACGATCGACCACATCTCGTCCATCGCGTCGGTGTTCGGCCGGCCGTCGGGATCGCCGGCCCCGTCCGTCGCCGACCAGGCCGGGTCCTGCGTGAGGATCTTCGGCCCGTCGGGGTGCACTGCGGCCATCGCGTCGAGCAGCGCGTCGGTCAGGTGCTCGGGCAGGCCGCCGGAGTCGAGGTCGAAGAAGTGCGCGCGATCGGCCGCCGGTGTCGGACCGTCGGAGTCGTCGTAGGCGGGGAAGCCCGTGAAGTAGTCGTAGGCGGGTGCGTCGTCGCGACCGTTGTAGGGCGCGTCGTCGCGGTGCCGGAAGGCGATCCGGAAGTGCAGCGCACTGGTCCCGTACTCGGCATACAGAGGCCCCGGGTTCCGAGCGTCGTAGTTCTGCGCGTCCATGTGGTTCTCGACCAGGTGGTGGCGCTGCCAGTGGTCGCGGTACGGGCCGCCGGCCTTGGCGTTGGTGAACGGGTGGCCGGTGACGTCGGTGGCGCAGTGGCTCATCCAGCCGACCGCGAAGGCGACGCGCGCCTCGGCGTCCTGTCGCTCGTCGTCGGTGGTCGCGGCGTCGAGCGCGGCCGTGGCCTGCTGGAACAGGACGAACGGGAACTGGTAGGTGCGGCGGTAGTGGAAGACGTCCGACCAGTAGAAGGCGTCGTTGCCGAACCCCTGCGGGACGCCGGAGGTGAGGACCCCGAACCAGTCGCCCATCTCGGCGAGCAGACCCTTGAAGGCGTTCACGATCGCGCCGGTGAGCTCGTCGAGGATCTGCGCGAGCTGGGTGGACAGCCCGCCGGTGAGCTGCGACGCGAGCTGCGAGGAGTTGGTGCTGATCGGGCCGATCCACTTCTCCCAGCGGCTGACGAACGTCGCGTCGATCTCCTCCCAGACGTCCAGCGCCCAGCGGACGACCTGTCGGATCACCACCCCGATGCCGTTCTTGAAGTCGGGTAGGAGGTAGAAGAGGTCGGGGCCGAGGGCGCCCACGGCGAGGTAGTTGCGCCAGGTGTGGCAGATCTCGCCCACCTGCGTGGCCTGCGCCGCCGTCATGCCCGAGCCCGACGGGACGGTCCCCGCCCGCAGCTGCTTGGCGGTCTCGGCGGCGGACTCCATGTGCACGTACCAGCCCGGCATGACAGTCCGTTCTGTCGGCGAGGTCCCGCTGGGTGGCGCGGCGCGTGTGCGCGGCCGGGCGAAGGGTCGGCTGCACGCGAGCGCGGGGCCGACCGGGACGAGTGGCGGTGTTCGCATCCTCGTCGCACCCGCGTCGTGTCCACAAGGGGCCGACGACCCCTGCGACCGCTCAGCGCGGTTCGCGCAGCCCGCTGGCCCGGCGGACCGGGCGGTCGACGGCGGCGCGGATCGCGGACTCGGTGCCGACGACACGGACGTGCTCGCGCGCGCGGGTGACCGCCGTGTACAGCAGCTCGCGGGTGAGCAGCGGCGACGACTCCGGGGGCAGCAGGAGCGTGACGCGGGCGAACTGGCTGCCCTGGCCGCGGTGGACGGTCATCGCGTGGACGGGCCGGACCGTCGGCAGCTGGTGCGGGCGGACCAGGCGCGGGTTGTCGGGGTCGCCGAACGCCACCGCGACGCCGGAACCGTCGGCGACGATGACACCCGTGTCGCCGTTGTAGAGGCCGACCGACCGGTTGTTCTCGGTGACCAGGAGCGGGCGGCCCAGCGGCCACGCGCCGGTGCTGGGGACGCCGGTCGCGGCTGCGACCCAGGCCTCGGCGGTCTCGGCCCAGTGCGCGACGCCGAACGGCCCCTCGCGGTGCGCCAGCAGGAGGCGGTGGGCGCCGAGCGCGCGCAGGGCGGTTGCTGCGTCCCCGGCGCGGGCCGCGTCGGTCAGGGCCACGCCGGTCGTCTCGATGTCGGCGCGCAGGGCTGCGACGTCCGCAGGCGAGAGCCGCTCGTCGGCCGGCTCCACGAGCGAGCGGTGCTCGTCGCCGGACCGCAGCAGGGCGAGCGTCTCGTCGGCGTCGCCCGTGCGGATCGCCTCGGCGAGATCGGCCAGGGCGGTGCCGTACCGGTGGGCGTGCGTCAGCCGGACGACGCCGCGGGGGAGGGCGGCGACGAGGTCGCCCAGGACCGCGCCGGCCTCGACGCTCGCCAGCTGGTCGGGGTCGCCGACGAGGACGAGCCGCGCGGACGGACGCAGGGCGTCGGTCAGCCGCGCCATCAGGGGCAGCGAGACCATCGACGACTCGTCGACGATCACGACGTCGTGCGGCAGGCGGTGCTGCTGGTCGTGCAGGAAGCGGGTGGTCGAGTCCCGGCGGCGGCCGAGCAGGCGGTGGATCGTCATCGCCTGCAGGTCGCCGACGGCTGCGCGGTCCGTCGCCTCGAGGCGGGCGACCTCGGCGTGGACCGACTCCTGCAGGCGGGCGGCGGCCTTGCCCGTGGGGGCCGCGAGGGCGACGCGCAGCCCGGGTCCGGCGGCGGACTGGAGCGCCGCGACCAGGCGGGCGACGGTCGTGGTCTTGCCCGTGCCCGGGCCGCCGGTCAGGACGGTGAGGCGCGAGGTAGCCGCCGTCTCCAGGGCCGCGCGCTGGGCGGCGTCGGCAGGCAGCGGGAAGAGGCGCGCGACGGCGCCCGCCAGGGCCGCGGCGTCGGCCGGGGCCGGGCCGGCATCAGCGACGGCTCGGCGGACCGTCTGCTCGTCGCGCCAGTAGCGGTCGAGGTAGACGCGGCCGTCGACCCAGCGCAGCGGGCGGTCCGCCGGTCCGTCCGGTCCGTCGGCGACCAGAGGGCTGCGCCGCAGCGCCGCGTTCCACTCGTCGAGCGAGACCTGGGCGACGTCCGAGAGGACCACGCAGACCGAGCCGGCCCGCAGCGCGGCGACTGCGAGCGCAGCGGCGAGCAGGACGCGCTCGTCGGTCTCGCCGCCGATCGCGCCGAGCCGCCGTGCCACGTGCACGTCGGCCGACTCCAGCGTCCCGGCCGCCACGTAGGGGGCGAACGTCGCGGGCGCGCGCCACGGGACGGTCGGCGCGACGGTGTCGTCGGACCTCACGGTCACGGTCATGAGCGACCACCGGCGAGGAGGTCCGAGAGGGCCACGACGAGCGCAGCGGGTGGCCGCCAGGACACGACGCCGAACGGCACGCCGTCGGGGGCGACCGGGGTGGTCGGGCCGGCCATGCCGCGCAGGAAGAGGTACAGGCCGCCGCCGAGGTGGACGGCCGGGTCGTAGGACGGAACGCGCCAGCGCAGGTAGCGGTGCAGGGCCGCGGAGTAGAGCAGGAGCTGCAGCGGGTAGTGGGCGTCCATCATCGCGGCGAGGGTTGCCTCGGGGCGGTAGTGCCACAGGGACAGGGGCTCGTCGAACGCGCCCAGGCGGTTGGTCTTGTAGTCGACGACGAGGTAGCGATGGCCTCCCGACTCCGACGGCACCCGCAGGACCGCGTCGATCGAGCCCGTGAGGTACCCGCGCAGGGGCGCCGCGGCGAGCGACTCGTCGAACCGGTCGGCGTACGCGGCGAACGGGTCGTCCGCCGGCAGGTGCGCCCGCAGCAGGCCCGCGACGTCGCGGATCGTGCGTGCCGACGAGGGGCCGCGGACGTCCCCGCCGGCCAGCGGCAGCTCGAAGTCGAGCTCGGCGAGACGGTCGCGAGGGTGCAGGTCGGCGAGGGCGAGGTTCCCGGCCAGCGGGCCCAACGGGGTGCGCAGCGCGGGAAGGAGCGCCTCGGCGAGGTCCGTGGCCCCGTCCGCGCGCAGGGTCAGCTCCGCGGCGAGGTCCGGGGCGGAGGTGTCGACGAGCTCGAGCACCCGGTGCGTGAGCGTGCCGAAGAGCGTTCCGGCCGGGAGGTCGGCCATCGGGGACGCGATCGCGCGCAGCCCCGCCTCGACCGACGGGTCGTACGCCGCGTCGGGGGTCGCGACGACGACGTCCGGCTCGTCCTCGACGCCAGGCACCTCGGGCTCCGACCCCACCCGCTTCGCCTCGTGCGCGGCGGCGGTGAGCGCGGAGTAGGAGGTGCGGCGCCACACCACGTCGGGGCGCCGCCCGAGCACGGCCGCGTGCAGCTCGTCGGCCGAGGAGGCCGGGGGCGACCACGGCACCAGCGCGGTCGCCGAGGTGACCACGTCGAGCGTGAACGCGGTACCGGCCCGGGCGCGCAGGACCGCGGTCGTCTTGTCGTCGGTGGTCGTCTTCACGAGCTCGTCGGGGTTGCCGTCGGCGTCGCGACCGCCCAGCAGGAGCCGGCTGAGCGGGGCGCGGACCGAGTTCCGCGAGGGCGCCCACCACGCGACGACCTGGCTCGTGGCGCGGGTCAGGGCGACGTACGCGAGGCGCAGGCCCTCGCCGGCGTCGGCCGCGGCACCGGCCCGCGCGGCCTCGTCGTACCCCGGGCTGCCCTTGCCGCCCACGTGCAGGAAGCGGTGGTCGTCGCGGTCGTAGCCGATCGTCGCCGGCGTCTCGGGCACCCACTGGTCCCACAGGTAGGGCACGAGGACGACCGGGAACTGCAGGCCCTTGCTCGCGTGGATGGTGATGACCTGGACCGCCGCGGCGTCGGTCTCGAGCCGTCGGCTGCGCTCCTCGGTGTAGTCGGTGCCCGCCTCGTCGACCCGGCCGCGCAGCCACTCGAGGAGCGCGGCGGGCCCGAGCCCGTCCTGGGTGGCGGCGACGTGCAGGGCCTCCCCGACGTGGCGGACGTCGGTGAGCCGGCGCTCGCCGTCGGGCACCTGCACGAGCCGCTCCCGCAGGCCCGCGGCCGCGGTCGCCTCGAGCAGCGAGGCGACCCCGTGGTCGTCGAGCACGCGCGACCACGACCGCAGCCGGGCGCTGAGCTGGTTGCGTTCCTCGTCGGACGCCGAGGCGAGCTGCGTCGCGGTCCAGCCGACGAAGGGCGTCAGTGCCGCCGCGGACACGAACCCGGGGACGCCGGGGCGGGCGAGCGCCGAGAGCAGGATCAGCCAGTCGCGGGCGGACGGGGTGTCGAAGACGCTGGACAGCATCGAGATGACGGCGGGAACGCCCACGGCCGTGAGCGCGCGCTGCACCGCGACGGCGTGGGCGTTGACGCGGGTGAGCACGGCGATGTCGCCCGGCCGGACGGGGCGCCAGCCGTCCCCGTCGGCCAGCTGTTCGTCGCGCAGGGTGCTCAGGACCTGCGCGGCGACGTCGGCGTGCACGAAGTCGCGGACGCGCGCGACCGGCGGGGTCTTCGCGTCGTCGGGTGCCTTGAGGGCTTCGCGGGTCACCTGCCGGATGCGGACGGCCGGCCCACCGCTCAGTCGCCGGCCCGTGCGGGCGGGCTCGATCGGCCGCACCGTGATCCGCGGGTCGCCGAGCGCGGTGCCCGACAGGATCGGGGCGAGCCCGTCCAGCACCGCGGGGTCGGCGCGCCAGTTGCGGTGCAGCGTCTGGGTGGACGCGTCCGCGCGGGCGCGCAGGTAGGTGGCCACGTCGGCGCCCCGGAACCGGTAGATCGCCTGCTTCGGGTCGCCGATCAGGACGAGCGTGCGGTGCTTGTGGAACGCCGTCCGCAGGATGTCCCACTGCACGGGGTCGGTGTCCTGGAACTCGTCGACCATGACGACGCGGTACCGGGACCGGACCCGTGCGGCGGCGACCGGGCTGTCCGTCACCGCGTCCCTCAGCAGGACCAGCAGGTCGTCGTAGTCGAGCACGTGCTGTGCGCGCTTGCGGCGCAGGAGCTCGGTGCGGGCGGCGGTGGCCAGGCCGAAGGCATCCCGCGCCCGCGACCCGGCGGGGGCGTCGACCGGTTCCAGCACGGCGGCCGAGTCGCTGATCGCCTCGTGGGCGATCTGCCGGGCGTCCGCGACGGTCAGCGTCGGCTCGGCCGTGTCCTTGTACTTGCGCAGGTAGAGATCGTCGACGACCTCGGCCTCCAGGTCGGCGATGTCCGGGACCAGCCGCGCGTCAGGCTCGACGTCGCCGATCGTGCCCAACGACGCGAGCATCTGCTGGCAGAAGCCGTGCGTGGTGGTGATCGTCGCGGCGTCGAACTCGGCCAGCGCGACGGTGAGGCGGGCGGCGCGTTCCTCACGCTCGGACTCGGCGAGCAGCGCGACGACCGGGTCGCCCGCCGGCAGCTCGCCCGTGCGCAGGGCCCGCTCGACCTCGACGAGCCGGTCGCGCACGCGCTCACGCAGCTCCGAGGTGGCCATCCGGCTGAACGTCACCAGGAGCAGCTCCGGCAGCCGGGCCGCACCCTCCGCGACGTACCGCGCCGCGAGCGAGGCGATCGTCGTCGTCTTGCCCGTGCCGGCGCTGGCCTCCAGCACGACGGTGCCCTGCGGGAGCGGGCCGCAGACGTCGAAGGGGTCGAGCTCGCTCATGCGAACGCCACCTCCTCGTGCCCGATGAGGTCCGACCAGAGCGCCACGGAGAGCGCGCCGAGCTCGCTCGCCGGGAGCCGGTCGAAGGTGAAGGGGTCGCCGAACGCGAGCAGGAGGTAGGGGTCCACGGACTCGAACCCGCCGCGCCCGGCGGCCGCGTCCGCGGCGACCCCGAGCTCGGTGCGCGCCGCCTCGAGCGCGTCGGCTTCGTCGCCCCCGCCCACCCGGTGGTGCGCGTAGGCGTAGCTGGTGCCCAGCGGCAGCGGCAGCGGCGCGCACAGGGCCCGGTCGCGCAGGTCGACGAGCCCGGCGAGCATCGCGAGGGCGGCGTCGGGCGCGGGCGCAGCGAGCATCGCGACCCGCGACCGCAGGCCGACGCCCCGGCCGATCGTCGCGGCCGTGAACGTGCGGTCCGGGAACGCCGCGGTCAGCGCGAGCAGCTGGACCCACGCCCGCAGCCGGTGCTTGGGCGCCAGGCGCGAGAACACCGTGCGGACCAGCACGTCGCCGCGCAGCCCGTTGACCGTGCCCGTGACCACCCGGCCGTCCGGCAGGGGGACCGTGACGTCGACGCTGGTCGCGGCCTCGACCAGGTACCGCTGCGAGGCCGCGAGCAGAGGCTCGACCTGCGCCTGGATCGCCTGCAACGCCGAGCCGCCGAGGGTGGCGGGGGGCATGTGCCCGCGACGACGCTCCGCGGCGGCGGCGGCCGCCAGCGGCACCCCGGCGAGCACGGCCTGAAGCAGCCGGTCGCCGATCGGCCAGCGCTCCAGTCCGCCGAGCTCGAGGGGGAGGCGGTCGTCGAGCTGGGAGTCGTCGCCCGGCAGGCTGGCGCCGAGCCGGCCCCGGACGAAGGCGCGGACCGGGTGCTCGAGCGTCGAGGCGAGGGTGTCGAGGTCGATCACGTCGTCGGCCGGCGGCGCGAGCGGCGTCGGGACGAAGGGCTGCACCGAGGCGTGGGTCTCGCGGTGCGCGCGGGCGGCGGCGAGATCGAGCACGTCGAAGCTGAACGCGTCGGGCCGACCGAGCGCCCCGGTGACGAAGTTGCGCTCGTCGACCGTCTGCAGCGGGTGCCGGACGATCCGTGCCCGGGCGTCGCCGTCGACTGCGGCATCGAGGGCGTCCAGCAGCTCGCCGACGGGGACGGCCGGGGGTCGCGGCGTGCCCGTGCGCTCGTCGGCACCCGAGTACACGACGACCAGGTGCTCCTGGGCGCTGGTGACGGCGTCGAGGAAGAGCTGGCGGTCCTCCTGCCGGACGTCGCGCTCACCGATCAAGGGATCGCGCGCCAGGATGTCGTCGCCGTCGCGACCCGACCCGCGGGGGAACGCGCCGTCGTCCATGCCGAGCAGCGCGACCACGCGGTGCGGCACGGCCCGCATCGGGGCCAGCGAGCAGACCGTGAGCGCGCCGGTGCGGAAGCCGGACCGGGTCGGCCGACCGACGAGTTGCGGCTCGAGCAGGGCGACGACATCGGGCAGCCGGAGCACGGACTCGCCCGCGACGGCACGCGCCTGCGCGAGCGCCCGGGCGGCTTCCGCCTGCTGCCAGCGGTCGGTCGGTGCGACGTCGGTGAGCAGGGTGACCGCGTCGTCGAGCGCGTCGAACCAGTGCCCCGCCGGGTGGGCACCTGCCAGGAGCGCCAGTGTCCCGGTGAGCCGGTCGAGCAGCTCGGCGAGGCGTCCGACGAGGTCCACGTCGGTCGAGCCGACGTCGTCGACGGGCAGGACCGTGCCGACGAACCGCTGGTCCTCCTCGGCCATCGCGACCCCGAGCAGGAGCCGGTCCAGGGCGGTGGACCACGTGCCCTGCGGGAGCGAGCCGAGCTGGTAGCGCTCGCGGCGGGCGAGGTCCTCTCCCCAGCGGACGCCCGACTCGACGGCCCAGGTGCGGATGCGGTCGAGCGCCTCGTCGTCGAAACCGAACCGGCGGCGCACGGGTGCCTGGCCCGCGAGGTCGACCACCGCCGAGGCGCCGACCCGCGAGTCCGCGAGCTCGAGCAGGGTGGCCACGACCGCGAGCACCGGGTTCGCACGCGCGGGCGCACGGTCGGCGATCCGGACGCGCAGGGTGCGGCCGGGGTGCTCGGGGGACTCGTCGTCGGTGCCTGCGGCCGGCCCGAACGCCGCCTCGACGAGCGGGGCGAACGACTCGACGTCGGGGCACATGACGATGACGTCGCGCGGCTCGAGCGTCGGGTCGTCTGAGAGCAGGCCGACGACGATCTCGCGGAGCACCTCGACCTGGCGCGACCGGCCGTGGCAGGCGTGCACCTGGACCGAGGCGTCCGCCGAGACCCGTGGCCCGTCCGTCCTGTCGTCGGCGATCCGCCGCTGCAGCGCACCCAGGGCTGTGCCCGGCTTCGGGGCGGACGGGAGCACCGTGACCTGGGGCCGCAGGGCCGACACGCGCGTCGCGAGCTCGACGGCGTCGCCGGCCATCGACGCGAGCATCGGGTGGTGCGCGGGCGTCCGCAGCGACGACCGGCGCGGACCCGCGGGACCCAGCCGGTCCCAGAGCGCGAGCGACGGCTGCGGCAGCCAGAGGTGGACCTCGCGGTGCACGGCGAGAGCGTCCAGCACGCGCAGATGGCCGTCAGGCAGCGCGGTGGCGCCGAACACCGACAACCGCGCCGGTAGGTCGACGCTCGACGCGTCGTCGCGCAGCCGCTCCACCACCTCGTCGAGGCGCTCGGCGGGAGCCGGGACGCCGACGGCGTCCCGCACGAGTCGCCAGACCTGGGCCTGCCAGGTCAGGTCGTCGGGCAGCGCCTCGCCGAGGCCGTCCTCGTCGCGACCCAGGGCCCAGGCGCGCAGCATGGCCGGGCGCTGCGCGTCGTACGAGCCGAACAGCCGGGCGAGCCGGTGCGCGAGCCGGAACCGGCGGCTGCGCCGGACCTCGTCGGAGCTGTCGCCGAGATAGCGCCGGACGGTCGCCAGCCAGGGCTCGTCGAGGTGCGCGTCGAGCGTGCCGAGGACGAGCCACGGCAACCGCTCGGGACCCCACGGGTCGGCTTCCGGCGCGCCGGACAGGGTCTGTGCGACCAGCCGCGTCGGCGACGGGAAGAGCACGTTTGCGCAGATGCCGTCGCCCGACCCGGTGCCGAGCCGGTGCGAGAGCCGCTGCGCGACCCACCGCTCGACACCCCGCGTCGGCACCGCGATGACGTCCGGGACGAACGGGTCGGCCGGTGCGTCGGCGAGGATCCCGGCGAGGGCGTCGACCAGCACGTCCGTGCGCTCGGCCACGTGCACCCGCAGACCCGTCACGTCCGGCACTCTAGCCACGCCGTCCGACACGCGAACGGCTCTCTCCCCAGGTCAGGACGAGATGCGCTCGCGGACGAGCGTGACCAGCTTGCCGATGTTCACCGTCCAGCCGACGCCGAACACGCGCGGGTTGATGAACCCCGCGTCCGGGTTCCACATCCGCTGCTTGACGCGCTCGAGCGTCGGGAAGCGGAGGTCGTACGGCACGAACCCGACGATGGTCCCGTTCCACGTCCGCTCCTCGGGCGGGGTGCGCAGCTCCTTGACCACGGCGGTCACCGTCAGCGCGAACGCCACCAGCTTCCAGAAGCGGCGGAAGTTCTGGCTCCGACGGGCGCGCTCTTCGGGCGTGGTCATCTCGACTCCTTGGTCCGCGGTGGCTCTGGTCCTCCCGACACCCTGCCTCAGTTCCGTCGACGAGGGAACCGCCTGCCTCAGGACCGGATGAACTCCAGCAGGTCGGCGTTGATCGTGGCGGCCTGCGTGGTCGGCATCCCGTGCGGGAAGCCCGCGTACGTCTTGAGCGTCCCGTTCTGCAGGAGGGCCGCGGACAGCGGGCCGGAGTCCTCGTAGGGCACGATCTGGTCGTCGTCGCCGTGCATGACGAGCGTCGGCACCGTGATCCTCTTCAGGTCCTCGGTGAAGTCCGTCTGCGAGAAGGCGACGATGCCGTCGTAGTGCGCCTTGGCGCCGCCCATCATCCCCTGGCGCCACCAGTTCGCGATGATCGCCTCGACCGGCTCGACGCCGTCGCGGTTGAAGCCGTAGAACGGCCCGGACGGCAGGTCGCGGTAGAAGGCCGAGCGGTTCGTGGCCACCTGCTCCTGGAGCCCGTCGAAGACCTCCTTGGGCAGGCCGCCGGGGTTCGACTCGGTCTTGACCATGATCGGCGGGACGGCGCTGATGAGCGCGGCCTTGGCGACGCGGCTCTCCCCGTGGCGGGCGATGTAGTGCACCACCTCACCGCCGCCGGTCGAGTGGCCGACGTGCACGGCGTCGTGCAGGTCGAGGTGCTCGGTGACGGCGGCCAGGTCGTCGGCGTAGTGGTCCATGTCGTGGCCGTCGGCGGACTGGGTGGACCGGCCGTGGCCGCGCCGGTCGTGGGCGACGACGCGGTAGCCGTTGGCGAGGAAGAACATGAGCTGGGCGTCCCAGTCGTCGCTCGACAGCGGCCAGCCGTGGCTGAACACGATCGGCTGCCCCGAGCCCCAGTCCTTGTAGAAGATCTCGATGCCGTCGGTGGTGGTGATGGTTCCCATGACTGTGCTCCCAACAGGTCGGTCCCTCGACACTATGGTCGGACCGGACGCCTCGCGACCTATCCTGGCGACCGGTCGGTGAACGCTGGACGAAGGGACGACGAGTGACCGCGCAGCCCGTGCTCACGCCGCTGACCAGCAACGCGATCTTCCTCGTGCTCAGCGTGCTGCCCGGCGGCGAGGCCCAGGTCCGTGACGCGCTGACCGAGGTCACCGGGTTGCAGCGGTCGGTCGGTTTCCGCGACCCCGCCGCGGGGCTCGCGGTCGTCACCGGAATCGGCTCCAAGGCGTGGGACCGGCTCTTCGCCGGCAGTCCACGGCCCGCGGGCCTGCATCCCTTCCAGGAGGTCCACGGCGACAAGCACCGTGCCGTGGCGAGCCCGGGTGACCTCATGTTCCATATCCGGGCCACGCGCATGGACTTCTGCTTCGAGCTCGCGACACACCTGGTCGACCGGCTGCGCGGTGCCGCCGTCGTCGTCGACGAGGTCCACGGCTTCAAGTACTTCGACGAGCGCGACCTGCTCGGGTTCGTCGACGGGACCGAGAACCCCGTGGGTGCTGCGGCGCTGGCGGCCGTCACGGTCGGTTCCGAGGACCCAGGGTTCGAGGACTCCAGCTACGTCATCGTCCAGAAGTACGTGCACGATCTCGACACGTGGAACGCCTTGCCGGTCGAGGTGCAGGAGCACGTGATCGGGAGGACCAAGCTCGCGGACATCGAGCTTCCCGACGACATCAAGCCGACCAACTCGCACGTCGCCCTCACGGTGATCGAGGAGCCCGACGGCACCGAGCGCAAGATCGTGCGCGACAACATGCCGTTCGGCCGGGTGGGCGAGGGGGAGTTCGGCACCTACTTCATCGGGTACGCGAACCACCCCGACGTGATCGAGCTGATGCTCACCAACATGTTCGTCGGCAAGCCGCCGGGCAACTACGACCGCATCCTCGACTTCTCGACCGCGGTCACCGGAAATCTGTTCTTCGTCCCCACGGTTGAGTTCCTCGACGACGGTCCGTCCTCGACGTCCGAGGTCGCCGCGGACGAAGCAGCACCACCCACCGACTCCTCGCTGGGGATCGGCAGCCTGAGAAGGAGCGAGTCCTGATGAACAACCTGCACCGCGAGCTGGCGCCGATCTCGGACGCGGCCTGGGAGGACCTCGAGGCCGAGGCTCGTCGCACGTTCACGCGGCACGTGGCCGGCCGACGCGTCGTCGATGTCGTCGGACCCACGGGGGAGTCGCTCGCCGCGGTCGGCACGGGCAAGGTCTCACCGGTGGCGCCGCCCGCCGACGGCGTCCGCGCGCAGGTGCGCCTGGCGCAGCCGCTCGTCGAGCTGCGCGTGCCCTTCACGGTCGACCGCCAGTCCGTCGACGACGTGGAGCGAGGCCGCAAGGACCCCGACTGGCAGCCCGTCAAGGACGCGGCCAAGCAGATCGCCTTCGCCGAGGACCGCGCGATCTTCGAGGGCTTCGCCGCCGCGGGCATCGAGGGCGTGCGCGCGGGCATCTCGAACGAGTCGGTCGCTCTGCCCACCGAGATCCGCGACTACCCGACCGCCGTCACCCAGGCGCTGACCGAGCTCCGGCTCGCCGGCGTCGACGGACCGATCGCCCTGCTGCTGTCCGCCGACCTGTACACGGCCGTCACCGAGACCTCCGACCACGGCTACCCGATCCGCGAGCACCTCGCCCGCGTCGTCGACGACATCATCTGGGCGCCCGCGATCGACGGCGCGTTCCTGCTGTCCACCCGCGGCGGCGACTACGAGCTGCACCTCGGGCAGGACCTGTCGATCGGCTATCTGTCGCACGACGCGGCGAGCGTCCAGCTCTACTTCCAGGAGTCGCTGACGTTCATCGTGCAGACGAGCGAGGCGGGCGTCGCCCTGACGCACGCCTGATTTGCCGTCCGCCTCCTCGGGCAGCCGTAGACCGACGCAATTGCGAGAGCCACCCGATCGAGCGACATTGCGCCTCCACGGTGGCCGAGGAACATTTGGTGCGTGAATGGCTCGCCAACTACGCAGGCTCAATGACGGGGATCGCGAACTGTCCGAGGAAGCCGACCTGGCTGACCTCCTGGGACACGTCGAACATGGTGTCGCCGGAGATGGGAGTCGGCGTGAGCACATCCAGCACGGCACCCGTCGGTGGTGTCTCCACGATATGCAACGTCAGGATCGCCGGGTTCGGGTTGATACCTGGGTTCCCATACTCGAGCGTCAACGTGAAACCGCTCGTCGGGCTGGTCCCAAACCCGTTCACGTAGATGTGCCGGCTCTCGCCGGTGTATATCGCACGCGCGGTGAAATCTTCAGCCTGAAACGTGGTCGCGTATGTCATTTTCCGACGATAGACCTGCGAATCCGTCCGTGAACAGCGCATCAATTGCATTGCTCCAGGCATCCGTGTGCGGAACCCGGAGCGGCAGGTCGCCTAGTCGTTGTCCGACGGCCCCAGGGCCAGCGGCAGGATCACCGAGTCGATCATGCGGACGATGAAGTCGTCGTCGACCTTCAGCCCGGCGACCATCTTGCGGTAGGAGATCATCGCGGGTGCGACCGCGGACACGATGTCGAGGTCGATGTCGTCGCGCAGCTCGCCGCGCTCCTGGGCCCGGTCGAGGAGCGCGCGCATGAGGGCGACGCGGGTCCTGACGAACTGCTCGTGGAAGACGCTCGCGACCTCGGGGTTCTCGCGGACCGCCGACATCAGGCCGGACATGAGCTCGGTGGTGTCGTCGCTCGGGCGACCGAAGCGGACGGCCATGAGGTCGCCGCGCAGCGTGCCGGTGTCGGGGATGTCGTCGATCGTCACCATGAAGCCGCGTGCGCAGACGACGGCCTCGACCGTGAGCTGCACCTTGGACGGCCAGCGGCGGTAGACCGTGGCCTTGCCGGTGCCCGCGCGCTCGGCGACGGCGTCCATCGTCATGCCGTCGAACCCCTCCTCGGCGAGGAGCTGGCGCGCGGCCTCGAGGATCGCGTCGTCCTTGGACTCGTCGCGTCGTCGGCCCGGCTTGCGCGCCACCGTCGTCGTCTCCACCAGGCCCCTTCCGTCGAGCGCTGCGCCCAAGAACTACATGACAGATGTAACGATACCCGGGGGTTCCGGAACTGGCGAGTTCTGTAATAGAGTCGGTTGCACCGACCACGACGTCTTCCAGGAGCAGAGCCATGTCCACCCCACTCGTAGAGACCAAGCACCGCTGGTGGGTCCTTGCCACCGTGGCGCTCGCACAGCTCATGGTCGTGCTCGACGCGACCATCGTGAACATCGCGATGCCCTCCGCCCAGGCGGACCTCGGGTTCAGCGACAACGACCGCCAGTGGGTGGTCACGGCGTACGCCCTCGCGTTCGGCAGCCTGCTGCTGCTCGGCGGGCGGCTCGCGGACATGTTCGGCCGTCGCCGCATGTTCCTCATCGGCCTCGTCGGCTTCGCGGTCGCGTCGGCCCTCGGCGGTGCGGCGCAGAGCTTCGAGATGCTTGTCGGGGCCCGCGCCCTGCAGGGTGCGTTCGCAGCGGTCCTCGCGCCGGCCGCCCTCTCCGTCCTGACGACGACGTTCACCGAGGCCAAGGAGCGCGCCCGCGCGTTCGGCGTCTTCGGCGCGATCGCCGGCATGGGCGGCGCCATCGGCCTGATGCTCGGCGGGTTCCTCACCGAGAACTTCAACTGGCGCTGGAACCTCTACGTCAACGTGATCATCGCCGTGATCGCGTTCGTCGCCGGCAGCGTGCTGCTGTCCAAGACCGTCGTGCGGCACCACAACCAGCTCGACCTGTCGAGCATCCTGCTGGCATCCAGCGGTCTGTTCCTGCTGGTCTTCGGCTTCTCGCAGGCCGAGCCCAAGGGCTGGTCCTCGCCCGAGGTCTGGGGCTCACTGGCGGCCAGCGTCGTCCTGCTGGTCGGCTTCGTGATCCGCCAGCGCACGTCCGAGTTCCCACTCCTGCCGCTCTCGATCGTGCAGGACCGCGACCGCGGGGCGTCGTTCCTCGCGATCCTCGTCGCCGGTTCGGGCATGTTCGGCGTGTTCCTGTTCCTGACGTACTACCTGCAGCTCACGCTCGGGTACTCGCCGGTCCAGACCGGCACGGCGTTCCTGCCGATGATCGTGTTCATCGTCATCACGGCGCAGGTCCAGAACAACATCCTCGTGCCGCGGTTCGGGCCGAAGGTCGTCGTGCCGGTCGGCATGGCGCTCGGCGCGGGCGCGATGCTCGTGTTCACCACGCTCGAGGCGGGCAGCCCCTACTGGCACGTGCTGGTCGGCCTGATCCTCATGGGCATCGGGATGGGCTCGATCATGCCGCCGTCGTTCCAGGCCGCCACCCTCGGCGTCCCGCGGTCGTCCGCCGGTGCCGCCTCGGCCATGGTCTCGACGAGCCAGCAGGTCGGTGGTGCCATCGGCACGGCCGTCCTGAACACGATCGCCGCGACCGCCGCGGCGGCCTACATCGCCGACAACCAGCCGGCCGGCCCCGAGGTCGTCGCGGCCGGTGCGATCCACTCGTTCTCGGTGGCGTACACCTGGTCCGCGGGGATCTTCCTGTTCGGGGCGATCCTGACCGCGAGCCTGTTCCGCACCCGGGGCGACCGGGCGGCCCGCCTCGCTGCCTCGGAAGCAGCCGCGGCACCGGCCGCACCCGCCGCACCTGCCGACGAGGCGCCTGTGCTCGCGCACTGAGCCCGTCACCACAGAGCGCCCTCGACCGGCTGGACCGGTCGGGGGCGCCCTGTCGTGCATCCGGGTGGGGCCAGACCGGGCTCCCGCACCTGCTGCGACGCGTCGTGGCCGCGGACCAGCGCGACTTGCTGCACGCTCGCTCGCGGCCGCGTCATGCCATCGCTCACGCCGGGGCGAGCAGCTCGACGAGGCGGGCGAGGACGGGTGGCCACGTGTCGTCGGCGCCGTCGTCGCCCTCGAGCTCGTCGATCTCCAGGCGCACGGTGCACCCCTCGTCGCCCGGTGTGACGATCCAGGTGAGGTAGACCGGCGGGTCGTCGGCGGCGCCCTGGAGCACGTACGACAGCCGTTGCCCGGGGCGGCAGCAGAGCACCTGGCCGCGCAGCGCGTGACCGAGCGGGTGGGCGGCGTGGATGGTGGCCTGCTCGGTCCACGACGAGACCAGCGTCAGCCCGTAGAGGTACTGCGGCGTCTGCTCCGGGTCGGTCAGGGCCAACCAGACCCGCGCCGCGCCGGCAGGCGTGCAGCACTCGTACGCGCGGCTGACGAGCTCGTCCATCCCGGCGCCTCTCTTCGGTGAGCGACCTGCCCAGGATCTCCCACGGCGCATGCAACCGGCGGGGTGAACTTCCGTGGCGGACCAGCAAGGACCTTGTGCCCTGGTCGCGCCCAGTCCCCACCGAGCACCCTCGAGACGTGCGTCCTGCGGGTCACGAGCGTTCGACGGTCACGGTGGCGGATCGGTTTCCACTGCCGGGCCGATGGGCGCTCGGGCTCGCCGGGCTCACGACCGTCGGCGCGCTCGCCGGGGTCCAAGGGTTCCTGTCGGGCCAGTTCGACCCCCTCGTCGACCAGCTGGCGGAACCTCTCGAGCTCGTGGACGGGCCGCAGTGGCCCGCCCTCGCGCTCGGGGTCTGCGTCGGCCTTCCCCAGGCCGTGGCGCTGATCCTGGGACTTCGACGGCACCCTCGTGCCGGCCCGGTGAGTCTCGGCGCGGGAGTCGTGCTCACCGGGTGGGTGCTCGTGCAGCTGCCGTTGATCGGGTGGACGTCCCCGGTGCAGTGGGCATTCTTCGCGATCGGGCTCGGAGAGGTCGCCACGTCGATCCTCTGGCTGCGCAGCGCACGAGCGCGCTGACGACCCGCGTGTGCGGCGCCGTCCGAGCGGGCGGCGCCGCACCGCGCAGACGAGCGTCAGTACCGGAGCTCGACGTCGTCGTCCTCGAGCTCGGAGATGTCGTCCGAGGTCGCGCGCAGGAGGCGGTCGGCCAGCTCGCGCAACGCTCGCGCGGCCGCGAGCTCCTCGCCGATCTCGGGGACGTTCCGGTCGTGGGGCGAGCGACGTGCGCGCCCGTAGCCGTCGAGCGTCGTTCCGCTCGAGGTGTTCAGGACCGCGTGCGCCTTGGTGACGAAGCCGTCGCGCCGGACGTCGTCGGCCTCGAAGAGGTGGATCGTTGCCGTCCACGTGTGGGTCATGGCCGTCCTCCCTCGCGTCGTCGCGGGGTTCGTCGGGCTGGGATGGCTCGCATCCGCCCCGTAGACCCACGGTGCGTCGCCGCGACGACCGGGGGTAGAGCACAAGGTCCCGCCGGTCGTCGCGGGGGAGCGGACCTAGGCGGCCAGGCCCTGGTCGGCGCGACGTGCGCGCCGTCTGCCGGGCACCACGGCGCCGTCGTCGACGATCGTGTCCTCCTCGATCCGCGCCCCGACCTCGACCAGGACGCCGGCGCCGAGCCGTGCCCGGCTGCCGATGCGGGCGTGCTCACCCACGCGCGAGCCGCGACCCACGTGCACGTGCGTCCCGACGACCACGTCCGGGCCCACGGAGACGTCGCGGTCGATCCAGCTCCAGGCGCCGATCCGCGTGCCGGCGCCGACGGTCGCGCCGGCCTCCACGTAGGCGGTCCGGGCGATCTCGGCCTCCGCGCTCGCTCGCGCGTCCGGCGAGACCAGCCCGCCTCCGTTCGCGTGCCGGTCGTACCGCACCATCCGGCCGTTGTCGTCCTCGAACTCGACTCGGCCCTTCCTCGTCGACATTGCCACCTCTTCTTCGGAATCGTTCTCGCATGACATAACATCCGCGAGGCTGTGCCGATTCCTTCGGGCAATCAGTCCGGGAGCTGCGGGGCGGCGAAGCCCTCCCCGGTGCGCAGGAGGCTGGCGCGCCGCAGCGCCGACGTGCCGAAGCGCGCCGAGACGGTGTCGAGGGCGGCGTCCAGGCCGCTGTGGTCGGGGCCGTCCAGCGGCAGGACCATCTGGTAGAACTCGTCGGACTCGAGGCCGGTGAGCGCGATGCCGACCAGCGTGATCCCACGGGTGCGGATGAGCGCTGCGGCCGCGTCGAGCAGCAGGAGGGCGGTCGTGGCGATGTCCTCGCCCGACGCCGTGGCCTGCGGCATGGACCGCGACCGCGTGGCCTTGGTGTAGTCCTCGAAGCGCAGCCGCAGGACGACGGTGCGGGCGGTGCGGTGGCCCGTACGCATGCGGCGGCAGACCCGGTCCACCAGGCCGAGCAGCGCGGCGCGGACGAACGCGTCCTGGTGGGGACCGTGGCCGATGGCGCGCTGCGCACCGATCGACCCGCGCGGCCGGCCGGCGATCACGGTGGCCGGCGTGTGCCCGTGCACGACGGCGTACAGGTGGCGCCCGGCGGCGGGTCCGAGCGTGCCGGTGAGCACGGACTGGGGGAGCGCGGCGACGTCTCCCGCGGTGCGCAGGCCGTACGTGTGCAGCTTGGCCGCGGTGATCTCCCCGACACCCCAGAGCTGTTCGAGCGGCAGCGGGTACAGGAACGCCTCCTCCCCGTCGGGCGGCACCAGCAGCAGGCCGTCCGGCTTGGCCACCCGGCTGGCGACCTTGGCGAGGAACGGCGTGCGCGCGACGCCGACGGTGATCGGCAGGCCGACCTCGTCGCGGACCCAGTCCCGCAGCCGGGCGCCGATCTGGAGCGGTGCGACGTCGATCCGGTGCAGCCCCGAGACGTCGAGGAACGCCTCGTCGATCGACACGCCCTGGACCTGCGGCGTGGTGCGGCGGAACAGCTCGAACACGGCCTTGCTCGCCTCGACGTACGCGTCGAACCGCGGCCGGACGATGATCAGGTTGGGGCACAGCGCGCGCGCCTGCCGACCGCCCATCGCGGTGCGCACGCCCCGGCGCTTGGCCTCGTAGGACGCCGCGAGCACGACGCCGCCGCCCACGGCGACCGGCCGTCCGCGCAGGCGGGGGTCGTCGCGCTGCTCGACCGACGCGTAGAACGCGTCGAGGTCGGCGTGCAGGATGGTGGATCGGGGTTCGGGCACGAACATATGTTCGACCCAAGGTCTGACATCGGGCTACGCGACACCCCCGACGACCGCGAGCTCACCCACCGCTCCGTCCGCGACCGCCACGATGAGCGACCCGCAGGGACCCCGCCAGGTGCTGCTCATAGGGCGCGGCGAGCGGCGCCCGGCACGTCCAGCGGTCGCCGGTGTGCGTCGCCGGCACGGCGACCCCGTCTACCAAGACTCGACGCTGCTCGTGCACAGCATGCCCGCTGTGAACAGCTGATGACGTTCCTGCCGAACTCGTTGCTCAGGACGACCGTTCGTGCCAGGTTGAGAAAGTCCGTCTCAAGCCTCGACCAAGGGAACGCCTCATGACCGACAAGCCGACCATCGTCCTGATCCACGGATCGTTCGCCGACGCCTCCGGCTGGGGCGGCGTCATCACCCGGCTCCTCGCCCAGGGGTACTCCGTCTACGCGCCGACGAACGAGCTGCGCGGGCTCGCGTCGGACGCCGACTACGTCCGGGCGTTCCTCGCGACGATCGAGGGCCCGGTCGTCCTTGTCGGCCACTCGTACGGCGGCGCGGTGATCACGAACGCCGCGGTCGGGGCGCCGAACGTCCGGGCGCTCGTCTACGTCGCCGCGTTCGCGCTCGACGAGGGCGAGCCGGTGGCCGGCGCGCTCGCCCTGGCCGGTGACGCCGTCGACCTCACGTCGATCGTGGACATCCGCCCGTACGCCGGCGCCCCCGAGGGCGATGCGGACGCGTACCTCAAGCTCGATATCTTCCCGCAGGCCTTCTGCCAGGACCTGCCCGCCGAGCTCGCCGCGATCATGGCCGTGACGCAGCGCCCCGGCACGCTGTCGTCGCTGACCACGCCGTCCGGTCCGCCCGCATGGAAGACGCTCCCCAGCTGGTACCTCGTCGCGTCGTCGGACCGGGTCATCCCGCCGGCCGCCGAGCGGATCATGGCCGAGCGCGCGGGTGCCACGACGGTCGAGGTCGACAGCTCGCACGTCGCGATGATCAGCCACCCCGACGAGGTGACGGACCTGATCCTGGCGGCCGTCGCAGGCTCGTAGTGCCCTAGAGGATCGAGCGCCTGGTCAGCACGCGGAACGCGGCGAAGCCGGGCACGATCGGCAGCCAGAAGGTGCACACGCGGTAGAGCAGGACGGCAGCGAGCGCTGGCCCGGACGGCACGCCGATCCCGGTCAGCGAGGCGAGGAGGACGGCCTCGACGACGCCCACACCACCGGGCGTCGGCGCGGCCGTCGCCACCGCGCCCGCGGTCAGCGAGACGAGCGCGACGGCGACGAAGGTCGTCGAGTCGACCCCCATCGCCCGTACCGAGAAGTAGAGCGCGAACGCGTAGCCCAGCGGCAGCAGCGAGACGCCGAGCAGCAGCGTGACGAGCTTGACCGGGCTGGACACGACGATGCGCATCGCGTCGACGGACGAGCGGACCGCGGGCACGAGCCACGACCGCAGCAGACGGCGGACGCGAGGGACGGCCAGCGCGATGCCCGCCAGGACCAGGACGCCGGCGACGACCGCGAGGACGACCTCGAGGGGTGGGAGCTTGTGCAGCTCGTCGGTCAGGGCGCCCGTCGAGCCCGCGATCACCGCGAACGTCGAGAGCAGGACCAGGTGGACCACGAGGACCGCGGTCTCCTTGGCGGCGCTCGACGACACGGCGACGGGGGTGGCGAACCCGCGCTTCTGCAGGTACCGGATGTTCAGGCCCACCTGCCCGACGCCCGGCGGGGAGAAGGTCGCGACGAACGACGACGCGAGCGCGACGCTCGCGGCCTCACCCACGGGTACGCGGCCCGGGGTGCCGCCGGCAAGGCCGAGCGCTGCGCCGACGTACGTTGCGGCGCTCGCCAGCAGGACGGCGCCCGCCCACCACGGGTCGGCGCCGCCGAGCGCCTCGACCGAGCGCGGGATGTCGGCGAACTGGGGTGCCAGGAAGTAGACGGCGATCGCGAGGAACGCGGCCGCGACCAGCGTCCTGGGCTTGAACCGGGCGACGGCCTGGAAGTCCGGCTCCTCGGCACCCGTGACGCGTCGGACCTCGTCGACGAGCGGAGCGATGCCGCCTGCCGCCTTGACCGCGGCGCGCGTCCGGTTGGACAGGCTCCCGGGTGCGAGCCGGGGCAGCGCGCGCACGAGTGCGTCGTCGCCGAGCGTGCGGCTCGCGGCGGCGACGGCCCGCTCGGCGCCCACGACCGCGAAGGTCGCGGCGAGCAGCGCGGACACGTCCCACGCGAGCAGCGCCGAGGTCGCCGCGGGCTGGCCGTGGTCCAGGTCCACCACCCAGACGTCTCCGGCGTCGTCGATGGCGAGCCGCGTGAGGTCGAGCTCGCGGTGCGCGATCCCCGCGTCGTGCAGCCGGGCCACCTGCGACCATGCCCCGTCGAGCACGTCGTCGGAGAGGTCGTCGAGGTCGCTGAGCAGCACCGCGTCGACGGCGTCCACCGCGAGCAGCGACTCGCCGCGGGGAGCGGTCGCGACGGCCCGCACGGTCGGCACACGGACGTCGCGCGAGGCCGCGAGCAGCAGGGTCATCGCCTCGGTGGTCACCAGCCGCAGCGGGTCGGGGTCGACCGTCGCCTCGCCGACGTCGCGCCACCGCAGCCGCCGGTAGGCCTGGTCGAGTCGGGCGGTGCCCCATCCGTGCTCCTCGAGCACCCGGATGTCGACCGGTCCGTCGTCGGCGCGACCGCGGAACGTCCAGCGGACCTCGTCGCGCTGCTCGGGCACGTCGGCGAGGGTGAGGCCGGACTCGGCGAGCGTCGCGCGTGCACCGTGCGGCGTGAGCTGCCCGGCCGTCCGGCCGAGCGCGATCATGATGGCGGAGCCGACGACGCCGCCGACCCCGATCGCCAGGACCACGTCGATCGGCGCGGACGCGCTGGTCACCACGCGCAGCACGATGAGCAGCCCGAGCAGGAACCAGACCGCCCGCCGCCAGGGTCGTCGCAGGCTCGCCGTCGTGGTCACGGCCAGCGCCGTGCAGCCGGCCAGCACGCCGGTGGGCGGCCAGGACACCTTGGTCAGGTCGACGGCGTCCTCGACGTCGACCGCCGACGACGGCACCTGCGGGAGGAGCTGGACCAGCCAGAACGCCAGCGGAGCGAGGGACAGGGCCAGCGCTCCCCGCGCCAGCAGCGCGAACCGCCGCATGATCAGCAGGACGATCGGGGTGACGACGAGCACGGAGATGTAGGTGACCTGGACGAGCACCAGGACCACCTCGAACACCGACCGGGGCAGCCTGCCGATGCCGTGCTGCACGTCGTCGGCGATCCCGCCCGCCGTCGATCCGGCGATCGTCGCGAAGAGAAGGCCCGCGACGAAGACGATGAGCCAGCCGAAGCCCGCGCGCGCGTCGCGGAAGCTGCGCCGGTGCCGCACGTCGACGTAGAGCGGCGGCGCCACGGGGGCGTCGGCCTTCGTCGTGAGCGTCACGCGGGTCACGGTATCCGGACGGGTTGTCCGCGGCGCGCGGTCAGGGCCGGGGTGCCGGGACCTCCGCCACCTCAGGCGGTCAGCTCGCGCGGGTACACGATCACGTCGACCAGCGCGCCGTTGCGCCAGACGGTGATCTCGATCCGCCGGTCGATCGCGTCCTCGACCATGAGCTTCTGCACCGCCGTCGTCGTGACCACGCGGTTCCCGTCCAGCTCGACCACCATGTCGCCGCGGTGCAGCCCGGCCAGCGCCGCCGGGGAGCCGGCCGAGACGCCGGCGACCATCAGACCCTGCGGGGAGCCCAGGCGTTCGGCGAGGTGCGGCGGCAGGGGTGCCTGGGTCCCCGCGATGCCGAGCCACGCCCGCCGGACGCGGCCGCGCGTCATGAGCGTCGTGATGATCTCGCGGGTCGTCGCGTTGATCGGCACGGCCAGCCCGACGCCGATCCCCGCGACGGCGGTGTTGACCCCGACCATCCGGCCCGCGCTGTCGGCCAGCACGCCGCCGCTGTTGCCGGGGTTCAGCGCGGCGTCGGTCTGGACGACCTCGTCGATGACGCGCCCCGTCCCTGTCGGCAGCGAGCGTCCGAGCGCGGAGACGATGCCCGCGGTGACGCTCCCCGCCAGGCCGAGCGGGTTCCCGAGCGCGATGACGAGCTGCCCGACGCGCAGGTGTGCGGCGTCCCCGAACGGCACCGGTGGGGGTGTGTCTCCGCGGGCGTGCAGCACGGCGAGGTCGGAGAGCGGGTCGCGGCCGACGACGTCCGCCGTGACCGTGGTCCCGTCGGCGAACGACGCGTCGGCCTTGTCGGCGCCGGCCACGACGTGCGCGCTGGTGAGCAGGTAGCCGTCGGTCGTGATCACGCTCGCGCTGCCGGCACCACCGCCGCGCGCGGTGCGCACGCTCAGGCTCGCGACGCTCGGCAGCACCTTCTCCGCCACCGAGACGACCGCTCGGGAGTACGCGTCGAGCGCCTCGTCGTCCGTCATGGTTGCTACAGCCCGACGGGGTCCGCGGATATGCCGGTGTTCGCCTTGGGCGTCACTCCTGGGCAGGCGAGCCGGCCCACATCGACGGTCGCAGCTCTGCCGGGCTGCCGGGACCGGCGAACTGGGCAGCGATCTCGACCGCGCGCTCGTGGCTCGCCACGTCGATGTGGAAGAAGCCCGCGAGCTGCTCGGTGGTCTCGACGAACGGCCCCTCCGTCACGGCGGTCCGCCAGCGGAAGATCGTCGAGGTGGTGGGCGCGGCCAGCGCCTCGGCGCCGAGCAGCTCGCCCCGCTCGTGCATGTCGGTGAGCAGGGATTCGAACCGGCGGTCCATGTCGGCGTGCTCCTCGCCGGTCAGCGACCTGCCCTCCGCGGTGAAGTGCGAGGTCGGGTGGTCCCACGGCTCGGGGTTGGCGTGGATGAGGATGACGTACTTCACGGCGGTCTCCTTCGGTCGGTCCGGTGCCCCCATGACGTGCGGGCGAGCCGTCGCTCGACATCCTTCGCCGCATGTCGGAAACGGCGGCGTCATACGGGGCATGCACGATGGCGGACATGCGGCTCCTCGTGCACAACGCGCTCATCATCCCGGTGTCCGACGCCGGCCCGTCGTGGTTCGCGGGCTGGTTCCTCGTCGGCGACGACGGCCGGGTCGCGGCCATCGGTCCCGGCGAGCCCGATGCCTCCCTGCTGGCGCAGAAGGACGGCGGCGGGCTGCGGCTGCTCGACGTCGGCGGTGCTCTCGTGGCGCCCGGGTTCGTGTCCGCGCACAGCCACCTGTTCACCTCGGGCATGCGCGGGATCTCGCCCGGCTCGACCCTCTACCCGTGGGTCATGTCGATGGTCGAGGTGCTCGACAAGTGCGAGCCGGACGACGTCTACTGGTCGACCCTGCACGGCGCCCTGGACTTCCTGGCCAACGGCGTGACGAGCGCCTACAACTTCATGCACCCGCGCGTGACCTGGCGCTACGACCCCGTGACGGCGTCCCCGGTGCTCGGCCGGATCGCGCCCGTGGAGTTCGCGACGAGGCAGATGGACGGCGCCGCCGACGCGGGGCTGCGCGTGATGAACGCGATCCGGCTGAACGACGAGGCCGGCCCCGAGGACGAGGTCGTCGGGGTGTTCGGGGACATGGTGGCGGAGTCCGGTCTGAGGACGCCTGCCGACCAGCACCTCGGTGCGTCCGTCATGGGGGCCGTGCAGTGGGCGTCGGCGCCGCGGTCAGCCGAGCTCGAGGTCGCGATGATGCGCACGCACGGGATCAGCAACCAGGCGCACTTCGTCGAGACCGCCGAAGGCATCGACACGCAGCGCGAGAAGTTCGCCTGGTACGACGACGCCGGCGCGTTCGGGCCCGACTTCCTGTTCGGGCACTTCGTGCACCCGACCGACGAGATGGTCTCCCGGGTCGCCTCGACGGGGTGCGGGGTCGTGTGGCAGGCGACGTCGAACGGGCGGCTCGGGTCCGGGTTCGCCGACGTGGTGCGGTTCCAGAAGGCCGGGATCCCGGTCGGGATGGGTCTCGACGACCAGTCGTGCACCGACATCTCGGACCCCTGGGGCAACATGCGGATCGGCCTCTACACGACCCGCGCGATGTACACCGACGCCTCCGTGATGATGCCCGCCGACATCCTGCGGCTGCACACGCTCGGGTCCGCCGAGGTGCTCGGGGTCGCCGACCGGATCGGGTCGCTCGAGGTGGGCAAGATGGCGGACTTCGTCGTCGTCGACCACCGCGCGCCCGACACCGGACCGGTCTGGGACATCCTCGCCACCTACGTCCTGGCGTGCGGGCTGCGGAACCTCAAGCAGGTGTACGTGGGCGGGGTGCTGGTCAGCGAGGAGGGACGCTCCACGTCGCCGCTGGCCGCGAGGGCGTCCGGCGAGCTGCGGTCGCGGATGACCGCCGCCGCGTTCCGCTGGGGTCGCGAGCTGCCACTCACGGCCCTCGAGGCGCGCCTCCAGTGACAGGTGTGTCAGGCGTCCTCGTCGCGACCGTGGTGCAGGTCGCCGCACTCGACCTCGGTGACACCGTGCGTCCTCAGGTACGGGCGCGCACCGCGGTCGCCGGCCAGGGTCTCGCTCAGGGCCTTCCAGTGGGCTCTTCCCACGAGGACGGGGTGGCCGGGGCGGCCCTCGTAGGTCGCCTGGCGGAGGGAGTCCTCGAGGCTCTCGCTCGGGATCAGGCGGCTGACGACGGATCCCGGGGTCCCCGGCAGATCCACGAGCGTGATCAGGACGGCGTCGCCGGTCGCGTGCGCCAGGCCCTCCCTCAGCGACGCGCCCATGCCCTCGGACCAGTCCGTCGCCACGCGGACCTCGACGCGCGCGTCGCTCGGCACCAGGTTCCGGGCCTCGTCGGCACCCGCACCGAGGACGACCACCACGCGCGCACAGCCCGCGTCGAGGAGCAGACGCGTCGCACCGTCCAGCCAGTCGGGTACCAGCGCCTTCGGTCCGCCGTGGCGGGTGCCCGCGCCCGCGGCGAGCACGATCCCGCTCATGACTGGCATGGTGCGTACCGTGCCACGAAGGTGGGGTCATGATCCAGGACGGTCCTGAGACGCGCTCCCGGCTCGAGACCGCGCTCCACGTCTCGCGCTGGGTGTCCGAGGTCGCCTCGGGGTGTCCCTACGACTCGCTCCCGGACCTGCTCGGTGTGGCCGACCTGGCCGCGCGGTCGCTGTCCGCCGCGGAGATCGAGGAGGCGCTCGCGTCCCACCCGCGGATCGGGTCTCAGGGGTCGGGGGCCTCCGCCGCGCTCAGCCGGTCGGAGCAGGCCGCCTCAGCCACCGAGGACCCCGTCCTGGTCGGTGCGATGGCGGCCGGCAACGCCGCCTACGAGGAGCGGTTCGGCCGCATCTTCCTCATCCGCGCCGCCGGACGCTCGCGCCCCGAGATCCTTGCCGAGCTGCAGCGGCGGTTGACCCTGTCGCCCGCCGACGAGGAGCGCGTCGTTGCCGACCAGCTCCGCCAGATCGCACTGCTGCGGCTGGAGACCTTGTTCGCCCCGGAGGAGTCCTGATGAGCCAGCTGACCACGCACGTCCTCGACATCGCTCTCGGCCGGCCCGCCGTCGGCGTGCCCGTCGTCCTGTCGGCGCTCGTCTCGGGGGAGTGGACCCTCGTGGGCACCGGAACCACCGACGACGACGGTCGGGCGAAGGGCCTCTCGGCCGACTCGGTGCCGGTCGGCACCTACCGGTTCGTGTTCGACACGGCCGCCTACTTCGCCGCGACCGAGCGCGCGTCGTTCCTGCCGGAGGTGGTGGTCGTGTTCGACGTCGTGGACGACACCCACTACCACGTGCCCCTGCTGCTGAGCCCGTTCGCGTACTCGACCTACCGGGGGAGCTGAGGCGGCCCTAGTACTCGACCTTGGTGGGCCGGGCCAGCCAGGCGTCCATGGGTTCGCTGGTGGTCGGGACACGGTTGCCGATGACCGGCATGGGCCACGTGGCGCGGTCGGCGGCGAACAGGTCGTAGAAGACGCTGTCGTCGAAGCCGGCACGGGTGGCGTCGTCGCGGTCGGCGGCGTAGACGACCCGGTCGGCACGCGACCAGAGGCAGGCGGCGAGGCACAGGGGGCACGGCTCGCAGGAGGTGTAGACGGTGGCGCCGGCCAGCGAGAAGTCGCCGATCGCCCTGCATGCTGCGCGGATGGCCTGGACCTCGGCGTGGGCGGTGGGGTCGTTGTCGCGCGTGACGCGGTTCTGCCCGGTGCCGATCACGACGCCGTCGCGGACCACGACCGCGCCGAACGGCCCGCCGCCGTCGGCGACGTTCGCGGTCGCCAGGGCGACCGCCTCGGTGAGCCAGCGCTCGTCGTCCGGGGTTGTCATCGGGCACCGACCGAACGCAGGGTGGCGAGCTCGGGCGTGGTCACGGGGCGCCGATCGAGCGCGTCCAGGCGGCCTCGGCGGGGGCGGCGCCCTCGCGGATGATGGCCGCTTCGATCAGGCCGTAGGGGCGGTCGGCGGCCCAGAAGACCTCGCCGGGGTTCTCGAGGCCGAACGGGCGCAGGTCCGACAGGAAGTGGTGCTTGTTGGGCGCGGCGAACCGGACCTCGACCACCTCGGGGACCTGCTCGATGACCTGCGTGCCCATGTGCCACAGCGTCTGCTGGAGGGCGAGCGAGTGCAAGGTCGCGAAGGCGGAGAGCATGATCGCGCGGACTTCTGCGTAGGTGGCGTCGAAGTCGAGGTCGGTGCCGGCGTAGCGCCACTGGGCGATCAGGGACGTGGCGAGGATTCTGTCGCTCGTCTCCTGCAGGGTCGTGTACTCGTCCTTGAGGAACCCGGTGAACTCCGAGCCGGTCGACTTCAGGACCGTCAGGTCCTTGAGGCCGGCGATGACCGTCGTGGTGCCGTCGTCGACCGTGACCGACGCGGTCCGGACCTCCTGGCCGCTGCGGACCCAGGTGTGGTCGTGCTCGGCGCCGTCGACGATCGCCCGGACCCACGCGTACTCCTGGACGTCGACCCTGGCCCCGGTGACCGGCGCGATGTCGTGGACGAAGTGCTCGGCGAGCAGGATGCCGAAGCGCTCGGGCGACTCGACCCCGTGCTCCTTGGCGTACGCGAACGCCATGTTCTTCTGCGTGTCGGTCGGCAGGACCGCGGACTGGTCGCCGGTGAGGTACGCGGCCTCGAAGTCGCCGCGCAGCGCGGATGAGACGTTGAGGTCGCGGATCTCGTGCCGAGGCGTGTCGCGAACGATCCGGACGACGCGCGTCTCGGCCTTGCCGTACTGGTGGGACTGCAGTCGGGCCGTCATGTCGGCAGTCTGCTCCGATCAGATGACGGTCGCGTTTCCGCAGGACAACGGGCGTGCGCGCTCACCCGGGCAGCTCGCTGCGCGACCAGACCGAGGCCGTGAGCCGGTACTCGCGACGATGGCTCACCGACTCCGGGTCGCCGGTCCAGAACGTGAGGCTCGTCGGGCGGACCAGGAATCCGACCCAGGTCGGCGGGGGATCGAGCACCGGGTGGATGGTCCCGAAGTCGGCCCACTCGGCACGCCGCTCGTCGGGCGGGAGCTGCGCGACGGCCGCCGTGTTCACCCACGCGAGCCGCTGCAGGTACGGCGACCGGTCGGCGTACGCACGGTCGGTCTCCGCACGGTCGGCCCGCTCGGCGACGCCGCGGACCACGAGCTGGCGCATCGCCTCGGGCCAGCGCAGGACGAGGGCCGCGCCCGGGCGGGAGTCGAGCTGGGCGACCTTGCGCGACGCCGAGTCGGTGTGGAGGTAGAGGCCGTCGCGGTCGTACTCGCTGAGCAGGAGCGAGCGGGCGTCGGGTGCACCGGACTCGTCGACCGTCGCGAGCGTCATCACCGGCCGGTCGGGGTCGTCGTTGTCGGGCAGCCAGTCCTGGAGCAGCTGCCAGGCCTCGTCGGGGACCCGCGGGATCACACGGTCACCGCGCACGTCGGGGTCATGCTCGCGGAAGGTGCGTGAACGACGCGATCTCGGTGAGCACGTCGACGGCGCGACGGACCGAGGCGTCGAAGAGGACCTCGCCGGCCGCGGCCGAGGCGCCGGTCGGGTCGCCGATGACGCCGTCGGGGCCGAAGTCGTTGCTCAGCCAGCCGAACTGCGCGGTCGTGCCGTTGAAGCCGAGGTGGGTCATCCCCGCGATGTGGGTCGGGACCTTGCGGCGCGCCCGGCTCATGTCGACGAGGTCGGGGCGCAGGTGCAGGACGAGCGACGTCTCGCCGTAGCCGGCGTGGATGCCCAGGCCGTGCTCGTCGGGCTCGTCACCACCGCCGGCGCCGGCGATCTGCATGCCGGCGGGCATCGAGAACGTCAGCAGGCCGTGGAGCCGGCGGATCTCGCGGAGCGCGACCCCGAGCAGCGCCGTGTTGCCGCCGTGACCGTTGAGGAACACGAGCCGGCGGGCGGGGGTGGCGGCGACCGAGCGGCCGATGTCGACGAGCGTGGACATCAGGGTGCTCGCGCTGACCCACATGGTCCCCGACGCCCACGAGTGCTCGTCGGACTTGGTGTAGGTGAGCGTGGGCAGCTGCCAGACGTCGAGACCGGACCCGGCGGCCTGTGCGATCGCGGCCGTGGCGACGCTCTCGGCGATCAGGGAGTCGGTGATCAGGGGCAGGTGGGGGCCGTGGTGCTCCATGGCGCCGGTGGGGACGACGACGACCGAGTCGGGGCCCAGGACGCGCGCGGTGGCGGGACCGGACAGCTCGGCGAGGAGGCGGCTCATCGGATCGCGCCCTTGCGCGGGCCGGCGTAGGAGGGGTTGAGCTTGCCGGGGTTGAGCAGGCCCGCCGGGTCGGTGACGGCGGCGAGGGCGACGGTGCGCTCGACCTCGAAGTCGACGTTCCACTGGTGCGGGTTGTGGACCCCGACGCCGAGCTCTCCGAGCGCGGCGATCACGGTCGCGAGGCGCTCGGGACCCTCGTAGACGCCCGCGAGCATGCCGATCGGGACGGTGTGCCCGGCCTCGAGGTGCAGGAGCCCGCCGGGGATCGTGGCCTGGACCTCGTCGAGCCGGTCGACCAGCGCGTCGCCGGCGACCTCGAGGTGCACGTAGGTGCCGGGGTCGGACTTCTGCAGCCACTCGATGGGGTGGTTGTAGGAGAGCACGGAGAGCTTGAGCGACGCCTGGGGTCCGTCGCGAAGGTCCTCGACGACGCCGCCGGCCTCGGTCACCAGAGCCGTGGCGGCGTCGATGGATGCGGGGTCGAGGATGGCGCGCAGGCTCGCCCGACCGGGCGGCAGGGCGTCGTCGGGCGGGAGCGCCTCGGCGATCGACGGGTGGTCGGCCGAGACCAGGCGCGGCGCGGGGGAGAGCCGGCCGATCTCGCGCAGGACCTGGAACGCGGTGTGCTGGTCGTCGAAGGACGCGTAGAACCCGCGCCAGTCCTGCAGCGGCTCGAGCCGGACGGTGACGCGGGCGAGGATGCCGGCGGTGCCGTAGTTGTGGACGTAGGCCTGGGCGTCAGGACCCTCGACGTGGACGAGCGACGCACCGCCGGAGGGGTGCACCACGTCCAGCGCGACGACGAATCCCTCGTGGTTGGCGCCGTGCACGATGGTGCCGGTGCCGCCCGATCCGCCGGACAGGAACCCACCGATCGTCGATTGCGCGGTGGACGGGTACATCCACAGCTCCTGGCCGCTCTCGCGGACGGCGGCCTCGATGGCGACCATCGTCGCGCCGGCCTCGGCGGTGACCCAGCCGTCGCCGATCTCCACGATCGCGCGGGCGCGGGTGAGGTCGAGGACGAGCCCGCCGGGCATGGGGATCGCCTGGCCGTAGTTGCCGGTGCCCTTGCCGCGTGGTGTGACCGGCACGCCGTGCGACACGGCGGCCGCGACGCACGAGGCGATCTGGGCCGCGCTCGTCGGGAAGGCCACGACGTCGGCGAGGCCGAGCGGCAGGAGCTCGAGGATGACGGGGGACATCTTGGCGCCGTCGACGCTCGCGCGTTCGCGGACGCGCAGGTCGGTGGTGACGCCGTCGTCGCCGAGGATGCTGCGCAGGTCGGCGGTCAGGGCCTCGAGCGCGGTGGTGGTCTGCACAGGTGGTGCCTCCGAGCGGTGGGAAGAGCGAGACGGCGGCGGGCACGGCTGGAGCCGGTGCCGGTCCAGGAACTTGTTGGTGAACAGGTCCGCGGGGGCGAGCCCGGACTTCGGGGGTGCACCGGCCTCGGTGTAGATGGGGCTGAGGATGTCGATGACCGACTGGATGCGGGCCTCGTCGATGTCGCCGACGTAGGCGTTGTCGCCGTTGGACGCGATCTCGAGCTTCTTCATCTGCTCGACGGCGAAGTCGGCGACGCCCTGGGAGTAGACCCAGCCGTTGTTGTACTGGTCGACGAGGTCGAGGATCAGCGCGTTCGTCGTGGACGGGTCGTTGATGTAGTCGACGTCGGCCTGCTGCATGACGGGCACCAGCTTCTCGAGGCAGGGCGTCAGGCTCTCGAGGTCGCCGGAGCGGACCGACATGGCCTCCGGGTAGATCGGGAAGCCGGTGTCGTGGATGGTCTCCAGCGTCACGGGCTTGCCCCAGGCCGGGACCTCGTTCTCGTAGATGTACGGCTCGGCGGTGGCGAAGCCCTGCTGGGCGTCCTTGCCGCCGGCGGCGACGAAGTTGGCCGGGGTGCCGTCGTAGCTGCCGTCCGTGACGGACTCGTCGAGGATCCCCGAGCCGATCAGGTAGCTCATGTACGCGGCGCCGTTGAAGTACCGGATCACGCCGCCGGACTCCTTGAGCGCGGCACCCAGGCTCTTGATGTCGGTGACGTCGGGGTAGGTCTCCGGGTCCCACATGACCATCATCGGAGACTTGTCGTTCTCGGCGAACACCGCCGTCGTGGGGAACTTGTCGGAGAGCTGGACGGCCTCGTCGGTGGAGACGTAGCCGAGGGTGATGTCCTTGTCGGTGTACATCTGGGCCGAGGCCTGCGTGAAGCCGATCGCCGGGCCGCCCGCGCGAACCTCGATCTTGACGCCGGTGGGCTTGCCGCCCGCGACGAGGTCGCCGGTCACGGTCTTCTGGTTGGCGTCGACCGTGTAGCCGGGCCCGACGAGCTCGTAGAGGTGACCGTGGTCGGCCTCCGGGTTCCAGTCGGTCTGCACGACGACGGTGGCCGGACAGACGTCGGACAGGTCGATCCCGCCGGCGGCCGCGGTGGCCGCCGTGGTTGCGTCGCTGTCCCCGGAACCGTCTGCGCACGCGGCGAGCCCGAAGGTGGTCAGCAGGATCCCAGCGGTTGCGGCGACGACGGTGCGGTTCGGTGTGCGCATGGTGCTCTCTTTCGGTTGTCGGTCATGCCAACGGCCGCGGGGGTGGCCGAGACGCGGTTGTACAGAAGGGTCAGGAGAAGTCGTACCAACGGCCGACGACGGCCCTGCCGAGCAGGCCGAAGACGACGAACACCGTCACGCCGAGCAGGGAGGCGACGATGATCGCGGCGTAGAGGTCGGGGCCCTGGAGGCGATTGGCGTAGAGCTGGATGAGGACGCCGAGGCCCGGGTTGCCGCGCTGGAAGAACTGGTCGCCGACGACGGCGCCGACCACCGCGAGCCCGGCGGAGGTACGCAGGCCGACGAAGATCGAGGGCAGCGCCGCGGGGAACTGGAGCTTCATGAGCATCGTCGCGCGGCTCACGCCCTGGAGCTGGAACAGCTCGCGCTGCTGCTTGGCCACCGACTGCAGGCCGAACAGGGTCATCGCGACGAGCGGGAAGAGCGCGATCAGGACCGTGACGATGACGCGGGCCTGGAAGTTGTAGCCGAACAGGATCCCGATCAGGGGGACGAGGGCGAGGATCGGGATGCACTGCAGGACCACCGCGTAAGGGAAGAGCGACCGTTCGATCCAGGTGGCCTGCGACATGAGGACGGCCCACGCGACGCCGATGACGATGGCGATCGCCAGGCCGGTCATCGCGACCTCGGTGCTGTGCAGCAGTGCCGTCATGAGCACCTGGAACTCGCCCGGCGCGAACATCGCCTGGACGACCTGGTGCGGGTACGGCACGAAGTAGGGCAGGCCGCGCTGGGCGTAGTAGTACGCGAGGGCGTACCAGAGTCCGATCATCAGGATGAAGACGACGACCGGTCCCAGCCAGGAGATGGTCGAGCGCTTGCGGCGGCGGGGCGCGACCGGCGTGACCGCACGGGCTCCGGAGGCGACCTCGCTGTCGATCGTGGTGGCAGCCATCAGCTGTGCGCCTCCTTCAGGGCGTGGGAGACCTCGCCGACGACCTCGATGAACTCGGGGGAGTAGCGGATGTCGGGGTCGCGGGGCATGGGGAACGGGATGTCGAACGACTTCACGAGGCGCCCGGGGCGGCCCGACATGACGACGACCTTGGTGGAGAGGTAGACGGCCTCGGCCACCGAGTGCGTGATGAACAGACCCGCGAAGTGCTGCTCGCTGAACAGCTTGAGCAGCTCGTCCTGAAGGCGGCCGCGCGTGATCTCGTCGAGCGCGCCGAAGGGCTCGTCGAACAGGAACAGCTCGGGGTCGAGCGTGAACGAGCGGGCCAGCGACGCGCGCATCTTCATGCCGCCGGACAGCTGCTTGGGCAGGTGGCTCTCGAAGCCGTCGAGCCCGACGAGGTGGATCGCCTCGCGCGCCTTCTCCCGACGGATCTTGGGCCCGCGGCCCTTCAGCTCGGCGAGCAGCTCGACGTTGCCGAGCACGTTGCGCCAGGGCAGGAGCGTCGCGTCCTGGAAGACGTAGGCGATGTGGTCGGTGGCGAGCGTGACCTTGCCGGCGCTGGCCGTCTCCAGGCCGGAGGCGATCCGCAGCAGCGTGGACTTGCCGCAGCCCGAGGGGCCGACGACGGAGACGAACTCGCCGCGGCCGACCGTGAGGTCCACCCCCGAGAGTGCGACCGTGCCGCCGGGGAACGTCATCGCGACGTCCTCGAACCCGAGGAGGGGCAGCACCTCCGTGGGCGGCGTGTCCAGGGTGGTGGTGGGTGTCGTCGTGGACACGGTCACCTCGCTTCGGGGTAGGTGGGCAGGAGCGCCGGGGCGGCGACCTGGGTGTGCGTCTCGCTGGCGGCGACGAGCCGTCCGTCGTGGATGACGTAGCGGTCGAGGTTCGCGGTGGCCACGACCCCGACGAGGTCGGTGCCGCGGACGGCGAGCAGCTCGGCGCGGGCGCCCGGCTCGACGGCCGCGACGGGCAGGCCCATGACGTCGCGCGCGCCGGTGCTGACCGCGGCGTACGCCTCGTCGACCGACAGGTGCCCGGCGACGACCAGGAGCATCGCGGTCTCGAGCGCGTCGCTGCGGCCGAGCGGGTTGAACGGGTCGCGCACGTTGTCGGCGCCGGCCGCGAACCGCACCCCCGCGTCGACCAGGGCGCGCACGGCGGTCAGCCCGCGCGGTGGTGCGACGTCGTCGTCCCAGCCCTGCAGGTAGAGGTTGGTGATCGGGTTGGCGATGATCCCGACGTCCGCGGCGAGCACGTCGGCGATGACCTCGTCGCGACGCGGCCCGTCCAGCGTGCCGAGTCGGACGCAGTGCCCGGCGCTGACCGGCGAGTCCCAGCCGACGACCGCACGTGCGAGCACGTCGAGCGTGACCTCGCAGTCGAGGCTCTCGTCGGTGTGGATGTCGACGCCGACCCCCGCCAGGCGGGCGATCTCGAGCAGCCGCGCCAGCTCGGTGAGCGCGTCCGGCGCGAGGTGCGGTGCCCCGCCGACGAGGTCGACGCCCGCGGCGAGCGCGGCCTCGTGGTCCTGCGTGGGGGTCAGGTAGCCGCCGAGCGTCACGAGCTCCAGGTCGAGCAGCCCGCTCAGCTCCTCGCGGACCCGCAGCAGGGCGTGGACGCCGCGCAGCGGGTCGGGGCCGGGCAGGAGGTCGACGTGGCTGCGGATCGCGGTGGTGCCGTGCGCGAGCATCGTGAGCGCCTGGGATCGGGCCCGGCCGGCGATCTCGTCGACCGTCATCTGCTCCGAGTGCGCGTGCCACGAGTCGATCGCGAGCCGGAGGTCGCCCATCGGCGGCCGGATCGCGTCCCACGAGAGCGCCTTGTCGAGGTGCGCGTGCGGGTCTGCGGGCGCCGGGAGCAGCAGGAAGCCGTCGAGCTCGAGGGTCGAGTCCGGGTCGCCGGGGCCGAGCGTGCCTCCCGGGACGACCGCCTCGACGACGGCGCCGTCGAGCCGGACGTCCACCACCGAGCCGTCGGCGAGGCGTGCGTGGAGCAGCCTCTCGATGGGGCGGGGCAGGACGGTGATCGCGGGCCTCCAGTCGGGGAGCGCGTGGCTCACCCGGGCGGGTGCGCCGTCGCGGGGGTCTATATCTACTGCTGGGTACGCACGCTAGGTACCTGCCGTTTCTCGTGTGTAACGAGAGTGGTCCTTCCACGTCACGGTGTTTGCGCTGCTGTTAACACGAGCCTCGTACGGTGACTCGAACGAGATCTGTCGGGTGTGCAGGAGGACCTACGTGAGCGTGTTCAGCGACATCCAGCGGCCGGTGGTGGTGCGTGCCCGGACCGTGCTCGCCGACGGTGTGCTGGCGCTCGACCTGGAGCCGACGAACGGCCGGCCGCTGCCGCCGTGGACGCCCGGCTCGCACATCGACCTGCTGCTGCCCGGGGGTGTGGAGCGGCAGTACTCGCTGTGCGGCGACCCCGCGGACCGGTCGTCCTACCGCGTGGCGGTGCTGCGTGAGGCCGACGGTCGCGGCGGGTCGGCGTACGTGCACGACGAGCTCGCGGTCGGGGACACGCTGCGGCTGCGCGGCCCGCGCAACCACTTCACGTTCGACCCGGTCGCCGACGAGCCGACGGTGTTCGTCGCGGGCGGGATCGGGATCACCCCGCTGCTGTCGATGATCGCGGCCGCCGACGCGGTCGGGGCGGACTGGTCCCTGCACTACGCCGGGCGCTCGCGGGCGACCATGGCATTCCTCGACGACCTCGTCGGGAGCCCGCGGGTGCAGGTGTACCCGGGCGACGAGGGGTCCCGGCTGGCGATCGACGCGCTGGCGACCGGACCGGCCGGGCGGGTGTTCTGCTGCGGGCCGCGGCGGCTGCTCGATGCCGTCGACGCGGTGTCGACGGACGGCTGGACCGTGCACGCCGAACGGTTCGAGGCCCGTGAGTTCGGGCCGCCCGTGTGGTCCGACCCGTTCGAGATCGAGCTGGCGATCAGCGGGTCGACGCTCACCGTGGAGCCGGGGCAGAGCATCCTCGACGTCGTCGAGGACAGCGGCGCGGTCGTCGTGTCCTCGTGTCGTGTGGGCACGTGCGGCAGCTGCGAGACGCCGGTGCTGGAGGGGGCGGTCGAGCACCGCGACTCCGTGATCGGACCCGGGGGGCCGAGCCAGACCATGATGATCTGCGTCTCGCGCGCCGCCGGGCCGAGCCTGGTGCTCGAGCTGTGAGGCCTGGTTCAGCGTCCGACGCGGCGCCGCACGTCGGCCACGACCGTCGCCTCGTCGGCGGTCTGCAGCTCGTAGTCGCGGACGACCACACGGCCGCCGACGACGACGTGCCGCGGCCGCCGTCCCGGCGCGGCCCAGAGCAGCCCCTCGACGGGATCGGCGACGCCCGCGTCGGCCACCCCGGACACGTCCCACACGCACAGGTCCGCGGCCGCGCCGTCGCGCAGGTGACCGAGCTCGGGGCGCCCGAGCCCCGCGGCGGACCCGGCGGTGGCCATGCCGAGCACCTCGCGCGCGGTCAGCGGCCTGCCGACGAGCGGGGCCACCTGCATCGCCAGGCGAGCGTCGGCCAGCAGGTGGCCGGCGTCGTTGCTGCCGCCCCCGCTGGTGCCCAGGCCGACCGCGACGCCCGCGTCCCGCAGGGCGGCGACCGGCGCGATGCCCCAGCCCATCGGCAGGTCGCAGCCCGGGGCGTGGGTGGCCGTCGCGCCGGATGCGGCGATGCGGTCGAGCTCGTCGTCGGTGATCCCGCACAGGTGCGCCAGCGTCACGTCCGGCGCGAGCCAGCCCCACTCGTCGAGCAGGTCCAGGGGGCGCCGGCCGTAGCGCTCCAGCGCGATCGCGACGTCGACCTGCTCGTTCGCCTGGGTCCGCCGGCGCAGGCCGTACCGCTGCGCGACCTCGCCCAGCAGCCGGAACGTCTCGGGGGAGTCGCTGTGCACCCCGGCCGGCCCGACGGCGAGCTGGAGCAGGTCGGTCTGCGCGACGCGCTCCGCGATGAGCGACGCCGAGATCGCCGCCGCCTCCGGGTCGTCGCGGGCGCTGCCCCGCACGAAGACGAGCCGCGCCCCGAGTCGCTGCGCCGCCTGCACGGTGCCGAGCGCGATCTCGAGCGACCTCTCGGGGTCCGCCGGCCACGTGAGGTGGTGGTCGGCCACGGTGGTCACGCCGCTCAGCAGGGCCTCGGCCAGCCCCGCCGCCGCCGCGACGGTGCTCAGCTCGCCGTCGACGCCGGCCTCGGCGTAGGCCGCGGCCATCGTCGGCAGCCATTGCGCCATGGGGACGCCGCGGGTGCCGGGCAGGGTGCGGAACGCCGTCTGGAGCAGGTGGTGGTGCGCGTTCACGAGGCCGGGGGTGACGACGCAGCCGTCGACGTCGAGGCGTTCGCCGGGTCCGGGGCTCGCGCTCACGACGCCGTCGAGGACGTGCAGGTCGCCGCTCGTCTCGGTGGACTCGTCGATCACGATCGCGCGGGCGCCGGTCAGTGTCAGCATGGAGGCCTTGCTAGCACCTGCACGTGTCGGGGAGGTGACCTGGATGCTCGAGATCGCTGACCGGCTGCTGGCCCGCCTCAACGACGGCCACCGCGTCGCCGTCGCGACCGTCATCTCCATGACCGGCAGCGGACCGACCGTCGTCGGCACGTCCATGGCCGTCGACGACACCGGCGCGGCCATCGGGAGCGTCGCCGGCGGGTGCGTCGAGGGTGCCCTGTACGAGCTGTGCGCGTCCGTCCTCGCGGGTTCTGCGCCGGGCGTCCAGGAGTACGGCGTCACCGACGAGGACGCGTTCGCGGTGGGTCTGACCTGCGGCGGCGTGCTCCGGGTGCACGCGCGCGAGCTCGGCCCGGCGGACGTGCCCGCGCTCGCGGCTGCCGCGCGCGGGTCGGCTGCGCGCGTGGTGACACCGCTCGTCGGAGAGCTGCCGACGGACCGCGAGCTGCCCGACCGCACCGGCATCGTGCGGTTCGCGGGACCGGAGGGCGGTGTCGAGGTGTTCGTCGAGGTCGCGTCCGCGCCCGACCGGATGGTGATCTACGGCGCGCTGGAGTTCTCGGCCGCACTCGCCTCCGCCGCGCGGGCCGTCGGGTACCGCGTGACCGTCTGCGACGCGCGCGCGGTGCTCGCGACCTCTCGTCGGCACCCGGCGGCCGACGAGGTCGTCGTCGACTGGCCCGTCCGGCACCTGGCCTCGCTGATGCTGGGACCACGGGACGTCGTGGCGGTCATGTCCCACGACGACCGCTACGACGCGGAGCTCGTCCTCGCCGCCCTGCGCGGCGGCGCGGGCTACGTGGGCGCGATGGGCTCGCGGCGCACCCAGGACCGGCGGACCGTGGCGCTGGTCGAGCTCGGCGCGACGACCGACGACCTCGCCCGCCTGCACGCCCCGATCGGCCTCGACATCGGCGCCTCGACCCCCGCGGAGACGGCGGTCTCGGTGCTCGCGGAGGTCCTGGCGTCCCGCGCGGGCGCGTCCGGCACCCCGCTGAGCCGCACGGTCGGCCCGATCCACCGCCCGGCCGACTCCCACGCCCCGGAACGGGCACCGGCCGAGTAGCCCACCTGCAGCGTCCGCGCTTGCGGTCGCCATGGCGCTCGCTTACGCGGACGTTGCGGGTGTTGAAGGTGCAGCGTCCGCGCTCGTGGTCGCTATAGCGCTCGCTTGCTCGGACGTTGCGGGGACAGCTAGCGCTGCTGGGCGAGGCGCCAGAGGCGGTCGGCGGACATGGGCAGCTCGGTGGGGCGGATGCCGAGGGCGTCGCGGACGGCGTTGGCCAGGGCCGGGGCGACCGGGTTGTAGGGCGCCTCGCTCATGGACTTGGCGCCGAGGGGGCCCAGGTCGTCGGTGGTCTGCGCGAACAGCACCTCGGTGGGCGGAAGGTCGATCATCTGCGGCACGTGGTAGGCGCGGAACGAGGCGGTGGTCACGCGGCCCTCGTCGTCGAGCCGGACCTCCTCGAACAGCGCGGTACCGATGGCCTGGCCGACGCCGCCCTCGACCTGGCCGCGCAGCTGTTCGGGGTGCAGGACGGTGCCCGCGTCGACGGCCTGGACGGAGCGCAGGATGGTCACCGAGCCCGACTCCGGGTCGACGGCCACCCGGAACGCGTGCACGTTGAACGCGACCGACCGCGGGGACCCGTCGTGGTTCCCGCTGCCGGTGAGGCCGGGTACCGCGGCGGCGATCTCGGTCAGCGGCACGCCCTCGGCGGAGTCGACGTCGAGTGCCGACGACCAGCTCCGCGGCTCGTCGGAGGGGTGCTCGCGCAGGGCAGCGGCCGCAGCGAGGACCTTGCCGCGCAGCTGCAGGGCGGCGCGGTGCAGGGCGAGGCCGGCGACGACCGTCCCGGCGGAGGCGAACGCACCGGTGTCGTACCCGGAGACGTCGGTGTCGGACTGCCTGATGACGACGCGGTCGACGGTCGTGCCCAGGGCCGTCGCGACGAGCTGCCCGTGCACCGTCGTCGTCCCGTTGCCGAACTCCGTGGTGCCGACGCGCGCCTCGTAGCGGCCGTCGTCCAGGAGCCGGACCGAGGCCTCGGCGTAGTGGCCGCGCGGAGCGATCGTCGCGATCATCGCGATGGCCATCCCCTCGCCGACCACGGACCCGGGCGGGGCGGGCGGGTCGCCGGACCGGTCGGCGAGCGCGGCCTGCGCGAGATCGAGGCACTGGTCGAGCCCGTACGAGTGCATGTCGAGGTCGTCGACCTCGTCGGCGTCGGTCACCAGCAGGTGGTCGCCGGGCACGACGACGTTGCGCCGCCGCAGCTCGAAGGGGTCGAGACCGACCTCGCGCGCGAGCTCGTCCATCGCTGACTCGATCGCGAACTGGACCTGCCCGAGCCCGTACCCGCGGAACGCTCCGGCCGGCATGGTGTGCGTGTAGACCGACTCCGCGTCGACGCGCTTGTTCGCGCAGCGGTACACCGACACCGACTCGCTGACCCCGTGGAACATGACGCCCGGACCGTGGTTGCCGTACGCGCCGGTGTTCGCGAGCACGTCGACCTGGAGGGCGGTCAGGACGCCGGAGTCGTCGCAGCCCACGTCCACGGTGACGCGGAACGGGTGCCGGCTGGGCACGACCGTGAACTCGTCGGAACGCGTCATCTCGTACTGCACGGGCCGCCCGGTCCGCAGCACCGCGAGCGCGACGAGGTCCTCGGTGAGCAGCTCCTGCTTGCCGCCGAACCCGCCGCCGACGCGTCCGGTCAGCACCCGGACCTGCGAGAGGTCGAGGTCGAAGAGGTGCGCGATCTCCTTGCGGGTCAGGTAGGGCACCTGGGTGCTGGTCCGCAGGACGAGCCGGCCCTCCTCGTCGAGCCAGCCGCGCGTCGCGTGGGTCTCGAGCGACGCGTGCGCGACCCGGCCCGTCCGCCAGGTCCCGTGCACGCGGTGCGCGGCCGCGGCCAGGCCGTCGGCGACGGAGCCCATCTCGTCGTGCTTCTGCGCGACGACGTTGCGCCCGGGCTCGGAGATGCGCGCCTCGGGTCCCTTGTCCCCGTGCACGAGCGGAGCGCCGGGCAGGCGCGCCTCCGAGGGGTCGAAGACCGCGGGAAGCACCTCGTACTCGACCTCGATCAGCGCGCGGGCGCGCTCGGCCTCGCGCAGGGTGTCCGCGACGACGACGGCCACCCGCTGTCCGCGGAAGCGGACCACGCGGTCGAGGACGAGGGTGTCGTCGGGGTCGTCGAGCCGGCTCTCGTGCCGCGCCGTCGAGAAGCGGTGCGTCGGGGAGTCCTCGTAGGTGAGCACGGCGAGCACGCCGGGTGCCCGCCGGGCCTCGTCGGCCGAGACGGCCACGATCCGCGCGTGCGCGTGCGGGCTGCCCAGCACGGCGAGGTGGGCGAGGTCGACGGCCGGCACGTCGAGCGTGTACGCCTCGTTCCCGGTGACGATCCGACGCGCCGCGGGTGCCCGCACCGACCGGCCCGCGTCCTGCCCGGCGAGTGGGTCGACCGTGTTCGACACCCCGCGGACCGCGTCGCAGATCGACCGGTACCCCGTGCACCGGCAGAGGTTCCCCTTGAGCGCACGGGCGGTCTCCTCGGTGACCTCGCCCGACAGCCCCAGGCCAGCGACCGTCGTCACGTAGCCGGCCGTGCAGAACCCGCACTGGAACGCGGCGGCGTCGACGAACGCCTGCTGCACCGCGTGCGGCTCGTCGACCGTCCCCAGCCCCGAGGCCGTGGTGACGGACCGGCCCGCGGCGCGGACCGCGGGCACCAGGCAGGAGTGCGTCGGTCGGCCGTCGAGCAGGACGGTGCACGCGCCGCAGTCGCCCGCGTCGCAGCCCTTCTTGACCTCGCTGTGCCCGTGCTCGCGCAGAAGCGTCCGCAGCACCTGCCCGGGTGCGGGGTCGACGTCGAGCGGCTCGCCGTTCACCTCGAGCCTCATGCGAGGTCCTCCCGCACCTGCGCGGCGAGGCGCAACGTCTGTGCCCGGCGCCAGTCCGGGGCGCCGTGCGGGTCGTCGTACCAGTCGTCGATCGTGTCGATCGCCTCGGCCAGCTCGCCGGGAGACGGGTACGACGAGAAGGCGAACCGCCGCGGTCGGGGCACGCCACCGGTGATCGTCGCGACGAGGCCGTCGCCGGACCGTCGCCCGACGACGATCGCTCCGGTCCGCCCGTGCCGCGTGAGGGCGGCGCGGGCGAACGACGCGGGAGAGGTGAGGACGTCGGGGACGATCGAGATCGAGCGCAGGACCTCACCGGGTGCCAACGACGTCGACCGCACGCCGGTCACCAGGTCGAGCACGGCGACCTCGGAGGTGCCCGTCGCCGTCCACACCGATGCCGTCGCGTCGAGCGCGACGGCCAACGTGGTCAGGGAGCCGGCGGGCAGCGCGAGGCAGATGTTGCCGCCCACCGTCGCCAGGTCCCAGATCTTCTCCGACATGACGAGCGACAGGAGGCAGTCCTGCACCAGGTGCTGCGAGCGCCAACCCGGCACCGGCGGCAGGTCCGCCAGCTGCCGCAGGGTGCACGTCGCGGCGATCGTGAGCCCGTCGCCCACCTCGAACGGCGGCCACCCCAGCGTCGTCAGGTCCACGAGCTCGCGCAGGTCGGGCTGCGGCTCCGAGAACAGCCAGGTGCCCCCGGCCAACGGCGCGCTGCCGGGGCCGAGCACCAGGTCAGCGCGGGTGCGCGGCGAGCGGATGTGGTCCAGCGACGTCAGGTCCATGTGGCTCCCGAGTGTGGCCTACCTCGATGACACGGACGTTACGCGCGGTAACCCCTCGGTGCGTCGACCCTCAGAAGGTGGCCGCTATGGCGTCGGCGAGCTCGGTCGGAAAGCTCAACGCCGCGAGGTGACCACCGGGGACGACGACCGGCTCGCGGCCCACGCGCTCTCGCGCGACGCGCTGCTGCAGCTCGAGCGGGAAGAGCCGGTCGTCGCGCCCGCTGATGACGGTGACCCGCTCGGGCCAGGACGTGAACCTGCACGCGTCGCCGAAGATCGTCTGCGTCTCGGGGGACGGGTGCTCGTTCATGTACGCGACGAGGTCGGCGGGGACGTCATGGTTGAAGTACACGTCGTCGTCGAACTCCGTGGTGTAGCCGCGCTCCTCGGCCGCCTTCACGAGGGCCTCGTGCGAGCCCACGTCGTCCCACCAGTCACCCGCCGTCTCGCCCGGCAGCGGGATCATCGCGTTGACGAACACGACGCCGCGGGTGGGCACGCGCTGCCAGACCAGCGGGGCGGTGAAKCCACCCATGGACTGCGCGACGAGCGTGACGTCGGTCCGGTCGCCGATCGCCGCGACGACGGTGTCGGCGTACGCCGGCAGGCCGCTGTCCTCGTCGGCAGCGGGCAGGTCGATCGCGAAGGCGTCGAACCCTCGGGCGCGCAGGTCGGACTCGACGAGGTGCCAGAGCCAGCCCTGGCCGCCTGCGCCGGGGATCAGGGCGATCGCGTCGTTCACGCCGTCCACGGTAGGCGAGGGCCTACCACGGTGCGACCCCCAGGTTCTCGTCCCACTGCCCGCCCGGTCCACAGCCGCCGGTGTACCCCTCGGGCATCTGGGGGTAGACCTCGACCCAGTACCGACGGGCGAGGACCTGCGCCTGCGCGGGGGTAGCGCCGAGGGCCTGCGCCATCCGGGCGTCCCGCTGCATGGCGGCGCACTCGGCCTGCGCCTCGTTGGTGATCCCGATCATGTGCATCGTCTCGTGGGTGAGCACGTGCACGGCGACGACCTGGTCCGGGCGTGGGTTCTTCTTGTCCGACGAGAGCCAGGACCGCAGGTCGGCGCAGACGCCGTACTTGATCAGGGTCGTGCGCTCGGGGACGCCGCCCGKCCCCCACTTCACGTAGCCGAGCTCGGTGCCCAGGTCGGTCCACGTCTCGCCGGAGGTCTGGCAGTGCACGCCGACCGGTCCGCCGGCGACCTGCGACGCGGCGCCCTCGAGCGTGCTCTCGAGCCGTGCGTGCAGCACGAGCGGCACCGCGCACCCGATCGCGACGGCGACGCAGAGACCCACGCTGATCTTCGGGAACGGCGCGATGCGGCCCAGCGCATCCACCCGGGTCAGCACCCAGCGCACGGACACCCCGGCCGCGAGGACGAGGAACCCGATCAGCACCGCGGTGAGGAACACACCTGGTGCATCGGCGCGTCAGGGCCGAACCTTCAGAGGTCGAGCACGGTCAGCCGGACGTGCAGCACGTCGCCGACGTCGGCCTCGTTGGCGGTGCGGACGGCCTTCTTCACCGGGAGCGCGTACCCGGAGTCGCCGGGGAAGATCGACGTGCGCCAGACGGTGGGCCCGATCTCCGCCTCGACGCGCAGCGAGCCGAACCCGCGGGTGGCCGGACCGGCGACGTCAAGGATCTCGTCGGAGATCTCCGCTGGGACGCTGACGAACGTCCACGTCTGCGTGCGGGCGGACCACTGCCACAGCGGGGCGTCGAACTCAAAGGTCACGCGCTCAGCCTAGGGACGGGCACCGACGGCGGCCGCAAGCTCCGTGCGAGAGCGCACCCCGAGCTTCAGGTAGACGTTGCGCAGGTGGTACTCGATCGTCTTCGGGCTGAGGAACAGGGCGGCGGCGGCCTCGCGCGTCGTCCGTCCGCCGCCGAGCATCCGGGCGACCTGCAGCTCTTGCGGGGTGAGGTGGTCGAGGCCCGTGGTGCTGCGTCGCTGGGCGGTCTCGCCAGTCGCGCGCAGCTCGAGGGCGGCCCGGTCGGCCCACGGCGCCGCACCCAGCGCCTCGAACGTGGTGAACGCCGCGCGCAGGGGGGCCCGGGCGTCGACCCGCCGCTTGAGCCGCCTCAGACGGGCGCCGTAGGCCAGCTGCGTCCGCGCCGTCTCGAAGGTGTCCGGCGTGTGCTGGTGGTAGGCGAGCGCGACCGCGAAGCACACGTCGACGTCGTCGTCGGGGCAGGTCAGCCCCGCGGCTCGTGCCGCCCGCGCGAGCGACCACGGCTGTCCCTTGACCTCGGCGTGTCGGGTCAGGTCGGCCGCGATGGCGGAGGCCTCGTCGACCTGGCCGAGCTGCACGAGCGCCTCCACCATCTCCGGCGCGGGGGACAGGTCGACGTCGTGCAGGCCCAGCTCGGCCAGGTGCGCGTCGAGCTCACGCAACCGCTCCAGGGCGCTCTCGGTGCGGCCCAGCCCGAGGTCGAGCTCCGCGAGCGCGGTCATGGCCCAGGCCTGGAAGAAGCCGAGGTGGTGCGCGCGCGTGATCTGGAGGGCCTCGGTCGCGTGCGCGACGCACGCGTCGGCGGCTCCCTGCCGGGCCTCGAGCCAGGCGAGCCCCGCGAGGCAGGCCGCGAGGTCGGTGGCGTGCCCCGCCTCGCGCGCCAGCCCGACCCCCTCGGTGTAGCCGGCGACGGCGTCGTCCCAGCGGTCGTCGGTGGTGGCCTGGTCGCGCGAGACATAGAACAGCAGGAGCGGCAGGCCCCCGATGTCCGCGCGGCTGCGGGTGTGGGCGACGACCGCGGGGATGACGTCGCGGCCGACCGCGCTCTCGCGCAGGAACAGGGGACCGAAGACGAGCCACGGTGCGAGCTGCGGGTCCTCGAGGAAGGCGTCGGCCTCGGCCATGGCCGCACGCAGCAGGTCGGGCCCGCCGCGACCCGCGAGGACCCCGGCGACGGCGACCGCCATCGTGCCCACCCAGCGGGCGCGTCCGGTGCGYGGCTCGAGCCGTTCGATCAGGGCGGCGGCGCGCGCGCCCGTGGCGGTGTCCCCGGCGAACAAGCTGGCTTCCACCCCGTCCGCCAGCAGCAGGACGGCCGCGTCCGGGTCCTCGTCGGCGACCTGCGATCCGGCGGCGACGAGCACGTCCCGCGCGCGCTCGACCGACCCCGTCCGCAGCGCGACGGCGCCGTCGAGCGCGGCGGCCCGGATCCGCAGGTCGGACGTCTGCGGCAGATCGGCGGCCCGGCCCAGCAGGTCGGTCGCCGAGTCGGGCGCGCCCGCGCGCCAGGCGCTCTCCGCGGCAGACACCAGCCGCCCGACGCGCTCGGCCGGGTCGGGTGTCAGGCCGGCGGCGCGCTCGAACCCCGCAGCCGCGACCGCGTGGGCTCCCCGCGCCCGCGCACGGGTCGCGGCCTGGTCGAGCACCGCGGCGACCGAGGCGTCGGGGCTGGCGGTCGCCTCCCCCAGGTGCCACGCCCGCCGGTCCACGTCGTCGTACGGGACCGCCTGCGCGAGCGCCGCGTGGACCGCGCGCCGGGTCGCGGGCGACGCCTCGGCGTAGATGCCCGAACGGACGAGGTCGTGCCGGAACGTCACGTGGGACGGGCCGACGGTGAGCAGCTGCGCCCGCTCGGCCTCGTCGAGGTCGGCGACACTGACGGCGAGCAGCGCGCACGCCCGCTCGACGACGGCGAGGTCGCCGCCGGCCGCCGCGGCGACGATCACCGCCGTCCGCGACGTCGCGGAGAGCGCGTCCGCGCGGCGCGCGAACGTCCGGGCGAGCGAGGCGGGCACCGGCACCGGGGCGCCGGGGGGCAGGGCGTCGACGCCGTCGTCTGAGAGCTCGAGCAGCGCGAGCGGGTTGCCGCCCGTCGACGCGAGCAGCCGCACCCGGGCGTCGTCGGACAGCCTGCTGCCCAGCGACCCCGCGAGCTGTGCGGCGTCCGCCGCATCGAGACCCGCCACGGGGAGCATCGGCAGCCCGGCAGAGCCGACCACCGACGGGGCCTCGTCGCGGACGGCCAGGAGGATCACCACGGGGTCGGCGGTGAGCCGGCGGGCGGCGAAGCACAGGGCCTGCGCCGACGGCGGGTCCAGCAGGTGCGCGTCGTCGACGAGCACCGCCACGGGCCTGTCCTCGGCCGCCCGGCTCAGCAGGCTGAGCACCGCGGCGCCCACCGCGAACCGCTCGCCGCCGGAGCCGGGCGTCAGGGCGAGGGCCGAGCCGAGCGCCTCGGCCTGGGGTGCGGGGATGGCGTCGAGGTGCTGGAGGACGGGCCGCAGAAGCTGCAGGAGGCCGCCGAACGGCACCTCGCGCTCGGCGTCGATCCCGTCGGCGCGCAGCACGCGCATCCCGGCGTCGGCGACCGCGGTCGCGGCGTCCTCGAGCAGCGCGCTCTTGCCGATCCCGGCCTCGCCGGTGAGCACGAGCGTGCCGCTCTCGCCCACGCGCGCGGCAGCCACCAGGGTCGCGATGACCTGGCGCTCGCGCTCGCGGCCGACCAGCACCTTCCGAGTCTAGGGAGCGGACCAGGGGGGTCCCCTGATTCGACGGAGGCACCGGCTCCGCGAGTGTCGAACACGACAAACCCGACACACCGAGGAGCTGCATCACCATGACCGAGACACCCGTCCAGGCCCTGCCCCAGCGGACCATCGACCCCGACAAGCTCATGTCGTTCGTGTTCCGCGCGGTCGACGAGGTCGGCGCGACCCTGAACACGGCGCTCGTCGTGATGGGCGACAAGCTGGGCTACTACACGGCGATGGCGGACGGCCGGCCGATCACGCCGGCGGAGCTGGCGGAGCAGACCGGCACCTACGAGCCGTACGCCCGCGAGTGGCTGAACAACCAGGCGGCCGGCGGCTACGTCGACTACGACGCCGAGGCCCGCCGCTACACACTGCCCGCCGAGCACGCCGTCGCGCTGGCCGACCCGACCAGTCCCGCCTACCTGGCGGGTTTCTTCCAGCTCGCGCTCGGCACCGTCCGGGACGCTCCCGACATCTACTCGGCCGCTCGTGACGGTGACGGGCTCGGGTGGCACGCGCACAACGGCGACGTGCACCACGGGTGCGAGCGGTTCTTCCGGACGATGTACAACGGCCACCTGCTCACCGAGTGGATCCCGGCGCTCGAGGGCGTCTCGGCCAAGCTCGAGGCGGGCGGCAAGGTGGCCGACGTCGGCTGCGGGCACGGCGCGTCGACGATCCTGCTGGCCAAGGCGTTCCCGAACGCCACGTTCGTCGGGTCCGACTACCACGCCGGGTCGATCGAGGTGGCGCGCGAGCGTGCCAAGGCGGCGGGCGTCGAGGACCGCGTGACGTTCGAGGTCGCCTCGGCCACCGCCTTCACGGGCACGGGCTACGACCTGATCGCGATGTTCGACTGCCTGCACGACATGGGTGACCCCGTCGGTGCCGCGCGGCACGTGCGCAGCGCGATCGCCGACGACGGCACGTGGATGGTCGTCGAGCCGATGGCGGGCGACCACGTCGAGGACAACCTCAACACCGTCGGCCGCGCGTACTACGGCTTCTCGACGCTGCTGTGCACGCCCGCGTCGCTGAGCCAGGACGTCGGCCTCGCGCTGGGCACACAGGCAGGCCCGGCCAAGATCCGCGACGTCTCGACCGCCGCCGGTTTCCGCGCGTTCCGGACCGCGGCGACCACCCCGTTCAACAACGTGTTCGAGGTCCGACCGTGACGACGGACGTCCATGAGGCGGACACTGCTCGGGTGAGCGATCACCCGAGCAGGTCCGCTGTCCCCGACGCGGCGGGACTGGCGCTGCGCGACGGGGTCGAGCTGGCCTACGAGGTGTACGAGAACCCGGGCAGGCCGACCGTGATGCTCGTCCCGACGTGGTCGATCGTCCCGTCGCGGTTCTGGAAAGCGCAGATCGGCTTTCTGGCCCGGCACTATCGCGTGATCACCTTCGACGGCCGCGGCAGCGGTGCCTCCAGCCGTCCGGCCGGCGCGGCCGCCTACACGGACGGCGAGTACGCCGACGACGTCGTCGCGGTGCTCGACGCCACCGGCACCGAGTCCGCGGTGATGGTCACCGAGTCGTGCGGGGCGTCCTACGTGGTGCACGTCGCCGCGAAGCACCCGTCGCGGGTCGAAGGCATGTTCGCGATCGGGCCCTCGTGCGGCCTCGACGTCGCGACCCCGGGCCGCGACCACGTCCCGTTCGACGAGCCGGTCGACAGCACCGAGGGCTGGGCGAAGTACAACAAGCACTACTGGCTCGGCGACGGCTACGACGACTTCGTCGACTTCTTCTTCGCGAAGATGTTCTCCGAGCCGCACTCGACCAAGCAGATCGAGGACTGCATCGGCTGGGCGCACGAGATCAGCCCGCAGACGCTCGTCGACACGACCGCCGGCCGGATCGGCTGCGAGGGCGCGGTGTGCGAGCCGATCGCCCCGCTCGCGCGGCGGGTGCGGTGCCCGGTCGTCGTGCTGCACGGCACCGAGGACCGCATCCGGCCGCAGGCGTTCGGCGAGATGCTGGCCGAGCTGACCGGCGGCGACCTGGTGCTGCTCGAGCACGCCGGTCACGGCCCGTCCGCGCGCGACCCGGTGAAGGTCAACCACCTGATCGCGCAGTTCGTCGACACGATCCACCCCCGTCCGACGAAGCCGCGGTGGACCCGCGCGTCGACGCGGTCGAAGCGGGCGCTCTACCTCTCGTCGCCCATCGGCCTGGGCCATGCCCAGCGCGACGTCGCGATCGCGGCCGAGCTGCGCCTGCAGCAACCCGACCTGCAGATCGACTGGCTCGCGCAGCACCCGGTGACGCGCGTGCTCGGCCAGCACGGCGAGCGGGTGCACCCCGCGTCCGCGTGGCTGCGCAACGAGTCCGGGCACATCGAGCACGAGTCCGGCGAGCACGACCTGCACGCGTTCCAGACGATCCGCCGGATGGACGAGATCCTCGTGCACAACTTCATGGTGTTCGACGAGGTCGTCGCGGACGGCGACTACGACCTGGTGATCGGCGACGAGGCCTGGGACGTCGACTACTTCCTGCACGAGAACCCCGAGCTCAAGCGTTTCTCGTTCGCGTGGATGACGGACTTCGTCGGCTGGCTCCCGATGCCCGACGGCGGACCCCGGGAGGCGGCGCTGACCGCCGACTACAACGCGGAGATGATCGAGCAGCGGGCGCGGTTCGCGCGCGTGCGGGACCGGTCGGTGTTCGTCGGCGACCCCGACGACATCGTCGAGGACGACTTCGGCCCGGGGCTGCCCAACATCCGCACCTGGACCGAGGAGAACTTCGACTTCGCCGGCTACGTCACCGGCTTCGACCCGGCCGCGCTGCAGGACACGCAGCGCGTGCGCGAGTCGCTGGGCGTCGCGCCGGGGGAGAAGCTCTGCCTGGTCACGGTCGGAGGCTCCGGCGTCGGGACGTCGCTCCTGCGGCGGGTCATGGACGTCGTCCCGCTGGTCCGTCGGCTCGCGCCGGAGGTGCGGTTCGCGTTCGTCACGGGCCCGCGGATCGACCCGGCGTCGTTGCCGGCGTACGAGGGCTCCACCGTGCTCGGCTACGTCCCGGACCTGTTCCGGCACCTGGCGGCGTGCGACGTGGCCGTGGTGCAGGGCGGTCTGACGACCACGATGGAGCTGACCGCTCTGAACAAGCCGTTCGTGTACGTCCCGCTGCGGCACCACTTCGAGCAGAACCTCCACGTGCGGGCGCGCCTCGACCGCTACGAGGCGGGTCGGCACCTGCCCTACGAGGAGGCGCTGGACCAAGACGCGCTCGCGGAGGCGATCGTCAAGGAGGTCGGCCGCGACGTTCGCTACCGCCCGGTCGCGACGGACGGCGCGGCCCGCGCGGCCGCGATGCTGGCGGATCTGCTCTAGGCCGCGCGCAGCCAGGACCTGTCGGTCCCTGCTCGCGCGGCGACGGCCGCTTGCCCCTACGGTCGTGAGCGCGGCGAGGGGCGCCGCGGGAGGGCAGGGGCCGCATGGATGTCACCGAGCTGCTGGTCGAGTCGCACGGACGGGTCGGCGGCGTGCTGCACCGCGCCGTGGGCGGGCTGGACGTGGTCCAGCTGACGTGGCGGGCCGGCCCGCAGGCGAACACGATCGCGTGGCTGGCCTGGCACGCTGCCCGCGGGGAGGACGCGCAGATCGCCGACGTCACGGGGACCGACCAGGTGTGGTCGCAGTGGGCCGACCGGTTCGCGCTCCCGTTCGGCGACGAGGAGACGGGGTACGGGCAGAGCAGCACCGAGGTCGGCCAGGTCGAGGCGAGCGCGGAGCTGCTGCTCGGCTACTACGACGCGACCGCGGCGCGCACGGCCGCGTACCTGCGGACCCTGTCCGACGCCGCGCTCGACCGGGTGGTGGACGTCCGGTGGGATCCGCCCGTGACGCTCGGGGTCCGGCTCGTGAGCATCATCGGCGACAGCCTCCAGCACGCGGGGCAGGCGTCCTTCGTGCGGGGGCTGTTGGAGCGCGCGACGTAGGCTCGCCCGTATGCGCTGCGCCTACTTCGATGCCGAGGTCTGCCGCTCGTGCACGTGGATGGGCCGGCCGTACGACGACCAGCTGGCGGCGAAGCAGGAGCACGTCGAGTCCCTGCTGGGCACCGACCTGCAGTGGCTGTCTCCGTTCCCGAGCGCCGAGTCCGGGTACCGGAACAAGGCGAAGATGGTGGTCACCGGGACTGCCGACGAGCCCACGCTCGGCATCCTCGACGCGGCCGGCCACGGCGTGGACCTGCAGTCGTGCGGGCTCTACCCCGACTCGCTGCAGGCCGTGTTCCCGGTGCTCGCGGCGTTCGTCGCGCACGCGAACCTCACGCCGTACGACATCGCGGCACGCACCGGCGAGCTGAAGAACCTGCTGGTCACGCAGTCGCCGGACGGCGAGCTCATGGTCCGGTTCGTGCTGCGCTCGCAGGAGCCCGTGGCGCGGATCCGCAAGCACCTGCCCGCGCTCCTCGACGCCCTGCCGGCGCTACGGGTCGCGTCGGTGAACCTGCTGCCCGACCACAAGGCGGTGCTCGAGGGGGAGCGGGAGATCCTGCTGACGCCGCACGAGACCCTGCGGATGCGCGTCAACGACATCGACCTGCACCTGCGCCCGCAGAGCTTCTTCCAGACGAACACCGACGTCGCCGCGGCCCTGTACCGGCAGGCGACGTCCTGGATCGGCTCCGTGGGGCCGACCTCCGTCTGGGACCTGTACTGCGGGGTCGGCGGGTTCGCGCTGCACGTGGCCGGCGGCGACCGGGACGTCGTCGGGATCGAGACGAGCGTCGAGGCCGTCGCGAGCGCCCGCCTCTCGGCGGCGGACCTCCGACTGGACCGGGTGCGGTTCGAGGCCGATGACGCCACCGCGTTCGCCGTCACGCACGAGGCGCCCGAGCTGGTGGTCGTGAACCCGCCGCGCCGCGGCATCGGGGCGCAGCTCGCGGCCTACCTCGAGGCGTCGTCGGCGTCCCACGTCGTCTACTCCAGCTGTAACGCGGAGTCGCTGGCCCGGGACCTGGCGGCGATGCCGTCGCTGCTGCCGGTGCGCGGGCAGCTGCTCGACATGTTCCCGCAGACCACGCACTACGAGGTCCTGACCCTGCTGGAACGGGTCTAGCGGGCGCCGAGCAGCGCGAGGACCTCGGCGGTCGTCCCGGTCTCGCCGAGGCGCGGGAAGATCCGGCCGACGCTGTTGTCGTGCGCGTCCGCGTTCATGTCCGTCATGGCGTCGACGGCGAGCGTGACGTTGTAGCCCCGCTCGTGGGCACCGCGAGCGGTCGACTCGACGCCGATGCTCGTCGAGATGCCGGCGAGGACGACCTGGGTGACGCCGAGGTCGCGCAGGCCCCCGTCCAGGGAGGTCCCGTGGAACGCGCCCCACGTGCGCTTGGTGACCGTGAGGTCGGACGGCTGCAGGCCCAGCTCGGGCACGAGGTCGGCCCAGTCGGCGGGTCGGTCGCCGCCGCGGGGAGGGGCCTGGGTGCGACCCGGTGCGCCGCCCGTGACGTTGACGAGCGCGACCGGGAGGCCGCGCCGGCGGAACGCGTCGGCGAGGGCGGCGGCGTTCCGGACGACGTCGGCCGACGGGTGTGCCGTCGGCTGGCCGACGATCCCCTTCTGCAGGTCGATGACGACCAGGGCGGTGACGGGGTCGAGCGCGGTGAGGCTCATGCGGTCTCCAGGGTGGTGCGTGACAGGGAACGGTCGAGCACGGTGACGACGAGCAGGACGAGGGCGCAGCCGACCATCACCCAGGTCAGGTGGTGCAGGCCGGCGGTGGTGGCGCCGTGGCTGAACGAGGCGGCCAGGACGGCGGACGCCGCCATCGCGCCGAGGTAGGTGAACGTGCGCAGCAGCCCCGCCGACGAGCCCATGCGGGCGGGCTCGGCCTGCCGGTAGAGCGCGTTCTGGTTGGCCAGCCCGTTCAGGCCCTGCGAGACGCCGATGAGCATCGCGACGCCGACGAGCACCCACAGCGCGGTGCTGGCGTGCACCTCGAGCAGCGCGACCGTCCCGGCGACCAGCGCGATCCCGCCGACGACGAGCTTCCCGCGCAGCTGCGGGCGTCGTCCGGAGATCGCCGACGCGCACAGCGCCGCGGCCGACATCGGCAGGAGCAGCAGTCCGGCCGACGAGGCGCTCAGCCCACGCCCGGCCTCGAGCCACTGCACGTACCCGTACATGAACGCGTACGTGACGGTCGACTGCAGGATCTGGCGCAGGTAGGTGGCCAGCAGCGGCACGTTCCCGCCCAGGATCCGCAGGTCGAGGAAGGGTGCCCGCTGTCCCAGCTCGCGCACGACGAGCGCGATCGCGGCGACGACGGCGACGACCGGGAGGTACCACTCGTCCGCGGCCGGCTCCGTCAGGAAGAGCATGAGCGTGGTGAGCATCGTCGCGAACAGGACCATGCCCGGGACGTCGAGGCCGCGGGTCTCGGTGGTGGGCACGGTGCGCGGCAGGCGACGCGAGCCCAGGACCAGGCAGGCGATCGCGAGGGGGATGTTGACCGTGAAGATCGTCCGCCAGCCGCCGACTCCGATGAGCAGGCCGCCCAGGGTGGGCCCGATGATCGCGACGGTCTGGTTGGCGACGGCCAGCGCGGTCAGGACGAACGCCGGGCTCTTCACGCCCGTGCGCTCCTGCTCGCTGCGCAGCAGATACATCGCGGCGGGGTAGGCGGCGCAGGTGCCGAAGCCCAGCAGGACCCGCGCGCCGACGAGGAGACCGAGGCTCGGGGCGATCGCGCCGAGCACGCCCGCGACGCCGACCAGCCCCGTGCCCAGAAGGTAGAGCCGGCGCGGTCCGAACAGCTCCACGAGCCGGCCGACCACCGGCTGACCGACCGCGGTGGCCAGGTACAGCGCGCTGACCAGCCAGATCGTCTGGGCCGGGGGAGCGCCGAACGCGATCCCGATGGGGATCAACGAGACGGCGATCATCGAGGAGTTGATCGGGTTGAGCACAGACCCGAGGACGAGCGGTGCGGTCAGGCGGCGGTCGAACCCGACGGCCTGGGTGCGTTCGACGGTCGCGGTCACGGTTCCGCGAGCCGGTCGAGCAGGGCGAGCGCGGCCATGAGCGTGTGCCGCTCGTCGTCGGAGAACCGATCCTCGATGGCACGGGCGAGCCACTCCTGACGGGCCTGCCGGTCGCCGGACAGCCGTTCCACGCCCGCGTCGCTCAACATGATCAGATGGCGGCGGCCGTCGTTCGGGTCGGGGTGCCGCTCGATCAGCCCGAGCTCGTCGAGCGCGGCCAGCTGGGCGGCCACCGACTGGGGCCGGACGCGTTCGGCCGCGGCGAGGTCGCTGGCGGACGCCGCGCCGTCGCGGTCGAGGCGGCTCAGTAGCGACGTCTGCGACGGGGTCAGGTCGCCGGTCGCGCTCACCTCGCGCAGCTGCCGACGCAGCCGGCCGACGACGACCCGCAGCTCGTGTGCCGCGCGGACGGAGTCGTCGCTCATGCCTCCGACGGTAACTCCGGCAGTGCAAACTGTCCAGTTGAAACTGTCGATCTCGCGCCGCGCAGCCGATCGCGCCTGCCGTGCGGTAGGAATGCGCATGGCCGTCGACCCTGTCCTCGTCGTCGGTGGTGGCCCCGCGGGGCTGGCCGCCGCCGCCGCGCTGCACCGCCGTGGCATCCCCGCCCTCGTGCTCGAGAGGTCCGACGCCGTCGGCGCCTCCTGGCGGCGGCACTACGAGCGTCTCCACCTGCACACCACGCGGAACCTGTCGCACCTGGGTGGGTTGCGGATCCCGCGGCGGTTCGGCCGGTGGGTGGCGCGCGACGACGTGGTCGCCTACCTCGAGCAGTACGTCGAGCACCACCACCTGCGCGTGCAGACGGGGGTCGAGGTCACGCGCATCTCGCAGGGCGACGACGGTCGGTGGCTGCTCGAGACGAGCCACGGGGTGATGAGCGGCCGCGAGGTGGTCGTCGCGACGGGGATCAACCACACCCCGGTCCCGCCGCGCTGGCCGGGCACGTTCGACGGCGAGGTCGTCTACGCCGCGGAGTACCGGAACGCGGCGCCGTACGTCGGCCGGGACGTGCTCGTCGTGGGCGTCGGGAACACGGGCGCCGAGATCGCCGTCGACCTCACCGAGGGCGGCGCGTCGCGCGTCCGGCTCGCCGTGCGGACCCCGCCGCACATCGTCCGGCGCTCCAACTTCGGCTGGCCCGCGCAGGGCACCGGGATCGTCGTGCGCCGGATGCCGGTGCGGATGGTCGACGCCGTCGCCGCGCTGATCGCGCGCGTCGAGGTGCCCGACCTGTCGTCGTACGGTCTGCCCCGGCCGACCACCGGCCTGTACACGCGCGTGATCGAGGGGGCGCTGCCGCTGCAGGACGTCGGGCTCATCGCGGCCGTGCAGGCGGGGACCGTCGAGCCGGTGCCGACCGTGACGGCGTTCGACGGCCCGGCCGTCGTGCTCGCCGACGGGAGCCGTATCGAGCCGGAGATCGTGCTCCTGGCCACCGGGTACCGCCCGGGCCTGGACGCGGTGGTCGGTGACCTGGGCGTGCTCGACGACCACGGCGTGCCGGCGCGGACCCTGCCCGGGCTCTACTTCGCGGGGTTCACGCACCCGATCAGCGGCATGCTCCGCGAGCTGCGCCTGGACGCCCGCCGGATCGCCCGCGCCGTCTCGCGGCGGCGCTCGGGCTGAGGACCTCACGGACGACGCGCGACCCGGAACGTCACGTGCGTGGCCGCATCCGTCGCGACGACGCCCGTGCGCACGAGCTCGGTCTGCTCGTCGCCGGTGTCGTCCAGGAGCCGCACACCGCGGTGCAGCAGGACCGGGACCACGTTGAGCTCCAGCTCGTCGACCAGCCCCGCGGCCAGGTACTGCTGCTGGACGCTCGCGCCGCCCATGACCAGCACGTCCCGGTCTCCGGCGGCCGCACGCGCCTGGTCGAGTGCGCTGCCGATGCCGTCGGTGACGAACGTGAAGACGTCGCTGCGCATGGGTCGCGGCTCGTGCGGGCGGCTCGTCACGACGAACGTCGGCACGGGGAACGGCACGTCACCCCAGAGGTCCACGCCGATGTCGTAGGTGAGACGGCCCACGATCACGGCGCCGGTGCGAGCGAACTGCGTCGCCGCGACCTCGGCGTCATGCCCCGTCGGCGTCGCCCCGTCGGCCGGGACGTCACGGTCGGCATCCGGCTCGGGGAACAGCCAGCGGTGCAGGCGCTCGCCGCCGACGCCCAGGGGGTGCTCGGTGGAGGTGTCCGGCCCGGCGCTGAAGCCGTCGAGCGACACCGACGCGCTCACTCTCACGATTCCCATGCCTCACCGTAGGACGCGGCTGGACCCCCGGTAAGGACCACGTCTGTGCCCGTCGAGTGGTCCAGCTCGCCTGGATCTCGGCTCGGGAACGTGCGCACGTCGGTCCTCCCGGATGCGATCGCGCAGGTGGCGGGGCCTACTCGGGTGAGCGCAACGACCGGCGAAGGGCGACCACGACCACCAGCGGCCACAACGCCTGCGCCCCGGCGAGCGCGCGCTCGGTGAGCCCGATCGCATCGCCGCCGCGCGCCAGCTCGGCACCGAACGTGGCCAGCAGACCGACCAGCGCGGCCGACGCGGTAATCGAGACGGCCGGTCGTAGGACGCCCGGTCCGCGTCGGGCCGCCAGGGCAGGCCACAGGGCGAGCGCGCCGAAGCCGACCGTCGCGGCGATCCCGTGCGCCCGGGGTGCGACGTCGGACGGCAGGAGCGCCACGGCGAGCGTCGCTGCTCCGCCGAGGGCGAGCAGCGCGCGGCCCGCGCGGGGGACCGGTCCCAGCCCGGCCGCCGTGACCAGGTGCGCGACGCCGGTCAGGGCCAGCCCGGCGGTCATCACCCAGGCGTCGGTGGCGGTCGTCGCGGCCAGCGCGCTGATCGTCTCGGTGGTCGGGTCGAAAGACGGCTGACGGGCGGCGGCCAGCGTCCAGCCGCCGATCATCCCGACGGGGGCGGCGATCGCGGACGCGAGCGCCCAGCCGGGGACGGTGCGCATGGGTCTCATCTCGTGCTGGTGCGGGACATCCGGACGACACTGGGTTCGTGGCCGACGGTACGCACGGATGGGTCGTCGACGACTTCGACGCACCCGACCTCGACCGCGGGCTGTGGTTCCCGCACTACCTGCCCGCGTGGAGCTCCCGTGCGCAGACGGCCGCCACGTACGCGATCCGGGACTCGTGCCTGCACCTGTCGATCCCGCCGTCGCAGGGCCCGTGGTGCGCCGAGGACCACCGACCGCCCACCCGCGTCTCGGGTCTGCAGACGGGCAACCGCTCCGGTCCGGTGGGCAGCACCGACGGTCAGCAGCCGTACCGTCCCGGGCTCGTCGTGCGTGAGCAGCAGGAGCCGTTCGACGGCTGGACGCCGTCGGGCGGCCGCGTCGAGATGCGGGCGCGGGCCATGATCACGCCGCGATCGATGGTCGCGCTGTGGATGGTCGGCCTCGAGGACCGCCCCGAGCGGTGCGCGGAGATCTGCGTGATGGAGGTGTTCGGCGACGCGGTCGTCGCGGGGTCGTCGGCGGCCGTGGGGATGGGTCTGCACGCGTTCCGCGACCCCGACGTGTCCGAGGACTTCGCCGCACCGCGGGTACCCGTCGACGTCGCGGACTTCCACACGTACGCGGTCGAGTGGTCGGCCGACGAGGCGTCGTTCTTCGTCGACGAGACGCTCGTGCGGTCGTGTCCGCGGCCGCCGACGTACCCGGTGCAGCTGATGCTCGCGGTGTTCGACTTCCCCGACCGCTCGGTCGGGGGTGACGACGACGCGGTCCCGGAGCTCGTCGTGGACCGGATCGCCGCAGGTCCGCGTCGACCCAGACTTGTTTGAAATCGGGCTCGGATACTTGAAGTACGGCCAGTCAAGCTCTGAACGTGGCTACGGACGACGCGTGCTTGGTGCGGTCTCGGTAGTGGTCGCTGCCCAGCTGGCCAGCATTCGGATGGCGTCTTCGTCGGGCGAGCCCGCCGGGCTGGTGAAGGTGATGAGAGTCAATCCGGGGTCGGCGGGCAGGTCGAGGACCTCGAAATCGAGGTGGAGCTCGCCGACGACGGGGTGGCGGACGTGCTTGCGTCCGACGCGGTGTAGGCGGACATCGTGCGCGGCCCAGCGGGTGCGGAACGGTGGGCTCTGGGTGCTGAGCTCGCCGACCAGGTCAGTCAGCGCCCGGTCGTAGGGGTCCCGCCCGGCTTCGGTGCGCAGCTGGGAGACAGAGTCGTCGGCGGCGCGTTCCCAGTCGATCCAGAAGTCGCGGGCGCGGTCGTCAAGGAAGGTGAACCGGGCGTGGTTAGCGGGGCTGCCGACCGGGTGGGGTGTGGCGTACACCGGTGAGAACAGGGAGCGGCCGAGGGTGTTGGCGGCGACCAGGTCGAGGCGGCGGTTGTTCACGATGACCGGGACGGCGTCGCCGATGAGGTCGAGCAGGCGCTGCACCCCGGGGCGGATCTGACCGGGCGCCGGCTTGCGGCGCTGCCGGGTCGCCGGACCAGCGGCGCGGGCGAGGTCGGCCAGGTGGGTGCGTTCGGCTTCGTCGAGCTGCAGGGCGCGTCCCAGGGAGTCCAGGACGCTGTCGGAGACCCCGGCCAGGTTGCCGCGTTCGATCTGGGCGTAGTACTCGACGCTGACCCCGGCCAGGTCGGCGACCTCGCCGCGCTTGAGACCGGGCACCCGCCGGTTGCTGGCGAACGCGCTCAGGCCGGCTTCCTCTGGGGTGAGCCGGGCTCGACGGGTGCGCAGGAAGTCCTTGATCTCGTCGCGGTTGTCCACTTCGTCACCGTACGACCGGCCGGTCGGCCCTGGGGTGGGCTGTCGGTACACCTTCCAGCAGTGACTTCTTCGCCTCTCTCGTGGCGGGTTGCATGGCTCGTACCGCTCGGCCTGAACCTCACGACTTGGAGTCACCTTCATGAAGACCGCACACCTGGCAGGCCTCGAGGTCTCCCGCATTGGGCTGGGCGCCATGACGATGGCCGGCACGTACACCAGCGAAGGCGCCCTGGACGACACCGAGTCGATCCGCACGATCCACCGCGCGCTGGACCTGGGCGTCACCCACATCGACACCGCCGAGATCTACGGACCGTTCCACAGCGAAGAGGTCGTCGGGACGGCTGTCCGGGGCCGACGCGACGAGGTCGTCATCGCGACCAAGTTCGGGCTCGTCCAGCACACGAGCGGCGAGCCGGTCCCCGGCGTGACCGACAGCAGTCCTGCCAACGTGCGGGCCGCCGTCGAGGGCTCCCTGCGCCGGTTGGGCACCGACCACATCGACCTGTACTACCAGCACCGCGTCGACCCGGCCACGCCCATCGAAGACACCGTCTCGGCGCTGGCCGAGCTCGTCACCGAGGGCAAGATCCGATACATCGGCCTGTCCGAGGCAGGTGCGGACACCATCCGCCGCGCGCACGCCGTGCACCCGCTCACCGCTCTGCAGACCGAGTACTCGCTGTGGACACGGGACGTCGAGGCGGAGATCCTGCCGCTGTTGCGTGAGCTCGGCATCGGGTTCGTGCCCTACTCCCCGCTTGGCCACGGCCTGCTCACCGGGCAGATCCGCACCGTGGCCGACTTCGCCGACGACGACTGGCGCAAGACCAACCCCCGCTTCACCGGCGAGAACTTCGCGCGCAACCTCGCGATCGTCGACGAGGTGCGGGCCATCGGCGCCGAGAACGGCGCCACGCCCGCACAGACCGCGCTGGCCTGGCTGCTGAGCCGCGGCGAGGACATCGCCCCGATCCCCGGCAGCCGCCGCGTGTCCCGCGTTGAAGAGAACACCGCCGCCGACGCCATCGAGCTGACCCCGGCACAGCTGCACCGCCTCGACAACCTCGAGCCCGCCGCCGGTGAGCGGCACGACGAGGCCAACATGGCCTCGATCGATCACTGACCTCGAACACCACAGGAGGGCACCGTGACGCACTGGACCGCCGATCAGCTCGCCGTCATCGAGCAGAACCAGGACCTGTTCGTCTCCCCGTTCCGCCCCGACGGCCACACCCACGGCACCCCCACCCAGACCTGGGCTCTCGTCGTGGACGGCGACGTCTACGTCCGCGCCGCGAACGGTCCGCAATCACGCTGGTATCGGGCCGCGATCGCCCAGCGGGCCGGTCGGGTGCGCGTCGGCGGCCAGGACTTCGACGTCACGTTCGAGTCGGCGACCGAGGCCGACCAAGCCGCAATCGATTCCGCCTACGAGGCCAAGTACCCGGGCAGCTCCGCCGTGCCGATCATGCAGGGATCCGGACCCAGGTCGGCGACCGTGCGAATCTCGCCACGCTGATCGCGTGCACGGCCGAGGTTGCCGCCAAGACGCGGTACCAGCCGCGGCGTACCTTGCCCGCGAGACGAGAAGAACCGCCAGCCAGTCAAAGTACGACGCTCAGCGGCGGTCAACCTGTGTGCATCTCGACACCAGCGCGTCCTGACGCGGGTGCGGGGCAGGCACCGCTGACCGGGGGCGGGATGTGGCCGCCCCCGGTCGTCGGTCCTACAGGCCCGGGTTCGCGTTGTGGACGAGCTCGAGCGCCATCTCCGGGAACCAGTCACCCGCTGCCGGGTCGGCGTAGCCGCGGACGGGGTCGATCCCGCCGTCCGGTGCCCACCGGGTGCACTGGCCGTCGGACTCGCCCGGGATCTTGACCCACAGGTAGGCGTCCACGTACGGGTTGCCGGTGCTCAGGGTGGGCTTCAGGCCGAGCCCACGGCCCGGCGGGTTGCACCAGACCTGCGGGTCACCGGCGGGGCTGCCGGCCGGCGCGGTCCACGGGCCCTGGCCGTTGCGGCTGGTGTCGATCACCGCGTGCGCCAGGACGTCCGGCCCGGCCGGCGGGTTGGCGGCGTTGGTCACGTTGTCGAGGTACCACTGGTCGGTGAGGCCCCACGTGCTGAAGTCGCTCGACGTGGCGGGGTAGTACTGGCTCCCGCAGTAGTCGAAGTGGCCGACGCGCCAGCCGCCCTCAGCGGTGTTGGTGCCGTACCAGAGGCACTGCGAGATCCAGGACGCGTACTTCGCCTGACGCTCGCTCGTCTCGTAGTTGGACACGTTCAGGAAGAACCCGTCGGCCTTCTCGACGCCGGCCTTGTGCAGGCGGTCGGCGATGTCGCCGGTGCCCAGCCAGCCGCTGTGGGTGCCGTCGAGGTAGAGGGACGTGTTCGGCAGCGCTGTGATCCGGTCGACCGCGCCGTTGACCTGGGCGAACCGGTCGGAGGCCGCCGTCGCCGGGTCGAGCTCGGCGGGCTGGCACCACTCGTGGTCCCCGTTGATCGTCGTGTACCAGGGGATGATGCCCAGGCCGTCGGGCTCGAGCAGGACGATCGCCTGTCCGGTGCCGATGCCCGCCGCGAACGCGTCGATCCACGCCAGGTAGCTCGCCGTGTCGGCCGCCCCACCCGCCGAGTACTGCGCGCAGTCGCGGAACGGCAGGTTGTAGGCGACGAGTACCGGGATCGTGTGCGTCAGCTTCGCCTGGAGCATCGTCTTCTGGACCGATTTCTTGACCTCGGCCGGCGTGCCCTTGGTGAACCAGACGGCCTGCGGAGTCGTCGCCATCTTGGTGAGCGCCAGGGCGTCGGACCACTGGTGCGTCTTGGCCAGTTGGGCGATCTGCTGGACCGCGCCCTTGTCCGGCGGCGGGGTGAACAGGCGGGTCGCGGGCGCGGGGTGGTGGTTGTCGTGGGCGGCCGCCGGGGCGGCGACGCCGAGTGAGAGCGCTACCACGGCGACGGCCGTCAGCACTCTCGAGCGCGTGGGAACCAGGGGATGGGGCACGGAAGTCTCCTACGTCGTTGTCGGATGACCGTTCTCGTGACGGGCAGGGGAGCGCTCCCACTGCCACCTCCAGAGCATGCCGTCACTCACCCGCCGCCGCAAGGTGTACCGGTAAGGAAAGAACGGCCGCACGCGGCGTCGCGTGCGACTCGCCCGCAACGCTTCCTCGGTCGTCGGCTCAGGAAGGGCCGCATGCGGCCTCGCGTGCGGCTCGCCACCGACGCGTCCTCGGCGCTCGTCGGCTCAAGAAAGGCCGCACGCAGCGTCGCGTGCGGCCTTTCCAGCCCGGTTCGTCGGCCCCGTGCCGGCCTCAGAACACCCGGTTGGCGATCTCCGCGGGCGCGAGCAGCAGCTGCTTGATCTCGTCGTCGAGCTGGACCAGGGTCAGCGACGCACCGGCCATGTCGAGCGACGTGCAGTACTCGCCCACGTAGCTGCGACCGACCGTGATGCCCTGGGCGGCGAGCTTCTCGTGCGCGGCGCCGTAGAGCAGGTAGAGCTCGCTGATGGGCGTCCCACCGAGGCCGTTGATCATGAGCGCGACCTCGTCGCCGCTGTTGTACGGCAGGTCCGGCACGACCGCGCCGAGCAGCTCGTCGACGATCTCGTCGGCACTCACGAGCTTGGCGCGACGACGACCGGGCTCGCCGTGGATCCCGACGCCGATCTCCATCTCGTCGTCGCCGAGCTCGAACAACGGGGAGCCCTTGGCGGGCGGCGTGCACGCGGTCAGGGCGATGCCCATGGTTCGCGTCACGGAGTTGACCTTCTCGCCGATGCGCACCAGCTCGTCGAGCGACGCCCCGGCCTCGGCCGCCGCACCGACGGCCTTCATGACGAAGAAGTTGCCGGCCACACCGCGGCGGCCCACGGTCCAGGTGGAGTCCTTGACGGCCACGTCGTCGTTGATGAACAGCGTCTTGACGTTCAGGCCCTCGGCCTCGGCCAGCTCGGCCGCCATCTCGAACGCCATCTTGTCGCCCGTGTAGTTGTTCACCAGCAGCAGGACGCCCTTGTCGGACGCGAGCAGCTTGGCGGTCTCGAGCACGTACTCCATGGGCGGCGCCGCGAACACGTCACCGGGACAGGCGCCGTCGAGCATCCCCTTGCCCACGACCATGACGTGCGCGGGCTCGTGGCCGGAGCCCGATCCCTGGATGATCGAGACCTTGTCGTGGCTGGGGGCGTCGGCCCGCATGATCAGGTTGTACTCGGGGACGTAGCGCAGGGTGTCGGGGTTGGCCAGTGCGATCCCCTTGAGCATCTCCGGGACGAAGTTCTTGGGGTCGTTCACGAACTTCTTCATCAGTACTGCCTCCACACATCGTCGTGTCGGACTGTCTCTTGTCGCCGCGTCGCCCCCGGAGCGCGGACGTCTGTGTCACCAGGTCGCGGCAACCTTCTCCGCGAGAACGGCCACAGCGATCGCGCCCGGGTCCACCGAGCCGATGCTGCGTTCGCCGGTGTAGGAGGCACGGCCGCGACGGGCCTGCATGGTCACGGTCGCCTCGGCGGCCTCGCGGGCGGTCTCGGCAGCGCGCTTCGCGATGTCCTCCGGGTCCGCGCCGAGGTTCGCCTCGATCGTGTCGGTCATGGGTGCGAGCGCGTCGAGCAGCGTCTTCTCGCCGAGGTCCGCACCCCCGCGCGCCTTGATGCCCTCGATGGCGGCACGCAGCATCGCGACGACGTCCTCGCCGGAGGCGTCGGGCTTGCCCTTGACCACGGCGGCCGCGCGCAGGAACGCCGTCCCCCAGATGGGGCCGGACGTGCCGCCGATCCGCCCGGTCATGACGATGGCGACCTTCTGCAGGAACGTGCCGACGTCGGTGCGGTCGAACGAGTCCCACTGGGCGATCACGTTCTCGAACCCGCGGGCCAGCGAGAACCCGAAGTCGCCGTCGCCCACCACCGAGTCCAGGTCCCCGAAGTATTTCTCGTTCTCGACGCAGGTGTCGGCGATCGTGCGGACGACGAGCTCGACGCGGGGGACGTCAGGGGACACGGGACTGCTCGCTCTCGTTGAGGAGTTGCTCGAGGTGGCTGAGGTGGACCTCGCCGACGGGTCGCAGGTCGCGGGGGTCGGACAGGACGGTCGCGGGGTCGTCGGGCAGGTCGCCCAGCGATGTGACCACGAGGGACGCACCCGTGAAGTCCTCGTCGGCGGTGTAGCTGCTCACCGTGACGACCGTGTGCAGGCCCGCGCCGAGTGCCGCCTGCAGGCCGTTCGCGCTGTCCTCGACGACGACCGCGTCCTGCGGACCGAGCCCCAGCTCGCGCATGGCCAGCAGGTAGATGTCAGGCGCGGGCTTCTTGGCGGGCACCACGTCTCCGGCGAACACCGCGAAGTCCCGCGCACGCTCCACCCCGACCGCGTGCTCGAGGACCGCGCGCACGGACGCCTCGGCACTCGTCGACGCGACCGCCAGCCGCCAGCCGCGCGCCGCGGCCTCCTCGACGATCCGCGCGATCCCCGGGCGGGCGGGCATGACACCGGCCGCGACCATCGCCGTGTAGTGCGCGGTCTTGGTCTTGTGCCAGGCGGCGACGAGCTCCTTCTGCTCCTGCGGGTCGGTGGGCAGCCCCGCGGTCTCGACGAACACCGGCGTGAACACCGTCGCGAGCCGCTCCTTGCCGCCGCCGATCGCCAGCAGGTGCCCGTACTCCTCCTGCGACCAGTGGATCGGCACGCCGGCGTCCGCGAACGTCAGGTTGAACGCCGGCAGGTGTCCGTCACGCTCCGTGTCGGCCAGCACGCCGTCGCAGTCGAAGATCAGGGCCGGCGTCATGCGCGTCCCGCCGAGCCGAACTCGTCGATGCACTCGGCGATGGCCGAGGTCACCGCGTCGGAGATGTCGCGGAACATGCTCGGCGGGTCCCACTTGCTCTTCTCGCGCGCGCCGGCGAGGTGCGTCTCGGCGGAGCGCATGTAGGCGACCTTCACGGCGGTCGAGATGTTGATCTTGGAGACGCCGGCGTCGATGAACGTCTGGAAGTCCTCCCGCGACAGGCCGGTCCCGCCGTGCAGGACGATCGGCCGGTCGGTCAGGGACGCCAGCTCCCGGACCCGGTCGGGCCGCAGGACGGGCTTGGCCTTGTACTCGCCGTGGGCTGTGCCGAGCTGCGGCGCGAGCAGGTCGACGCCCGTCCGGCCCGCGACGGCGGCCAGCGTCCCGATGTCGTAGGCGTGCAGCGCGACGTCGGAGCCCACGCCGTCCTCGACGCCGACGATGTTCTCGATCTCGGACTCCACGTCGACGCCGTTCGCGTGCGCCTCCGCCACGACCTCGGCGGTCTCCCGCTCGGCGTCCTCCAGCGAGCGGTCCGACGCGTCGAAGAGCACCGACGACCAGCCGGCCCGCACGACGTCGCTGATCACCGCGCGGTCGGGGCAGTGGTCCAKGTGCAGCGCGATCGGGACGTCGGTGTTGCTCGCAGCCGACCGGAACATCGTCGTCATGAGGTCCGTGCCGATGGAGCGGACGGTCTTCACGGACACCTGGACGATCAGGGGGGACCGTGCGGCCACCGCCGCCGCGACCACGGCGCGCAGGCTCAGGTCGTCGAGGACGTTGACCGCCGGTACCGCGTAGCCGCGCGCTCGGGCGTCGAGTGTCATCGTCAGCGTCGACGCGATCATGCCCAGCCTCCGACCGATGTGTCCGATCCTTCGGCAGTCTAGACAGGTCTACTCATGCACGACCAGCGGAGGGTGATCCGTGAAAGTCTGTGCCTCATGACCAACGTGCTGGAGCGCGACTCCGCCACCCCGCTGTACGTCCAGCTCGAGCAGATCCTGCACGAGCGGATCGTCAGCGGTCAGTGGGCGCCGGGGCAGCGGATCCCGTCGGAGAACGAGCTCAACAAGATGTTCGGGCTCAGCCGGATGACGGTGCGCGGCGTCCTGACCAAGCTGGTCGGCGACGGGCTCCTGGTGCGCGTCCCCGGCAAGGGCACGTACGTGGCGACGCCCAAGATCAGCACCGTGTCACCGGCCTACCGCGGCGTGCGCGAGCAGCTGGAGTCGCAGGGCTACGAGACTTCGACCCGGCTCATCTCGCTCACCCTCGAGACCCCGTCGTCGGGTGTCCGGGAGCGGCTCGCTCTCGCCGACGACGAGGAGACGTACGTCGTGGTCCGCGTGCGGTCGGTCGGCGGCGAGCCCATCTCCCTGCACCGCTCCTACGTCCCGGCCCGCCTCGCGCCCGGGCTCGACGGCCACGACGTCGTCGCCAACCAGCTCTGCGTCGTGCTCGAGGAGCACTACGGACTGCCCATGAGGCGTGTGCACGAGGACCTCGAGGCTGTCGCCGTCACGATCGCCGAGGCCCGTCACCTGGGCATGCGTCGCGGGGAGCCCGCCCTGCAGCTGCAGGACGTGATCTTCGACGCCCTCTCGCGTCCGTTCGAGTACAGCTCGATCGTGTTCCGCGGCGACCGCATGCGGCTGCGCTTCGACTACGACCGCTGACCGGGCTGCGGTCCTCGGCTACTTGAGCAGCCCGCCACCCACCCACTCCCGGATCGCGGCGACGTCGCCGTTGCTCAGCTCCATGCGCGCGCCGCGGCACAGTCCCACCACGTTGTCCGCCCACGCGCCGGCAAGGTCGGCGGCGGTGGTCTTGGACGTCAGCTCCTGGCCCCCGTAGAGGGTGCCGGAGATGACGAAGTTGACGGTCGACCTCCCGACGGCCGCGCCGGCCTCCTGGCACGCCTTGCGCACCCGCCGTGACGTCTCGGCGCGGTCGAACGGGTGCGACGCCAGGTCGGCGGCGAGCGCGGTCAGCAGCACCCGGTAGTTCGACCGGCTCAGGCCGGGGGTGTCGGTGACGGCGGTGACCTGGCGCTGCAGGGCGCTCGGGTCGGTGTCGGGCTCGGCGACCGCGCCCGGCAGGTCGGCCTCGCCGAACCGCTTCGGGTCCCAGACGTAGCCCGGAGGACGCGGCGACGAGGCGACCTCGGGCACGTTGCGGGCGAGCCACTGCAGGAACCCGCCGGCGCCTCCCCAGCTGGACCCGCTCAGGGTGGGGTCGGCCTTCTGGGCGGCGCCCGCGACGGCCCCGAGCGTGACGGGTCGGTCCGCGGTCCGGACCCGCTGCAGGATCGCCCTGCGGGCGGCCTCGCTCGCGACCGCCTCCGTCGCGATCGCCTCGGCACCGACGGCCGGCGCAGCGGCGGCCGGCTCCTTCTCGGCCTGCTCGACCTTGCCCGTCTGCTTCGCGCGGCCTCTCGTCGGTGCCGGGGTCCGCGGTGCCTCCACGTTGAGCGTCGACGCCGTGCTGGTGACGAGCTCGGCGAGGTCGTCGGCGGTGATGACGTGGTCGGCGACCGCGCGGTACGCGGCGGCGGCGGGGCTCGCGGTCATGATCGTGACGCGGCGGTCGGCGGCCCGGCAGCGCAGCGCCAGGGGAGTGAAGTCGGCGTCGGCGGAGACGATGACGAACTCCTCGTAGCGCGTGGGGGCGGCGAGCGCGTCCACGGCGTCCAGGACCAGGTTGATGTCGGCGCTGCTCTTGCCCTGCTGGGTCAGCGACGGGCAGTCGACCACCTGGAACCCGGCGCGCGTGAAGTTGGGCCGGAACTGCGCGAAGCGCGACGGGTTGAGGTAGCAGGCGCGGATGAGGAACTTGCGCGTGAAGTCGCCCTCCGAGTCGGTCCCGTTCTCCAGCTCGCTGAGCCAGTGCGCCGGGTCCGTCGCGAACGCCTCGGCGGCGACCGGGTCCAGCCGCTGCAGGCCGATGTAGACGTTGTCGAAGTCGACGAACAGGGCGGTCCGGAAGCGGCGGCCGGTCTCGGGGCGGTCGGCGGAGGTCACGCTCGATGTGCTCACCCGTCGCATCATCCTCGGTCGAGGCCCCGGACGGCGCCTCGACCCACAGCCACCCCGCGTGACATGCCCCTCGTTCGTCGTCGCGACGAGGCCCGTCCTGACCCGCGCGACGAGTCGTTGGCCGCCCGTTCGCCGTGCTGAGTACCGCTCGCCACTCGTCGAGCCCGTTCGTCCCCCGACGAGCCGTTCGCCACCCGTCGGAGCGCACGATCGCCCGCTCCGGCGTCCGTGACCGCGCCGATCTGGCGGCGTGAGTGACGGAAGTGACGCGTGGGACTGGTGAGGTACCTCAGGCGCCCCACCGGTCCCACGCGTCCCAAGCGGCGCCAGGTCCGCACTGGGGGGCCAGCGAGCGCCGAAGGCCCCATTGGGCTGCGGGTCGGCCCGCGGGGGGCCGGTGCTGGCGAGCAGCGGGCGGGCAGCGCTCAGGCGTCAGCCGGCGGCCGGGACGCGACGAACTCGTCGACCCCCGCCTTGGTGACGCCCAGCGACGAGAGCGGACCGTCCCCGTTCTCCACCTCGAGCAGCGCCAGCAGCACGTGCTCGGTGCCCACGTGCTCGGCGCCGAGCCGGACCGCCTCGCGGAAGGTCAGCTCGAGCGCCTTCTTGGCGGTCGCGTCGTAGGGGATCAGTGCCGGCACCTCGGCGACGGCGGGCGGCAGCGTGACGGCCGCACGGACGGCCTGCGGGGTCACGGCCGCGGCGTCCAGCGCGCCGGCGCCGAGGTCGGTGGGCTCGGCGAGCAGCCCCAGCACCAGGTGCGCCGCGGTCGTCTGGTCGTTGCCGGCGGCACGCGCCTCCTCCTGCGCCGCGACGACGACGTTCCCGGCGGCCGCGGTGAACCGCGCGAACCCCTGCTGGGCGTCGAGGTCGGGCTCCTTGGCGACGAACCGCTTCTGGGCGGCCTGCTTGGTGACGCCCATGCTGGAGCCGATCTCGGTCCAGGACGCCCCGGACCGGCGGGCCTGGTCGACGAAATGGCCGATGAGGTGGTCGGCGATCCCGTCGAGGTGCTGCGCGGTCAGCACGGCGGTCTGCAGCCGCGCGAGGACGTCGTCCTCGTGGGTGGTGATCGCGTCGATCAGGTCGTCGAGACGGACGGTGCTGGGAAGGCGTGTGGTCGTCATGCGTCAACCGTAGGTTGACGATCCAGAGTCGTCAACCCCGAGTTGACGCCTACCCCGACGTGCGCTGGGTGCCGCCGACCGCGTGGCTGGCGGCACCCGATCTCGACCGACGGCTCATCACACGAGTGCTGCGTCGCCGACGCAGACCGCCCGCCGGATCGCCGCGCAGAGCTCGTGACCGTCGGGAGCCGTCGACCACTGCGCGACGGGATGTCCGTCGGGCCGCACGAGGACCGCGCCGGACGTCCCGAGGTGCAACGCCTCGGCGGCCGCCGGGTCGAGCTGGTGCTGACGTACCTGCACGCCGCCGGAGCCGTCGGGCCAGGGCTCGCCGGCGGCCGCCGTCAGGAGCGTGAGCCCGTCGCCGAGCAGATCGAGGGTCGAGGTGCACCCGTCCGCCAGCCAGTGGTGCCGGATCCGGTGTACGACGTCGTCCAGGTAGTCCTGGGAGACGTCCCGGTGCGCCGACTCGACGGCGGAGCGGTACATGTTGCGCAGCCCGACCGGCCGCCGCTCGTCCTCATAGGTGTCGAGCAGCGCCTCGTCGGCCCATCCCCGCAGGGTCCAGGCGAGCTTCCAGCCGAGGTCGTAGCCGTCCTGGATCGCGGTGTTCATGCCCGTCGCGCCGCGCGGGGTGGTGCGGTGCGCCGCATCACCGACAACGAAGACGCGACCCGCGCGGTAGTGGTCGACGATCTGCGCCGTGAACGTGAAGTCGCCGCTCCAGATGATCTCGGGGTCGAGGTCAGGGGCGCCGGCGCCCGCGCGGATCAGCTCGACGAGCCGCTCGCGGGGGTAGTCGGTGAGCGATTCCCGGGTGGGGTCCCACGTCATGGAGAACACCCAGCGGTCCCGGTTGTCGGTCGGCAGGAACACCCACGGCGGACCCTGCCGCTCGATCATGTAGAGCCCGTGCCGACGCTCGCCGACGACGTCGGCGACCGGCCCGCGGAACAGGACCGCGAGGTAGGCGCCCAGGGTGCCGGGACCGGTCATGGTGAGCCCGACGCACTGGCGGACGCCGCTGTGCGCCCCATCGGCGCCGATGACGTACTGCGACCGCACGGTGGTCGTGGTGCCGTCCTCTCGTAGCGCCACGGTCACGCCGCCGTCGTCCTGGGTGAGGCCGACGAGCTCCGTGCCGAGCCGAACCTCGACGCCTTCGAGCGTGCACAGATGGCGCAGGAGCACGGGTTCGAGGTGGTCCTGCGGGGCGATGACGGGCGTCGTCGGGCTGATCGCGGCTGCGAGCTCGGGCGACGGGAACCCCATGGACGTGGCCGTCCCGTCGGGCGATGCCAGGGTCCGACCGATCCAGCCGGTCGTGCTCACGTCGATCGCGCCCTCGCGGACGGCGTCCTCGAGGCCCCAGGCCCGCAGGAGCTCCATCGTGCGGAGGTTGATCCCGGTGGCGCGCGGGAAGTCGGACAGCTCCGTGCGGCGCTCGACGACGAGCGTGCGGACGCCGTGCCGGGCGAGCGTAATGGCGGCGGTCAGGCCCGCGGGGCCCGCCCCGACGACGATCACGGTGGGGGAGGTGCTGGTGGTCATGGTGGTTCGCTTCCTGGTTCGAGTTTCATCGGACATACTGTCTTTCACGAGACAGAGTGTCTTTTGTCGGACTCCGTGTCAAGTGAAAGTAGGATGTCGGTCGTGACGACGCGGAAGTACACCCAGCAGGCACGCGCAGCGGCCGCCGACGAGACCCGTCGGCGGATCCTCGATGCGACGCGCGACCGCCTGCGCGCCGCACCCACCGAGCCGCTGAGCATCGACAGGGTCGCCCAGGCGGCCGGCGTCGCCCGTTCGACCGTCTACCTCGTCTTCGGGGACAAGGCGGGTCTCTTCGAGGCACTCGGCCAGGACATGCTCGTGCGGACCGGGTTCCAGCGGATCGTGGACGCGGTCGCGCTCCCGGACGCGCGCGAGGCGGTCCTCGAGGCCCTGCGGGCGGCGGCGTCGGTGTACGCGTCGGAACGGGACGTGTCCCGCACGATCTACTCGATGTGGTCGCTCGACCCCGAGTCCGTGCGGCGCGCGTTCGAGGTGGTCGAGCGCGGCCGCGCCGAGGGCCAGCGCCGGCTCGCGGAGCGCCTCGCCGAGGAGGGGTACCTGGCGCCGGGGGTCTCGGTCGAGGAAGCGGCCGACGTGCTGTGGGTGCTCGGCGGTTTCGAGGCGTTCGACCAGCTCTTCACCGGCCGCGGGCTCACTGAGGCGGAGACGGCTCGGCGCCTCGGGCTGATGGCCGAACGGAGCCTCTGGGCCCGATAGGACGGACCACGGCACAGATGCCGCACAGCCCGGGCATCCCGCGCGGACAGACCCGCTCCGTAGACACGGGTGCATGAAGAAGCGCACCTCCGCATCGCCGGGGGTCCTCAGGATCTCGCTGACGTGCGTGGCTACCCGGCCGGTCTGCTCGACTGGCTGCAGAGCGTGCCAGGCGACCGGTTCGAGTACGAGCTGGACCTCCTGCTGCGGGCGTCGCAGGACGGGGACGGAGTCGAGGAGGTCCCCATCGAGACCGTCTATCTCGAGGGGAACGCGTCTTCGCACTTTCGCACGGTCAACTTCGCGGTCAACCGCTGCCTGGTCTCCGCGCGGGGGCGGGAGAAGCCGCTACGCGCAGCTGCCGCTCAGTGCTGGACCTGGGCAGCCACAAGCCTCGCCGCCAGCCACGGCCTTCTCGCCGCGATGACCGGCCTCGGGGCCTCGCTCCTGCCCGCCAAGGTCCTCACCGAGCTCGCCATGTTCGCCGCCGGCCACCAGCTCCAGCGCACGGTCGTCTTCGCGAAGCCGGTAGAGCATCGACTCCCGCACGACGATCGCGCTCAGGCCGACACGGTGGCGGCGATGACGCTCACCTCGATGAGAGCACCCGGCACGCCGAGGCCCGCCACGAGCGCGGCGGTGACGAGCGGAGGCGCGCCGGGCCCGGCGAGCAGCGGCGCGATCGCGCCGTAGGCCGCGCGCAGGTCGGCGTCCTCGTGGATGAGGACGGTCCACTGCACGACGTCGGCCAGCGAGGCGCCGACCGCCTCGAGCGCGGTCCGCACGTTCTCGACGGCGCGGACCGACTGCTCGGCGGCGTCTGCCGAGACGACGGCTCCGGTGTCGTCGACGCCGTTCTGGCCGCCGACGTAGATGGTCGTCGCGCCCGCGGGCACGACGGCGACGTGGCTGAACGCCGGGCTCACGACGAGACCGGCCGGTTGCAGACGGGTGATCTCCATGAATCCACCGTCCCACCGACCACTGACACGCACCCCCCGCGAGCGCGGCGTGCTCGGACCGGCAGGGTCAGCGCGCGTGGGCCATGTCGCCGACGGCCAGCCGACGCAGGACCTCCAGGACGACGGCGGCCGAGCGGTCGGCGGCGTCGTCGACGTGGGTCAGGAAGTCCTCGCCCGCGACGGGGCCGCACAGGTCGGAGATGCCGCGCACCGACAGGAACGGCACGCCGTACAGGTGCGACGTGTGGGCGAGGGCCGCGGACTCCATGTCGATCGCGACGGCGGTCGGGAACGCGGCCCGGATCCGCTCGACGCGGCTCGCGTCGATGAACGCGTCGCCCGAGAGCACGGTGCCGGTGCGCACCCGCAGGTCGACGGCCGCGCCGATGGCCGCGTCGTGCAGCACCTGCTCGGCCTCGTACACCTCGGGCATGCCCGGCACCTGGCCGAGCTCGTACCCGAAGGCGCGGGCGTCGGCGCCGGAGTAGACGTACTCGGAGCCGACGACGACGTCGCCGACCCGCACGTCGAGCCCGACCCCGCCCGCGCTGCCGGCGCTGATCACGGCCCGCGGGTGGGTGCCCTGGATGGCGACGGCCGCGGCGGTCGCCGAGTTGACCAGGCCGATCCCGCACTGCACGAGGAGCACCTGGCGACCGCCGACGGTCAGCAGCCGGTGCTCGGCGTGCCCCATCTGGGTCGGGTCGCCGACGACGTCCGCGCGCGCCATGAACGGCGCGGACTCGTCGGCCATGGCGGTCACGACGACCGCGTCGACGGCGATCATGCGGTGACGGTCGCCCACTCGTCGCGGGCCGCGAGGAACGTCCGCGCGGCGTCCTGGGCGCCCTCGAGCGTGTGGTTGGCGCCCCAGCCGCACTGCACCTCGTTCGCGGCGGGCACCTCGGTCGCGGTGAGGATGTCCTCGAGCGTCGACTGCACCAGGTCCAGCACCTCGTCGTACGTCCACACGCCCTGCAGGATCAGGTAGAACCCGGTCTGGCAGCCCATCGGCGAGAAGTCGACGACGCGCTCGGAGTGGTTGCGCGAGTGCTCGGCGAAGAGGTGCTCGAGCGAGTGGACGGTCGGCATCTCCAGGTGGGCGACGTTCGGCTGGGTGAACCGGATGTCGTACTTGGTCAGCTCGTCGCCGGCCGGCAGGCGCTTCGTGTCCGCGAGCCGGACGTAGGGCGCGACGACGGTGCGGTGGTCGAGGTTGAACGACTCGACGTTCATGCGGGGCTGGTTCACGGCTGATGTCCTTCGGTGAGCTCGGGAACGACCATTGTCTCGCGATTCGCCAGGTCGACGAACTTCGTAGGATCGGCGGATGGCCATCCCCTCCTTCGTCGTCGACCTGCGCGCCGCCGTCGGTCACCACCCGCTCTGGCTGTCCGGCGTCACCGCCGTCGTGCTGCGGGAGGTCGGGGGCGTCGAGGAGGTCCTGCTGGTGCGGCGCGCCGACACCGGCGCATGGACACCCGTCACGGGAATCATCGACCCGGGCGAGCAGCCGGCCGTCGCGGCCGCGCGCGAGGTGCTCGAGGAGGCGTCCGTCGTCGCCGTGCCGGAGCGTCTGGCGTGGGTCAACACGCTCGCGCCGATGCGGTACGACAACGGCGACCAGGCGCAGTACCTGGACCTCACGTTCCGGTTCCGCTGGGTCTCCGGCGAGCCGACGCCGGGCGACGAGGAGAACACCGAGGCCGCGTTCTTCGCGCTCGACGCGCTGCCGTCGGTGTCGTCGCAGATGCGCGCCCGGATCGAGAGCGCGCTACGGCCCGACGGGCCGGCCGACTTCGAGTTCTGACGGCGTCATCTGCTGCGTGCCGAGCACCCGTAGCAGCGCGAGCGCCTCCGCCTCCGGCGACCCGGGCTCGGCCGAGTAGACGATGACCTTCTGGTCGCAGTCCAGGACGTGCAGCGAGTCGCAGTCGAGCGTGATCGGCCCGAGGCTCGGGTGCTCGATCGTCTTGCGGGCCATCCGCCAGGTGCCCGTCGCGCCCGCGCGCCACAGCTCGTCGAACGCCGGGCTGTCCCGGCGCAGCTCGCTGACCAGCGAGCGGACGCTCGGGTCGTCGGGGTAGCGGGCAGCGGTCGCGCGCAGGCTGGCCACCGACTGGGCGGCGGTCTCGGCGTGCTCCTCCGGCGACATGGCCACGCGGCTCATCCGTGGGTCGGGCGTGCCGAGGAACCGCTGCCAGATGATGTTGCGCTGCCGACGAGGCACGGCCGACCAGTCACCGAGCAGCGCGGCCGCCATCGCGTTCCACGCCACGATGTCGCCGCGGGCGCTGAGCACCATCGTCGGCAGGTCGGCGAGGCGGTCGAGCAACCGCTGGACGCTGGGTCGCACGTGCTCGTCCACGCGCCCGGGCAGCGGCGGCGGGCTGCCGGCCAGGTGGAACAGCTCGTCGCGCGCGTCGTCGTCGAGACGCAGCGCCCGGGCCAGCGCCGTGAGCACCTGCGTGGACGGCTGCGGGCCGCGGCCCTGCTCCAGCCGCACCACGTAGTCGACGCTGACCCCGGCCAGCTGGGCGACCTCCTCGCGACGCAGGCCGGCGACCCGACGACGGTTGCCGGCGGGCAGCCCCACGTCCTGCGGCGTCAGCGCGGTGCGTGCTCGGACGAGCACGCGGGCCAGCTCGGGTCGGTCCATCGCACCAGGATGCCTCGTCGCGGGCCGCGCAGCCTGGGACTGCCGGTCCTACGGTCCGCTCGTCCTGGATCCGGCGCTGCGGGACCCGCACGGTGGAGCCATGACAACGACATCCACCACCATCGCGCTCGTCACGGGCGCCACCCAGGGCATCGGCCGCGAGACCGTCCGTCGGCTCGCCGCGCTCGGCTGGACCGTCTGGCTGGGCGCCCGCGACGCCGAACGCGGCGCGGCCGTCGCGGCGCAGATCCCCGGCGACGTGCGCGTCGTCGCCCTCGACGTCCTCGACGACGCCTCGGTCGCGGCGGCCGTGTCCACGGTCGGGGAGGCCTGCGGGCGGCTCGACGTCCTCGTCAACAACGCGGGCGTCGCCGGCGGACTCGTCGCGCCCCGCGAAGCCGTCGCGGCACAGTTCATCCCGGTGTACGGCGTGAACGTCCTCGGGCCCGTGCGCACCACGCACGCGTTCCTGCCGCTGCTCGACCGCTCGTCGCAACCGCGGGTCGTCATGGTGTCCAGCGGCATGGGCTCGTTCGGGGTCACGACGGACCCGCAGCGTCTCGAGTCCAGCCTGCTCGGGCTCGCGTACCCGTCGTCGAAGGCGGCGTTGAACATGATCACGTCGCAGTACGCCAAGGACCTCAGCGGCTATCAGGTCAGTGCCGTCGACCCCGGGTACACGTCGACCGGCCTCAACGGGTTCCGCGGGACGCAGTCGGTGGAGCAAGGCGCCGAGTCGACCGTCCGCGCGGCCACGCTCGAGCCCGGGGCGCCGACCGGCACGTTCACCGACGCGGCGGGGCCGGTGCCCTGGTAGGCCTCGTCGTCAGCGCGCCAGCCGCTCGATGATCCCGCCGTAGACGCTCGGCAGCCCGGCCGCGAGGGGCACGATGCTGCGCCGCAGCGGCGACCCGGCCGCCGCGAGCAGCCCGCTGGTGATCATCCGGTAGTCGCGGGTGGCCGCCGTCCAGGCCTTCTCGTAGGCGGCCGACGAACGCTCGACGTCGGGCCCGAGCGTGCGCACGGCGGCGGCCGCCTGCGCGAGCCCTACCCGGACGCCCTCGCCCGTCAGCGCGTCGACGTAGCCCGAGGCGTCGCCGACGAGGCGCACGCGGCCGGCCGTGCGCGCACGCGTCTTCTGCAGCAGCGGTCCGGCGCCGCGCGGCGGCCCGAGGGTCGGCGCCTCGCCCAGGTGCCGGCGCAGGGCGGGGAACGTGTCGAGGTTGCGGTCGTAGTCGTGGTGCGGCGGTCCGAGCAGGGCCACGCCGACGACGTCGTTCGACACCGGCGTCACGTACGCCTCGACGTGCCGGCCCCAGTGCACCTCGACCAGGTCGCTCCACGGCGCGACGCGGTAGTGCCGCCTGATCCCGTACCGGCGGTCCTGCGGGTTCTTCACAGGCCGGTTGAGACCGACCTGCCGCCGGACGGTCGAGTGCAGCCCGTCGCAGGCCATGAGCCAGCCGGCCCGCACACCCGCCGCGGTCACCGACTCGTCGTCCTGCGCGACGGTGTCGACCTTGCCGGCCAGCACCTCGACCCCGAGCTCCTCGGCACGGATGGCCAGCGCGAGGTGCAGGGCCGTGCGGCGCACGCCGAGACCGGCGCCTCCGGTGAACAGATGGTCGGCGGCGCGGTCGCCGCAGATGTACCGGATCCCCGTGAGCTCGTGCCCGGCCGGGTGCACGCCGAGGCGATCCAGGGCCGCCACGGCGCCCGGCATGAGGCCCTCGCCGCAGGCCTTGTCGATGGGGGTCGCGCGGGGCTCGACGACCACCGTGCGCAGACCCGCCAGCCGCGCCTCGATCGCCACCGCGAGCCCGACCGGTCCGCCCCCGGCGACGAGGACGTCGACGTCAGGTCTCATGCGGGTGCCGCCACGGACCGCAGGGCGCGCTCCTCGGCAGGGATGCGGAAGCCGAGCAGGAGGATCGCGTTGAGCACGGTGAAGGCGAGCGCCGTGACCCAGGCCGTGTGGACCAGGGGGAGCGCGGCTCCCTCGACCGCGACCGCGACGTAGTTCGGGTGCCGCAGCCAGCGGTACGGCCCGCGGTGCACCAGGTCCACGCCCGGCACCACGATGATGCGGGTGTTCCACAGGTTGCCCAGCGTCGCGATGCACCACCAGCGCAGCGCCTGCGACGCCAGGACCAGGACGAACGCGGTCCAGCCGAGGACGGGCAGGAACGGGCGGTCGGCCACCTGCACCTCGACGAGGCAGGCGATCAGCAGACCGGTGTGCAGGGCGACCATCGGCGGGTAGTGGCGCTGGCCGCTCTCGACGCCGCCGTGCGCGAACGCCCAGGTGGCGTGCCGCTTCGCGACGACGAGCTCCGCGAGCCGCTCCACCCCGACGGCGAGCACGAGGACGGTGTACCAGGTCATCGGGACCCGCCCTCAGCCGGCCAGCGCAGCAGGACCAGCTCGGCGCAGACGCCCGGTCCGAACGCGAACAGCACGCCGACCGACCCGGGCAGCTGACCGCCGACGGCGAGCTCGTCGGCCAGCACGTGCAGGACACCCGACGACGAGAGGTTTCCGGCGCGCGCGAGCGACGCCCAGCTCGCGGCCAGTGCCTCGTCGGGAAGCCCGAGCGCCCGCGCCGCGGACTCCAGGATCCTCGGGCCGCCGGTGTGGGCCACCCAGGTGCCGACGTCGCTCACCTTGAGCTGGTGGGCGGCGAGCAGGTCCACGACGTCGCGGCCGACGTGCTCCTCGACGATGTCGGCCATGCTCGGCGACAGGACGATCCGGAACCCGCTGCCCCCGATGTCCCAGCCGAGCTGGTCGAGCGTGTCGGGGTAGAGCGCGCTGCGGGTGTCGACGACCTCCACGCCGGGCTCGGGTCGACCGGCACCGACCATGACGACGGCCGATGCGCCGTCCCCGAAGAGACCGCTCGAGACGATGTTGGCCATCGAGGCGTCGCCGTGCTGCAGGGTCAGCGAGCACAGCTCGACCGAGACGAGCAGCGCGACGTCCTGCGGGTGGCCCTGCAGGTAGTCGCGCACGCGCGCGATCCCGGCCGCGCCGCCCACGCACCCCAGGCCGAACACCGGCACGTGCTTGACGTCGGAGCGCATGCCCAGCCGGTCCGCGAGCAGCACGTCGATCGAGGGGGCGCCGATGCCGGTGACGGAGGTGAACAGGAGGTAGTCGACGTCCGTCGCGGTCAGGCCAGCCTCCGCGAGTGCGCGCCGCACGGCTGCCGCGGCGAGGTCCGTGCCGACGCGCAGGAACGCGTCGTTCGTCGCGCGGAAGGTGGTCAGCGACGCGTACTCCTCGAGCGCGAGCGCGTGGTGCCGGGTCTCGATCCCCTCGGCGGCGTGCACGCGCCTGATCGTCGGCCAGAGCCGTTCGTCGTCGGTCAGCAGGGGCGCGAGCATGTCGGCGATCTCCGCCTGCGTGTGGACGTGCTCAGGCAGGACGGCGGCGACCGAGGCGATTCGCACCATTCGCGCATCGTGTCATGAGGGCGGTGCCGCCCGCTGGACGGAGGTGCGTGCCGCACGGGACCTGCGACGATTGCGAGCCGAGCGAGGGAGCGGGATGGTCGACGAGCAACGGACGGGCACGCGTCACGTGCGCGACCTCGCCCGGGCGTGCCACCCGGGTCCGACGGTCGCGGTCACCGCGTTCGCGGTCGCGATGGCCGCGGGCGCCGGTGCCCCGGTGCTCACGACGGTCCTCGTCGGGCTGGCGATCTTGACCGGCCAGCTGTCGGTCGGCTGGTCGAACGACTGGATCGACGCGGGCCGGGACGCCGCCGTCGGCCGGACCGACAAGCCCGTCGGGGACGGCCGCCTGAGCGTCGCCTCCGTGCGCAGGGCCGCCCTCGTGGCGCTCGCGGCCTGCGTCGTCCTGTCGATGTCGCTGGGCTGGCGGGCCGGGCTCGTGCACCTGGCCACGGTCGCGTCGGCGTGGTCGTACAACCTGCGGCTGAAGAGCACCGTCTGGTCGTGGGCGCCCTACGCGTTCTCGTTCGGGTTCCTGCCCCTCGCCATCGCGCTCGCCCTGCCGGGCCACCCTGTCGCGGCGTGGTGGGCGGTGCTCGGCGGCGCGCTGCTCGGCGTGGGCGCGCACGGCGCCAACGTCATCCCGGACCTGCAGGACGACCGCGCCACCGGCGTGCGCGGCCTGCCGCACCGCATCGGCGGCACGGCCACGAGCATCGGTTCCGCCGTCGCGCTCGTCGCCGCGACGGTCCTGGTGGTGCTCGCACCGCCGGGCGATCCGTCGATCGGCGCCGCGGCGGCGCTCGTCGTCGCGCTCGGGCTGACGATCCTGGGCACGACGGTGGCGCTGAACGGCGGCCGCAACCGGCTGCCGTTCACGGCCGCGATCGCGGTGGCCGGCGTCGACGTCGTCCTGCTGGTGCTCTCCGACTGGGTGGTCTCGCGCTGAGGGTCCGCCCGCTTGACTTCGAGCGCGCTCGAAGAGGCAGGCTGCCTGATGTTCGTCCTCTCGTCGAAGGAGCTTCCCGTGCGCGTCGGTATCCATCTCATGCGGTTCGACTCGGTGCCCGCGTCGGCCATGCGCCAGGAGCTCGCCGACACCGCCGTCGCGGCCGAGGAGGCCGGGGTCGCCTGGGTCTCCGTGATGGACCACTACTTCCAGATGATGGCCGCCGGGTTCCCGCGCGAGGACCCGATGCTGGAGGCGTACACGACGCTCGGCTACCTCGCGGGCGTGACGTCGAGGGTGCAGCTGGGCGTGCTGGTCACGGGCGTGACCTACCGCTACCCGGGGCTGCTCGCCAAGATCGTGGCCACGCTCGACGTGCTCAGCGGCGGGCGGGCGACCCTCGGCATCGGCGCCGCCTGGTACGAGGAGGAGCACCGGGCGTTCGGCGTGCCGTACCCGGCGCTCGCGGAGCGGTTCGAGCGGCTCGAGGAGACGCTGCAGATCTGCCGCCAGATGTACGACCCGACGAACGACGGCCCGTACGACGGCACCCACTACCAGCTGGCCGAGACGCTCTGCTCGCCGATGCCCCTGCACACCCCGGAGATCATGATCGGCGGCGGGGGAGAGAAGAAGACCCTGCGGCTGGTGGCCCAGTACGGGGACGCGTGCAACCTGTTCGCCAGCACTCCCGAGGCGATCGCGCACAAGCTCGACGTGCTGCGCGCGCACTGCGCCGACGTGGGCCGCGACCCCGCCGAGATCCGCGTGACCATGCTGCACGGGGGCGACGCGCTGCTGGCGGGCGACGTCGACGCTTTCGTCAAGGAGATCGAGCCCTACCGGGACCTCGGGGTGGAGACGGTGATCCTGCGGCCGCCGGCCACGAGCCTGTCGGCGTGGGTCCGCGACCACGTCGCGCCCGCGGTGGGGCCGCTCGCCGAGCTCTAGGCCCAGTGGCTCGGCGGTGCCCCGAGGCGCTCCGGCAGGCGGGTCGCCGCGTCGCCGCGCGCTGAGGCGACCTGGTTCGGGGTGACGAAGAACGCCGTCGACAGGTCCGCGCCGCGCAGGTCCGCACCGCGCAGGTCGGCGCCGAGCAGGTCCGCCTCGCGCAGGTCCGCGCCACGCAGGTCGGCGCCCAGCAGGCTCGCGCCGCGCAGCTCGGCGGCGCGCAGGTCGGTCAGCCGGCGCCCCGCCAGGTCGGCCCCGCGCAGCACCGGTCCGCTCGGTCGGGCGAGTGCGAGCACCCGATCCACGAGGGGGCCGACGAGGCCTGGGAGCGCCATCGTGTCAACGGTGCGCAGGGCGTCCACGTCGTCCGTCAGCCCGGTGATCTCGTCGGCCAGCGCGGCGATCTCGTCGTGCACCGGTGCCGCTGCGGCGATCTCCAGGGCCGCGGTGAGGTACCAGAGCATCTCGTGCAGGTCCCGGGCGGTGGCGAAGTCCGCGAACATGTCGGAGGCCAGGGTCGGATCGTCCCGCCAGGTGCGGCCCCCGTAGAGGTCCTGGGTGACGTGCTGGCCCGCGCCGAAGCACTGGTAGACGGTGCAGCCCGACATCCCCCGCTCGCGCAGCTCGGGGTGGATGCCGCAGCGGTAGTCGCCCTGCAGGTTCCGGCACGGCGTTCCCGCCGGCTTGTCGAACGCGAAGTCCGACGAGGGGGCGAACGCGTGCGCCACGCAGCACAGCCCGACGCATCGCTCGCAGTCCGCGCGCAGGTCGAGGGTGCGTCGCCCGTCCGCCTCGATCACGGCGCCTCCGTCGGTGGTGTCACGGTCCGCAGTCTGCGGCACGAGGTGGCCGCAGGGCGAGCGCGATCCGGCGTCTGCCCGTGGCGGATCTGCCGACGGCAGACCCGGGGGCTCCGGCGGCCGAGCGCGTGCGACGGTCGGAAGGTCAGCCCGACCGACCCCGGGAGGTTCGCATGTTCCCCACAGCCCGCACCGGCGCGCCGCCCTCGCTGCGCCCGTTCGACGACGACCTGGCCACCCGGCTGCTGCACCAGCGCATCGTGGTGCTCGGCCAGGAGGTCGACGACCCGGTCGCCAACCGCATCTGCGCGCAGCTCCTGCTGCTGTCCGCCGAGGACCCGCGCCGCGACATCGCGCTCTACATCAACTCGCCCGGCGGCTCGATCAGCGCGGCGCTCGCGATGTACGACACCATGCGGCTCATCCCGAACGACGTCTCGACGCTCGCGATGGGGCTGGCCGCCAGCGCGGGCCAGTTCCTGCTCAGCGCCGGGACGCCCGGCAAGCGGTACGCGATGCGGCACGCACGCGTCCTCATGCACCAGCCCTCGGGCGGCATCGGGGGCACGGCGGTCGACATCGCGATCCAGGCGCAGAACATGGCGCACGTGAAGCGCACCATGCAGTCGCTCACGGCCGAGCACACCGGTCAGTCGGTCGAGACGATCGAGCGCGACGCCGACCGCGATCGCTGGTTCACCGCCACCGAGGCGCTCGAGTACGGGTTCGTGGACAAGGTGGTCGAGCAGCTCGACGACGTCCGACCGGACAGCCCCCGGAAGGTGGGTCTGTGATGGCGAGCTACACGATCCCCGTCGTCGTCGAGCAGCGACCGAACGGCGAACGCGCCTCGGACGTCTACTCGCGGCTGCTCGGCGACCGGATCATCTTCCTGGGCACCGAGATCGACGACGGCGTGGCCAACGTGGTGATCGCCCAGCTCCTGCACCTGCAGTCCGAGAGCCAGGACTCGCCGATCCACCTGTACATCAACTCGCCCGGCGGCTCCATCACGGCGCTGCTGGCCGTCTACGACACCATCCAGTACATCAAGCCGACCGTCGCGACCTTCTGCCTCGGGCAGGCGGCGTCGGCCGCGGCAGTGCTCCTGGCCGCCGGCGCCCCGGGCAGCAGGCACGTGCTCGAGCACTCGCGTGTGCTGCTGCACCAGCCGTCGGGCGGCGGCGAGGGGACGGCGGCCGACCTGGAGATCCAGGCGCGCGAGGTGCTGCGGCTGCGCGAGGAGGTCGAGCAGATCCTGCACCGGCACACGGGCCAGCCGCTGGCCAAGCTCCGGCTGGACACCGACCGGGACCTGATCCTCACCGCGCAGCAGGCGGTCGACTACGGCCTGGCCGACCGGGTGGTGAGGACGCTCAAGGAGCTCCCCGCGGCGATCGCCGGGTAGCGAACGGCAGCGGCGGCGCGGTGGTGCGAGGTGGCGGTGTCAGGCCGCGAGCAGCACCGCGCCGACGTCCGACGCGATGCCCAGCTCGGCGACGGGCATGTCGGCGGGTGCCCGGCCCGACAGCTGGGTGACGGTCGCCAGCGCGTGCTCGGTGCTCGTCGCGACGAGGTCCGCCTCCGCCGGTGCGGTCAGGTCCACCACGACGCGCCCCTCCGCGCGGGCCAGCTCGGCGTGCGCGGCGCCGACGAGGTCGACCAGGCGCAGCCCGAGCGCCCGGCAGACGGCCACGAGCACCTCCGAGGACGGCTCCTTGCGACCTCGCTCGACCTCGGAGAGATACGCCACCGAGACGCGGGCGCTCTCCGCGACGTCCCGCAGCGTGCGGCCCTGGTCCTCGCGCCGCGTCCGCAGGATCGCGCCGACGAGGTGCCGCAGCAACGGCTCGGTCGCCCGGGAGCGCTCGGGCACGACGGCCGGCCGCAGCGTGCTGGTCGGGTGCGTCATCGGGGCCTCCGGTGAGTGGTCGGGTCCTCGTCACGGTAGCCCGCGATCGGCTCGGGAGGCTCGACGATCCCTTCTGCCGTGAGCGGACGAGGGTGGTCAGGTTCGTCGGGAAGCCACGAAGTAGGCCTTGCCGGGGGCCTCAGGACGAGACGTCCGCCGTGGTGAACCGGCTCCACGCGAGCGCGCCGAAGATGACCACCCACGCGGCCTGCAGCGCGAGCCCCTGACCGAGCACGCCCCAGTCGGGCTCCAGGCGGAGGAACTCCGCGAACCCGAGCCAGTGGTGCGTCAGCAGCGCGGGCGCGATGGCGTGCAGCGACGGGAGCTGGTCCAGGACGCCGGACACGATCGCCACGACGACGGTGGCGGCCATCGCGCCGACGGGCACCTCGGTGAGCGTCGAGAAGAACAGCCCGACCGCGACGAGGCCGGTCATCGACATGGCGACGTAGGCGACCACGCCGGCCACTCGCACCACCCCGTCGAGCAGCGGCACGGTCGTGCCGGACAGCAGCGTGATGTCGTGCAGACCGAAGAAGACCGCGCCCGCGACGAGGCCGACGATCGCGATCGACAGCACGGCCGCGCCCGCGAACAGGAGCGCGCCGAGCGCCTTGACACCGAGCAGTCGGGTGCGGGACACGGGCACGACCAGCAGGTACCGCAGCGTGCCGGCGGAGGCCTCGCCCGCGACCGAGTCGCCGGACGCGATGCCGATGGTCAGCGGCAGGAGGAACGGCAGGCACAGGAACAGGGACGCGATGACGAGGAACAGCCCGTTGCCGGTGACGTTGCCGATGAACCCGGGCCCCTGACCCCCGAGGGCGCTGTCCCGCGTGACGAACAGGACGAGCCCGAGCAGCAGCGGCACCATGGCCAGGCCGACGAGCAGGACGATGTTGCGTCGACGTCCGAAGACGAGGCGCAGCTCGCTGCGCGCCAGGCGGCCGAGGGCGCCGGGGACGGACGGGATGCGCGGTGCCTCAACGAGCGACATCGAAGCCCTCCCCGGTCAGCTCGACGAAGATCTGCTCGAGGTTGGGCCGGCGAACGTCGAGGCCGAGCAGGTCGATGCCCGCGTGCACGATCGCGGCGGACACCTTCTCGGGCGGTGTGTCGTCGAGGAGCGCGGCGACCGTGGTCCCGTCGACGGACACCTCCGCCAGACCGAGCCCGGTGAGCACCTCGGCGGCGGCACCGACGTGCTCGGCGGACGTCTGCACCAGGATCCGGGCGGCGCCGCGGGCCGTGAGCTCGCTGCGGTCGCCCTGCAGGAGCAGCCGGCCGCGGCCCATGATCCCGATGTGCGAGCAGACCTGCTCGATCTCGGCGAGCAGGTGCGACGACACCAGCACGGTGGCTCCACCGTCTGCGAGCTCGCGCACCAGGTGCCGGACCTCGCGCGTGCCCTGCGGGTCGAGGCCGTTGGTCGGCTCGTCCAGGACGAGCAGCTCGCGCGGTCGCAGCAGCGCCGCGGCCAGCCCGAGCCGCTGCTTCATGCCGAGGGAGTACTGCCGGTAGGGCTTGGTCGCCGCCGCGGACAGGCCGACGCGTTCGAGTGCCTCGTCGGACCTCGCCCTCGACGACCGCGGGTCGGCCGTGGCGTCGCTCGCGTCGAGACGGGCGAGGTTCGCACGCCCGGACAGGTAGGGGTGGAAGGCCGGCCCCTCGACCAGGGCGCCCACGCGCGGCAGCACGTCGGCCCCGGCCTCGGGCATCCGACCGCCCAGCAGCACGGCGTGTCCGCTCGTCGGCCGGACCAGGCCCAGCAGCATGCGGATCGTCGTCGTCTTGCCGGAGCCGTTCGGACCGAGGAACCCGTAGACCGCGCCGCGCGGGACGCGCAGGTCGATGCCGTCGACCGCCACCTGCCCGGACCGGAAGCGCTTGGTCAGGCCCTCGGTGCGGATGGCGAGGTCGCCCGGCGCCGCACCTGGGAGCGCGGCGTCGGGCGACGAGAGGTCAGCCACGGGCCAGGGCCTGCAAGGACTCGCCGGGTACTGCGCCGACCAGCACGCGGCCATCGTCCGTCACCAGCACGGACAGCAGCGCCGAGCTCAGCAGGCGCCCCTCGGGGACCGCCGTCGTGAGCTGGTCGTACAGCGCGGAGGTGTCGAGCGAGCCGAGCGGCGACCCGCTGCCCTCGGGCGGGGCGAACTGGTCGTAGAGCTCCTGGGCGCCCTGCGAGTCGAACGTCCGGTCAGGCTTGGGCAGCGTCGCGGCTGCGGACGGGTCGCCGGCCAGGAGGCCCGGGACGTCGAGCCCCGACGCCTGCACCACCGTGTCCCAGCCCATGCCGGACACGGTCACGCCCTCGGGCAGCCCCTCGGGCACGGCCGGGGTGTCGGCCGGCTCCTCGGGCAGAGGGACGACGACGTCCTTGGTGCTGGCCCCCGGAGGCGCCGAGAAGGCGAGCACCGAGTCGGCGGGCGTCCCGAAGGTGACGTCGGTGAAGCCGAGCTCGAGCGCGGGCGTCTTCGCGTCCGCCCGGCTCCAGACCTGCAGCCGCAGCGGCGTGCTGGTCTTGGCGTCCACGGCCACCACGATCCTCCCGATCAGGGTGGTCTGGCTCTTCGGGGTGACGACGAGCTGGTAGGCGTCGCGTCCCGCGACCTTCGTCTGCGAGTCGAGCGAGACCGTCGAGAACAGCTTGGCCATCGCGACGGCCTGCTGCCCGGCCTCGGCGGGCGTCGGCAGGTCGCCGGACACCGGGACCTCGCCGGCCTCGGCCTTCGCGGCCATGTCGTCGTACCGGCCGACGTCCGCCGGGTCGATCGAGTAGTGGACGACCGCGTCGTCGGTGCTCGAGTACGTCCACGCCTCCGGCCCGTCCTGGACCACGGAGTACTCGGACGTGTCGCCCAGGAGTGCCACGCGGGAGCGCTCGGCGCCGTCGGTCCACACGCGCATGGTCGAGCTGCCGCCCAGCAGCGCGACGGGGTTGGCGCCGCTGACGTCGCTGAACGGGAGCTCGGGCAGGCCCAGGCGGGCCGTGTAGACGACCGTGCCGGACAGCGGCTGGTGGTCGGCGGCGGCCACCTGCGCCGCGAGCTGCTCGGGGGTGATCGTCGGCAGGCCGGCGGTGTCCGCGTTGGCCAGCAGCGGTGGTGCGGCGAACGCGATCCCGACGGCAACGGCGGCGACCACGGGGACGCCCCAGCGGGCGCGGGTCGACAGGGTTCGGCGTGGTCGGGTGCTCGTCTCAGGCATCTGCTGCTCGGTCATGGCTCCACTGTGCGCCATGGTCGCTGAGCGGACGCTGAGAGCGCCTGTGAGCCCTCGGCCGTTCGTGTGCCGTGCCGGGTGGCATGCTCGCCACATGCGGGTTCTCGTGGTCGACGACGAGCGGGGGCTGGTGCGCGCCCTCAAGCGGGGCCTGACCGCCGAGGGCTTCGTCGTGGACGTCGCGCTGGACGGAGACACCGGGCTCGAGCTGGCCTCCGGGAACGACTACGACGCGATCGTGCTCGACGTGATGCTCCCGCGGCGCAACGGCTACGACGTCGTGACCGCGCTGCGCGAGCGCGACGTGTGGACGCCCGTGCTCATGCTCAGCGCCAAGGACGGCGAGTACGACGTGGCCGACGGGCTCGACGTGGGTGCCGACGACTACCTGACCAAGCCGTTCGCGTTCGTCGTGCTGGTGAGCCGCCTGCGTGCCCTGCTGCGGCGGCAGGCGCAGGTGCGTCCGCCGATCCTGACGGTCGGCGAGCTGGCGCTCGACCCGGCGACCCGCCGGGTCACCCGCGCGGGCGAGGCCGTGCCGCTGACCACCCGCGAGGTCGCCCTGCTCGAGTACCTCATGCACCACGCCGACCGCGTCGTCGGCAAGGTCGAGCTGCGCGACCACGTGTGGGACGGCGACGGCGACGACGTGAACGTGGTCGAGGTCTACGTGTCCTACCTGCGCCGCAAGCTCGGCCGCGCGTCGGTGGAGACGGTCCGGGGCGCCGGGTACCGCGTTGCCGGCTAGGCGCCCCTGATGGGCCTGCGCCGACCGAAGCACCCCTCGCACGGCCCGTCGCTGCGGATGCGCCTGACGCTCATCGCGTCGGGCGCGCTGTTCGTCGCGCTCGTGGTGGGGGCGTTCGCGCTGACGACGGTGCTGAGCCGGACCCGCATCGACGCGCTCGACACCGTCGTGCGGGACCGCGTCGCCACGGTGGCCGCTCTGGCGGAGAGCGACCAGCTGCCCGACGCGTTGCCCGTCGCGGAGCCCGGGGAGATCGTGCAGCTGCTCGACGCGGACGGCGGGGTGCTGGCCACGTCGCCGAACGCGAGCCGGACCCTGCCCGTCGTGCCGCTCGACGCCCTCGACGTCGGCCCGGGCACGACCGTCGGCAGCACCGCCGCCAGCGCGTACGACGACGAGGCGCGGATCGCGTCCCGCTCGGTCACCTACCGGGGCGAGCCGGTGACGGTCGTCGCGACGGTGCCGATCGCCGAGGTCCAGAGCGTGATCGACGCCCTGCGGCTGGCGCTCGTCGTCGTGGTCCCGCTGCTCACGCTCGCGCTCGCGCTGGTCGTCTGGCTGATCCTCGGGCGGGCGCTGCGGCCGGTCGAGGAGCTGCGCCGGGGCGCGGCGCAGGTCGCGTCGACGGGCGGGCCGGGGTCCCTGCCGGTGCCGTGGCGCGACGACGAGCTGGGCTCGTTGGCCCGGACGCTGAACTCGATGCTCGACCGGCTCGACGCCGGAGCGGCGCGGCAGCGGACCTTCGTCGCCGATGCCGCGCACGAGCTGCGCTCACCGCTGGCCACGCTGCGCGCGAGCATCGAGGTGGCGCGCCTGCATCCGGACTCCTACGACACCGCCGAGCTCGCGGGAGACCTCGAGGCGGAGGTGCTGCGGATGCAGGCGCTCGTCGACGACCTCCTGCTCCTCGCGCGGGTCGGGTCGGCGCCGTCCGCGCGCACGGACGTCGACCTGGCGAAGGTGGTGCACGACGTGGTCCCGACGACCGCGGTGAGCCTCGTGGTCCAGGGCTCGGGGCGCGCGTTCGCGGGGGAGACGTCGGTCGGGCGCGTGGTGCGCAACCTCGTCGACAACGCCGTGCGGCACGCGTCCGCGCAGGTCACGGTCACGGTCTCCGACGGGCTCGTGCAGGTGGATGACGACGGCGCGGGGCTGGCCGAGGGCGACTACGAGCGGGTGTTCGAGCGGTTCGTGCGGCTCGACGACGCGCGCGAGCGGGACGCCGGCGGCAGCGGGCTCGGCCTGGCGATCGCCCGGGAGGTCGCCCGCGAGCTGGGCGGGGACATCACGCTGGCCCGGTCGCCCCTGGGCGGCCTGCGCGCGGAGCTGCGGCTGCCGACGACGAGCACGACCTGACCGACGGTCGGCACCGACGGTCCACCGCCGGGTGTCAGCCGGCCGAGGCATCGAGTGTGAGCGAGTCGACGCGACGGTGCCCGTGCGGGCCGTCGGACCCTCGTCGTACCGTGGTGCGAACGATCCGTCGGAGGTGACCCGTGCGCGAGACCGACCCGAGCAGCGAGACGAGCCGGCGAGCCGTGCACGACGTCCCGCTGGACGTGGCCCGCTACCTGGTCGAGCGCGAGGAGCGGCGCGACCGCGCCGAGGCCGAGCAGTCCGGCGAGCCCGACCACGAGCCGGGCGAGTCCGACCAGCTGCCCACCGGGCCGACGCCGATGGCCGGGCGGATGCAGTTCCGCTCCGCGTGGGTGGACCGCGTGGTCGACCAGGCGATCGCACGCGGCGAGTTCGACAACCTGCCCCTGGCCGGCAAGCCGATCCCGGGCATCGGCGCGCGGCACGACCCGGACTGGTGGCTCAAGGCGCTGATCGAGCGCGAGCAGATCTCGGGCGTGCTGCCCGAGGCGATCCAGCTGCGCAAGGACGACGCCGCGCTCGACGAGCGGCTCGACGGTCTGCGCGACGAGGCACGCGTGCGTGAGGTCCTCGTCGAGTTCAACGCCCGGATCGTCGCGGCGCGCCGGCAGCTCATGGGCGGCCCGCCGGTGGTGACGCCGTTGCGGGAGGTCGAGCGCGAGGTGGCCGCCTGGCGCGCCCGACGCGTCACGCCCGCGCCGGCGCCTCGGGCCGAGACGCGCAGGCGTTCCTGGTGGCGTTGAGGATTACTCGCGGTCCTCGAGCGCCGGCAGGATCGTCGTCGGGATGGCGAACGCCAGGCCGATGACGAGGATCCCGGCGACGAACAGCCAGGCGCCCCAGCTGTAGTTGAACGCGATGGTGAACAGGGCCAGCCCGCCCAGGAACAGGATCATCGGGAAGACGAACGAGATCGCGCGTCCCGGGGACCTGGTCTCGTCCTCACGGTGCTGGATGAGGGGCTGGCTCATGTCGTCCTCCGGTCTGGTCCGCGCGCTCGTGCGCTGTGCGACGGGAGTCAGCCTAGCCAGTGTTCGGGGTGCCCGACACGGGCACCCCGAACGAGCCGTTCAGTCCGCCCAGTTCCAGAACGGGCGCACCTCGAGCGTGCCGAACCGGGCCATCGGGTGGTCCGCGGCGACCTTGATCGCCTCGTCGAGGTCCGCGCACTCCAGCAGGTCGAACCCGGCGATCTGCTCCTGGGTCTCGACGAACGGGCCCTCGGTGACGAGCAGCTTGCCCGAGCGCACGCGCACGGTGCGCCCGTCCTGCGGCGCCTGCAGCCGGTCCCCGTCGCGACGGCGCCCTGCCGCGTCGTTCTCCTTGACCCAGGCCTCGATGTTGTCGTCGGCCGCCACGTAGGCCTCTGCGGTGGGGTCGTCCCAGACGAGCATCAGGAACTGCATGGTGTCCTCCAGTAGGGGTGTCGCATGTGATCCAACACCCCCACGACGCAGACCCGCACCCGGGATCGACACTCCAGGTCCGACGAGTTTTCAGCGCATCGGACGGGCGCGCGGGGCGCGGTGGCCGAACCGGGGTGCCGACGAGGCCTGCGTGAGCTCGATGAGCCGGACGACGCGCTGGCGCTGGCCGGCCCACGGGGCGAGCAGCTCGAGCATCCCCGCGTCATCGGTCCGGCGGCCCGTGAGCGCCCAGCCGACCAGGTGCGCGAGGTGGAAGTCGCCGACCGAGACGGCGTCGGTGTCGCCGAGCGCGCGCGACGAGACCTCCGCCACCGTCCACGGTCCGATCCCGCGCACGGTGAGCAGCCGGCGGTAGGCCTCGGCCATCGGCAGGTCGACGGACTCCTGCAGCCGCGCCGCGACGGTCGCGGCCCGCTGGACGGTGCCCGCGCGCTGCTGGTCCACGCCGGCCCGCCGCCAGTCCCAGACCGGCATCGTGCGCCAGGTCGTCGCGTCCGGCGGAACGCGCAGAGAGCCAGGTCCCGGGCCGGGGGCCGGGGTCCCGTGCTGGCGCACGAGGGTGCGCCACGACGCCTGCGCGTCGAGGCCGACCACCTTCTGCTCGAGGATCGCCGGGACGAGGGCCTCCAGCACGTTGCCCGAGCGGGGGATGCGCAGGCCCGGCAGGCGCCGGTGGGCGTCGTGGACCACGCGATGGAGACGGGAGTCGAACCCGTCGCCCGAGTCGCGGGCGCCGAGCAGGTCGGGCGTCCCGGCGAGCGCGCGTTCCGCGCCCGGGCCCCACACGGTCACGTGGACGCCGTCGGCGCGCTGGTGGAGGTGGCGCGTGGCGGGTCCGTCGGCGGTGCGGGTGGCGTGCCAGATGCCGCCGTCGGGGGCGAAGGACCAGGCCGGGTCGCCGCCGCCGCGGCGCAGGCTGCGCAGCGTGAGCCGGAGGTCCGGGGGTGCCGCGGGCCGGTAGACGCTGGTCAGCGGCGCGTCGTCCAGCTGCGGCTCGCGCGGCTGCGCCGGGTCGGCGACGAAGGCGGCGGAGCTCACGCCTCAGTGTGCGCCGTCCTCGTCGGAAAGCGGGTACGCGTGGGCCCCGCAGGGCAGGATGCCCGCATGACCATCCGCACCGGGATCTCCGGCTGGCGCTACCCGCCGTGGCGCGGCGCCTTCTACCCGGCGACGCTCCCGCAGCGCAGCGAGCTGGAGTACGCGTCGAGCAGGTTGACGTCGATCGAGATCAACGGCTCGTTCTACGCGCTGCAGAAGCCGGAGAACTTCCGGACCTGGGCCGCCCAGACGCCCGACGACTTCATGTTCTCGGTCAAGGCGCCGCGGTTCATCACCCACATGAAGAAGCTGGCGGACGTCGACACGCCGGTCGCCAACTTCCTGGCCAGCGGCGTGCTGGCGCTCGGGCCGAAGCTGGGGCCGATCCTGTGGCAGCTGCCCCCGAACCTCGGGTTCGACGCGGGGCGGCTCGAGGCCTTCTTCGCCCTGCTGCCGCGGAGCACAGCCGCGGCCGCGGAGCTCGCGGCGTCCCACGACGAGCGCCTCGACGGTCGCGCCTGGACGACGACCGACGCCGACCGCCCCCTGCGGCACGTGCTCGAGGTGCGCCACGCGACGTTCGAGACCCCGGCGTTCGTCGACCTCGTGCGCGCGCACGGGATCGGGATCGTCGTCTCGGACGCCGACGGGCGCTGGCCCGTGATCGAGGACGTCACCTCCGACCTCGTGTACCTGCGGCTGCACGGCGCCGAGGAGCTCTACGCGAGCGGCTACGACGACGAGGCCCTCGACCGCTGGGCGGCGCGCGTGCGGGTCTGGGCGTCCGGCGGGGAGCCGGCGGACGCGAAGCGTCTGGGGCAGCCGGGCCCCACCGTCGACGGCCGTGACGTGTTCGTCTACTTCGACAACGACATCAAGGTCCGAGCCCCGTTCGACTCGATGGGGCTCGCGTCGCGCCTGGGGATCGGCCCGACATCCTCCTGAGGACCGGCGCGGGGCACGCACCCCGCCGGGTGGCCGCCTCGGCGGTGCGGCGGTACACCTGTCCTCACCACCTACCAGGAGGAATCTCGCATGCGGCCCAGACTTCTCAAGCTCGCCGTCGCCCTCACCATGGCACTGGGGCTGACCGCCCTCGGGGCGGCACCCGCCCTCGCCAGCACGGGCGGCACACCCGACGGGAACACCCACCCGAACGTCGGACTGATCCTCTTCTACAGCGCGGACGGGCGCTTCCGGTGCAGCGCCACCCTGGTGTCGCCGACCGTGCTGCTCACCGCCGCGCACTGCACCGACGGGACGTTGGGCAAGACGCTCGTCACGTTCGACTCGGTGATCGCCGAGCAGCCGCCGAGCCCGTTCCCGGCCGCCGCCGACCCGACCGTCGGGTACACGCAGGCCGAGATCGAGGCCGCCGGCTACCTGTCCGGGACCGCGTACACGCACCCCGACTACTCCGACTTCACCGACCTGGACAACTGGAACGACGTCGGGGTCATCGTGCTCGACCGCCCCGTGACGGGCATCGCGCCGGCGAGCATCGCGGACGTCGGGTACCTCGACGCCTTCGCGCAGCCGGTGCTCAACAAGACCCTGTTCACGGCCGTGGGCTACGGCACCGAGGTCCGCAAGCCGGACTCGGGTCCCCAGAAGCCGCAGCCGATGAGCTACCCGCTGATCCGTCGCTATGTCGACATGCCGGGTCAGAAGCTGACCCCGCAGATCCTGCAGACCAACGGGAACGAGAAGGACAACCGCGGCACGGGCGGCACGTGCTTCGGCGACTCGGGCGGCCCGGTGTTCCTGAACGGCAGCGTCGTGGCTGTCACCAGCTACGGGTACACCGACAACTGCCGGTACCTCGGCGGGTACCAGCGGGTCGACATCGCCGTCGTCCAGGACTGGCTCGCCACCTTCGGCCTCTGACCGGGCGGGGTGCCGTCGGCATACGTCGACGGCACCCCGACCGTGGGCTCAGTGTCCGCGCAGCCGTTCGATGAGACGGCGGTCGCGCTTCGTCGGACGGCCGGCGCCACGGTCGCGGGTGCCCGCCTCGATGTGCTCCTTGGGCGGCGGCGCGGGGGAGCGGTCGAGGTAGCACGCGACCGCGACGGGAGCGCCGACCCGCTTCACGACCGTCCGCTGCACGACGACGATCCGCTCGCGCTCGCCGCCGCGCACGTGCACCTCGTCGCCCGGGACGACGATGGTCGCGGGCTTGGCGCGCTCGCCGTTCACGCGGACGTGGCCGGCCTTGCACGCGGCGCCGGCCGCCGACCTCGTCGGGAAGAGGCGGACCGCCCAGGTCCAGGCGTCCACCCGCGCACGCGTCACCTCGCTCACGAGAGCGAGCCTCTCACGCGCGGGCGGGACGCCCGGAGAGCGTCAGTCGCGCAGCTCCAGGTACTTGGCGATCAGGGCCTGCGTCGACGGGTCCTGCTCGGCCAGGGCCGCGGCGTCGCCCTGCACGGCGGGCGCGACCGCCAGGGCCAGCTGCTTGCCCAGCTCGACGCCCCACTGGTCGAACGAGTCGATGCCCCAGACGACACCCTGGACGAACGTGATGTGCTCGTAGAGCGCGATCAGCTGACCGAGCACGGACGGCGTGAGCGCCCCGGCCAGGATCGACGTCGTCGGGCGGTTCCCGGAGAAGACGCGGGCCGGGACGATCGCCTCGGCGGTCCCCTCGGCGCGCACCTCGTCGGCGGTCTTGCCGAAGGCCAGGGCCTTCGTCTGCGCGAAGAAGTTGGCCAGGAACAGGCCGTGCACGTCGACGCCGCCGTCGGTGAGGGGGTGCGCCGGGTTGGCGACCGCGATGAAGTCGGCCGGGATGAGTCGCGTGCCCTGGTGGATGAGCTGGTAGAACGCGTGCTGGCCGTTGGTGCCCGGCTCGCCCCAGAACACCTCGCCGGTCGACGTGGTGATGGGAGTGCCGTCCCAGCGGACCGACTTGCCGTTCGACTCCATGGTCAGCTGCTGCAGGTACGCCGGGAAGCGGTGCAGGTACTGGGCGTACGGCAGGACCGCGTGCGTGTGCGCGCCCAGGAAGTTGACGTACCAGACGTTGAGCAGACCCATGAGGACGGGCACGTTCTGCGCGAACGGCGTGCTCGCCACGTGCTCGTCGACCGCGTGGAAGCCGGCGAGGAAGTCCCGGAACCCGTCGGGGCCGATGGCGATCGCGAGCGACGTGCCGATCGCCGAGTCCACGGAGTAGCGGCCGCCGACCCAGTCCCAGAAGCCGAACGCGTTCGCGGGGTCGATGCCGAATGCCGCCACCTTGTCCAAGGCCGTCGAGACGGCGACGAAGTGCTTGGCGACCGCGGCGTTGCGCGACTCGTCGTCGTCGGAGGTGCCGAGCGTCTCCCAGAGCCAGGCGCGCGCGAGGCGGGCGTTCGTGAGCGTCTCGAGGGTGCCGAACGTCTTGGACGCGACGATGAACAGCGTCGTCGTCGGGTCGAGGTCCTTGACCTTCTCGGCCAGGTCCGTGGGGTCGATGTTGGAGACGAACCGCACCTCGAGGCCGGGCTGCACGTACGGCTTGAGCGCCTCGTACGCCATCACCGGGCCCAGGTCCGAGCCGCCGATGCCGATGTTCACCACGGTCTTCACGCGCTCGCCGGTCACGCCGGTCCACGCCCCCGAGCGCACCTTGTCCGCGAACGCGTACATCGTGGTCAGCTCGGCCTGCACGTCGTCGTCGATCTGCTGGCCGTCGACGACGAGCGCCGGTGTGCTGCCCGCGGGGCGGCGCAGGGCCGTGTGCAGGACCGCGCGATCCTCGGTGACGTTGATGTGGTCGCCCCGCAGCTGCGCCTGGAACCGGTCCGCGAGTCCGACCTCGTCGGCGAGCCGGAGCAGGAGGGTGATCGTCTCGTCGGTGACCAGGTTCTTCGAGAGGTCGACCGTGAGGTCGGCCAGCGGGAACGTCAGGCGGGTCGCGCGCGCGGGATCGTCGGCGAACCACGCGCGCAGGTCCGGTGAGAGCGTCGACTCGTGCTCGCTGAGGTCCTGCCAGGCGGTGGTGGCGGTGGCGTCGACGGGGGGCGTGGGCACGGTGGTTCCCTCTCTGCGGGCGTTCTCCGGCTGGGTCTCGCGCCGTTCGCGCGCGGGGCCGGGTCGAAGACCAACCTATTGCGCGCGCCCGGTGCGCTGCACGGGGGCGTCCGCGCGGGGTCGGTCACACTCGCGCGGTCGGGCAGGGAGTTGCCGGCGGCGGTTGCTTAGGGTGTGCGACATGTCTCGCGTCCCCACCGCCGTCCTCGCCGGTCTGACTCTGGTCGTCGGGTTCGCCGTCGCCCAGCTCACCGACGTCCGCGCCCTCGGCGGCGCCGTGCTCCTGGCGGGTGTCGCATGGTGCGCGTTCCGGTCCCGAGCGGCCGGCTGGTGGCGCGTGACGCTGGTCGTGCTGACCGGTGCCGTGTGCTTCGTCGCCTCGCACCTGCTCGCCCCGCACCTCGGCGCGTGGCCGTCGGTGGTGCTGGTCGCGCTCGTGCTCGCGGGCGTGACGTACGTGCTCGTCGACCGGCCCTCGACCAGGTCGCTGCCCGCGACGGCCTGAACCCGGGCGTCCGTCGGCCAGGATGGCTCCATGACGCTCCTCGTCTGCTGCGGGCTGGCGACCCTCGACGTCGTCCAGGTGGTCGAGCACGTGCCCGGCCCGAACGAGAAGCTCGTCGCCCGGGACCTGTCGGTGACGTTCGGCGGGCCCGCCGCCAACGCGGCGGCCACCGCCGTCGCCCTCGGGGTGCCGACGATCCTCGTGACCGCGCTGGGCGCCGGACCCGTCGCGGACCTCGTGCGCTCGGGCCTGGTCGCCGCCGGGGTGTCGGTCGTGGACCTGCGCGCCGGCGTGCCCGGGTCGCCCGCGGTGTCGACGGTCCTGGTCACCCGGTCGACGGGCGAACGGGCGGTCGTCTCGGTGAACGCGACGGGCACCGCCGACCTGGCGGACGCGGCGTCGGCGGTCGTCGACGTGCTCGACGGGGCCGGCGCCCTGCTCGTCGACGGGCACCACCTGGCCGCGGCCGAGGTGCTCGCCCGCGCGGCCGCCGTCCCGGTCGTGCTCGACGGCGGCAGCTGGAAGCCGGGCCTCGAGCGGCTGCTCGCGCACGTGGACCACGCGGTGCTCTCGGGGGACTTCGCGATGCCGTCCACCGAGGACGACCTGCTCGCCGCCGTGGCCGCCCTCGGTCCCGCGTCGGTGGCGCGCTCGTCCGGCTCCGGGCCCGTGCGGCTGCTCGTCGGTGGACGGCTCGTCGAGATCGTCCCGCCCCAGGTGACCGACGTCGTCGACACCCTCGGGGCCGGCGACGTCCTGCACGGCGGGATCGCGGCGTCGCTGGCACGCGGCAGCGACATCGAGCAGGCGGTCCGGGACGGGGTGCGGCTGGCGTCGGAGTCGGTGCGTCACGCCGGCGCGCTCGGGTGGACGTCGCGCTGACCGCCTCGTCCGATCGGCCGACCGACGACGCGCTCGATCGGCCGATCCGCAGGTCAGGTGCGGATGCCTAGGCTGCACACGTGATCGCAGCCATCCGTCGCCTCTGGGCCGCCCCCCGGGCCCCCGGCGCGCCCGCGCGGGTCTGGCGGGACTGGTGGCTCGTCGGGATCCTGCTCGTAGCCTCCGCAGTCGAGGTGGCCACCCGCCAGGTCGCGTGGCTCTACATCTCGATCCCCATGGCGCTGATCACGATCGGCGCCCTGCTCTTCCGTCGCACGCGTCCTCTGCTCGCCGTGCTCGTCGCGTACGGCGCGGTCCTCGTCGTCGACATCGCCGCGATCAACCGGCTCGACGACTCCGTCGGGCTGTACACGACCGCCGCGATCCTGATCCTGTCCTACGCACTGTGCCGCTGGGGGAGCGGTCGCGAGGTCGTGCTGGGGCTCGGGCTCGTCCTGCTCACGGGCGTCCTGGGCATCGTCGGGCACTACACGACGGTCGGGGAGACGATCGGCGAGGCCGTGTTCTTCCTGTCGCCGTGCCTCATCGGCGGCGCGGTGCGCGTGATCTCGACGAGCAGGCTCCGGGCGACCGACCAGGTCAAGCTGCGGGAGCGAGAGCTGCTCGCGCGGGAGCTGCACGACACCGTGGCGCACCACGTCTCGGCGATCGCGATCCGCGCGCAGGCCGGCCGGGTCGTGGGAGCGACGGACCCCACCGCCGCGATCGACGCGCTCGAGGTGATCGAGGGCGAGGCGACCCGCGCGCTCAGCGAGATGCGGCTCATGGTCCGCACGCTGCGCGAGGGCGACGACGTCGACCTCGCCCCGCAGCGGGGGGTCGACGACATCGAGCGTCTGGCGTTCGGCACGGTCCCGCCCGTGGCCGTGTCCCTCGAGGGTGCTCTCGACGACCTGCGGCCGACGGTCGGCGCCGCCGTCTACCGGCTGGCCCAGGAGTCGATCACCAATGCCGTCCGCCACGCGCGCCACGCCACCCGGATCACCGTGCGGGTGACGGGCTCGCAGGACACGGTCCGCCTGACGGTCGTCGACGACGGCGAGCCGCACGTGACCGGGCGCGGCTGGACCGGGTACGGGCTGATCGGCATGACCGAGCGGGCCGCCCTGCTCGGCGGGACCCTCGCGGCCGGGCCGGGCGCCGAACGTGGCTGGACGGTCGACGCCGTCCTGCCCAAGGCAGGAGCGTCTCGATGACGATCAGCGTTCTCGTCGCGGACGACCAGGAGCTCGTGCGCACGGGCTTGTCGATGATCCTCGACGCCCAGGACGGGATCTCCGTCGTCGGACAGGCGGTCGACGGCAGGTCCGCCGTCGCGATGGCCCGCCGGCTGCGGCCCGACGTCTGCCTGTTCGACATCCGGATGCCCGGGATCGACGGCATCGAGGCGACCCGGCAGCTGGCCGGCCCCGCCGTCGCGGACCCGATGGCGATCGTCGTCATCACGACCTTCGACCTCGACGAGTACGTCCACGGCGCTCTGCAGGCCGGGGCGCGGGGCTTCCTGCTCAAGGACGCCGGACCAGAGCTGCTGGTGCAGGCGATCCACGCGGCCGCCGACGGTGACGCCCTCATCGCCCCGAGCATCACGCGCCGGCTGCTCGCCGTGTTCTCCGAGGCCCGCGGTGGACCGCCCCCTCAGCCCCTGGCCCCGTTGACCGGTCGCGAGGAGGACGTGCTGATCACGGTGGCGCGCGGTCGGACCAACGCCGAGATCGCCGACGAGCTGCACATCAGCATGAGCACCGTGAAGACCCACCTGGCCAGCCTCATGGGCAAGCTCGGCGTGCGGAACCGCGTCGAGCTGGCGATGTGGGCCTACGAGACGGGCCGCATGAAGGGCTGACGCGCGACGCCGACGGCGCCCCGCCCACGCGAGGGCCCCACGTGCTGGTGGCGCCGTCGCGAGCGCCGGGGGCCGTCGGGCGGGGCCGCCGGCCGGATCGCCACCGGGAGCGGGTCAGGCGGTGCCGAGCGCCTCGCGGACCAGGGGCGCGATCTTGGTGCCCAGCACCTCGATCGACTTCAGCGACTCCTTCTGCGGGACGCCGGACAGGTCCATCTGGAACGACTGCCGGTCGTGGTGGAGCACCTCGTGCAGGGCGACGATCCGCTCGGCGATCTGCTCGGGCTCGCCGACGAAGTAGGCGCCGCCGCGCGCGGCCTGGGACTCGAACGAGATCCGGTTGGGCATCGAGAAGCCGCGCTCGGCAGAGATCCGCCGCATCGACTCGTGCCAGTACGGGTAGAAGAAGTCGCGCGCCGCCTTGCCGTCCTCGGCGAAGTAGCCCATGCCGGCCACGGACACGAACTGCGTGGACGCGTCGGCCCCGGACTGGGCGTGGGCGCGTCGGTACAGATCGACCAGCGGGGCGAACGACGCCGGCTGGCCGCCGATGATCGCGTAGCTGATGGGCAGCCCCAGGGCGCCGGCCCGGATCGACGACTGCGGGTTGCCGCCGGTCGCCACGGCGATGGTCAGGTGCTGGCCGCGACCGGGGTGGTCGAAGGGGCGAGGGAGGACCAGCGCGTCGTCGAGCGGCGGCCGGAACCGACCGGACCACGTCACGCGCTCGCTCGCGTCGACCTGCAGGAGCAGCTGGATCTTCTCGTCGTACAGCTCGTCGTAGTCGTCCAGCGAGGCGCCGAACAAGGGGTACGACTCGATGAACGACCCGCGCCCCGCGAGCAGCTCGACGCGTCCCTGCGAGAGCAGGTCCATCGTCGCGAACTGCTGGTAGACCCGCACGGGGTCCTCGGTGGAGAGCACGGTGACGGCGCTGCCGACGGTGATCCGGGAGGTCTGCGCGAGGCCCGCCGCGATGACCGTCGAGGGGGAGGAGATGGCGTAGTCGGGCCGGTGGTGCTCGCCGATCCCGACGTAGTCGAGGCCGACCTCCTCGACCAGACGGATCCGCTCGAGGACGTCGCGGATGCGCTGCCCGGGGCTGGTGACCTCGCCGGAGACGGGGTCGGGGTGGACGTCGCCGAACGTGTACATCCCGAGTTCCATGTCCATGCGAACGCATCGGACGGCGACGGTGTTCCCGCAGGTCGCGCCCGACGAACCGGTAGATGCGCAGGTCAGCGCGGTGCGCCAGCGGCGATCTGTGTGAGCGTTAACGCAAAGTCATCCCACGAAACGCTCGTGTGAACGTCCGGTCACGATGTGATCACGGTCACCGAAGTGACTTGACGTCGATTAGTAAGGAAGGTCTACTAACAAACGTGACAGCGACAACGCAGCCGCCCGCCGCGGCCCGGGGAGTTGGTCGGGCACTGCGCCCGACCGGCAAGGTGCTCCCCGAGCACGCACGTGCGCACAACCGATCGCTGGTCCTCGCGCACCTCTTCCACATCGGCCCCGCGTCCCGTGCCGACATCGCCCGCAGCACGGGTCTGACCCGCGTCACGGTGTCCGGTCTGGTGGCCGTCCTGATCGCCGAGGGGCTGGTCGAGGAGCTCGGTGTCCGCGTCGAGGGCAAGGTCGGCAAGCCGGCCACTCTCGTCGGGATGCGGACCGAGGCGTTCCAGATCGTCGCGGTCGACCTCACCGACGACTCCCGCCTGCTGGGCGCGGTCATGACCCTCGTCGGCGACGTCGTCGTCCGGAGGTCCGAGGCCCTCGAAGGTCGCACGGGCGAGGCCGCCGCCGACCTGCTCGAGGCGCTCTGCCGCGACCTGCTGGCCGCGGCGACCCGCCCGGTCATCGGTGTCGGCATCGCGTCCCCGGGTGTCATCGACCTCGACGGCATGGTGGTCCAGGCCCCCAACCGTGGCTGGTACAACGTCCCGCTGGCCCAGCAGCTGACCGAGCACCTCGGCGTCCCGGTGCACGTCGCCAACGACGCCAACACGCGCGCGCTCGGCGAGTTCACGTACGGCTCGGCCGCCGGGTCGGGCTGCATGGTCGTCACGGTCGGCCAGGGTGTCGGCGCCGGGATGGTCGTGGACGGCGCGCTCGTGCTGGGCCGCCACCACGCGGCGGGGGAGATCGGCCACGTGACCGTGCTCGACGGCGACCTGCGCGACGAGCCCCCGCTCGACTGCGCCTGCGGCCGATCGGGCTGCCTCGAGACCGTGCTGAGCGTGCCGGCCCTGCGCCGCCGCATCGCGGGACTCACCCCTGAGGAGTCCGACGCCGCACTGGCGTCGGTCGGACGGCTGCTGGGCATCGCCCTGGCACCCGTCGTCAGCGCCCTCGACCTCGCCGAGGTCCTGCTCTCCGGTCCGCCGGAGCTGCTGGACGGACCTCTGCGTGACGCGGCGCTCACCACCGTCCGCGCGCGGACCATGCCCGTCATCGGGCACGGGCTCGCCATGCGGATGGGATCCCTCGACGAGGACGGGGCTCTCGCTGGTGCGGCAGTCCTCGTTCTGTCGGGCCAGCTGGGGGTCTCGTGAGGACCCCCAGCCGGCCCACTGCACGTCAGAAGAAACCCCCGGCGACGCCGCTCGGCGCTCGTCTCGCTCACGGGAGGAACCCCAACGTGAAGATCCTACGTTTCGCGGCCGTCGGCGTGGCGGCCACGCTCGCGCTCGCCGCTTGCAGCAACGGCGACGACGCATCGGACGACACCTCGTCGGCAGCCAGCACGCCCGAGGCTGCGACGATCAAGCTCTGGCTGAACGGCACCGACACCCCGGACGCGCTGCGTGAGTACCTCACCACGACGTTCGAGGCCGAGAACCCGGGCTCCAAGCTCGTCATCGAGGAGCAGGACTGGAACGGGCTCGTCCCGCGCCTGCAGACCGCTCTGTCGTCGGCCGACCAGACCCCGGACGTCGTCGAGATCGGCAACACGCAGTCGCCGACCTTCACGTACGCCGGCGCCTTCGCCGACATCACCGACATGTACGACGAGCTGGGCGGCGACAAGCTGCTCCCCGGCTTCGTCGACGCGGGTAGCGCGGACGGCAAGTTCTACGCCGCTCCCTACTACTCCGGCGCGCGTGCCGTGTTCTACAACAAGGACGCGTTCGCCGCGGCGGGCGTCGAGGTGCCCACCACGCTCGAGGAGTTCACGACCGTCGCGCAGAAGCTGCAGGCCGCCAACCCCGCGGGCTCCGGCTTCTGGCTCCCGGGCCAGGACTGGTACAACGGCGCCGCGTGGCTCTACACCAACGGTGGCAACTTCGCGGTCAAGGACGGTGACACCTGGAAGGGTGCCCTGTCCGAGCCCGACTCCATCAAGGGCCTCGAGCAGGTCCAGGAGCTGTTCAAGACGGCGACCAAGGCTCCGGCCGACAGCGACTCGAACGAGCCGTGGGTCCCGTTCAACCAGGGCCAGTCCGCCATGTTCTCCGCGCCCACCTGGGCCCGGTGGAGCATCGACCTGCCCCAGTGCAACAAGGGCGTCGACCCCGACGACACGTCGGACGCCGCCAAGGCGCTCCGCACCGAGCAGCAGGCCTGCAACGAGGAGCACACCGGCGTCTTCCCGCTCCCGGGCATCGAGGCCGGCTCCTACGCGAACGGCTTCGCCGGCGGCTCGAACATCGCCGTCGCCGCGAAGTCGCAGCACCCGGAGCTCGCCAAGAGCCTCCTGAAGATCATCTTCACGGAGGAGTTCCAGAACATGCTCGGCAGCAACGGCCTCATCCCCGGCAACACGGACTACGCCGCCTCCATGGGCGACGACGTCTACGCCAAGGCCGCTGTCGCCGCCGCGCTGAACGCCAAGCTCACGCCGGCCGCCGAGAACTGGGCCACCGTCGAGGGCGACCGCATCCTGGAGGACTTCTTCCAGCAGCTCGCGACGGGGGCCGACGTCAAGGAGGCCGCTGCCGCTGCTGACAAGCAGATCGAGGCCGCGCTCAACTGATGACCTCGGCCGGCCCTCGCTGCTGCGGAGCGGAGGGGGCCGGTCGGGCCTCAGGCCGGGTCGGAGGGCCTTCGACCCGGCCGTTCCGGAAACACGACGCACAGCACACACCACTGCTGTACTGATCACTGGTCGTCGTCCGGGCTGTAGCTCGACACAGTGCGGACGACCCCCTGATCCGGGTGCGGTCGGGCCTGCCGACGCAGGCGGACCCGGCCGCGCCACCAGACAGGAGTTCTTCCATGGCAGCCACTGCCCCCGTGGTCGAGCACGACGGCACCCCGCCCGTGTTCCCACGTCGTAAGCGCCGCAACGTCGGTGTGTACGGATTGCTGGTCCCGGCCGGCATCGTCATCGCCGTCGCCCTCGGCTACCCCCTGATCCGGCAGTTCATCACCTCGTTCCAGGAGTACGGGCTCAAGCAGCAGTTCGGAGCCCCCGCCGAGTGGGTCGGGCTGAAGAACTACCAGGAGCTCCTCTCCGACCCGTACGTCTGGGCCGTGATCGGTCGCTCGATCGCCTTCTGCCTGGTGAACGCGGCCGTCACGATGGTCATCGGCATCGCGTTCGCCGTGCTCATGCAGCGCGTCAGCCGCGGCGCCCGGATGACCCTGATGGTCGCCCTCCTGCTCGCCTGGGGCACCCCGGTCCTCGCGTCCATGACGGTCTGGCAGTGGCTCTTCGACTCGCAGTACGGCGTCGTCAACTACGTGCTCGCCAACGTCTTCGGGGCCGACGACATGGCCGGCCACTCGTGGATCATCGAGCCGCTGTCGTTCTACTTCGTCGCCACCGTGATCGTCGTCTGGATGTCGGTGCCGTTCGTCGCGTTCTCCGTCTACGCGGGCCTGCTCCAGGTCCCCGAGGAGACGATGGAGGCCGCGCAGCTCGACGGCGCCTCCCAGCGGCAGCGCTTCTGGAACATCACGATCCCGATGATCCGGCCCGTCCTGTCGATCGTGCTGCTGCTGCAGGTGATCTGGGACATGAAGGTGTTCACCCAGATCTACGTCCTGCAGCGTGCCGGCGCGCCCACGCACGAGACGAACCTGCTCGGCACGCTCATCTACTCCTACGCAGGGGACTTCTCCAAGGCGGGAGCGCTCGCCACGATCATGCTGGTCATCACGCTCGGCCTGACCGGCTTCTACGTCCGCCAGATGCTGAAGGAGGACGAGCTGTGAGCACCGTCGCCACCCCAGCGCCCGCCCCGGCGCCGCAGGGAGCCCCCGTCGTCCCCGTCGCCAAGCGCAAGGCCCGGGTCAAGACGACCGAGTCCGGTCGTGCCCAGACCCGCACGGGCCGCCGCGTCCTCGGGATCGTCGCCGTCGTCGTGGCCATCGCCTGGGTCTTCCCGATCTACTGGATGGTCAACAGCGCGTTCCTGCCGCTGAACAAGCTGCAGACCAGCAAGCCGACGTTCTTCCCGCTCGACGGGACGATCTCGAACTTCCGCCGCGTGTGGAACGACCCGTCGTTCTGGGACGCGATGAAGGTCTCGCTGACGGTCGTCGTGATCGTCCTCGTCGCCGCCCTGATCTTCGCGTTCCTCGCCGCGCTCGCCGTCAGCCGGTTCCGGTTCCGCGGTCGCAAGGCGTTCATCCTGACGATCCTCGTGGTGCAGATGATCCCCGCGGAGGGGCTCTTCATCTCGCAGTACCGGATGCTCGACGGCTGGAACCTGGTGAACACGGCCATCGGCCTGGCCATCGTCTACACGGCGGCGATCCTGCCCTTCACGATCTGGATGCTGCGCGGCTTCGTGGCCGGCGTGCCGATCGAGCTCGAGGAGGCGGCGATGGTGGACGGCCTGTCGCGCACCGCCGCCTTCTTCCGGATCACCTTCCCGCTGCTCGCTCCCGGCCTCGTGGCCGCGGGCGTGTACGGGTTCCTGCAGGCCTGGAACGAGTACACCCTCGCCCTCGTCGTCATGACCGACCCGACCGAGCACACGCTGCCGCTGTGGCTGCAGGGCCTCGTCGAGTCGAACCGTGCGACCGACTGGGGCGTCGTGATGGCAGGCTCGGCACTGATCGCGATTCCTGTGATCGTCTTCTTCCTGTTCGTCCAGAACAAGATGACGTCCGGGCTGGTCGCCGGAGCGGTGAAGGGCTGACGTGAGCACGCAGGGGATCCCGACTCCACTCAGGGCGTCGGACGACGGGCCGCGCCCGTGGTCCGTCGGGCTCGACATCGGCGGCACCAAGGTGCTCGGTGTCGCGCTCGACGGGGACGGCGTGGTGCGGCACCAGGTCCGGCTCGCCACCACGAAGGGTGTGCAGGGCCTGGTCGACGTCGCGGTCGCGGTGGTCGAGGACCTCGCGGGCCGCGTGGGTCTGCCGGTGTCCGAGCTCGCGGGTGTCGGCATCGGGCTGCCCGGGGTCGTCGACGCCGACAAGGGCCTGGTCGAGCACGCCGTGAACCTGGGCATCGAGGAGAGCACCCCGCTCGCGTCGATCGTCGCGGAGCGTCTCGGTGTGCAGGTCCGGGTCGAGAACGACCTCACCGTCGCCGTCGTCGGCGCCGCGCACACGGTCGACGGTGCGCAGGGCACGGGCGAGCCGGGGGTGCACGACATCGCGTTCCTCGCGCTCGGCACGGGCCTGGCCGCCGGGCTGCTGCTCGAGGGCCGGCTGCGGCGCGGCTCGCACGGCGGCGCCGGCGAGATCGGCCACCTGACGCTGGTTCCGGACGGGCTGCCGTGCAAGTGCGGCCAGCTCGGCTGCCTGGAGCAGTACGCGTCCGGGTCGGCGCTCGACATCGCCTGGCCCAGCCGGTTCGGCCGTCCCGCGCCCGCCGAGCTGTTCACCGCGGCCGCGGACGGGGACCCGCAGGCGATCGAGGTGCGCGACCGCTTCGCGTGGGCGGTCGCCTCCGCGGTCCGCATCCTCGTGCTCACCGCCGACGTCGACCTCGTCGTGATCGGCGGCGGCGTCAGCGCGCTCGGCCAGCCGCTGCTGCGGGCCGTGCGCGGCGAGCTGGAGCGGCAGGCGGAGGCGTCGCCGTTCCTCGCGTCGATGAGCCTGCCCGGACGCGTGAGCCTGGCTCCCGCTGACGTGCCGGTGGGCGCGGTCGGTGCGGCACTGCTCGGACGAGGGGAGTACTTCTGATGGAGGTCGTCATCGGTCCCGGCGCGGAGCTGGGACGTCTGGCCGCGGACGCGATCGAGCAGCTCGTGCGCGCGCAGCCCGACTCCGTGCTCGGCCTGGCCACCGGGTCGAGCCCGCTCGCGGTCTACGACGAGCTCGCTCGACGGCACACGCAGGACGGCCTGTCGTTCGCGCGTGCCCGGGCCTTCATGCTCGACGAGTACGTCGGTCTCGAGGCCAGCCACCCCGAGCGCTATCGCAACGTCATCGAGAAGGAGATCGCCTCCCGCGTCGACTTCGCCGACGGTGCGGTGCAGGGGCCCGACGGACTGGCCGACGACCTCGTCGTGGCCTGTCGCGCCTACGAGGACGCGATCGCGGACGTCGGCGGCGTCGACCTGCAGCTCCTCGGGATCGGCACCGACGGGCACATCGCGTTCAACGAGCCCGGCTCGTCGCTGGCGTCCCGGACCCGCATCAAGACCCTGACGCGGCAGACGCGCGAGGACAATGCCCGGTTCTTCGGGGGGGACCTCGACAAGGTGCCGACGCACTGCCTGACGCAGGGGCTCGCGACGATCATGTCCGCCCGGCACCTCGTGCTCCTGGCCACCGGCAAGGGCAAGGCGGAGGCCGTGCACCAGCTCGTCGAGGGCCCGGTGAGCGCCATGTGGCCGGCGACGATCCTGCAGCACCACCCGCACGTCACCGTCCTCGTCGACGATGCGGCGGCGAGCCGTCTGCAGCTGGCCGACTACTACCGCGAGACGTACCGCTCCAAGCCGCAGTGGCAGGGCCTCTGACGCGGGTGATGTTGCCCACCCGGGACGCCGTCGACGGCCGGTCGGCCCCCGGCGATGTCGGATCCGCCACGTACACTCGACGCCATGAGTGAGCCGTTCCCGATGCCGTCCGCACCAGACGACCCGTCCGGTCCGGACCAGGGGACGTCGACCAGCGTCCTGGAGCGCGAGGAGACGACCGAGCAGGTCGAACCCGGCGACCACGAGCGGTTCGCGCACTACGTGCGCAAGGAGAAGATCCTCGACTCCGCGATCAGCGGCAAGCCCGTGATCGCCCTCTGCGGCAAGGTCTGGGTCCCCGGTCGGGACCCGAACAAGTTCCCGGTCTGCCCGGTCTGCAAGGAGATCTACGAGGGTCTGCGCGAGCCGCAGGACGGCGACAACAACGGCGGCGAGGGCGGCGGCAAGTCCGGCGGTCGCCGCTGGGGCTTCGGTCGCAACCCCGGCTCGGGCTCCGGCGGTTCCGGCTCGGGCGGCGACGCGCGGTTCACCGGCTCGACCAGCGGCGGCTCGTGACGGCCGCCCCGCGCCCGTCCATCGTCCCGTTCACCCACCACGCGTCGTCGTCCGCCGCGTCACAGCTGCCGCCGGCGTTCCCCAGCCGTGCGCCCTGGGGCACGGCGGACAAGCTGCGTGCGTGGCAGGCGGAGGCGATCGAGCAGTACCGGGTCAGCAACCCGCGGGACTTCCTCGCGGTCGCCACGCCCGGTGCGGGCAAGACGACGTTCGCGCTCCGGATCGCCACCGAGCTGCTCGAGGCGAAGGTCGTGCGACGGGTGACCGTCGTCGCGCCGACCGAGCACCTCAAGCGCCAGTGGGCCGACGCCGCGGCGCGCGTGGGCATCACGCTCGACCCCAACTTCAGCAACGCGCAGGGCCGGCACGGGCACGGGTTCGACGGCGTCGCCGTGACCTACGCCCAGGTGGCCAGCAAGCCGGCGCTGCACGCGGCGCGCACGTCAGCGGCGCCGACGCTCGTCATCCTGGACGAGGTGCACCACGGAGGTGACGCGCTGAGCTGGGGCGACGCCGTCCGCGAGGCGTTCGAGGGCGCCACCCGCCGGCTCGCGCTCACGGGCACGCCGTTCCGCTCCGACACCGCGGCGATCCCGTTCGTGCGCTACGACCGCGACCGCGACGGCATCCGGCGCAGCGTCGCCGACTACACGTACGGCTACGGCGACGCGCTGCGCGACCACGTCGTGCGTCCGGTCATCTTCCTGTCCTACAGCGGCTCGATGCGGTGGCGCACCAAGGCGGGCGACGAGATGAGCGCCCGGCTGGGGGAGCCGCTCACCAAGGACATCACCGCGCAGGCCTGGCGCACGGCCCTGGACCCGAACGGCGAGTGGATCCCCAGCGTGCTGGCCGCGGCGGACCGCCGGCTGACCGAGGTCCGGCGCACCGTCCCGGACGCCGGCGCCATGGTCATCGCGACCGACCAGACCGATGCACGCGCCTACGCGGGCCACCTGGCACGCCTCACCGGCAGGTCGCCGACCCTCGTGCTCTCCGACGACGACGGCGCGAGCGACCGGATCGACGAGTTCTCCGCGGGCACCTCGCGGTGGATGGTCGCGGTCCGCATGGTCTCCGAGGGCGTCGACGTCCCGCGCCTCGCGGTGGGCGTCTACGCGACGAGCACGGCGACGCCTCTGTTCTTCGCCCAGGCCGTCGGCCGGTTCGTGCGTGCGCGTCGCCGGGGCGAGACCGCCTCGGTGTTCCTGCCGAGCGTCCCGCAGCTGCTCGCACTGGCCAACACGCTCGAGCTCGAGCGCGACCACGCGCTGGACCGCCCGAAGACCGCCGAGGAGATGGGCGAGGGGTTCAACCCCGAGGACGCCCTGATGGAGGCGGCGAACGCGGAGCGCAACGGCCCGGACGAGATCGGTCCGGACGGCAAGCAAGGGGCGTTCGAGGCGCTCGAGGCCCAGGCGTCGTTCGACCGGGTTCTCTTCGACGGCGGCGAGTTCGGCACGGGCGCGGAGATGGGGTCCGACGAGGAGCTCGACTTCCTCGGCCTGCCCGGACTGCTCGACGCCGACCAGGTGTCCGCCCTGCTGCGCCAGCGGCAGGCCGACCAGCTGAACGGCCGCAAGAAGGCGCCCGCCGACGAGCCGCCGCCGATGGACCACCGCAAGCAGGCCGAGCTGCGCAAGGAGCTGTCGCAGCTGGTGGGGGCGTGGGCGCGCAAGAGCGGCCAGCCCCACGGGTCCGTGCACAACGAGCTGCGCCGCCGCTGCGGGGGTCCGGAGGTGGCCCTCGCCGACCCCGACCAGCTGACCGCGCGCGTCGCCATGGTGCGCGGCTGGTTCGTCGGGAAGAAGTGATCACCTCTTCGGGTGAGGAATCCGCAACCCCCGTCTCGAATCGTGGACGTCGCTAGTCGGGCGTAAAACCGCAGGTCACAGCCCTGGACGCGTGACCACATAGCAGCGACGGCCGGTCGCGCAACTTGGCGTTCGGCGTGCCGACGACCCTCGTCCCTGGCAGCGTTCTGTCGTCGCCGAACGGCCCGGGTACCCCCGCTCGCCGGATCGGCGCTTCTGACGAAAGGGGCATCACCATGCCCGGCTGGCTCATCCTCATCATCATCGGTGTCATCCTGCTCATCCTCGGCTTCGCCGGCGTCGGGTCGTTCCTCATCTGGATCGGCATCGCCGTGCTGGTCGTCAGCCTGATCCTCGCCCTGGTCGGCCGCGGTCGTTCGCGCGTGTAGCGATCGCCCGGCTCGGGCGGGTCTGACGACCCGCCCGGTCGTGGGTCGGCCGGGCGTCAGCCCCCGACCCGCACCGTGACCGTCGGCACCGCGGCCTCGTCCGCGGACAAGCGCCTCGCCCCCCGCGGCAGCTCGTCCCGCGAGGCCCGGTGCCGACCCACGGCGGCTCGCACGCCGTCCGCCCCCGTCCAGGCCCGGTCTGCGACCCCGGCGATGACGAGCGGGACGTGCAGCGCCCGCAGGTCCGCGTCGTCGGACCGCCACCCACGGACCTCGTCGTCCGGACCCGTGACCAGGACCTCCTCCGCCGCCCGGCCCTCGGCGTCGAGCCGTCGAGCCGCGGCCTTGCGGCCCCCCACGCTGGTCTTGGACCGCGATGCCTTCGCCACGGGCTCCAGCGAGCCGTCCGGTCCCTCGCGAGCGACGAGCTTGTAGACCATCCCGCACGTCGGCGCCCCCGACCCGGTGACCACGGACGTGCCGACGCCGTAGCTGTCGACCGGCGCGACGGCGAGCGCCGCGATCGCGTACTCGTCGAGGTCGGACGTCACGATGATCTTGGTGTCCCGCGCACCCGAGGCGTCGAGCTGCTGCCGCACCTCGTGCGCCAGGACGCCGAGGTCGCCGGAGTCGAGCCGGACGGCTCCCAGGGCCGTCCCCGCGGCGGCCAGGGCGTTCTCGACGCCGCGCCGCACGTCGTAGGTGTCGACGAGCAGGGTCGTCCCCACGCCCTGCGACGCGACCTGCGTCTCGAAGGCGGTCCGCTCGTCGTCGTGCAGGAGCGTGAAGGCGTGCGCGGCGGTCCCGATCGTCGCCAACCCGTACCGCCGTCCCGCCTCCAGGTTGGAGGTCCCCGCGAAGCCGGCGACGACCGCGGCCCGGCTCGCCGCGACCGCAGCCTCCTCGTGCGCTCGTCGTGAACCCATCTCGAGCACGGGCCGGTCGACCGCCGCACTGGTCATCCGGGACGCGGCCGACGCCACGGCGGAGTCGAAGTTGAGGATCGAGAGCACGAGCGTCTCCAGCAGGACGGCCTCGGCGAAGGTGCCCTCGACGACCATGACCGGCGACGACGGGAAGAACGTCTCGCCCTCGGCGTACCCGACGACCGACCCGCCGAACCGGTAGCCGGACAGGTAGGAGAGCGTCGTGTCGTCCACCACGCGCTCGTCGGCAAGGAAGTCGAGCTCCTCCTTGCCGAACCGGAACCGCTCGATCGCCTCGAGCACGCGACCGGTCCCGGCGAGCACCGCGTACCGACGCCCCGGGGGCAGGCGGCGCGTGAAGACCTCGAACACGCAGCGGCGGTGAGCGGTCCCGTCGGCGAGCGCGGCCTGCAGCATCGTGAGCTCGTAGCGGTCGGTGAGCAGGGCCGTGCTCGGACCAGGGGTCATGCGGCCAACGTAGGCAGCGGAGAACGTCCGCGCACGTCGCCGACGCACCTACAGTGGGCCTCGTGCCTGTGCAGACCCTTCCCGACCAGAGTGTCGAGGCGCAGGAGAAGACGGCGGTCGCCGATCCGTGGGTGACGATCGTCTGGAACGATCCCGTGAACCTCATGAGCTACGTGACGTACGTGTTCGAGTCGTACTTCGGCTTCCCGCGGGAGAAGGCCGAGAAGCTGATGCGGCAGGTCCACCAGCAGGGACGCGCCGTGGTGTCCACCGGATCCCTCGAGGCGATGGAGGTCGACGTGCAGGCGATGCACGAGTTCGGCCTGTGGGCCACGCTCCAGCGAAGCGGGCAGTGATGCGGGCGTTCCGGCGGCGCCGCGGGATGTACGTCGCGCGCCTGGACGACGACGAGCGCGGCGTGATCGCGGCCCTCGTCGCGGACGTCGCCGAGCTGCTCGGTGCGGGCCGGATCGACGAGGAGACCGTCGCGACCGTGCCCGGTGACGGTTCGCCGCGGATCCAGCTCGACAACGTCGCGCCGCCGACCGACCCCGCCGTCCGGCGCCTGCTGCCGGACGCGTCGCGCGACGACCCCGAGGTGTCCGCCGAGTTCCGTCGCCTGACCGAGGACGACATCCGTTCGGGCAAGGTCGCCCGGCTCAGCCGGCTCTGGACCGCGCTGACCACTCCCACCGCGGAGCAGCGCGCCGACGCGTTCGTGGTCGCGCCCGACGACGCCAAGGACGTCGCGGCGGCGCTGACGGACCTGCGGCTCGTTCTGGCCGAGCGCCTCCAGATCCGCACCGACGACCAGGCCGAGCGCCTGTACGACCAGCTGCTGACCTCGCCGACGGCGGACCTCGACGAGGCCGACGCCGACCACCTCGACCCCGCGACCCGGCGCTACCTCGTCGCGGTCTACGGTGCGTTGAGCTGGTTGCAGGAGTCGCTCGTCGAGGCGCTGCTCGCGGACCTGCGCGCGCCGGGTGGCGGACGCAACACCCCGCCGGGCAGGCCACCGGCCGGGTAGCGGATAGGCTCGGCCGCGTGAACGACGCCCCCCTCGGGATCTTCGACTCCGGTGTCGGCGGGCTGACGGTGGCGCGGTCGATCCTCGACCAGCTGCCCCACGAGTCCACGATCTACATCGGCGACACCCTCAACACGCCCTACGGCAGCAAGCCGCTGGCGGCCGTCCGTGCGCACGCCCTCGAGGTGATGGACGACCTCGTGGACGCCGGCGTGAAGCTGCTCGTCATCGCCTGCAACACGGCGTCGTCGGCGATGCTGCGCGACGCCCGCGAGCGGTACACGCTGCGACGAGGCATCCCGGTGGTCGAGGTGATCCTGCCGGCCGCCCGGCGCGCCGTCGCGGCCACCCGGACGGGCCGCATCGGCGTCATCGCGACCAAGTCGACCGTCGAGTCGAGGTCGTACGACGACGCGTTCGCCGTGGCGCCGGGCGTCGAGCTGACCACGCAGGCCTGCCCCCGGTTCGTCGAGCTGGTCGAGGCGGGCATCACCTCCGGCCCGGAGGTGCTCGCGCTCGCGCACGAGTACCTGGACCCGGTCCGCGAGGCCGGCGTCGACACCCTCGTGCTCGGCTGCACGCACTACCCGCTGCTCACGGGCGCGATCTCCTACGTCATGGGCGAGGACGTCACGCTCGTGTCCAGCGCCGAGGAGACCGCCAAGGACGTGTACCGCACGCTCGTGGCGCACGACCTCGAGCGCGACCTCTCCGCAGGAGCGCCCAGCCACCGGTTCCTCGCCACGGGCGACCCCGTCGCGTTCCAGAAGCTCGCCCGCCGGTTCCTGGGCCCCGAGGTCGAGGCCGTCGAGCCGCGCGGAGCCCTGCGATGAGGCTGACGATCCTGGGCTGCGCCGGGTCCTTCCCGAGCGCGGACTCGGCCGCGTCGGCGTACCTCGTGCAGGCCGACGATGCCGACGGGCGCACCTGGACCGTGCTGCTGGACCTCGGCAACGGCGCCCTGGGCGCCCTCCAGCGGTACGGCGACCCGACGGCCCTGGACGCCATCGGCCTGTCCCACCTGCACGCCGACCACGTGGCCGACCTCGCCGTGCTGCACGTGCTGCGGCGGTACGACCCCGCCGGTGCCCTGCCGCCCGTTCCCGTCTACGGTCCGATCGGCACCGCCGAGCGCCTCGCGCAGCTGTGCGGCAGCGAGAGCCCGAGCGAGCAGTTCGTGGTCGCGTCGTGGGAGGCAGGGTCCGACGTGGTCGTCGGGCCCCTGACGCTGACGCCCATCCCCGTCGAGCACCCGATCCCGGCGTTCGGCGTCCGGGTCACCGGGCCGTCCGACGTCTCCGACGGGTCCGTCACGCTCTCCTACAGCGGCGACACCGACGAGTGCCCGGGCCTGGACGCCCTGGCCGCGGACGTGGACCTGCTCCTCGTCGAGTCGGCGTACGTGGAGGGCAGGGACGACGAGCTGCGGGGCATCCACCTCACCGGTCGTCGCGCCGGCGAGGCCGCGGCGCGCGGGGGTGCCCGGCGGCTCGTGCTCACGCACATCCCGGCCTGGAACGATCCCGCGGTGACCGAGGCGGAGGCGGCGGCCGTGTACGGCGGCCCGATCGAGCTGGCGCGTCCGGGCGCGGTCCACGTCCTGTAGGGGACCTGGACGCGAACCGTCCCTGTCGGACCGCGCGGTTACGCTCGTCCGCATGACTTCTGCCACCTCTGCCTCCACCGTGCCCGGCGTGCGCGCCGACGGCCGCGCCCCCGACCAGCTCCGCCCGGTCACCCTGACCCGCGGCTTCCTGGAGGCCGGCGAGGGCAGCGTGCTCGTCGAGTTCGGCGGCACCAAGGTGCTGTGCGTCGCGTCGTTCACGCCCGGGGTGCCGCGCTGGAAGAAGGGCTCCGGCGAGGGCTGGGTCACGGCCGAGTACTCGATGCTCCCGCGCGCGACGAACAGCCGTTCCGACCGCGAGTCCGTCAAGGGCCGCGTCGGCGGGCGCACGCACGAGATCTCGCGCCTGATCGGCCGCTCGCTGCGGGCGATCATCGACGTCTCGGCGCTCGGCGAGAACACGATCGTGCTCGACTGCGACGTGCTCCAGGCCGACGGTGGCACCCGCACCGCCTCGATCACCGGCGCCTACGTCGCCCTGGCCGACGCCGTCGCGTGGGCCGTCGCCCAGGGGCACGTCTCGAAGAACAAGGTCGTCCTGCGGGACTCGGTGGCCGCCGTGAGCGTCGGCATCGTCGACGGGCTGCCCGTCCTCGACCTGCCGTACGTCGAGGACGTGCGCGCGGAGACCGACATGAACGTCGTGGTCACCGGTTCCGGCACGTTCGTCGAGGTCCAGGGCACCGCCGAGCACGCCCCGTTCGACCGCGCCGAGCTCAACGCGCTGCTCGACCTCGCGGTCGCCGGGACCGCCCAGCTGACCGCGCTGCAGACCGCTGCCCTGGCGCAGGCTCCGGGCGACGGCTCGGCGACGCGCGCGGTCCGATGACCTCGAGCACCCGCCTGGTGCTCGCCACGCACAACGCGCACAAGGTCGGCGAGCTGCGAGCGATCCTGTCTCCCGTGCTGCCCGGGCTCGACCCCGCCTCGGTGGTCGGCGCGCGCGACGTCGGTGCGCCCGAGCCGGTCGAGGACGGCCTGACGTTCGCGGAGAACGCGCTGATCAAGGCCCGCGCGCTCGCCGCCTTCACCGGCCTGCCCGCCGTGGCCGACGACTCCGGGCTCAGCGTCGACGTGCTCGGCGGCTCGCCGGGGATCTTCTCGGCGCGCTGGGCCGGCCGGCACGGCGACGACCAGGCCAACCTCGACCTCCTGCTCGCGCAGCTGGGGGACATCGCGCCCGAGCACCGTGGTGCGCGCTTCGTCTGCGCCGCCGCGCTGGTCACCCCCGACGGCTTCGAGCACGTCGAGACGGGCGCGCTCGAGGGCGCGCTGGCCACGGCCCCGCGCGGCTCCCACGGGTTCGGGTACGACCCGATCCTGGTGCCGGCGGGGGACTCGCGGACGTGCGCCGAGCTGACTCCCGAGGAGAAGAACGCGATCAGCCATCGCGGGACGGCGTTCCGCGCCCTCGTGCCCACCCTGGTCCGCGTGCTGGGCGGATGACGAGGATGGCGGGCGCGCCTGGAGGGACCCGGGCCGGTGTCTGAGAGCGCCGAGGTCGAGACCGCGGTCGTCGGTGCGGCCCAGCTGGTGGCGTCGTCGGTCACCTTCGGCTACCCCGGCCGCTCCGTCCTGGACGGCATCGACCTCGTGGTCAGCGTCGGCGACCGGGTGGGCGTGGTGGGCGAGAACGGCGCCGGCAAGACGACCCTGCTGCGGATCCTGGCGGGCACGTTGGACCCACAGGGCGGCTCGGTCCGGCGGGTCGGCACGCTCGCCGTCGTGGACCAGGAGCTCACCGTCGAGCAGGGTGCGACCGTCGGGTCGCTGGTCGAGGAGTCGCTGTCGGGGGTGCGGGCGGTCTCGGCCGAGCTCGAGGCGGCGATCGCGTCGTTCGACCACGAGACGGGCGACCTGGGCCGGCTCACCGCGGCGGTGGCGCGGTACGAGCACCTGGCCGGCTGGGACGCCGACCGTCGCGTCGACGAGGCGCTGACGCGGTTCGGCGCACCGCGCGACCCCGACCTGCTGCTCGACGAGCTGAGCGTGGGGGAGCGCTACCGTGTGCGGCTGGCGTGCCGGATCGGGGAGCGCGCGGACGTCCTGCTGCTCGACGAGCCGACCAACCACCTGGACGCGGGCGGGATCGACTACCTGACCTCGCGCCTGCGCGACTGGGCCGGCGCGATCGTCATCGTCACCCACGACCGTCGCCTGCTCGACGATGTCATGACGGCGATCCTCGACCTCGACCCGTCGATGGACGGCCGGCCCGCCCTGTACGGGGCGACGCGGTACTCGGACTACCGGTTCCTCAAGTCCCAGATGGTCCGGCGCTGGCGAAGCCGTTACCGCGCGGAGCGCAAGCGCGCGATCGCGCTGGCCGAACGGCTGGACTCGACGTACGAGAACCTCTCCGACGAGTGGCGACCGCCCAAGGGCTCCGACAAGAACCGCCGCGCGACCCGCGCCCGCGGGCACGTGAAGGCCGCCGACCGCCTCATCCAGAAGCTCGAGGCCGAGGCCGTCCAGGTGCCGACGCCACCGCTCGAGCTGTCGTTCCCCGACCTGCCGTCCCTGCCGCCCGACCCGCGACCGGGTCCGCTGCTCGAGGTGCGGGCGCCGCGGGTGCGCGACCGGCTCGACCTGCCGGGGTTGCGCATCGAGGTGCCCGCCTGCGGGCGTCTGCTGGTGACCGGCCCGAACGGCTCCGGCAAGTCGACGCTGCTCGCAGCGCTGGCGGGGACCCTGGACCTCGACCGGGGCGTGCGCACGGTCGCGCCGGGGGTCCGGCTCGGCGTGCTCGCGCAGGAGGGGCCCACGGAGCACGCGACGGCCGCCGCCCAGCGTGCGTACGTCGCCGGTCCGCCCGAGGAGCTCACGGGCTTCGAGGCCTACGCGCGGCACGCCTTGACGCTGCTCGAGGCGGGCGTCCTCGACCCGGCCCGGCTGGTCCCCGTCGCCGCCCAGGGGCTGCTGACCGAGGAGGACCTGGACCGACCGCTGCGCGAGCTGTCGGTGGGTCAGCGCCGCCGGTTCGACCTCGCGTGCGCGGTCCTGGCCGCGCCGCACGTGCTGATCCTCGACGAGCCGACCAACCACCTGTCGGTCGGGCTGGTCGACGAGCTGACGGCCGCGCTGCGGGTCACGTCCGCCGCGGTCGTCGTCGCGACCCACGACCGCCGGATGCGGGCCGACCTGTCCGACTGGCCCGAGCTCACGCTGGGGTGAGGACCGGCACCTGGGGGGACGCCGGAAGCAGCCGCTCGATGCCGAGCGCCACGAACGCGAGGACGAGGAACACCACGGCGACCATGCCGGTGCGCAGGAGCGCCTCGCCCATGCCGATCACCGACACGTTCAGGAACGGGTAGGGGTACCAGTCGGTGACGGCGCCGCGGGCGAACGTGTACGCGATCCAGGCCAGCGGGTAGACGACCGACCAGCCGACCGTCGCGACGGAGAACCGGGGCCGCGGCCCCACCGCCAGCCACGCGACCACGAACCCGACGGGCACGAGCGTGTGCAGGAGGAAGTTGGACACGGCGCCCGCGCCGGTCAGGTCGCGCAGCCCGGAGAGCGCGACGTGGAAGACGATCCCCGTCACCGCGATGCACAGCAGGCCGTCGAGGAAGAGCACGTCGAAGACGCGACCGCGCCGGTCGGGACGCAGCGCCAGGAGGAGGGCCGCGAGGCCGGCCAGGAAGTTCGACTGGATCGTGAAGAAGGAGACCATGTTGACGAGCTTGAAGCCGGGGTCGTCGGAGGTCAGGGCCGCGACCGTCTCCATGACGATCCCGGTGAACGCCGCGAGCGCGACGATCCCGTAGAGGATCCGCGCCACGACGGCCCGCGTCACTGCAGCCGGCCCACGTGTGCCATCGCCTGCCGGAGCAGGACGTTCTGGCCGCCGTTCATCTCGAACTGGATCTGCTCGGCGCACGCCTCCTCGGGCGTCATCCAGGCGAGGTCGATCGCGTCCTGCTGCGGGCGGCAGTCGCCGAGCACGGGCACCACGTAGGCGAGCGAGACCGCGTGCTGGCGGGGGTCGTGGTACGGCGTGACGCCCGGCGTCGGGAAGTACTCGGCCACGGTGAACGGCTGCGGCGAGGCGGGGATCTGCGGCAGCGCGACGGGCCCGAGGTCCTTCTCGATGTGCCGGACCAGCGCGTCCCGCACCCGCTCGTGGTACATCACCCGGCCGGACACCAGCGCTCGGGACATGACGCCCTCGGAGGTCACCCGCAGCAGCAGACCGACGGAGACCACGTCCCCGGAGTCGTCCACCCGCACGGGAATCGCGTCGATGTACAGGATCGGCAGCTGGGAGCGGACGCGAGAGATGTCGTCAGGGCTCAGCCAGCCGGCGGGGCGTTCGGGTCCCCGGGGGAACTCGGCGGAAGCAGTCACCTCCCATGTCTACCCCGCGCACGGCCCGCGCCGCGTGTCGGCGCGCTGCGCTGGACGCCGTGAGGTGCGCATCACGTGGGAGAGGGAATAGTGGACGCCGAGGGAACGCTCTACCACTCGGTAATCGAGACTGGAGGAACGTCATGGCGACGATTGAGCTCACGGGTACGTCCATCGGCCCGACGATCCAGGACAACGGCATCGTCCTGATCGACTTCTGGGCCGAGTGGTGCGGACCGTGCAAGCGGTTCGGGCCCGTGTTCGAGGCATCCTCGGACGAGCACCCGGACATCGTGCACGCGAAGGTCGACACCGAGGCCGAGCAGGAGCTCGCCACGGAGCTGCAGATCTTCTCCATCCCCACGCTGATGGGCTTCCGCGACGGGATCCTGGTGTTCAACCAGGCCGGTGCGCTGCCCGCCCCCGCGCTCGCGCAGGTGGTGGACGCCATCCAGGCGCTGGACATGGACGAGGTCCGCGCCACCATCGCGGCGAAGTCCACGACCGCCTGACGGTCGTCGGCGAACGAAGGGCCGGTCACTCCTCGCGGAGCGACCGGCCCTTCGTCGTTCGAGGTCGGGATGTGCGGTGCGGGAGACGGGAGTCGAACCCGCACGCCCTCTCGGGCACCAGGACCTAAACCTGGCGTGGCTGCCATTTCACCACTCCCGCGATCGGGGCTGGGCCCGTCAGAGAACGACGAGCCAGCACCCTGTTCTAAGCGACCTTGAGGTCCTTGCGTAGCTTGGCGACGTGGCCGGTGGCCTTCACGTTGTACTGGGCGAGCTCGACGCGGCCCTCGGGGTCGACGACGACGGTCGAGCGGATGACGCCGGTCACCGTCTTGCCGTACAGCGACTTCTCGCCCCACGCGCCCCACGCCTCGAGGACCGAGCGGTCGGGGTCGGACGCCAGCGGGAACGTGAGGTGCTCGGCCTCGACGAACTTCGCCAGCGCCGGCAGGTCGTCCGGGGATACGCCGACGACGGCGTACCCGGCGGACTGCAGCGACGCCAGGTTGTCCCGGAAGTCGCACGCTTGGGTGGTGCAGCCCGGCGTCATGGCCGCCGGGTAGAAGTAGACGATCACGTGCTGTCCGCGCAGGTCGGAGAGCGTCACGCTGCCTCCGTCGGCGGTCTGCAGCGTGAAGTCGGGCGCGAGGTCGCCGACGGTGAGGCGGGGCACGTGGTCTCCTGACGGACGGGACGGCGGATGCGTCGTCATCGTACGTCGGACCGGCCCAGGCCGGGCTCGGGGTCGCCGCGGCTTGCTCCTCGCGCATCGGGGTGATGGCATGGTGCAGGACGGACGACCAGGGCGACGACGGAGGAGGTCGACCATGAGCGAGGACGACACCTCGGTCCCGGCGGAGGACGACACCACGCAGCCCGTGAAGGACCTGCTCGCCGAGCACGTGCCCCTGGCCCTGCTCGTCGACCTCGTCACGCCGGAGTCCACGTCGACGGAGATCCTCGAGGCCGAGGGCCTGCCGGACGTCGCCTGGTGGGAGCGGGACACGGGCTCCGCGCCCGCGGCCGATCCCGAGCCGTGACGGTCGTCACGACCGGGGTATCCGATTGGCTGTCCGGGCATGTCGCCTGGTAACTTTCTCTCCGCGCGCCATTAGCTCAATTGGCAGAGCAGCTGACTCTTAATCAGCGGGTTCGGGGTTCGAGTCCCTGATGGCGCACCACCCCCGAAGGGCCCCGCACCAGTGGTGCGGGGCCCTTTGCTATGCGCTGGCCCTAGGGAGGGCCCTCACGCGCGGTGGCCGCGGTCCGACCTCATCTTCTCGGCCTCTGTGGTGGCGGGAGGCTCCGCGGCGTGCGGGCCGGACCCGGCAAGACGGTCGGACTCCATCTTCTCGGCTTCGTCCGTGGTGTCGGCCGGGTAGGCGCCGTCGCTCGTCGAGAGTCCGTCGGAGCTCATCTTGGCGGCTTCGGTCGTCTCCGGCGGCTCGGGTCCGGGGTCGGTCGGCGAGTTCCGCAGCCGGTCCGAGCGCATCTTCGACGCTTCGGTGCTCCGGTTGTCTTCGGGTGTGTTCTGCATCTTCTTCTCCTCCATCGGTGGATGTGGCCCGACGGCCTATGAGACGTGGCGTCCGGGCACGGGCTCAGGTCGGCCCGAGGGGCTCGGGCCGCGTGCCGGCGGGACGCGGAGTCCAGGCAACGGCGGCGTTGCCCTCGGTCGTCCTCGGGTCCTGCGATCGGGCACGGGGCCCTCTTCCGGTGGTGCCGGACGGCGGGCGGTCGAGCTGAGGGCCTTCGATCCGGGACTCCCTCGACAGTACGCCCGTGCGGTCGAACCGGCGGTCGCGGGGAGGGCCCGTCGTGCGTGCGGGTACGTCCCGGGCGACGATGGGCGCACCGATGGGCTACGGACGGAGCGGTCGATGGCAGTGCAGGGTCAGGAGTTCGACGTCGTCGTGATCGGTGCCGGCGCCGTCGGCGAGAACGCCGCCGATCGCGCTGGTCGCACCGGGTTGAGCGTCGCGATGGTCGAGCATGCGCTCGTCGGCGGCGAGTGCTCGTACTGGGCGTGCATGCCGTCCAAGGCGCTGCTGCGCCCCGGGGCCGTCCTGGCCGCCGCGCGCTCCGTGCCCGGTGCGGGGGAGATCGGCTCCGTCGACGTCTCCGCGACCTTCGCGACCCGCGACGACGTGACGCACCACTGGGACGACGGGTCGCAGGTCGGCTGGGCGGAGGGCGCCGGGATCACGCTTCTGCGGGGCCACGCGCGGCTGACCGGTCCGCGTGAGCTCGTCGTCGAGACCGCCGACGGGCCGACGCGCGTCACCGCCCGCAAGGCGGTCGTCGTCGCCACCGGCTCGGAGCCCGTGTTCCCGCACATCGACGGGCTCGCCGAGGTGTCGCCCTGGACGAGCCGCGAGGCGACGTCGGTGCAGCAGGTGCCGGCGCGGCTGGCCGTGCTCGGGGGCGGGGTCGTGGGCGTCGAGATGGCCACCGCTTTCGCGGACTTCGGCAGCGAGGTCACCCTGATCGTGCGCGGCGACCGGCTGCTCGTCCCGGCGGAGCCGTTCGCGTCGGAGGCGGTCGTCGACGGGCTGCGGACGCTCGGTGTGACGGTCTTGTTCGGCACCGAGACGCGGTCGGCGCGACGCGACGACGACGGGGTGCACCTGGAGCTCGACGGCGCTGCCGACCTGGTGGTCGACCAGGTCCTCGTCGCGACCGGTCGCCGGCCGCGCACCTCCGACATCGGGCTGGACACCGTCGGGCTGACCCCCGGCAAGGCGGTCGCCGTCGACGACCGCCTGCAGGCGACCGGCGTGGACGGCGGCTGGCTGTTCGCGGTCGGCGACGTGTCCGGGCGGACCGCGACGACCCACCAGGGCAAGTACGACGCCCGCATCGTCGGAGACGTCATCGCGGCCCGGTTCGGTGCGACGGAGGCCACGCACGAGGACACGAGCCTGTCCGCGGCCGACGAGGGGAACGCCGCCCCGTGGAGCCGCTACCGCGCGAGCGCCGACGACGCCGCCGTCCCGCAGGTCGTCTTCACGCGACCCGAGGTGGCGTGGGTCGGACTGACCGAGAAGACCGCGCGCGACCGCGGCCTCGAGGTCCGGGTGGTCGACTACGACATCGCGAACGTCGCCGGGGCGTACGTCCTGGCGCCCGACTACGCCGGTCACGCGCAGATCCTCGTCGACGACGCGCGGGGTGTGATCGTCGGCGCGACCTTCGTCGGGCCCGAGGTCGCGGAGCTGCTGCACGCGGCCACCGTCGCGATCGTCGGCGAGGTCCCGCTGGACCGGCTCTGGCATGCCGTGCCGTCCTACCCGACCGTCAGCGAGGTGTGGCTCCGCCTGCTGGAGACGGCCGGCCTCTAGAACGCCGGACGGGCGGGCCGGAGGTGCTCCGACCCGCCCGTCCGAGTGGTTCAGCCCGCGAGCGCGCCGTCGCTCGAGAGCACCAGGCCGATCGTGGCCTCGCCCTTGAGCACGGCCTGACCGATCAGGCCGAAGTCGTAGGACTTGAAGTCCGCGAACTGGAGTCCGTACTTCTCCTCGAGACCCGGCTGGCAGAACGGACGCTCCGGGCACTCGGCCGGTCCGGCGAGGATCAGCCCACCGCAGGTCTCGGCGAGGTCGCTGAGCGTCTTGACGCCGTGGTCCGCGGCGAACTTGTCGGTCACCGCGAAGGCGTTCTGGTCCTGTGCTGCCGAAGGCTTCCCGACCGTCAGGCCGGCCGCCTCGGCGAGCGGCGTGAGTGCCGCGACCGTGGCGTCGACGTCGGGGGAGGCCACCGACGGCGCGTCAGAACCGTTCGCCTGGCCGTTGAGGAAGTCCGCGAGCGTGGCGGCGTACTCCGGGACGGCCGCGAGCGTGCCGTCCTGCAGCGCCGGCAGGTAGGTCTCCCTGTTGCCGACCGTCTGCACGGCCGCGTCGAACCCGGCCGTGCGCAGCACGGCCGCGTAGATCTCGGCGAGCGTCGTGCTCTCGGAGAAGTTGGCCGCGCCGATCGTGAGCGAGGTGCCCGTGCCGGCGGCCGGGTCTGCGGCGGTCAGCTTCTCGGTCTCGACGAACTCCTTGGCCACGTCGCTCGACGTGCGCCGGTCGATGTCGACCGCCTTGTTGAGCTGGATGAGCTTGTCGGTGTCGAGCGCTGCCGAGACCGAGTCGAGCGCCTCGATGATCGCGGGGTTGGCGTCGGCGGCCGCCTTGTTCACGGCCGGGATGATGTTGTCGGCGTTCTGCAGGCCCTTGTCGTCCGTGAGGACGACGAGCTTGTCGCCGGGGACCGGGTCGCAGATGGCGACGGCGGAGGCCGGCGCCGACGGCTCGGCCTCGCCTCCGCCCGAGCCGGGGTCCCCGCAGGCGCTGAGCACCAGCGTGGCTGCGGCGATCAGGACAAGGGCGGCGGAGCGGGATGCTCGCATGGTGCTCTCCTCGGGCTGTGGTGCGGGGGGAGGGAGGGTTCCCGGAGGGTGACAGGGGATTCCGTCACCGGTGTGGTCAGGGGGATGGGCTGGGGCCATTCGAACCGCTGGTGACGGGCTCGGCAACCGGTGATGACCGGCGGGACCGGGTCCGTGTGCTGGTGGTGGAGGTCTGACGGGCGAGCGAGCGCAGCCCGGGTGGGGTGGCCAGGTGCTGGACGAGCGCGAGGACGCCCTCGACGATCAGGCAGAGCGCCGCGACGAGCAGGCCGCCCGCGAGCACCTGCCCGTAGTTCTGGATGCCGAAACCCTCGACGACGATCGAGCCGAGGCTGCGACCACCGACGAGCGCGGCCAGCGGCACCGTGGCCACGACCTGCACGGATGCGGTCCGAAGGCCGGCCGCGATCAACGGGATCGCGAGCGGGACCTCGACGGCCCACAGGCTGTGCGCGCCGGACATGCCGACCCCGCGCGCCGCGTCGCGCACGTCCGCGTCCACGTCGCCGAGCCCGGTCACCGTGTTGGTCAGGAGCGGCGGGATGGCGAACACGGCGCACGCCAGGACGGTCGCGGTGTTCCCGAACAGCCCGGTGGCGGCCAGCAGCGTGAGCAGGGCGAGCGTGGGCAGCGCGCGCGTCGTGTTGGCGACGACGACGCCGACCTTCGCGCCGCGTCGGCGGTGGCCCAGCCAGAGCGCCAGGGGCAGCGAGACGACGGCCGCGAGCAGCACCGCCAGCGCCGAGACGACGATGTGTGCCTTGGTGAGCGCGATGACGCCGTTGCGGCCCGTCCAGTTCAACGGGTCGTTCAGCCACGCGAGGGCTTCCTGGAAGACGTCCACGTCACACCGGGCTCTCGACGCGGGACCACGGCGTGAGCCGTCGCCCGATGCCCGCGATGAGGAGGTCGAGCACGAGCGCCAGCAGGAGGCACAGCACCGTCGCCGTCATGATCTCCGCGTGGTAGTTGCTGCGGAAGCCCCGGAACATCAGCTGCCCGAGCCCGCCGTACCCGACGACCACGCCCACGGTCACGAGCGCGACCGTGGTGACCGTCGCGAGGCGCAGACCTGCGACGATGCTCGGCAACGCCTGCGGCAGCTCCACGGAAAGCAGCAACCGCCCGCGCCCGTATCCCATTCCGCGCGCGGCGTCCCGGACCGCCGGGTCCACGCCCTGCAGGCCCACGAGGATGTTGCGCGTGAGGACCAGGAGCGCGTACGAGACGAGCCCGATGAGCACGGTGGTCCGCCCGATCCCCGTGTAGGGAGCGAGGACGGCGAACAGCGCCAGCGACGGGATCGTGTACAGGACGCCCGCGACACCGAGCACGGGGCCGGCGAGCCGCGGGCGCAGGTGCGCGAGCGCGGCCAGGGGCAGGGCGAGCACGAACGCGATGGCGACGGCCTCGAGCGTCAGGGAGACGTGCTGCTCCAGGTACCGCGCGATGTCGGCGCTGTTGCGCTCGATGTACTGCCAGGAGAACCACGGGTTGGGTGGAGTCTCGGCGAAAAGCATGGACCTGACATTAGGTGGAGGCACCGACACCCGCAGCGGTGAGCCGGTCCGGGGTGCCCTACATCGAGTCCGGTCCGTGCTCGGTACCGAGCAGCGGACGTGATCGGTCCTGCACGTGTCACACGCACCGACTAGCGTCCCTGGGGTGGCAGACGAACCCGCGATCAGCTTCGAGCACGTGCGCAAGGTCTACGACGCGCGGTCGAAGGACGGCGCTGCCGCGTCCGCCGTCGACGACCTGACGCTCGCGGTGCGGCCGCACGAGGTCCTCGTGCTCGTCGGCCCGTCGGGCTGCGGCAAGTCGACGACGCTGCGGATGGCGAACCGGCTGGTCGAGCCGACGTCGGGGCGGATCCTGCTGGAGGGCGAGGACGTGACGCGCGTCGACCCGGTGAAGCTGCGCCGGCGGATGGGCTACGTGATCCAGAACGTCGGGCTGTTCCCGCACCGCACCGTCGCTCAGAACGTGGCCACCGTGCCGGGCCTGCTCGGCTGGGACCGCAAGCGCACGGCCGCGCGCGTCGACGAGCTGCTCGACCTCGTCGGGCTGCCGCCGGACCGCTACGCGCGGCGGTACCCGCACGAGCTGTCGGGCGGCGAGCGCCAACGCGTAGGCGTCGCCCGGGCGCTCGCCACGGACCCGCCCGTCCTGCTCATGGACGAGCCGTTCGGTGCCGTCGACCCGGTGGGCCGCAGACGGCTGCAGACCGAGTTCGCCCGGATCCAGCGAGACCTGGGCATCACCGTGATCCTGGTGACCCACGACATCGACGAGGCCGTGCGGATGGCCGACCGCGTGGCCGTGCTGAGCACGGGCGCCCACATCGAGCAGCTGGCCTCCCCGCTGGACATCGTCGCCCGCCCCGCCTCGCCCGCCGTCGCGGACCTGGTCGGGCGCGGGCGGACGGCTCGCCTGCTGGCGCTGGGCCGCCTCGAGCTCGCCGACCTCGACCCCGTGGCCGACGGTGCGAGCGGGGAACCGATCGCGGTCGGGGCCGAGCTGGGCGACGTCCTGCACGCGTTCGTCGGCTCGAGGCAGACGGTGGCGGTGGTCGACGAGCACGGCCAGGTGGTCGGCAGCGCGACGCCCGCGACCGTGGTCCGGGCCCTCGATCGCGTGACGGCCGACCAGCCCGACGAGACGCAGGTCACTGACAACGCTGATGCCCCCGTCGGTACAGTGCGCTCGTGACGCCGACCACTGCCCGCCTCGCCCTCGCGACCTGCGGCGAGCTGCCCGAGCTCGACCAGGACGACCACCCGCTGCGTGATGCGCTCGCGGCACAGGGGATCGCCGTCGACGCGGTCGTCTGGGACGACCCGACGGTCGACTGGGGCACCTACACGCACGTGGTGATCCGCTCGACGTGGGACTACACCGAGCGCGCGGCGCAGTTCGCCGACTGGACCCGTCGCGTCGAGCGCACGAGCACGCTGCTGAACCCGGCCACGGTGGTCGGCTGGAACATCGACAAGCAGTACCTGCGCGACCTCGAGAACGCCGGCCTGCCGATCGTGCCGACCATCTGGCTCGACCCGGAGCGCAACTTCGACTCGCGGGCCATCCACACGCGGTTCCCGGCCTTCGGCGACTTCGTCATCAAGCCCACCGTCAGCGCGGGCTCGCGCGACACCGGCCGGTACGACGCGGGCGTGACGCAGCAGCGGTCGATGGCGATCACGCACGCGAAGAACCTGCTCGGCGTGGGCCGGCGCGTGATGATCCAGCGCTACCTGCGCAACGTGGACACGGCCGGCGAGACCGCGCTGGTCTACGTGGACGGCGTGTTCAGCCACTCGGTGCGCAAGGGCGCCCTGCTGGACGGCCCCTACCGCGAGCGGCTGGCCGACGAGCTGTACCGCCAGGAGATCATGACCGCGCGGGACGCCAGCGACGCCGAGCGCGAGCTGGCCGACCGCGTCGTCGCCGCCCTGCCGGACGTCATCCCCGGCGTCGACCGACCGCTGCTCTACACGCGCGTGGACCTGATCCCCGACGACGACGGCGCGCCCGTCGTCCTCGAGGTCGAGCTCACGGAGCCGTCGCTGTTCTTCGCGCACGCGGACGGCTCGGCGCAGCGGTTCGCCGACGCGATCAGCGCCCGTCTCTGAGCGGTCCTGGGCCGGTGTGCCGAGGGCCCGGGAAACGGATGCCGGAACACGGCGGCCGCTCGGGTACACTTCTGGACGCCCCGGCGTACGCGTCGGGGGATCGTGGTGGCTATAGCTCAGGTGGTAGAGCACCTGGTTGTGGTCCAGGGGGTCGCGGGTTCAAGTCCCGTTAGCCACCCCATCGCGTCGGGCGTCGACCATCTCGTGGTCGGCGCCCGTCGCCGTTCCCGGGCTCGCGCCGAGGCACAGGGTCGCGACCGGCCCGCCGAGACGCCCGGACAGGCTCGCGGCGTCGTCGAGGAACAGGCCGACCGACGCCAGCTGGAGCTCGCGGCGCGCCACCGGGTCGGCGCGCGGTCCGCGGGTCTGCCCGAGGAGCTCCACGACGGTCGTCTGGGTGTCGGAGGGCAGCGGGTCGGGCACCGGTGACCCCTGCTGCTCCAGCGCGGTCGCGATGCCGTGGTACCAGCCCTGCGTCCCGGCGGACCGCCCGAGGAGCAGCGCCGCTATGTCGCCGTCGCGGCCGGTCGCCGGGAACCGCGGCCGTGTGAGCTGGTCGATCGCCTCCGCGGACAGGCGCAGCCGGCCCACCCCGTTGATCACGGCCGTGACGGTCTCGAGCCCCTCCGGCCGCACCCCGCGCTCGGCGAGGTACTGCCTCAGCGCGCTGTCGAGCCGCGCGGCAGCCGCCTGGGCACCGTGGCGGTCCGCGGACGCGCCCAGCGGCTCGGTGACGGTCGCGTGCACGGTCGCGTGCAGCAGGTCGGCCGTCGAGCGATAGGCGTCCGCCAGCGCGCGCCGGACGCGGGCCGCGGCGCCGCCGGGCCAGAGCAGCAGCCCGACGACGAGGGCCGCGGCACAGCCGATGGCGACGTCCTGCACGCGGACGAGGCCGACCTTCCAGCCGACGGGGTCGAGGATGTTGAACAGCACGACGACCGTGACGGTGAACGCGGCCTGACCGGCCGCGAACGAGACCGTGTTCGGGGCGTACGCGGCGACGAGCACGGCGATCGGCAGCAGGACCCACAGGGCGACCGGACCGGTCGGGGCGATCGCGACGAGCACGCCGCCGATCGCGAACCCGATGACGGTGCCGAGCAGGGCGCGCAGCACGGTCGAGGTGGTGGCGAGCGCCGACGTCCGCAGCACCGACATGGCACCGAGGGCCACCCAGAAGCCGTGCTGCACGTGGCTCAGCTGCACCGCGAGCACCGCGATCGCCATCCCCACCCCGGTGCGCAGGCTGTTCTGCATCCACACCGAGTCGAGGTGGAACTGCTGGGCGGCGATCCGGCCGGCCGCCTGGACGGGCCCGGTGGCCAGCGGCGTCGACCCGCGGCCGAGCATCCGGTCGACCATCGGTCGGGCGTCGGCTGCGGCGGACGCGGCCGCGGTCCGGCCGATCAGGTCGGTCGCGTACACCCAGGCGTGGGCACGCTGCGTGTGGTGGTCCAGCTGGTCGGGGGTCAGCGGCACGCCGTGGCTGAGCTCGTCCGCCAGCTCGTCGACGGCCGCGCGCCGGTGCTCGTCGAGGTCGGCGAGCGCGTCGTCCAGGCGGCTCCGTGCCGCGGGGCCGGTGCGCGGCCCGAGGACGTCGCCCGACGCCTGCAGGACGCGCGCGCACGAGCCGACGACGCGCCGCGTCCACGGCGGCCAGCCGGCGACGGCCGCGGGGTCGGAGACGCGGACGAGCTGGTGGAGCCACTCCAGCTCGTCGGCGAGCCGCAGCAGCAGCCGGCTGCCGGTCGTGAGCGTCACCGGCCGGTAGGTGGTGGCCCGCAACGCGCGGCGCAGCTTCGCGAACGCGCCGGCCACGGACGCCTCGTCGGAAGGGCCGTGCTCGCCGACGAACGAATCCAGCCGGAGCCCGAGGGCCGAGGCGACTGCCGCGGAACCCTCCCGCAGCCGGTCGTGCTCCTGCGGCGGCCACAGGAACAGCGCCGCCGGGATGCCGAGCGCGGCGGCGACGGCCCAGCCGGCCAGCCGGGGCGGGAGGTCCGACACGTCGGCGGGCACGGTCACCGGCAGGACGTACAGGAGCAGCAGCGAGCGGCTGGCGGACGCGATCGCGGCGGACGTGGCACCGGCGAACACGATGAGCGTGCCCGCGACCAGCATCGACGTCGTCGCCAGCCACACCGAGCGCGAGGCCAGCGTGGCGACCGAGATGAGCACCAGGCCGACGACGAACAGCGAGACGTAGGACACGAGCCGCTGCGACCGGCTGCCGGGGAAGTCCGCGAACAGCAGGAGCGCGAACGTCCCGAAGACCGCGAACGTCGTCAGCTGGCTGTCACCGATGCCGAGGTCGGTGATCGCCAGGACGACCATGGTGAGCAGGGCGACGCGCAGGGCGCGGTGCAGGGCATAGCCCTCCGGGTCGTGCCGGCGCAACCAGTCGCGCACAGGCCCACCCCCCTCAGCCCTCGGACAGCAGAGCGCCCTTCACCGACGTGGCGACGATCTCCGCGGCGATCTTCTTGGCCGCGGTCGAGTCGGGGCCGGGCTGCGCCGGGAGCAGCGCGGCCCGGTAGTACCGCAGCTCGTCGATGCTCTCCAGGATGTCGGCGAGCGCGCGGTGGCCACCGTTCTTGCGGGGCGACGCGAAGTACACGCGCGGGTACCAGCGGCGGGCCAGCTCCTTGATCGACGACACGTCGATCACGCGGTAGTGCAGGTAGCCGACGAGCTCGGTCATGTCGCGGTCGAGGAACGTCTTGTCCGTGCCCACCGAGTTGCCCGCCAGCGGGGCCTTGCCCGGCTCCGGGACCCACTCGCGGATGTACGCGAGCACCTGCTCCTGCGCGTCGGCGAGCGTGGTGCCGCCGGCGAGCTCCTCGAGCAGGCCGGACGTGGTGTGCATCGCCCGGACGAAGTCGTTCATCTGCACGAGCGACTCGGGCGGCGGCGCGATGATGACGTCGATGCCCTCGCCGAGCACCCGCAGCTCGGAGTCGGTGACCACCGCGGCCACCTCGACCAGCGCGTCGGCGCCCAGGTCCAGGCCGGTCATCTCGCAGTCGATCCAGACGATGCGGTCGGCACTCTCGTGTCCGGTGGGGGCGGCTGCGGGCGTCGTCGGGCTGGTCACGCTGGCCAGCCTAGGGCTCGCGACGACGTCGCGCGCCAACTCATTCCCAGGTGGGGACCGTGGGCGGCCCTAGCGGTGGTGGTGCTCGCGGCCGGGCACGGTCCCCGCGAGCCAGGCCGCGACGGGGACGACGACCGCGAACAGCGCCGCGATCCAGGCGGCGGCGACCCACGACGTTCCCGCCCAGTGCAGGACGACCAGGATGCCGGCACCCGCTGCGAGCCCGAGCAGGATGCGCTCGACCCAGACGACGACCGTGTGTGCGCGGCGAGCGGGTTCCGGTGCAGCGACCGGCTCCGGCTCCGGTGAGGCGTGCCGGCCCATCAGCGGGGGACTCGGGACGTCGCGGCGGGCATGGCGTCATCGTGGCACGACGAACGGTGCGGGACAGGGAACGGCGGACATGGCACGGCGCGGGCCCCTGGTCGTGGGACCCGCGCCGGGACAGTGCTGGTGCGGTTCGTTCAGTGCGCGCCGACCGCCCCGGCGAACGAGGGGCTGGTCAGGACGCGCGGCGGATCTGGAGGTCGCCGCGTGTTCTCGGACGGCTGTCTGGCCGCGTGCGCGGCCTCGACGACGCGCTCCTGGTGGGAGCGGGCCAGGCGCTGACCGTACTCGTGACGGTGCAGCTCGAACGTGCTGGTGGGATGCACAGGAATCTCCTCCGGGCATGGTTCGACCAGGGCGGTTGCCCGGGTCGATGTGGTTGGTGTGAGACCTACTCGACCATGGTCGTGTGGCGTCGGTCACGGCTTTTTCCCGGCATGTCGCGGCTGGCGGGATCTGGACGGCCGACGACGGTCTGCCACGTGTCGTGTGTCGGCGGTCGACGCCAAGATCGTGCTGTGACCACCGAGACGCGACCGGCCGAGGTCCAGACCGGCCGCATCGGGCTGCTCCTGGGTTCCGCGCTGTATGTCGCGGCGGTGCTCGGCACGGGGATCCTGCTGCTCCCGTCGCTCGCGGTGCGCGCCGCCGGACCCGGGTCGCTGCTCGCGGTCGCGGGTGTGCTGGCCGTGTCCGTGCCCCTGGCCGCGACGTTCGCCGCGCTCGCGACCCGGCATCCCGACTCCGGTGGCGTCGCCACCTACGTCCGGCTCGCGCTCGGACCGACCTCGGCGCGCGCGACCGGCTACTGGTTCTTCTTCGGCGTGTGCGTGGGTGCGCCGGTCGTCGCGCTCGTCGGGGCGCAGTACGTCGTCGCGATGCTCGGCGGGTCGCAGACGCAGGTGTACGTCGTCGGCGCCCTGCTCCTGCTCCCGCCGCTGGTCACCAACGCGGTCGGACTGCGGCTGAGCGGACCCGTGCAGCTCGTGCTGACCGGCCTGCTCGTCGTGCTCGTCGTCCTGGTCGTGCTCGTGTCGCTGCCGGCGTCCGACCCGGCGGAGCTGCGGCCCTTCCTCCCGCACGGCTGGTCCGGTGTCGGTGCGGCCGCGAGCCTGTTCGTCTGGGCGTTCGCCGGCTGGGAGGCCGTGACGCACCTGGCGGGGGAGTTCCGCGACCCGCGGCGGACCATCCCGCGCGCCACCGCGATCGCCCTGGTCGTCGTCGGCGTGGCCTACCTGTCGTTGCAGTACGTCGCCGTGACGGCGCTCGGCGACTCCGTGTCGGACGTGCCGCTGATGGACCTGGTCGACGTCGGGCTGCCCGGTGCCGGGCGCGTCGCGGTGGCCCTCGTCGCGGGCATCGTCACGCTCGGGGTGCTCGGTGCCTACTTCGGCGCGTTCGCCAAGCTGGGCGCGTCGCTGGGCAGGGACGGGGACCTGCCGCGCTGGGTGGCCGACGGCGCGCAGCCCGGCGGGGTGCCGCGTCGCGCCCTGCTCGTCGTCGCGGTGCTCTCGTTCGCGTACTTCACGCTGGTCGTGGCCACCGGTGGCGACCTCGAGCCCTTCGTGCTCGTGCACACGAGCTGCATGGTCGCGGTCTACGCGCTCGGGTCGGCCGCCGCTGTCCGGCTGCTCGAGCGGGGGAGCGCCGGCTGGTGGTGCGGGGTGGTCGCGCTCGTCCTGGCGCTCGTCCTGGCCGCGCTCGCCGGGTGGCACCTCGTGGTGCCGGTGGCCCTCGGGCTCGTCGCGGTCGGGGTCGGCCGGGTCCGGCGCTCACGCGCGGTCGACCCGGTCAGAACCCGATCGCCTCGCGCAGCAGGAGCACCGTCCCGCGCCCCGGGATCAGCTCCGCGTTGAGGACCAGCAGCCGGCTGACCGCGCTCGGCTGCCCGTAGACCGCCATGGCGCGCTCGTTCTCCAGCGGCAGCGCGTGCTCGTGCACGCGCCGCAGGGCGACCTCGAGGGTCGGCACCACCTTCTGCGCGCCGACCACCCAGATGGCGTGCGCGGCGCCGCCGGCATAGGCGGGCAGCTGGCTCCCGGTGCCCGACGCGGCCACGAGCGAGCCAGTCTCGGTGACCGCGGCGACGCTCCCCACGACCACGTCCGGGGTCGACATCAGCCGCCGGATGTCGTCGGCACGCGTGCGGCGGTCCATGGCCAGGATCAGCGGCTTGACCGCCAGGTAGCGGCCGCTCGCGTTGAGGTCGGCGTCGATGCCGGACAGCCGCAGAGTCTCGCTCGCGCCCGTGAACACGCTCGATCCGTCGGGGACGAGCTCGGCGATGCGGACCCGCGCTGCCGCGACGTCGTCGAGGATCTCGACCGCGAAGCCGTGCGCGGTCAGCGCCTCGGCGGCCCGCTTGAGGCTGTGGTCGGAGGCCGGTTCGGTGAAGGGGCCTGCTGCGGTGCTCGTGGTCATCGTGTCTCCCGTGGGTCGGTGTCGCGAGTACGACCACGGAGCCGCGCAGAATGTGAGGCCTGACGTTTCGGGGGGCTGTCCGGTCGGAGGAGGGTGAGAGTGGACGACGTCATGCGCGAGCGGCGCCAGCTGATCAACGTCTCGTACCGCCTGCTCGGCTCGCTGGCCGACGCCGAGGACGTGGTCCAGGAGGCGTACGCCCGCTGGTTCGCGATGACGCCGCAGGAGCAGGACGCGATCGAGTCGCCCGGCGCCTGGCTCACCACCGTCGCGAGCCGCCTCTGCCTCACCCTGCTCGGCTCGGCCCGCGTGCGGCGCGAGACCTATGTGGGCGAGTGGATCCCGGAGCCGCTTCCCGACGGCACCGTCGCCGACCCGGCCGACCGCGTGACCCTCGACGAGTCGATCAGCATGGCGTTCCTCGTCGTGCTCGAGTCGATGACCCCCGCGGAGCGCGTCGCGTTCATCCTGCACGACGTGTTCGGCTACCCGTTCGCGGAGGTCGCCGAGATCGTCGGCCGCACGCCCGCGGCCTCCCGGCAGCTGGCCTCGTCGGCACGCCGTCGCCTGCGCTCCGCTCCCGCGACCCCAGCACCCGTCCAGGCCGGGATCGTCCGCGAGTTCAAGCAGGCATGGGAGGCCCGCGACGTCGCCGCGCTGATCGGGCTGCTCGACCCGTCCGCGACCTTCGTCGCCGACGGCGGCGGCCTGGCGCCGACGGTGGTCGAGCCGATCGTCGGCGCTGAGAACATCGCGCGCGCGCAGGTGCTGATCGCCGGCGTGGCTCCGTCCGTGCGGCTCGTCGAGCGGGTGGTCAACGGCCAGCCCGGCCTGATCGCGCAGGTCGACGGGGTCACGGTCACGGTGTTCGCGTTCCGGGTCTCGGGGGAGCGCATCACCAACATCTGGGCGGTCCGGAACCCGGACAAGCTCCGCCCGTGGGCGTGAGCCGCGTCAGTCGCGGACCCGTACGGTGCCGGCGAGCTCGACGTCGAGGGCCGATCGTCCGATGTAGACCTCGACCTGGCCGGTGGGCGTGACCCACGTGTCGGCGTCGGCGTCCCAGTAGGAGAAGTCGCGTCGGTCCAGCTCGATCCTCACCTGCTCGCGCTTCCCGGCGCCCAGCTCGATCTTGGCGAAGCCCGCGAGCTTGCGCGGCGGGGAGTCGACGCCCGGGAGCGGACCCAGGTACACCTGGACCACCTCGGTCCCGTCGCGGTCTCCGACGTTCCGCAGCCGGAGCCGCACGTCGATCGTGTCCTGGCCCCCGGTCGTGCGCAGGACGTTCCCGACACGGAACCGGTCCATGGCGAACTGGGTGTACGACATCCCCTGCCCGAAGACGAACCGGGGGTCCACCCCGGCCGCGAGGTAGCCGCGGTAGCCGATGTCCAGACCTTCGGTGAGCTCGACGTTCTCGTCGTCGAGCCACGGGTTCTGGACGCCCTCCGGCAGGGCGTCCTCGCTGCGCGGGTAGGAGACGGGCAGGCGGCCGGACGGATCCTCGTCGCCGAACAGGATCGCGGCCAGTGCGTGGCCCTCCTCCTGCCCGCCGAAGTAGTTCTGGACGAGTGCCGGCACGGCGTCGACCCACGGCATGGTCACGCCGGTGCCGGTCGAGACCACCACGACGGTCTTCGGGTTGGCGGCCGCGACGGCTCGGATGAGCTGCTCGGCGTTCTGCGGCAGCTTCAGCGAGACCATGTCCCGCTCCTCGCTCTCGTACGTGCGCACGTAGACGACGGCGACGTCGCTGGCGGCTGCTGCCGCTGCCGCCTCGGTCATCGACGGCGGGAGGGCGTCGGCGGGCGCGGACCACTGCAGGAGGAACGTGCCGGGCTGCAGGCCGACCAGTGGGTGGTCCTGGGAGTACTCGACCCGCAGGCCGTACTCCTGCCCCGCCTGGAGCTGGAGCGGCTGCGAGCGGACGTCGCGACGACCATCGGCGCCCGTCATGTCGACGACGAGCTGGTCGTCGAGGTAGACGCGCGCGTCGCCCCACCCGGTAGCACCGAGGACGTAGGCGCCCGTGCTGGGCGCGACGAGGCTGCCCGTGTACCGGACCGACTGGTCGCCACCGCCCGCGGGGCCGGCTCCGGCGAGGATCGGCGTCGGCTGCACCTGCGACCCGTACAGGCTCGCGAAGGCGGGTGACCCGCCGATGAACCCGACGTCGTACGCGACCTGCCGCTCCGTGCGCGTCAGGCCGGGGGCGCCGGACCAGTCCGCGTTCGGGTAGTAGCGGGCGGTGAGCCCGTCGCCGATCCCGCGCTCGGGTCGCAGCACGGACGACGGCACGGCGGTCATGTCGGCCGTCTCGATCATGTTCGCCCCGTTCACCGGGTCATTGCCCTGGGCGTAACGCACCTGCGCGCCGAGGTCCCGTCCGCGCTCGCGCATGGCGTCGAGCAGCGACACCTCGTACGTCGCCTGGACGTACGCGGACCCGCCGAGCGTCGACGGGATCGTCGCGTCGGCGCCCACGACGGCGATCGAGTCGATCGCGTCGCCGTCGATCGGCAGCGCGTCCGCGTCGTTCTTCAGCAGGGTGATGGCGTCCTCCTGCACCTCGCGGGCCACGGCGCCGTGCTCCGCGACGGGGATCGCCGTCGGCGTGTAGTCGTTGTCGAAGATGCCGATGGCGAACATCGTGCGCAGGATCCGCAGCACCGCCCGATCGACCAGCTCGACCGGGACGCGACCCTCGTCGACGGCGGCGAGCAGCGCGTCGCCGTAGAACGCCCGCGTGCCCGTCTCCATGTCCGTCCCGGCGACGACCGACGCCTCCGTGGAGTGGATCGCCCCGAAGTCCGTGAGCACGAAGCCCTGGAAGCCGAGCTGGTCGCGAAGGATCTGGTTGAGCGTGAACTCGTTCTCGCAGGAGTACACACCATTGATCTTGTTGAACGAGCACATCACCGAGCCGAGGTCGGCCTGGGTGATGGCGGCCTCGTACGCGGCCGTGTGCACCTCGCGCAGCGTCCGCTCGTCGACGACCGCGTTCTGCAGCCCGCCGCGGAACGTCTCCTGCGTGTAGGCGGTGTAGTGCTTGAGGTCGGCGATCACGTTGCGGGCCTGCACCTCCTGCACGAAGGGCACCACCATCGCGGCGTTGAGCTGCGGATCCTCGCTCGCCGACTCGGCCTGCCGGCCCCAGAACGGGTTGCGGGTCGGGTCGGAGTTGGGGCCGAGCAGCACCTCGTGACCGGTCTGCCGGGCCTCGTCGGCCACGACCCCCGCATAGTCGCGGGCCCTCGCCGGGTCCCAGGTCGCCGCGAGCGCCAGGTTGGTCGGCATGGCGGTCGCCCTGTCGGCGGTCGCGGGGAGCAGCCACCCGCGGGACGCGATGCCGGCGGTGGCGTCGGCCATGCTCAGCTCCGGGATGCCCAGACGTTCGATGGGCGCGCTGTAGAACGCCGCCGGACCGGCGCCCTGGTCGCCCGTCATGAGCTCGACCTTCTCCTCCAGCGTCATCGCCTGCAGCAGCAGCACGGCGCGCTGGTCGGGTGACAAGGCGGTGTTCATCCACGGGTCGCCGGGCGCCGCCGCGGCTGGCAGGCCCGTCTGGAGGGTGATGACCAGGGCGGTCGCGCTCGCTGCGGCGATCGCCAGTCGTGCCCTGCGCGCTCCCCGCGAGATCAGCTCCGGCGTCATGACAGGCCCTCCACGTCGAGGACGGTCCGCATTCCGGGGAAGGTCCCGGTCACGGTCTGGTCACTGCCGATGAGACCCCCGTCGCGGCGCGGGCGTCGACCCCCGAGAGGGGCCCAACCTTGGTCCCCCCTCGGGGGCGGCTCGCCTGGCGGGTACCGGTCGCCGGGGCCAGCATCGGGGGATGCGCAACGAAGCGCTGCGCCAGTTCCTCATGGTGCGTCGGGCACGCATCACCCCGGAGCGCGCCGGACTCTCCGCGCCCGGGGGCGCCCGCCGTGTCGCGGGCCTTCGGCGGGACGAGGTGGCGAGCCTCGCCGGGATCAGCACGGGGTACTACCGACGGCTGGAGCGAGGGGTCGTCGCGGGGGTCTCCGAGTCGGTCCTCGCGAACCTCGCCCAGGCGCTGCGGCTCGACGACGTCGAGCGCGACCATCTGGCCGACCTGCTGCGCTCCCCGCCGTCCACGAACCGGGCGGACTCTCGTGCGCCACGGACCAAGTCTGTGCGTCCCTTCGTGCAGCAGTGGCTCGATGCCACGGACCTGCCGTGCTGCGTCGTCGACGACAGGCTCGACGTGCTCGCCGCCAACGACCTCGGGCGCGCTCTCTACCTGCCCCTCTACGAGAGCCCGGCGCGACCCGTGAACCACGCGCGCTACATCTTCTGCGACCCGGGTGCGTGGACCTTCTGGAGCAACTGGGACGCCATGGCCGACCTCACGGCGTCCCTATTGCGCGGGAGCTCAGGGCGCGCGCCGTCGGACCTCGGGCTCTGTGCGCTCGTCGACGAGCTCACCGCGCGGAGCCCGGACTTCCGCCGTCGGTGGGCGGCGTACGACGTGGCAGCAGACACGTCGGGCGTGCGCGAGATCAACCATCCGACGGTCGGGCGCCTCACCCTCGAGGCACACTCCGTCCCGCTGCCCGAGGACCCCGGTCAGCGGATGGTCGTCCACGCGGCGGCTCCGCGGTCGCCATCCCAGCGGCGCTTGGCGCAGCTCGTAGCGGACCACGGGCTCGTTTCGAACGACGGGAGCGGCAGCCTGGTGCCGGAGCCCAGGCGTCGAGAGCTGACCGGTCGCCTCTCCGAGTGACGGGCACCCGGCCGCTCACCGTGCCGGTACGCGACGAACCGGGTAGAACCGATCCCCATGACCATCGTCGGACTGCACAACTCGCACGAGCAGGTCCATCCCGCTGCGCTCCTGGCGACCACCCAGCGCGCGGAGCAGGCGGGCTTCGACGCCGCTATGTGCTCCGACCACTGGGCGCCCTGGTCGGTCCGGCAGGGGCACTCCGGCTTCGCATGGACCTGGCTGGGGGCCGCGATGGCGACGACGCGGCTGCCGTTCGGCGTGGTGAACGCCCCCGGCCAGAGGTACCACCCGGCGATCATCGCGCAGGCGGTCGCGACCCTCGGGGCCATGTTCCCCGGACGTTTCTGGGTGGCGCTGGGCTCGGGGGAGAACGTCAACGAGCACATCACCGGCGGCCGGTGGCCGGCCAAGGCCGAGCGGGACGCGCGTCTGCGGGAGTGCGTCGACGTCATCCGCGCCCTGCTCGACGGCGAGGAGGTCACGCACACCGGCCTGGTCACCGTGGACCGCGCGAAGCTCTGGACGGTTCCCCACGAGACGCCGCTGCTCATCGGCCCCGCGGTCACGCCCGCGACCGCACGGGCCCACGCCGGCTGGGCTGACGGTCTGGTCACGGTGAACCAGAGCCCCGAGATCCTCGAGCGGGTGGTGCACGAGTACCGGGACGCGGGCGGTCGAGGCGAGATCGCGCTGCAGGTGCACGTCTCCTGGGCGCCCGACGAGCGCACGGCGTTCGAGGTGGCGCGTGAGCAGTGGCGCAACCAGGTGTTCGGACCGCCGGTCGCCTGGGACCTCGACACCCCGGAGGCGTTCGACTCAGCGGGCGAGCACGTCAGCGACGAGGCCGTGCGTCGCAGCGTGCTGGTCGACCACGACCCGGCGCGCCTCGCCGACCGCCTGAGCGAGCTGGTCGCGATCGGCTTCGACGCGGTCTACCTCCACCAGGTGGCGACGGACCCGCGTCCGAGCGACGACAAGCACGACGATGCCGCGCCGACGAGCACGCCGCGCAGCGCGGCCCTCGACGCGTTCGTCGACATGGCGGCCGAGCACCTCCTGCCCCAGCTGAAGCAGGTGGCTGCGTGAGCCGGAACGGTGTCGTCGCGGCCGTGCGGAGGCGCCCCCGGCAGGACTCGAACCTGCAACCTACGGATTAGAAGGCCGTTGCTCTATCCATTGAGCTACGGGGGCCGGGCGTGCGTGCACGCCTGGCACAGCCTAATCGGCGACGTGCAGGTCGCAGGCGCGGGGACGTCGGGCGGACGAACCGCCCGGATTCGGAACCGCGTGGCGTTTTGCCAGGTCAGATCGCACCGGGACAATGGTCGCGTGAGCGCGCAGCCCGGCACGGCTCCAGTGCAGCCCGCGCAGTACGCGCAGCCACTGGTCGGCTCCGCGCGCCATGTCGCGGACGACCCGCGCGACATCCTCGCCCGCCCGCTCGCGCAGACGTCCCTGCTCGACGCCGTCAAGGACCTTCGACGGGACGTCGAGAAGACCGGGTTCCCTCTGGAGATCGAGGGCATCGAGGTCGCCCGCGCGTCCCGGGACCGACTCGTCGACCAGCTCGGGGAGCACCTCGTGCCCCGGCTCACGGAGCTGTCGGCGCCTGCGGTCGTCGTCGTGTCGGGGTCGACGGGTGCGGGCAAGTCGACGCTCGTGAACTCCCTGGTCGGAGCCGAGGTCAGCACGGCCGGCGTGCTGCGACCGACCACCCGGCGCCCGGTCCTCGTGCACCACCCCCTCGACACCGAGCTGCTCTCGCACCACCCCGTGCTGGAGTCCGTGAGCGTCGTCGCCGACGAGCACATGGTCCGGGGGATCGCGCTGCTGGACGCTCCCGACCTCGACTCGGTGCTGGAGTCGAACCGCGAGTCGGCGCACCGGCTGCTCGAGGCCGCGGACCTGTGGCTGTTCGTCACGACGGCCGCCCGCTACGGCGACGCGCTGCCGTGGCGCGTGCTGCAGGGCGCGGTGGAGCGAGGCGCCTCGATCGCGATGGTGCTCAACCGGGTGCCCCCGGCGTCGCTGCCGACGGTCCGCGGCGACCTGCTCGGGCGCCTGCGGGAGAACGGGCTGCAGGGGTCGCCGCTGTTCGTGGTGCCGGACCTGGGACCGCACGAGGGTCTGCTGCCGGCGTCGTCCGTGTCGCCGATCCAGCGCTGGCTCGCGATGCTGGCCGGCCCGGACAAGGCGCGCACCGTCATCGGACGCACGCTGCGCGGCTCGCTCGCGGCGCTGCGGCCGTGGGTCGACGAGCTCGCGGACGCCGTGCAGGCCCAGGCCGACGCGGCCGCGGCGATCGGCTCGGTGCTCGACGACGTGCTCGCGCGGTCCGTCGCCCAGTCGGCCGAGTCGATCCGCGCAGGTGCCGTCGCGGACGGCGCCGTCCGCGCCCGGTGGTCGGCACTGACGTCGGCGGGCGCGCCGCTGGACAAGATCGTGAGCGGCAAGGGTCGTGTGCGCGGCTCGGCGCGCGACGGTCGCGCCCGGTCCGCACGGATCGCGCCGCTCGTCGAGGACCTCGAGAACTCGGCGACCGCGACGCTGTCCGCGGCGGGCGGGCAGGCCGAGCACGCCCTGCGTGCGGCGCTCGTGGCACCCGACGGTCCCGACGGTGGGCGGTCGGTCGACGCGTCCTGGGCGGCGGTGGGCAACCGGCGCTCCGCTGCGGACCAGGCCGCTCGCGCCTGGATCGCGCAGGGCGTCCGGGTGGTGCGTGCCGCCCTCGCGGTCGAGCCCGCCGTCGACGCGTCGCGGGCCGCACGTCGTCGGCGCAAGGCGGAACGAGCGCTCGGCGACGACGGGCTCGCCGCGATCGCGCTCACCGCCGCGGCCGGCGTGCAGGACGCGCGCGACCTGCTGGTGTCCCTGATCGACGAGGCCGGCGACCGGGCCGTCGACGAGCTGCGCACCGACCTCGTGGACCGGGCGGCCGCGCACGCCGCCCTCGAACGCGCCGCCGTCGGTGAGGTGCTCGCCGACCCGGACCTCGCCGACGACGCCGCCTCCCGGCTGCGGCTGAGGCTCGCCGTGCTCAAGGGACTGACGTGACGACCGACGAGACCGCCCTGCTCACCGCGCGCGTCGAGGCCCTCGACCGCGCCCTGGCCGTCGCCGACGGTCGCGTCTCGCCCAAGGCCTCGGCCCGGGTCTCGACGACGATCGACGGCGTGCGCGAACGGCTCGCGCTCGGCGTCGACCACACCGTCGTCGCGCTCGTCGGCGGCACCGGTTCCGGCAAGTCGAGCCTCTTCAACGCGATCAGCGGCCTGCAGTTCGCGGACGTCGGGGTGCGCCGGCCCACCACGTCGGAGATCACCGCGTGCGTCTGGGGCAACGGCGCGGACGCCCTGCTCGACTGGCTGGGCGTCGTGCCCGAGCGTCGGATCGCGCGCGAGAGCCTCCTCGACGGGGAGTCGGAGGCGTCCCTGCGGGGGCTCGTGCTCCTCGACCTGCCCGACCACGACTCGATCGCTCCCGAGCACCGCGAGGTCGTCGACCGGCTGATCCCGCAGGCGGACCTGCTCGCGTGGGTCGTCGACCCGCAGAAGTACGCCGACGACGCGCTGCACAGCGGCTACCTGCGTCAGCTCGTCGGCCACGAGTCGTCGATGGTCGTCGTGCTCAACCAGGTCGACACCGTCTCGCCCGACGTCCGGCCGTCCCTCGTCGCCGACCTCGAACGCCTGCTCGTCGACGACGGCCTGACGGGTGTCCCGGTGACGTCGGCCTCGGCGACGACCGGCGAGGGCGTCAGGGGCCTGCGGGAGGCGCTCGCGGGTGTCGTGGCCTCGCAGTCGCTCGCCGCGAGGCACGCGGGGGCCGAGCTGAACGATGCCGTCACCACCCTCCAGACGCAGGTCGCGACCCGGGAGCCCGCCACGCTGTCCCTCGGCGAGACGGTCGACACGCTCGCCCGCTCGGTGGGCCTGTCGTCGGTGGCGAGCTCGGTCGCGACCGCGGTCCGCGGTGGGACCGCCCCGGCCGAGGGCTTCGGGGCGGTGCAGGAGGATGCCGTCGCCCTGGCCCGCGGGATGTGGCTCGAGACGGTCACGAACGGGCTGCCCAAGCGGTGGGCGCAGGACATCGGCTCACGGGTCGCCTCGACGGCCGAGCTGCGGCTCGCGGTCGCGGACGCGATCTCCGAGCTGAGCGTCACCGCGCGCCGGTCGGGGCTGGCGCTCGGGCTCGGGGTGCTGGCGATCGTGCTCGCGGGTGCGGCGCTCGTGCTCGGGTCGGTGGCGGTCGGCTCGGCGATGGGTGACGGCGACGCCAACACCTGGGCGCCGGTGGCCGCCGTCGTCGCCCTCGTCGGAGCCGTCGTCGCCCTCTTCGCCGGCCGGGCCGCACGCTCGGCCGCGGCGCGACGACGCTCGGAGCAGGTCCTGCGCGACGGTCGAGCGGCGCTCGAGAGCGTCTCGCGCGCCCGGCTCGCCGTACCGACCGAGCAGGTGCTCGCCGAGCACCGCAAGGTCCGCGAGCTCCTCGCGTCCGCGCGCGGCTGACCCGTCCACAGCCCCCTGGCTCAGCCCTCGTCGCACGGATCCGGGATCCGGGTGCCCGTGCACCGTGTCGCGCGTCGAGGCTGGCCGGACGAGCCCCGCACCCGTCGGGGCGCCCGGCACTGGAGGCATCGATGAGCACACAGTCCCTGGACCTGACCGTGGTCGGCTGGATCGGCACGGAGGTGCGCAACTTCCACGAGAACGACGGCGGCACCCCGTTCAGCACGTTCCGGCTCGGCAGCACCCGCCGCTGGTTCGACAAGCAGACCGGCGCGTGGAAGGACGGCCAGACGGAGTGGTTCAACGTGAAGGTCTGGCGGACCACCGCGGTCAACGTCGCGCGCTCGCTGCGCAAGGGAGACCCCGTGATCGTGCAGGGTCGGCTCTCCACCGAGGAGTGGATCTCCGAGAACGGCCCCCGCACGTCCCTCGTCCTGGAGGCCACCTCGCTCGGCCACGACCTCGCGTTCGGCAGCAGCCACTTCGCGCGGACGACGAGCGGGTCGGCGGCCGGGTCCGACGAGGCGAAGGAGCCCGCCGACGTCAGCGGCCTCGAGGAGCTGGTCGACCAGGAGACCGACGCGAACCTCGTGCCGGCCGGCGACGTGGCCGACGAGGACACGCTCCCGGCACTGGCCGGGGTGCGGTGATCGCCTAGGCTGGGGCACCGGCAACCCGACGACGCAGGTCGGACCGCGCGGGTACTGCTCACGGCAGTCGCGCGGCCGATCGCGTCGCGGGGGCCGGTCAGCAGTGTCAGAGTCGTCGGCCCCCGGCCGAGGCGGGCACCTCCACGAGCACCCGAGGCGGACGAAGAGCCAGTGGCTGAGTTCATCTACTCCATGTACAAGACGCGCAAGGCGCACGGCGACAAGGTGATCCTCGACGACGTCACCCTGAACTTCCTGCCCGGCGCCAAGATCGGCGTCGTCGGACCGAACGGCGCGGGCAAGTCGACGATCCTGAAGATCATGGCCGGGCTGGACCAGCCGTCCAACGGCGAGGCGCGCCTCAGCCCGGGCTACACGGTCGGCATCCTGCAGCAGGAGCCGCCGCTGAACGAGGCCAAGACGGTCCTCGGCAACGTCGAGGAGGGCGTCGCCGAGATCAAGGGCAAGCTCGACCGCTACAACGAGATCTCCGTGCTGATGGGCGAGCCCGACGCCGACTTCGACGCGCTCCTCGCCGAGATGGGCGTGCTGCAGGAGGCCATCGACGCCGCCGACGCGTGGGACCTGGACGCTCAGCTCGAGCAGGCCATGGACGCGTTGCGCTGCCCGCCGCCGGACGCCGACGTCACCGTGCTCTCCGGTGGCGAGCGCCGCCGCGTGGCCCTGTGCAAGCTGCTCCTGGAGAAGCCCGACCTGCTGCTCCTCGACGAGCCCACCAACCACCTCGACGCGGAGAGCGTGCTCTGGCTCGAGGCGCACCTGAAGGACTACCCCGGCGCCATCCTCGCCGTCACCCACGACCGGTACTTCCTCGACCACGTCGCGGAGTGGATCTGCGAGGTCGACCGCGGCCGCCTGTACCCCTACGAGGGCAACTACTCCACCTACCTGGAGAAGAAGGGCGAGCGCCTGGCCATCCAGGGCAAGAAGGACGTCAAGCTCGCGAAGCGCCTCAAGGAGGAGCTGGAGTGGGTGCGGTCCAACGCCAAGGGCCGCCAGACCAAGTCGAAGTCGCGACTGGCCCGCTACGAGGAGATGGCCGCCGAGGCGGACCGCACCAGGAAGCTGGACTTCGAGGAGATCCAGATCCCGCCGGGTCCGCGACTGGGAGCGATCGTCCTGGAGGCCGCCAACCTGCAGAAGGGCTTCGACGGGCGCGTGCTCATCGACGGCCTGAGCTTCACGCTGCCCCGCAACGGCATCGTCGGCGTCATCGGCCCGAACGGCGTCGGCAAGACGACGCTCTTCAAGACGATCGTCGGCCTCGAGCCGCTGGACGGCGGCGACCTCAAGGTCGGCGAGACCGTCTCGATCAGCTACGTGGACCAGTCGCGCGGCGGGATCGACCCCAAGAAGACGCTCTTCGAGGTCGTCTCCGACGGGCTGGACTTCCTCAAGGTCGGCAACGTCGAGATGCCCTCGCGCGCCTACGTCGCCGCGTTCGGCTTCAAGGGCCCGGATCAGCAGAAGCCGGCAGGCGTGCTCTCGGGTGGTGAGCGCAACCGTCTCAACCTCGCGCTCACGCTCAAGCAGGGCGGCAACCTGCTGCTGCTCGACGAGCCCACCAACGACCTGGACGTCGAGACGCTCGGCTCCCTGGAGAACGCGCTGCTCGAGTTCCCGGGCTGCGCCGTCGTGGTCTCCCACGACCGGTGGTTCCTCGACCGGGTGGCGACGCACATCCTGGCCTACGAGGGCACGGAGGACGACCCGGCCAACTGGTACTGGTTCGAGGGCAACTTCGCCTCCTACGAGGAGAACAAGGTCGAGCGGCTCGGTGCGGACGCCGCCCGCCCGCACCGCGTGACCTACCGCAAGCTGCGCCGCGACTGACGGCCCACGACGGCCCGTCCGACCACGTGTCGGGCGGGCCGTCGTCGCACCCGCCGGGTAGCGCGCAGGGGCGCGGCACGACAGAGTCGGGGTCCCGACGACCGATCGGGGATCCTGACGCCGGCGCGGGTCGCGACGAGCTGGGCGTGTGGGGTCGACGACGAGGCAGGAGGCGGGGCGATGGCGCACGACGAGCTCGCCGACGCCCTGCTGACCCTGCGCGGGCGCGTCGCAGACGTCCGGCTGCCGCTGGAGACCGCCACGGCGGAGACCGGCCGGGCCGACCGCACCCGCGTGCTCGACCAGCTCGACGACTACCTCCTGCCGCGCCTGCGCGACCCCGACGCCCCGGTCCTGGTGGTCGTCGGCGGCTCGACCGGCGCGGGCAAGTCGACGATCGTGAACTCGCTGGTCGGTGCGCAGGTGAGCGCCCCGGGCGTGCTGCGGCCGACCACGCGCTCGCCGGTGCTCGTCCACCACCCCCTGGATGCCCGCTGGTTCAGCACGGACCGCGTGCTGCCGTCGTTGGCGCGGGTCGCCGGCAGGGAGGCGGGTGCCGGGCTCCGGCTCGTCGCGTCCGAGGTGCTGCCCGGTGGCCTGGCGCTGCTGGACGCCCCGGACGTCGACTCGGTCGAGGAGGCCAACCGCGTCCTGGCCGCCCAGCTGCTCGCGGCGGCCGACGTGTGGCTGTTCGTCACGACCGCCGCCCGGTACGCGGACGCGGTCCCGTGGGAGCTGCTGGCGGACGCGGCCCGCCGGGGGACGCACCTGGCGATCGTGCTCGACCGCGTGGACGAAGGCACCGAGCAGGCGGTCGGCGACGACCTGCGGCGCATGCTCGACGAGGCCGGGCTGGCCGCCGCGCAGGTGCTGCTCGTGCCCGAGACGTCGCTGGAGGACGGCCTGCTGCCCGAGGCGGCGGTCGGGCCGATCGCCGACTTCCTCACCGCGACGGCGACCGAGCCGGGCACGCGGTCCGCTGCGCTCGCGGCCACCTGGGACGGAGCCGTCGCGGACGTCGCCCGGCGCACGCTGGACCTCGCGACCGCGGCTGACGAGCAGCGAGCCGCGGACGAGCGCCTGCGGGCGGGCATCGAGCGTGCGTACGCCGGGGCCGCGGAGCAGGTGGCCCACGCGACCTCGGACGGGTCCCTGCTGCGCGGCGAGGTGCTGGCGCGCTGGCAGGACGTGGTCGGGACGAGCGAGCTGTTCCGGTCGCTCGAGCAGGGGGTCTCGCGGCTGCGCGACAAGGTCGTCGGCTTCGTGCGCGGTCGGCGGACGCCCGAGCCGGCCCTCGTCGAGGCGGTGGCGCACGGGCTCTCGGCGGTCATCCAGGACGCCGCGGAAGAGGCCGCCGAGTCCGCGCACGCCACCTGGCGCAACGACCCCGCCGGTGCAGCCCTGCTCGACGGCCTCGCCCTCAGCCGGGCCTCCGCGGACCTGCGCTCGCGGACGGCGGAGCAGGTGCGCGGCTGGCAGGGCGACGTGCTCGCCCTCGTCGAGAGCGAGGGCGCCGGCCGGCGGACCACGGCTCGCGCCCTGTCCTACGGCGTGAACGGGCTCGGCGCGGTGCTCATGGTCGCGGTGTTCTCGACCACCGGCGGACTGACCGGCGCGGAGGTCGGCATCGCCGCCGGTGCCGCGATCCTCGCGCAGCGGGTGCTCGAGGCGGTGTTCGGCGACGAGGCCGTCCGGCGCCTCACGCGTGAGGCGCACGAGCGGCTCGCGGCGCGCGCCCAGTCGCTGCTCGACGAGGAGGCGGCGCGGTTCACGCGGCAGCTCGACGCGACCGGGGCGGCGTCGCAGGACGGCTCCGACCTGCGCGCCTCGGTCGAGCGCGTGACGGAGGCGATGGCGGCGCGCGCGAGCTGGTCGGTCGTCGAGACCCGCGGCGGCCGGGGCAGCCTGCGCGGGGTCGGGGCGCGTCGGGCCGAGGCCCCTGTGCAGGACGTGACGCCGGTGCGCTGGTGGAACCGATGGCGGCGCGGGTGAGCGGGATCGATCCGCGGGCCCGGGTGGCCGCGCTGGACGAGGCCGTCGGTCTCGCGCGCGGCCGCCTGCCCGACGACGCGCTCGCGCGGGCGCAGGAGGTCGTCGACCGCGCGGGGCGACGGCTCGCCCTGTCCGGCGAGCACACGGTGGTCGCGCTCGCCGGTGCGACGGGGTCGGGCAAGTCGTCGCTGCTCAACGCCCTGGCCGACGCGCCGATCGCGGTCCCAGGCGTCACGCGCCCGACCACCGGGGAGCCGGTCGCGCTCGTCGTTCCGGCACGGTCCGAGCCGTCCGCGGACGGCGTCGACGAGCTGCTCGACTGGCTCGACGTCGGGCAGCGACACGTCGCCGCGAGCCCAGCCCTGCGGGACTCGGCCACGGGTCTGGTGCTGCTCGACCTGCCCGACCACGACTCGGTGGTCACGGAGCACCGCGCCGTCGCGGAACGCCTCTACGACCGGGTCGACCTGCTGGTCTGGGTGGTCGACCCGCAGAAGTACGCGGACGCGGCGCTGCACACGCGGTACCTGCGCGGGTTGCGCGAGCACGCGAGCGTCGTCGTCCTGGTGCTGAACCAGGCGGACCGGCTGACCCCGGACGAGCAACGCGCGATGCTCGCGGACCTGCGCCGGCTGGCGGTCGAGGACGGGCTCGGCGGCGCGACGGTGCTGGCCGCCAGCGCGGCGACGGGCGACGGCATCGCCGAGCTGCGTGAGCTGCTGGCGGAGGCCGCACGTCGACGGCTCGCGGCGACCCAGCGCCTGACGGCGGACGCGCGGGCCGCCGCGCAGACGCTCGTGACCGCGTGCGGTGCGCCGCCGAACCCGCGCCGGGAGGCGGCCGCGCGCGACGCCCTCGTGCAGGCGTGGGGGACGGCCGCGGGTATCGACGAGGTCACCGACGCGGTCCGTCGGTCGACGCGCCGGTCGGCCCAGGCGGCGACCGGATGGCCCGTCACGCGCTGGGTGGCGCAGCTGCGGCCCGACCCGCTGCGCCGGCTCGGGCTCGGTCGAGCCAGCGCTCCCGACGATCTCGTCCGGTCGTCGCGCCAGCCGCCCGCGGCCGGCGCCCGGGCCGCCGCCGTGATCGCGCTGCGCGGCTACGTCGACGCCGCGACCGCGGGCGCCCCGGACGCCTGGGTGCTCGCCGCACGGTCGCGCGCCGCCTCCGTCGACCTCGACGACGTCCTCGACCGCACGGTGGTCCGTGTCCCCGTCACCAGGTCCCGGACGCCGTGGTCGTGGCGCGCGCTGGCGTTCCTGCAGTGGATCCTTCTGGTCGTCGCCGGTGCCGGGCTCGTGTGGCTCCTGCTGCTCGCCGGGATGGGGCTGCTGAAGCTGCCGCAGCCCGAGACGCCGATGCGCTGGGGCATCCCGGTGCCGACGCTCCTGCTGGTCGGCGGCGTGCTGGCCGGTCTGCTCGTCGCGGGGCTCGGCCGCCTCGTCGGTCGGCTGGCCGGTCGTCGTCGCGCGGCCGGCGTGCGCCGTCGCCTGGAGAGGTCCGTCGTCGCGGMGGTCGACGAGCACGTGGTCGGGCCCGTCGCCGCCGAGCTGGACGCGCTGGCCCGGTGCCGTGCCGCCGCGCTCAGGGCGGCCTCCTAGGATCGGGGGATGGCGCGCCTCGAGATCCCCGTCCTGCTGCGTTGGTCCGACCTCGACGCGTACCAGCACGTGAACAACGCCGCGATGCTCACGCTCCTCGAAGAGGCGCGCATCACGGCCTTCTGGCGGGCACCCGCCGGCGACCTGGCCCCCTGGCCGACCGCCGTGCTCGACGCGGGACCGGCCGCGCAGATGTCGACCCTGGTCGCCCGGCAGGAGATCGAGTACCTGCGCCCCCTGAGCTACCGCCGCACGCCGGTCGTCGTCGAGATGTGGCTGGGCCACCTCGGCGGGGCGAGCCTGGACGTGTGCTACGAGATGCGCGACCCGCTGGTCGACGGCGAGGCGCCCGTCGTCTACGCACGCGCCGCGACCACGGTCGTGCTCGTCAGCACCGCGACAGGCAAGCCGATGCGGATCGGGCCCGACGAGCGCGCCGCCTGGGAGCCGTACGTCGAGGAGCCCGTGGCGATCCGCCGTCGCGGCTAGTCCTTGATCCGAGAGCGCTCCGCGGCCTCGGCGGCGCGCGCGATGTTGCGCTGCATCCCCCCGAACACGATCCCGTGGAACGGGTAGACCGACCACCAGTAGAGCTGCCCGAGCAACCCCTTGGGATGGAACAGCGCCCGCTGCGCGAACACGGTGGGCCGGCTCGACTCCACGCGGAGCTCCAACCAGGCCAGCCCGGGCACGCGCATCTCGGCGCGCAGGCGCAGGAGCACGCCCTCCTCGATGGCCTCGACCCGCCAGAAGTCGACGGCGTCGTCGACGAGCAGGCTCATGGGGTCGCGACGACCGCGCCGCAGACCCGGGCCGCCGACGAGCCGGTCGGCCAGGCCGCGGATGCGCCACGCGAGCCCCCACGAGTACCAGCCGCGCTCGCCGCCGACGGCCTCGAGCACCCGCCACAGCGCCTCCGGTGAGGCGTCGACCTCGATCCGTCGCTCGTCGACGTACAGGGAGCCGCCTGCCCAGTCCGGGTCGCTGGGCAGCGGGTCGCTCGGGGCGCCCGGGACGGCCGCCGACGACCACCGTGTGCTGACCGCCGCGTCGTGCACGCGGCGCAGCGCGAGCCGGACCGCGCGGTCGAAGCCGATGAGGCCGCCCGGCGGGTCGGGCACGTGCTCGGCGATGTCGTGCTCGTCGCACACCACCTCGTGCACGAGCGACTCCACCAGGGGCCGGGCGAGCCCGGACGGCACCGGCGTCACGAGCGAGACCCACAGGCTCGACAGCCGGGGCGTGAGGACCTTGACCCCGACGATGATGCGCGGCCGCAGTCCGGCGGCCGACGCGTAGCGCTGCATCATCTGGCGGTAGGTCAGGACATCGGGTCCGCCGATGTCGAAGCCGCGGCTGACGTCGGCAGGCATCGCTGCCGAGCCGACCAGGTAGCGCAGGACGTCGCGGATCGCGATCGGCTGGATCCGGTTGTCCACCCAGCGCGGCACCGTCATCGCCGGGAGCCGTTCGGTGAGGTAGCGCATCATCTCGAACGACGCCGAGCCCGACCCGAGGATGACGGCGGCGCGCAGCACGGTCGTCGGCACGCCGGACGCGAGCAGGATCTCGCCGACCTCGGTGCGGGACGCGAGGTGCGGCGAGAGGTCCTCGCCCTCGGGGTAGAGCCCGCCGAGGTAGACGAGCCGACGGACCCCGCCCTCGCGGGCCGCCTGCGCGAACGTCAGCGCGGTGCGGCGGTCCGTCGACTCGAAGCTGCGGCCCGAGCCGAGCGAGTGGATCAGGTAGTACGCGACATCGGTGCCGGCCAGCGCCTCGCGGATCTGCGCGAGGTCGGACGCGTCGGCGCGCGCGAGCTCCACCTGGTCGTACCAGGGCCGGCCCCGCAACCGGTCGGGGTTCCGCGCGATCGCCCGCACCCGGTAGCCCGCCGCCAGGAGCTCGGGCACCAGCCGGCCGCCGACGTACCCCGTGACGCCGGTGACGGCGACCAGCGGCGCGTCCGGGCGTGCCTGCCCGGACGCGTCGAGGCCGGGCACGAGGTCCCCGAGCGTGTCCGCGACGGGCGCGGGAAGGAGGTCGTCCGGGGCAGTCGTCACCTGGGCAGTGTGCGTTCGGACGGGCGGGACCGCACCCGGGCAGCCTGAGAGACGCTCAGGACAGCAGCGCGAGGGTCTCGCGCTCGGCCACCACCTGCGAACGCGTCGGCGTGATCGCCTGGCCGTGCTCCCAGAGGTCGATGACCCGCGGGTCGATGTACGAGGCGCGGCACACGGCCGGGGTGTTGCCGAGCTCGTCGGCCACGTCCCGCACCACCTGCGTGACCACCCGCCGGCGGGCGCGCTCCGACGAGGGGGCTGGCCCCGCGTCGGCGAGGCCTCGCGCGGCGAGCACCGTCGCGTGCCACGTCCGGAAGTCCTTGGGCGTCGCATCGGGCCCGAGCAGCTCCTTGATGTAGGCGCCGACGTCGACGCTCGTGACGTCGTGCCAGGTGTCGCCCTCGCGCCACGCCAGCAGCTCGTCACCGTCGTCGGAGCGCCGCTTGAGCGAGCGGATCACGGTCGCGACGTCGTCGTCCTCGACGTCCGTGTCCCTGATCTGGCCCGACTTGGCGGGGAAGCGCAGATGCACGCGGTCATCGCTGGCCGAGACGTGCGAGCGCAGCAGCGTCGCGAGCCCGTACGACCCGTGCCGTGCCGCGTAGCCCTCGCCGCCGACGCGCAGGTAGGCGAGGTCGAGCAGCCGGAAGGCGAGCGCCAGGACCTTCTCCCGCGGCATCCCCTCGAGCTGCAGGTCCCGGCGGACCCGACGACGCGCGGCGGGCAGCCGGGCGGCGATCTCCAGCACCCGGTCGTGCTTGAGGCGGTCGCGACGAACCCGCCACTGCTGGTGGTAGACGTACTGGCGTCGCGCGGCGTCGTCCAGGCCGGCCGCCTGGATGTGGCCGTTCGGCCAGGGGCTGATCCACACCTCGCGCCAGGCCGGCGGGATCGCGAGCGAGACGATCCGCTCGAGCTCGTCCTCGTCGGCGATCCGCTCCCGCGAGACATCGAGGTAGACGAATCCTCGACCGGCGCGGCGTCGCGACCAGCCGGGGGAGTCGATGCGGACACGACGCAGGCGGACCATGCGAGGCAGTGTCGCCCGACCCGGGCGGTCGCGCTCGCCGAGCGTGGCGATGGCTATCAGTCCGGGAAGCGGACCATGCCCTCCTGGGCGACGGACGCGACGAGGGTGCCGTCGCGGGTGAACACGCGGGCCGCGCCCAGCCCGCGACCGCCCTGCGCGCTCGGCGACGACTGCACGTACAACAGCCAGTCGTCGACTCGTACATCGCGGTGCCACCACATGGCGTGGTCGAGCGACGCGATCGACAGGCCGGGCGTGACCCAGGACTTTCCCGAGCGCCGCAGGATCGGCTCGAGCATCACCTGGTCGCACGCGTACGCGAGCAGCGCGCGGTGCAGGAGCTGGTCGTCCGGCAGCGGGCCGCGCGACCGGAACCACACCGACTGCTGCCCGGTCACGTCCGCCGCGGGGCCCAGGTAGATCTGCCCGTTCACGTGCCGCACGTCGAAGGCGGCCTCCTGCGTCCAGAACTTGGCGACCGGGTGGTCGATCGCGCCGAGCACGTCCAGCGCGGAGGGTACGTCCTCGGGCGCGGGGATCCCCTCGGGCATCGGGTCGGAGTAGTCGATGCCCGGCTGCGACTCCTGGAACGAGGTGATCATCGACAGGATCGCCGATCCGTCCTGCAGCGCGTGGGTCCGGCGGGCGGTGAACGACCGGCCGTCGCGCAGCCGTTCGACCGCGAACGTGATGGGCTCGGCGACGTCGCCCGCGCGCAGGAAGTACCCGTGCAGCGAGTGCGGGAGCCGGCCGTCGGGGACCGTCGCGCCCGCGGCGAGCAGCGCCTGCGCGAGCACCTGGCCGCCGAACACGCGACCGCTCGGCTGGGGGAGCGACGACCCGGTGAAGACGTCGGTCTCGGTCGCCTCGAGCCGCAGGATGTCGAGCACGGGCCTCATGGGGTCTGTCGTCATCAGTCCTCGAAGGTGTTGAGCATCGAGTGCGCGGCACGCTCGAGGTAGTCCCAGAGCTCGGCCTTGTGCAGGGGGGCCAGGTCGAGGGTGTCCACGGCGGCGCGCATGTGCAGGAGCCAGCGGTCGCGGGCGTCCGGGTTCACCTTGAACGGCGCGTGCCGCATCCGCAGCCGGGGATGCCCGCGCTGGTCGGAGTAGGTGGTCGGTCCGCCCCAGTACTGCTCGAGGAACATCGTCAGCCGCTCGGCAGCCGGCCCCAGGTCCTCCTCGGGGTACATCGGCCGCAGCACCGGGTCGTCGGCCACGCCCCGGTAGAACTCGTCGACCAGCCGGACGAACGTCTCGTGCCCGCCCACCGCGGCATAGAAGGAGTCGGGTCTCACGGGCCCCATCCTCACATGCTGGGTTACAGGCCCAGGTCCTCCAGGACGGGCAGCTGCGCACGCACGACGGCTCGCGCGTCGGCCGCGGTCGAGGCGGAGAGTGCGAGCTGTGCGAGTCGTCGGCACTCGTCGAGCGACGTGGCGGCGAGCAGCGCGGCGACGTCGGGCAGGGCGCGCGGTGTCATCGACAGCGACGACACCCCGAGCCCGACGAGCACCGCGGCGAGCGCCGGGCTGGCCGCCGCCTCGCCGCAGACGCCGACCGGGCGACCCTGCTGCGCGCCACCGGCACAGGCCGTCGCGACGAGGTGCAGCACGGCGGGCTGCCACGGGTCGGAGAGCTCGGCGACCGCGCCCAGGAGCCGGTCGGCCGCCATCGTGTACTGCGTGAGGTCGTTGGTGCCGATGCTCGCGAACGCCGCGTGGGCCAGGATCGGCCCGGACAGCAGGGCCGCGCTCGGGACCTCGATCATCACGCCGGCCACGTCGAGCCCGTGCTTGGCGCAGGACGCGACGAACTGCTCGGCCTCGTCGACCGTCGACACCATCGGGGCCATGACCCAGACGTCGGCCTGCTCGGACTCGGCTGCGCGGGCGATCGCCGTGAGCTGGTCCTCGAGCACCTCGGGGTGCCGCACCGCGGTGCGCAGGCCGCGCACGCCGAGCGCGGGGTTGACCTCCGGCTCGTCGGTGAGGAACGGCAGCGGCTTGTCGGCACCCGCGTCGAGCGTGCGGACGACGACCTTGCGGCCGGGGAACGCGGCCAGGACGCGACGGTAGGCGGTGACCTGCTCCTCGATCGTCGGGGCCTCGGTGCGACCGAGGAACCCGAACTCGGTGCGGAACAGTCCCACGCCCTCGGCGCCCGCGGCCGCGGCCGGCTCGGCGTCGGACGGGTCGCCCACGTTGGCCAGCAGCGCCACGGCGTGCCCGTCGGACGTCCGGCCGTGGCCGTCGAACGTGCGGACCTGCGTGCCGAGCGCTCGCGCGGCGCGGACCTGCTCGTCGGTGGGGTCGACGGTGACGGTGCCCGCGGACCCGTCGACGAGCACGAGGCCCTCGGCGTGCACCACGGCCTCGGCGCCCCTGGCGGCGACGACCGTCGGGATGCCGCGGGCGCGGGCCAGGATCGCGGTGTGCGACGTGGGACCGCCCGTCCCGGTCACGATCGCCAGCACGCGCGCGGTGTCCAGGGTCGCGACGATCGCCGGGGCGAGGTCGGCCGCGACGAGCACGAATGGCTCCTCGTGCGCGGGCACACCGGGCGCCGGACGCCCGGTCAGGTGTGCGACGAGCCGGTCGCGGACGTCGGCGATGTCCTGCGTCCGCTCGGCGAAGTAGCCACCGAGCGCCTCGAACTGCTCGGCGACCGCCTCGGCGGCCTCCCACACGGCACGCTCCGGCACCAGCCGGTCGTTGACGACGCGCTGCTCGGCGTCCTCGACGAGGCTCGGGTCGGCCGCGATGGCCGCGGTCGCGTGCAGCAGGTCGGCGCTCTCGCCCTCGGCGAGGTCGGCGGCGGCGTCGAGCGCGGCGCGCACCACCTCGGACGCGGCGCTGATGCGGGTCGCCTCGGCCGCGTAGTCGGTGCCGGGCGGAAGGCGCCGACCCGACGGTGGCTCGGCGACCGGGTCCGGCATCAGGACGGCGGGCGCGACCACGCGCCCGGGGCTCACCCCGATGCCGGTGATGACCGTGGGGTGTTCAGCGTGCACGGCACTCACCGGCGTGACCTCCTCGTCGTCCTGACGCAGTGTGCGGCTTCCACGACCCTGAACGCCAGCGGGCCGCGCCGTCCAGGGCCCTTCGGCCGTGGTCGCGCGTGGGCGGGGTTAGTCTTGGCGTCGCGCGCGTAATGGCACGCGCCCGCGAGCTGAGGAGTTCCATGAGCAAGGCAGAGCAGATCCTCGCAGCGCTGGGTGGTAACTCGAACGTCCTGGACCTCGAGCCCTGCATCACCCGCCTGCGCGTCGAGGTCACTGACGCGCACCTCGTCGACGAGGGCGCGCTCAAGGCCAGCGGCGCGTTCGGTGTCGTGCGCTCGGGCCGCATCGTCCAGGTGATCGTCGGCCCGGAGGCCGACAACCTCGCCGCCGAGCTCGACTCCCTGCGCTGACCCACGGTCGGGTATCCCCGACGATGGCTACGCTGCGGCTCGTCAGCCCCCTGACCGGCGTCGTGCTGCCGGTCACCGCCGTGCCCGACCCGGTGTTCGCGGAGGGCATGGTCGGTCCCGGTCTGGCGATCGAGCCGCTGCGCACCCAGACCCAGACCGTCGTCGCCCCGGCCGACGGCGTGATCGGCGCGCTGCACCCGCACGCGTTCGCGCTCGAGCTGGACGAGGGGCGCACCGTCCTGGTCCACCTCGGCATCGACACGGTCGGCCTCGCCGGCTCCGGGTTCACGCTGCACGTCGAGGGCGGCCAGACCGTGCGCGCGGGCGACCACCTGATCACGTGGTCGCCGGTCGACGTGCACGCCGCCGAGCTGGCCACCATCTGCCCGGTCGTCGCCCTGCAGGCCGACCCGGACCTGCTGACCGTCCTGGTGCCCGAGGGCGGCACCGTGCGCGCCGGGGACCCGCTGCTCGACTGGGCCTGAGCCCTCAGTCCTCCGACGGGGCCGACGAGGCCGCCCTGCGAGCGTCGCGCTCGTTGACCATGTCGTCCAGCGGCGTGTCGTGGGGATCGGGGACGTCGTCGCGCTCGGCCACGAGCGCCCGGTGCGTCGCCATCAGGTCCCGCTGGCCGGCCAGCGGCACGTCCGCCTGCTCCAGCACCTGGCGGGCCGCGATCCGCAGCTCGCGGGCGACCTCCCACTGCTGCGCGGGCGACGTCTTGACCTTGAGGCGCAGCGTGACGGCGTCGGCGCTGAGCTTCTCGATCCCGGTGATCGTCGGCTCGCCGAGGATGTGCGAGCCGGTCACGGGGTCGGCCGCGACGCGAGCCGCGGCCTCCGCCAGCAGGGACCGGACCTGGTCGAGGTCGGCGAAGTAGTCGACGTCGATCTCGACGACCGCCGTCGCCCAGCCCTGCGTCTTGTTGCCCACCCGCAGCATCGTGCCGTTCGGGACGTACCAGAGGGTGCCGTCGGCGTCGCGGATCTTGGTGATGCGCAGCGTGACGGCCTCGACGGTGCCGTTGGCCGGTCCCACGTCGATGACGTCGCCGACGCCGTACTGGTCCTCGAGGAGCATGAACAGGCCGGTGAGGAAGTCCTTCACCAGGCTCTGCGCGCCGAAGCCGAGCGCAACCCCGATGACGCCGACCGAGGCGATGAACGGCGCGAGGCTGATGCCCAGCGCGTCCAGGATCATGAAGAACGCGGTGCCGCCGACGACGATCGTGGCGGTCGAGCGCAGCACCGAGCCGATCGTGCGGGCGCGCTGGGCCCGCCGCGCATTGGCCAGCGGGTTGGCCTTGTCGAGCACGGCGCCGACCGCGCTGTCGCCGAGCGGCTTGAGCATGCCCCGCTCCAGCCACGGCGTGCCGTCGGCTACGCGGTTGGTGATCCCACGGATCGAGCGGCGGATCAGCCACAGCGCGATCGAGCTGATGCCGACGATGAGGATGATGCGCAGGGGGATGCCGACGAACCACTCCTGCCAGGTCTGCGGTGCCTTGCTGGAGTCGATCAGCGAGGTGGGGCTCGGGGACGGGTCCGCGGTGATCACGCGCGGACCCACAGGCCCGTGCGGTCTGCGGCGAACTGCAGCTGCTCCACCGACAGCCCGATGCTGCGGGACAACGACCGGCCGCCGTGCCCGACGCCGGTCTCGCGGCGCAGCAGGATTGGCCGGGTCGTCGCGTCGCCGCTGGTCGCCGCCTGGAGCGCCGCCGCCAGCTTGCGCGCGTGCAGCGGGTCGACGCGCGTGTCGCCCTCGAACACGGTGAACAGCGTGGCCGGGTAGTCGGTGCCGTCGACCACCCGGTGGTACGGCGAGTACCCGAGCAGCCAGCCGAGCTCGGTCGGGTCGTCGGCGTCGCCGTACTCCTCGGTCCACGTGACGCCCAGGCCGAACAGCTGGTAGCGGACCATGTCGAGCAGGGGGGCCGAGCACACCGCCGCGGCGAAGAGATCGGGTCGCTGGGTCACCGCGGCGCCGACCAGCAGGCCGCCGTTCGACCCGCCCCAGCACGCGAGCTGCTCGGGCGTCGTCCAACCGTTAGCGACGAGGTGCTCACCGACGGCGTGGAAGTCGTCGTACACGTTCTGCTTGTTGCCCCGCATGCCGTCGCGGTGCCACTGCTCACCCTCCTCGCCACCGCCGCGCAGGTTGGCGACGACGTAGACGCCGCCGGCCTCGACCCACGCGAGCGTCGACGCGGAGTAGGCGGGGTCGAGCGAGATCTGGAAGCCGCCGTAGCCGTACAGGATCGTGGGGGCGGGCTTCGTCGGCACACCGGTCGCGTCGAGGGAGTCCTCGAGGGCGACGACGAACGCGCGCACGACCGTGCCGTCCTTGCTGACCACGTCGATCTGCTGCGCGACGACGTCCGGCAGGTCGGCGACGAGCCCGGGAGGAGCCGCCCACAGGGTCGTGCGCCGCGTGGCGGCATCGAGCACGTGGACGCTCGACGGGGAGGTGTGGTCCGCGTAGGAGAACCAGACGTCCTGACCGCCCTCGGGCCGCGTGACCAGGCCCGAGATCGACCCGAGCCCCGGCAGCGGGACGGTGTCCAGCAGCTCGCCGCTGGCCGGGTCGTGCACGGACACCTCGGAGACGGCGTGCCGGCGCCACGAGGCGAGCAGGGCGGTCGGTGTCCGGTCGTCCCCGCCGCCGTCCGCGAACGCGACGTCCTCCAGGACCGCGGTCGGGTCCTCGGCGAGCAGCGTCGTCCAGTGCTCGACCCCGGGCCTCGTCGGGTCGGTGACCGCGAGACGTCCGCGCGGTGCGTCGAGGTTGGTGTGCACGTAGAGCCGGCCGTCTCGGGCCACCCAGGCACCGGTCTCCGCGTCCAGGCCGACCGCGACGTCGACGAACGCCGGCGCGTCCAGGGGCGACGTCGACAGGTCCGCGATCCACACGTCGGTGCGCGGGGCGGTGCCCGCGGACGCCGAGACGATCAGCCAGCGGCCGTCGCGCGACACCGAGGCGCCGTAGTAGTTGGTGTGGTCGAGGCCGTCGCCGAACACCTCGACGTCCTGCTCCGCCGGCGTGCCCACCCGGTGCAGCCAGACCCGGCGGTGGTACTGGGCCTCGTCGGCCGGGAGCAGCTCGGGAGCCAGGCGGCGCACGTAGAAGAACGCCTCGCCGCCCGGCAGCCAGGCCACCGGGGAGTAGCGGGCACGGTCGATCGGGCCGTCGACGACGTCGCCGGTCGCCACGTCGAGGACGCGCAGGACGCTCTCCTCGGTGCCGCCGGTCGACATCTGGTAGGCCACCAGGTGGCCCTCCTTCGACGGCTGCCACGAGTCCAGGGTGGTCGTGCCCTCGGGGTCGACCAGCATCGGGTCCAGCAGGACGCGCTCGTCGTCACCCTCCGCGACGACCACCACGGCGTGCTCCTGGTCGCCCGAGCGCCGCGAGAAGAACCGCCGGTCGCCGCGCCACGCGGGCGGGCTGACGAACCCCGCGCCGAGCAGCTCGCGCAGGCGGGCCCCGAGCGCGTCGGCGGACAGGGGGCCGTCGGTGGGCAGCCCGGCGCGGTAGCCCTGGTAGAGCTCGTCCTGCGCCGCCGACCACGCCTGCGTCTCGTCGGAGGTCTCGTCCTCGAGCCACCGGTACGGGTCGGCCACCGGGTGGCCGTGCAGGTCGTCGACCAGATCGAGCCTCGTGGCCGGCGGGTAGGGACGCAAAGCAGGTGCCGTCATGGTCCGCAAGGTTACGACGGCTGCTGGTGAACGGGTCCTTTGTGACGCACCCGGCTGCATACGTCCTGCGTGTGCGCGTAGGGCTCTGGCAGGATCGGTCCGTGGCCGACGACCCGGTACCTGCGTCCGACGCCCTGCTACGCCTGGCCGCGGCCTACGGGGTGGTGCCCGACCACTGGGACTTCCACGGCCAGAACCGTCGTGCCAGCACCGCGACGCTGCAGGGCGTGCTCGGCGCCCTCGGGGTCGACGCGTCGTCGCCCGAGCGGATCGACCTGGCTATCGCGCACGTCGAGGACATGCCGTGGCGCCGCGTCCTGCCGCCCGTGCTCGTGGTCCGGGAGGGCCGGCACGCCCACGTCCCCGTGCACGTCAACCATGGTGACCCGGTCGAGGTGTGGGTCGAGCTGGACCCCGAGGTCGGCGGCGGCCGCCGCGAGGTCGCGCAGGCCGACGTGTCCGTCGCACCGCGGACGGTCGACGGCCGCCTGGTCGGGCGCGCCACGTTCACGCTTCCCGACGACCTGCCGCTGGGCTGGCACGAGATCGTCGCGACCGGGCCGTCGGCCGAGGCGCACAGCCCGCTGGTGGTGACGCCCACGCACCTCGACGTGCCCGACTCGATCCGCCGGCACCGGTCCTGGGGCCTGATGGCCCAGCTCTACTCGGTCCGCTCGAACGCCTCCTGGGGCGTCGGGGACCTGGCCGACCTCGCCGAGATCGGCTGGCTGGCCGGGCGTGAGCTCGGCGCGGACTTCCTCCTCATCAACCCGCTGCACGCGGCCGAGCCGACCGTGCCGATGACGCCGTCGCCGTACCTGCCGACCACGCGCCGGTTCGTGAACCCGCTCTACATCCGGGTCGAGGACGTGCGGGAGGCGGGCTACCTCTCGGCGGCGGACCGCACGCTCGTCGAATGGGCCGCCGAGCCCGTCCTGGCGACCGACCGCGACGCCGGCCCCATCGACCGGGACGCCGCCTGGACCGCCAAGCGCGCCGCCCTCGAGGTGGTGTTCGCCCAGCCGCGCTCCGCCGCGCGGCAGGCGGCGTTCGACAGCTACGTCGAGCAGGAGGGCGCCGGGCTGGAGAGCTTCGCGCTCTGGTGCGCGCTGGCCGAGCGGTACGAGGGCCATGAGTGGCCTGTCGGGGCGCGCGACCCGTCGTCGGTGTTCGTCGCGGAGGCGCGCACAGAGCTCGCCGACCGCGTCGAGTTCCACATGTGGCTGCAGTGGCAGGCCGACGAGCAGCTCGCCGACGCCCAGCGCGCGGCGCTCGACGGGGGCATGGCGCTCGGGATCATGCACGACCTCGCGGTCGGCGTGCACCCCGAGGGCGCCGACGTGTGGGCGCTGGGCGACGTGCTCGCCCGCGGAGCGACCGTGGGCGCACCGCCCGACATGTACAACCAGCAGGGCCAGAACTGGTCGCAGCCACCGTGGCGCCCGGACGCGCTCGCCCGCGCGGCGTACCGGCCGTACCGGGACATGCTCCGCACGGTCCTGCGGCACGCCGGTGCCATCCGCATCGACCACGTGATCGGTCTCTTCCGGCTGTGGTGGATCCCCGAGGGCGCCGACTCCGGAGACGGTGCCTACGTCCGGTACGACCACGAGGCGCTCGTCGGGATCCTGGCCCTCGAGGCGCACCGCGCGGGCGCGGTCGTGATCGGCGAGGACCTGGGAGTCGTCGAGCCGTGGGTCCGCGACTACCTCTCCGACCGCGGGATCCTGGGCACCAGCGTGCTGTGGTTCGAGCGGGACATGCACGGCGCCCCGCTGCCGCCCGAGCACTACCGTCCGCTCGTCCTGGCGACCGTGACCACCCACGACCTGCCGCCGAGCGCGGGCTACCTGGCCGGCGAGCACGTCGCGATCCGGGAGCGGCTCGGGCTGCTCACCGAGCCGGTCGCGGTGGTCCGGGCGGCAGCGATCGCCGAGCGCGACCAGATGCTCGGCGTGCTCCGCGAGCGCGGCCTGCTGGGCGACGACCCCTCCGAGCGGGAGATCATCGAGGCCCTGCACATGTACGTGCTGGCCACGCCGTCCGTGCTGGTCGGGGTCTCGCTGGCCGACGCCGTGGGGGAGCGCCGCGCGCAGAACCAGCCCGGGACGGACCAGGAGTACCCGAACTGGAAGGTGCCGCTCGCGGACAGCTCGGGCCAGGTCGTGCTGGTCGACGACCTGTTCACGAACGCCCGGCTGCGCTCGCTGGCGGCCGTCCTCAACGGCTGAGCCGGTGCGCCGGATCCGTGTCGTCGGCACGTCCGGCTCGGGCAAGACGACGTTCGCGCGGCGGCTCGCCGCGGCGCTCGACGTCCCGCACCTCGAGCTGGACGAGGTCTTCTGGGACGCCGGCTGGACCTTCCGCGACCTCGACGAGGCGCACGCCCTCATCCGGGCGTTCGTCGCCGGGTCGCACGGCTGGGTGGCCGACGGGAACTGGGCCACGCGGCTCGACGGCCTGCTCGACGACGACGCCGACGCGATCGTCTGGCTCGACTATCCGCGCCGGGTCGTGATGAGCCGGGTCGTGCGTCGCACGCTGTCGCGGGGGCTGCGCCGCACCGAGCTGTGGCACGGCAACCGCGAGAACCTGGCCAACCTGGTCCGGGCGGACCGCGAGCAGAACATCGTGCTCTGGGCGTGGACGTCGCACGCGGGCAACCGGGCACGCTACGAGGCCGTGCAGCGCGAGTCCGCTGTCCCGGTGGTCCGTCTGCGCTCCCCGCGCGAGGCGGACCGCTGGCTGGCCGCCACCGGCCGCTGATCTCGGCACCCGGCAGCACCGCCGACGGAGCGTCGGAACCACCGGCGGAGGCCGTTGCACCACGCTCCGTGGGCGTTCGGACCCTCCGTCGGCGGCTGGCCACTCAGACGCGAACGGCCCCGCACGCACGGTGTGCGGGGCCGCTCGTACGCGGGTCAGCCGCGGCGGTCGGTGTCCTGGGCCAGGAGGGCACGACGGACGCCGTCGCGGGACTCCAGGACCAGCCGGCGCAGGGCCGGCGGGGCGTCCGGGTGCGCGTCGAGCCACTCGTCGGTCAGGCCGAGGACGTCCACGCGGGTGTCGCCGGCCAGGTCGGTCGGGTAGAGGCCGACGACGATGTTCTGCGCCATCTCGCTCGTCTTGGCCTCCCAGACCTGCTCGAGACCCTCGAAGTACGGCGCGACGAAGGGCAGCAGCCGGCCGATGTCGTGCACGCGGCCGAAGCCGGCGATCGTCGCGGCCTGGATGGCGTTCGGCAGGTCCCCGTCGAACACCGAGGCCCAGGCGCTCTGCTTCGCCTCCGCGGTCGGCACGGCTGCCCGGGCGGCGGCGGCGGCGCGCTGTCCGGTGGCGGTGGGGTCGGCCGCGAGCTGTGCGGCGATGTCCGGCTCGCCGGCACGTCCACCGGCGACCAGCGAGGTCAGCAGCTCCCAGCGCAGGTCGGTGTCGATCGAGAGACCCTCGAGCGTCGTGTGCCCGTCCAGCAGGTCGCGCACGGCGTCCAGCTGACCGGCGGTGGCGGCACGACCCGCGAACGCCTTGACCAGCTGCAGCTGGGTGTCCGACCCAGCCGTGGCCGCCCGCGCCAGGCCGAGCAGGGCGTCGGCGGCGGCGGGGTCGGACGTCTGCCGGTGCTCGGGCGCGACGAACAGGTCGAGCGTCGTCGACAGCTGGCGCAGCAGGACCAGGAGGACCGACGAGTCCGTCTCGGCCGCCAGGTTGCCCAGGACCAGGTGCACGAACTCGCGCGCGGGGGTCTCGCCGTCTCGCGTGGCGTCCCAGGCGGCGGTCCACACGAGCGTGCGGGGCAGCGAGTCGTCGAACTTGCCCAGGTGCTCGATCGCGGCGGCCAGCGACTGCGGGTCCAGGCGGATCTTGGCGTAGGCGAGGTCGTCGTCGTTCACCAGGATCAGCGCCGGGCGCGGCACGCCGACGAGCGCGGGCACCTCGGTCCGCGCGCCGTCGACGTCGAGCTCGACGTGCGCCGTGCGGACGAGCCGGCCGGTGGCGGCGTCGACGTCGTACCCGCCGACGGCCAGACGGTGCGGGCGCTGCACCGGGTACGCGTCGGGAACCTCCTGCAGGACCGCGAAGGATGTGATGACGCCGGCGTCGTCGACCGTGATCTCCGGGCGCAGCAGCGTGACGCCGGCCTTCTCGAGCCACAGCGACGACCAGGCGGACAGGTCGCGACCGCTGGTCGTCTCGAGCTCGGCGAGCAGGTCCTTGAGCTCGGTGTTGCCCCACGCATGCTTGGCGAAGTAGGCGCGCACGCCGGCGAAGAACTCGTCCTGGCCCACCCAGGAGACCAGCTGCTTGAGCACGCTCGCGCCCTTGGCGTAGGTGATGCCGTCGAAGTTGACCTCGACGTCCTCGAGGTCACGCATGTCGGCGACGATCGGGTGCGTCGAGGGGAGCTGGTCCTGGCGGTAGGCCCAGTTCTTCTCGAGCGACGAGAACGTGGTCCAGGCGCTGGTCCACTGCGTGGCGTCCGCGGCGGCGAGCGTGGACGCGTACTCGGCGAACGACTCGTTGAGCCACAGGTCGTCCCACCAGCGCATGGTCACCAGGTCGCCGAACCACATGTGCGCCAGCTCGTGCAGGATCGTCACCGCGCGGCGCTCGATGGTCGCCTCGGGGACCTTGGAGCGGAACACGTACGACTCGAGGAACGTCACCGCGCCCGCGTTCTCCATGGCACCCGCGTTGAACTCCGGGACGAAGAGCTGGTCGTACTTGGCGAACGGGTACGGGACGCCGAACGTGCGCTCGTAGAACTCGAACCCGCGGCGCGTGACGTCGAGGATGTTGTCGGTGTCGAGGTGCTCGGCCAGCGACCCGCGGCAGTAGACGCCGAGCGGGACGGTGCGGCCGTCGGAGCTCGTCAGCTCCTGGTGCTCGCCGTGGTACGGCCCGGCGATGATCGCGGTGATGTAGGACGCGATCCGGGGTGTCGGCTCGAAGGTCCAGGTCGCGGTGCCCTCGTCGACGCCGCCGTTCTTGTTGGTGCCGTCCGCGACGGCGACGGGCGCGCCGACCTGCGGGTAGTTGGACACCACGGTCCAGTGCGCCGGCGCGGTCACGGTGAACGCGAACGTCGCCTTGAGGTCGGGCTGCTCGAACACGGCGAACACGCGCCGCGAGTCGGCCACCTCGAACTGGGAGTAGAGGTAGACCTCGTCGTCCACCGGGTCGACGAAGCGGTGCAGGCCCTCGCCGGTGTTCATGTACGCGGCGTCCGCGACGACGACGAGCTCGTTGCTCTCGGCGAGGTCGGTCAACGCGATCCGGGAGTCGGCGACGACGGCGTCGACGTCGAGCGCGCGCCCGTTGAGCGTGACCTCGTGCACGGTGGGCGCGATCAGGTCGATGAACGTGCTCGCCCCAGGGGTGGCGGCGAACCGGGCCACGGTGCGGGAGGTGAAGGTCGTCGGACCTGTCGTGAGGTCGAGCGCGACCTCGTACGACTCGGTCCGCACGACGGCTGCACGCTCGCGCGCCTCGGCTCGGGTGAGGTTCTCTCCAGGCACGCAGACTCTCCTTGGGTCGTGGATCAGCAGCTGTCGGCGCCGCAGGTGTGTGCGGGCCAGACGGTCGAAAGGCCGCTCGATCATCGCACGCACGGGCGAGCCTGGCCGTGCCTCCTGGACGCTCGGCCTACTGTCGTCGCGTGGACGGCACCTACGACGCGATCGTGGTCGGCGGTGGCCACAACGGGCTCACCGCCGCCGCGTACCTGGCCCGCGTGGGCCTCACTGTCCTCGTGCTCGAGCGCGGCGAGCACCTCGGCGGCGCCACCCGGTCCGAGCGGGTGTTCCCCGGGGTCGATGCTCGGGTGTCGCGCTACTCCTACCTCGTCTCGCTCCTGCCGCACCGGGTGCTGACCGAGCTCGGGCTGTCCGTCGAGCTGCGCAGACGTCGGTACTCCTCGTACACGCCCGTCCCGGACGACCCGACCCGAGGGCTGCTCGTGGACACCGGCGACGCCTCGTCCACCGCCGCCTCGTTCGCGTCCGTCGGCGCGGCAGGGGACCTCGACGCGTGGCGGGCGTTCGGAGAGCGGACCGGGGCCCTCGCCGCCCGGCTCTTCCCGACGATGACCGAGCCCCTGCTGTCGAGCGCCGACGCGCGCTCGCTGCTCGGGGAGGCCGACTGGCGCGACCTCGTCGAGAACCCGATCGGCGACGTCGTCGACGCGACGTTCCGCGACGACCTCGTGCGCGGCGTGGTGCTCACCGACGCGCTGATCGGCACGTTCGCCTCGACCCGGCAGGCCGGTCCCGCGAACCGGTGCTTCCTGTACCACGTGGTCGGCGGCGGGACCGGGGACTGGGACGTGCCCGTCGGCGGCATGGGCGCGGTCGAGGCGGCGCTCGAGGAGGCGGCGCGGTCGTGGCGCGCCGACCTGCGCACCCGCGCCACCGTGACGCACGTCGACCCCGGCAGCAGCAACCAGCCCGCCGAGGTCACGTGGACCGACGACGACGGGTACGAGCACCACGCCGGCGCCCGGTTCGTGCTCGCCGCGTGCGCTCCCCGCGTGCTCGACCGGCTGCTGGGCGACGACCCCACCGAACCCGCGCCGGAGGGGTCGCAGCTCAAGGTCAACATGGTGCTGAGCCGGCTGCCGCGCCTGCGCTCCGGCATGGACCCCGCGCTGGCGTTCGCGGGCACGTTCCACGTCAACGAGACCGCGACCCAGCTCGAGCGGGCGCACGCGGAGGCAACTGCCGGACGCATCCCCACCCTCCCGCCCGTCGAGACCTACTGCCACTCCCTGACCGACGGCTCGATCCTCGGCCCGGAGCTGCGCGCGAGCGGCGCCCACACCCTCACCGCCTTCGGCCTGCACATGCCGGCCCGCCTGTTCGTGGACGACCCCGACGCGGCCCGGGCGGCGGCGCTCGCGGCCACGCTCGCGTCGATGAACAGCGTGCTCGCCGACCCGATCGAGGACTGCCTCCTGCCCGACGCCGACGGCAACCCGTGCCTCGAGGTCCGCAGCCCCGTCGACCTGGAGGCGGACGTCGCGCTGCCCGGCGGGCACATCTTCCATCGCGACCTGTCGTGGCCGTGGGCCGAGCGAGACGACGAGGTGGGCGGCTGGGGCGTCGAGACGCAGCACCCGCGGGTGCTGCTGGCCGGGGCCGGCGCTCGCCGCGGTGGGGGAGTCAGCGCGATCCCCGGGCGGGCCGCCGCGCTGGTCGTGGTCTCGCGCACCTGATCGGGAAGTTTCCCGGGGCATCGGTCGTTGTCGACGAACGGCACCGTCCGTCAACCCTCTGGAGAACCCCTGTGAGCAGCTCGCGCCCGGTCGTCGACTTCTGGTTCGACCCCCTCTGCCCCTGGGCGTGGATGACCTCACGATGGATGGACGAGGTGAGCGCGATCCGTGACGTCGAGGTCCGCTGGCACGTCATGAGCCTCTCCGTGCTCAACGAGAAGAAGCCGGACCTGCCGCAGCGCTACCGCGAGCTCCTGGACGAGGGCTGGGGACCGGTGCGCGTGATCATCGCCGCGGCCCGCGACCACGGCGACGAGGTCATCAAGCCGCTGTACGACGCCATGGGCACCCGTCGCCACCCGGGCGGTCGCGACGACTGGGACGGCATCATCACCGAGTCGCTCGCCGAGGTCGGTCTGCCTGCGTCGCTGGCCGACGTCGCCGGCACCGACGAGGTCGACGCCCTGCTGCGCGAGTCCCACAACGAGGGCATCTCGCTCGTCGGCGAGGACGTCGGCACGCCCGTCGTGGCCATCGACGGCATCGGGTTCTTCGGACCCGTCGTCACGCCCGCGCCCACGGGCGACGCGGCCGGCCGGCTCTTCGACGGGCTCGCCCTCATGACCAGCGTGCCCGGCTTCTACGAGCTCAAGCGCTCGCGGACCGCCAGCCCCTCGTTCTGACCTCCGGCGGGGAGGGCACCCACCCGTGGTGCCCTCCTGCCGTGACCCCCGAGTTCGCCTGTCCGGTTGCTCCCGTGTGATCCTGGACGCCGGTCTTGCAGTCGATCGGGTCGCTCGCGGCCCGCGGAGGTGACATGTCCCGGCGCACGCTGATCATCGTCTTCGTCGTCGTGGACGTCCTGCTCGTGGTGCTGCTGGTCGGCATCGCGCTCAGCCGGGGCGACGGCGGCGGAGGAGCCGACGACACCGCGGGCACCCCGGCCGCGACGAGCGCGTCGACGAAGCCGTCCGGCAGCGCGTCCGCACCCTCGACCGAGGTCACGCAGTTCGCGATGCCGAGCGGCAACATCGCCTGCACCATGTCGGTCGACGGGGTGACCTGCACGATCGCGAGCTACACGTACGCGCCGCCGGTCGTCGCGGGGTGCACCGAGGTGACGGGCCACGTGCTGGTGCTCAACGCCGACGGCGTCGCCTTCTCGTGCGTGAGCGGCCCGCCGCCCGCGGCCGCCGGCGACGACGTGCCCGTGCTCGCGTACGGGCAGTCCACCACCGTCGGCGACTACACCTGCGCGAGCGGCGAGGACGGTGTCCAGTGCGTCGACGGCGACGACGTCGGCTTCAAGCTGGCGCGCGCCAGCTGGAGCGAGATCCCCTGAGCCGTCGGTCGACGACCCAGGGGACCGACGCTCACCAGATCCGCACGCGGTCCTCAGGAGCGAGGTACAGGGCGTCGCCCGGCTGGACGTCGAACGCGTCGTAGAACTCGTCGACGTTGCTGACCACGCCGTTGCAGCGGAACTCGTTCGGGGAGTGCGGGTCCATCGCGAGGCGGCGGATGATCTCCTCGTCGCGACCCTTGGCCTGCCAGACCTGCGCCCAGCCGAGCAGCACGCGCTGCACCCCCGTCAGCCCGTCGATCACGGGCGCCTCCGACAGCGGCGTGCCGAGGGCGATCCGGTAGGCCTTCAGGGCGATGGACAGGCCGCCCAGGTCGCCGATGTTCTCCCCGATCGTGAGCTCACCGTTGACGTGGTGGCTCCCGCCGAGCTGCTGGGGCGAGAACGCGGAGTACTGGTCGATGAGCGCCTTGGTGCGGGTCTCGAACTCGGCCCGGTCGTCGGCGGTCCACCAGTCCTCGAGGAGGCCGTCGCCGTCGAACTTGGAGCCCTGGTCGTCGAACCCGTGACCGATCTCGTGGCCGATGACCGCCCCGATGCCGCCGTAGTTGACCGCGGGGTCGGCGTCGGCGTCGAAGAAGGGCGGCTGCAGGATCGCGGCCGGGAAGACGATCTCGTTCATTCCGGGGTTGTAGTAGGCGTTCACGGTCTGCGGCGTCATGAACCACTCGTCGCGGTCGATCGGCTTGCCGATCTTGGCCAGCTCACGATCCTGCTCGGCTGCGTGCGCTCGCTTGATGTTGCCGACGAGGTCGTCCGGCTCCACCACGAGCGCGCTGTAGTCGCGCCAGCGGACGGGGTAGCCGATCTTGGGGGTGAAGGAGTCGAGCTTGGCCAGCGCCTTGGCGCGGGTGTCCTCGCCCATCCAGTCCAGCTCGGTGATCGACTCGCGGTACGCCTCGACGAGGTGGCCGACGAGCTCCTCCATGCGCGCCTTGTGGCTGGGCGGGAAGTGCCGCTCGACGTAGACCTTGCCGACCGCCTCGCCGAGCACGCCCTGGACCACGGAGACCCCGCGCTTCCACCGGTCCCGCAGCTCCTGCGCGCCGGTCAGGGTCCGGCCGTAGAAGTCGAAGTTCGCGTCGACGAGGTCGTCCGTCAGGTACGACGCACGGCTGCTGACCAGGTGGAACGAGAGCCAGGCCTGCCAGTCCTCGAGCGGCTCGGACTGCCACAGCTGGGCGAACGCCTCGGCGAACGAGGGCTCGCGCACGACGAGCCGGTCGAACGCGCCGGCGGGGGCACCCAGTGCGAGCACCCAGGAGCTCCAGTCGAAGCCGGGCGCCCGCTCGACCAGCTCGGTGAGCGTCATCGCGTTGTAGGTGAGGTCCGCGTCGCGGTCCTTGACCACGTCCCAGTGCGCGGCGGCGAGCTTCGTCTCGAGCCCGACGACGCGGCCGGCGAGCTCGTCCGCGGCGTCCTCGTCGGTCGCGACCCCGCCGAGCCGGAGCATCGTCGCGACGTGCGGGCGGTAGGCAGCGAGCACGCTCGCGTACTGCTCGTCGCGGTAGTACGACTCGTCGGGGAGCCCGAGCCCGCCCTGGGCCAGGAGCACGACGTATCGCGTCGGCTCCTTGGAGTCGTTGTCGACGCCGAACTCCACGCCGCCGGCGCCGCCCGTGCGCTGCAGCGCGCCGAGGACGCCGGTCAGCTCGGCCTGGGACGTCGCGCCCTCGATGAGCGCGAGGTCCACGCGCAGCGGGTCCAGCCCGCGCGCGGCGATCGTGTCGGTGTCCATGAAGCTGGCGTACAGGCCGCCCACCTTGGCCTCGACCGGGTCGGTCGAGGTCCCGTCGGCGGCAGCCGCCCCGGCGTCGGTGATGATGTCCCGGACCTGCTCTTCGGCCTGGTCGTGCAGGGCGCGGAACGAGCCGTCCATCGCGCGGTCCGCGGGGATCTCGTGGCTCGCGGCCCACAGGCCGTTCACGTGGGCGTAGAGGTCGTCCTGGGGACGGACGTCGGGGTCGAGTGCGGTCAGGTCGATGCCACTGCGCGTCATGAAGACAGCGTACGGACCGGCGCCGACGCCGCCAGGCTGGACGCGGACTTCGCGATCTGCTGAACGCGAACGCGGTCACCCGGCCGGGTACGGCAGGATGTGGCCATGCGGATCCATGTCGCCTCCGACCACGCCGGCTACGAGCTGCGGGTGGCGGTGGCCGAGCACCTGCGAGCCGCCGGCCACGACGTGGTGGACCACGGGGCGCACACCTACGACGAGCTCGACGACTACCCGCCGTTCTGCATCGAGGCGGGCGAGGCGGTCGTCGCGGATGCCGGCTCGCTCGGCGTCGTCATCGGCGGCTCCGGCAACGGCGAGCAGATCGCCGCGAACAAGGTGAACGGCGTGCGCGCGGCGCTGGCGTGGAACCTGGACACGGCCAGGCTGGCGCGTCAGCACAACGACGCGAACGTCGTCTCCGTCGGTGCGCGTCAGCACACCGTCGAGGAGGCGCTCTCGTTCGTGGACGCGTTCGTCGCCGAGCCGTTCAGCCAGGGCGAGCGGCACCAGCGCCGCATCGACCTGCTGACGGCCTACGAGCAGACCCGCTAGAACACCCAGCTGCACACCGCCGCGACGGGCCACGCGAACGCCGCGCCGGTCGTCTGCAGCGCACCGGCCGTCCGCTCCACGACGAGGCCCGCCCCCGCCTGGGCCACGACCGAGCGCCCGCCGAGGTAGGCGGCACCCAGCTCGCGCACGTCGAGCGCCAGGTCGGCGTCGTCGTCGGTCCTGGTCACCGTGGCCGACCACGTGCCGTCCGCCCCGCGCTCGCCGGTGGTCAGTCGCCACCGACCGGCGTTCGCGGGCAGGCGCGTGTCCGTGACCTCGAGGACCACGTCCAGGGGAGCGCTGTAGCGGCGGCCCGCGAGCGCGACCGGCAGGTCGAGCAGCCGGACCCAGACGTTGTCGGTCAGCCGGGGCCGGGCACCGCGCTGGTCGACGAGCAGCAGCAGCAGCGGGTCGTCGGCGGGCAGCATCGGGCTCTCGACGTTCGCCATGAGGTCGAGGTCGAGCAGGAACGACCACAGGCGATGGGCCGCGGCGGCGTCGACGGCGGCCGCCTCGCGGATCCGGACGGTGCCGGCCGGACCGCCGTCCGTCCAGTTCTCCTTGCGGCGGAAGGTGGCGTACGCGCGGGCCGCCCCGTCCTCGTCGAGCACGGTGACGATGCGCAGCGGCTCGCCGCCCTCGCGCCAGGCCGGCGGGTCGGCCAGCGCGCGCTTCTGGTGCTCGGGGGTGTCGCGCGTGATCCAGCCCGGTCGTCCGGTGCCGGCGGCCCGATGGACGGCGTCGACGACCGGGGTGTGCCGGTCGACGTCGACCGTGTCGAACCGGACGGTCAGCGCCTCCGAGCCCGGCACGTCGCGCAGCGCGGCGCCGCGGGGCACCTTGAGGCGCACGTCGTCGCACGCCGACCCGTACCCGAACCGGCCGTAGATCGCGTGCTCGGCGGCGAAGAGCGCGGAGACGGGCTCGCCCCGACCCAGGGAGCGCTCGAAGTGGGTGTCGATCATCGCGTGAAGAAGGCCGCGCCGGCGCTGGTCCGGACGGGCGCCCACCCACGTCAGGCCGGAGCACGCGATCGTCGTGCCGGGCACGGGGAGCTGGAACTCGAACGACGCGTGCACCGAGGCGAGCGCGCCGTCGGGCGACTCGACCCCGACCGTGCGGTCCCAGGTGAGCGTGACCGGCACGAGCGCGTCGGTTTCGGGCGTGCTGTCGAACGCGAAGGCGAGCTTGTCCACCTCGAGGAACTCGTCCTTGCGAGACTCGGCGACGTCGACGATCCGGTAACCGGCAGGTAGTGGGCTCATGGACCCATCGTGCCCAGGTCGAGGCCCTCGTGGCACCTCCATATCCGAGCGCTCGAGTCGCCGGATACGCTCATGACGTGGGGATACTCGCGTGGGAACCGGAGCGGGGGCTGCTCACGCGTGCCACGCTCGTCCTGCGCCGGTGGGGCCTGCGGTCCCAGACCTCGCTGACGGCGGCGATGGTCGGGATCGGCGCGCTGATCCTCGCGGGCGTGCGCCTGTTCCCCGCCTGGGTCCCGCCGTCAGCGTTCCTGCTCCTCGAGCTGGTCGCGGTGTTCCTCCTGCTCGTCCCCGGCCTCGTCGTCCTGGGCGCGTTCGTCCTCGCCGCGACATGGTGGCTGTGGTGGGTGGACTCGCCGACCGCCATCCCGGGGATCGTCGTCGTGATCTCCGTGTTCGTCGTCGCGACCATCGCGTTCGCGCGCGAGCGCGAGCGCCTGGGCCTGCAGGGTGCTCCCGGGGACCTCATGCTCGTCGACCTGCGCGACCGCCTCGCGGCTCACGGCCGGGTGCCACGGCTGCCCGAGGGCTGGCAGGTCGACAGCGTGATCCGGTCTGCGCACGCGGACGGGTTCTCCGGCGACTTCATGGTCGCGGGCAGCCGGGACGGCGGGAAGTACCTCGAGCTCGTCCTGGTCGACGTGTCCGGCAAGGGCCTGGGCGCGGGCGTCCGGTCCCTCCAGCTGTCCGGCGCGTTCGGCGGCCTGCTCGGCGCGCTCCCGCGCGAGGAGTTCCTCGGTGCCGCCAACGGGTACCTGCTCGACCAGGACTGGGAGGAGGGCTTCGCCACCGCGATCCACGTCGCCGTGGACCTGCCGAGCGGCGACTACTGGGTCTCGTCGGCCGGCCACCCGCCCGCCGTCCAGCGGCACGCGGGCTCGGGGCGGCTCGAGCTCGTCGACACGATCGGCAGCCCCGCGCTCGGCGTCGTCGCGGACTTCGTCTGCGAGGCGCGGGCGGGCCGACTGGAACGCGGCGACGTCCTCATGCTCTACACGGACGGCGTGATCGAGGGCGGTGCCGCAGGGGACCTCGACCAGGGCATCGACCGCCTCATGGGCGTCGCGGACCGGGTGCTCTCGCCGGGCGGTGGACGGGCCTCTCAGGTCCTGGCGGGGGTCCGAGCGCGCGACGACGACGACCGCGCCGTGGTGCTGATCCGCCGGGACTGATCCCGACCGGGCCAGGAAGGGCCGGACGGGCCCGGCCGGCTAGGGCTGGATCGACGCCAGGACCCAGTCGGCGTACCCGTCGCGTCCGCTGCCGGGCCGCAGGTGGATGTCGTCGGTGTAGAGCCAGGGGCGGTTCGCCGCGGCGACGGCCGCCCAGTCGAGGACGTGGACGTTCGGGTACTCGGCGCCCACCCGGCTGAGCAGGTCGTCGTTGAACCCCTCCCAGGTGCGCGGGACGTGGACGTTGAGCAGGTACACGCGGCGGTCGCGCGTGCTGTCGAGCAGGCGCCGCAACGCCGCCTCGTCGATCGGGCCGTTCGTCCCCCCGTGCACGATCACCGTGTGCCCGAGCGTCCCGGCGGCCGCGGACGCGAGCACCAGGTCCACCATGACCCCGAACTGCCGCGACTCGGCCGCGTCGACGGCGATGCCCCGCGCGTTGAGCTCTGCGGCGGCGCCGAGCATCACGGAGTCCCCGAACGCGGAGGCGCCGCCGATCGGGTCGGGCGGCGGGGCCGGGGGTGCGGGCGCCGGGGGCGGCGGCATCGTGGCGGTCATGTGCGGCCGCGGGTCGACCAGGGGCGACGAGGAGTCGGTGGAGGCGCTCGGGGTCGGGCTCGGCGTCAGGTTGAGGGCCGCCGGGACGCCGGGCTGCACGGTCCGGCCCGCGGCCGTCGCGCTGGGCACCTGCGCGAGGGCGACACCGACGGTCACCGCGACGACGACGAACGCCGTGGACGCCGCACCGACCGCGAACGTGGACCGGCGCCGCCCGCTGCCCCGCCGCGCGGCGACCCAGGCGCGGCTCAGTGCCCCGCGGCGGATCGGCATCTCGACGTACCGGTAGGACACCTCGGCGAGCAGCAGCACGAGTGCGATCCGGGCCGGGGTCGCGAGCCACGGCGACGTCTCGACGTCGATGCCCGGCCGGCTGAGCACGAACACCGGCCAGTGCCACAGATAGATCCCGTAGGACCGCTCACCGACCCAGCGCAGCGGCTGGCGGCCCAGCTGTCGCCCGAGGAGCCCGGCCGGGTCCGCGACCGCACCGACGAGGATCGCCGCGAGCACCGAGAACGCGAGGAACCCGCCGCGGTACAGCGCCGCGCTGTACTCGTCGACCCAGACGAACGCGGCGACCACCGCGAGCAGGGCGAGCACGCCCAGGACGTCGGTGACGCCGGCCTCGAACCGCCGCACCGCCTGTCCGCGCTCGTGCGCCCACGAGCCGGCCCGCTGCCACGTGCGCCAGGGCATCCAGACCGACGCCATCGCCGCGCCCACGAGCAGCCCCATCGAGTGGGTGTCCGTGCCGAAGTAGACGCGGCTCGGGTCGTGGGGGACCGGGCTCGACGTGCGGATCGCGAGGACCGCCATCGCGACGGTCGACGCGACCGCGAGCAGCGCGGCCAGCTGGCCCACACGGGCGCGGCCCCACCGGATCGCGAGCAGCGCGACCAGCGGGAACACCAGGTAGAACTGCTCCTCGATGGCCAGCGACCACAGGTGCTGCAAGAGGGGCGGTCGGCTGACGAGCTCGAAGTACGAGCGGTCGGCGGCGATCTGCCACCAGTTCGAGACGTAGCCCGCGGCGGCGACGATGTCCCCCCGCAGCTCGCCCGCCTCGCTGTGCAGGACGAGCCCGATGCCACCCATGGCCAGCAGCAGCAGCCCCAGGGCGGGCAGCAGCCGTCGGGCGCGTCGCGCGTAGAAGTGCCGGAACGAGAAGCGACCGGTGCGCTCGACCTCGTCGAGGACCAGCGTGGTGATCAGGAAGCCCGACAGGACGAAGAAGACGTCGACGCCCAGGAAGCCGCCGCGCATCCACGGCGCACCGAGGTGATAGATCACCACCCCCGTGACGGCCAGGGCGCGGATCCCGTCGAGACCCCTCAGGTGCGGCATCCGCGTGGGGGTCTGGACAGCGACGGGGGCGGGACGTTCGAGCGTCGCGCTCTGCCCGGTCATTGCCATGGATCTCCCAGCTGTACCTGCACGGGCCGGGTCACGGCCGTTCGCGCGGAGCCAGGCTACGTCGGGTTCCGGGGTCCTCCCGACGTGACACGCTCAGTCGTCGGGAAACCAGATCGCGGCTCGCAGGGCGACGCGCGTGCCGTCCGCGGACAGCGGCGTCCGCTCGGCGCGGAGCTCGTCGAGCGCGCGCTGCAGAAGCCGCTCGGGCGGCCGGCCGACCGTGTTGACCACCCGCCACCACGGCACGTCCGAGCCGGTGTGCGCGAGCACGTTGCCCACCTGCCGGGGCCCGCCGCGGCGCTGGCCCTCGACCGCCTCGAACCGGTCCCCGACGATCTCGGCGATCAGCCCGTACGTCATCGCGCGGCCCGGCGGGATCTGGGCGACGAGGTCGAGCACGGCCTCCGCGTAGTCGTCGTCCACCGGGTCCGTCTCAGGCCTGCGGCGCCAGCACGGCGGCGACCGCGGGCAGCGTGCGCGGGTCGGCCTGGACGAGCATCGTCGTGATCGCCGTCGCCTCCCAGGCAGGCAGCTGTGCACGGATGTCGTCGGCAGTGCCCACCAGGGCGATGTCGCGGACCAGCTCGATCGGCACGGCGGCCGTCGCGCGGGCGCGGTCACCGGCCAGGTAGTGCGCCTGGATCTCGTCGCACGCCTCGGCGTACCCGAGTCGGTCGAGCACGTCGCGGTGGAAGTTGGCCCCCTTGGCGCCCATGCCGCCCGCGTACAGCGCGATGAACGGTCGCACCGAGTCGGCCGCGGACTCGACGTCGTCGCCGAGCACGACGGGCACGGTCGCGACGACCTCGAAACCCTCCGCCGGCCGCTCGCGCTTGCCGAACCCCTCGTCGAGCAGGTCGCGGTACGAACCGTCCATGCGCGGGGAGTAGAACAGCGGCAGCCAGCCGTCGGCGATCTCGGCGGTCATCGCGATGTTGCGGGGACCCTCGGCGGCCAGGTGGATCGGCAGGTCGGCCCGCAGCGGGTGCACCGTCGAGCGCAGCGCCTTGCCCAGGCCGGCGCCCTCGTCGGCCGGGAGGGGGAGGCGGTAGAACTGGCCGTCGAATGTCACGGGCGCCTCGCGCGCGAGGACCTGCCGCACGATCGCCACGAACTCGCGCGTGCGCGCCAGCGGCTTCGGGTAGGGCTGGCCGTACCAGCCCTCGACCACCTGCGGGCCGGACGCCCCGAGGCCGAGCACGAAGCGGCCGCCCGAGAGGTGGTCGAGCGTCAGGGCGGCCATCGCCGTCGCGGTCGGGGTGCGGGCCGAGATCTGGGCGATCGCGGTGCCCAGGCGGATGCGCGACGTGCGCGAGCCCCACCAGGCCAGCGGCGTGAAGGCGTCCGACCCGTACGCCTCGGCGGTCCAGACGGAGTCGAAGCCGAGCTGCTCTGCCCCGAGCACCGCCTCCTGCGCCCCGGGTGGGGGACCGGCCGACCAGTAGCCCGTGTGGTAGCCCAGCCGCATCGCAGATCCTCCGTGTCCTGGCGTCGTCGTCGACGCTGCGAGCGCCAGGTTACTCGTCAGTACGTTTTAGCGCGGCGAGGCTCAGATGTAGATCGCCGGGTCGTCGATCTCGGCGTCGAACGGGGCGGCGGCGGGCCGCTGGCGGATCTGCGCCGGCACCCCGACGGCGATCGCACCTGCGGGGACGTCGTGGATGACGACCGCGTTGGCGCCGATCTGCGCACCGGCCCCGATCCAGACCGGACCGAGGATCTTGGCGCCCGCGCCGACGACAACCCCGTCGCCCACGGTGGGGTGACGCTTGCCGTGGCGCATGGACTTGCCGCCCAGCGTCGACCCGTGGAAGAGCACCACGTCGTCGCCGACCTCGGCGGTCTCACCGATGACGACGCCCATGCCGTGGTCGATGAACAGGCGGCGGCCCAGACGGGCGCCCGGGTGGATCTCGATGCCCGTGAACGCCCGGGCGAGCTGGGAGATCAGCCGTGCCGGCAGCTGCAGGCCGGGGCGCTGCCACATCCGGTGCGCCAGGCGGTACACCCACACGGCGTGCACACCCGGGTAGCCCAGGGCCACCTCGGCGAGGGAACGTGCCGCGGGGTCGCGGTTGCGGGCGGCGTCCAGGTCTTCCTGGAGCGTCGCGAGGAAGTGCAGCGGTGCGGACATCGGGAGGCTTCGTCCTGTGGTGTGGGAGGGGGACGGTCGGGGCGGAGCGCCGGTGCAGGCGCCGACCAGCAGGCCCTCCTCGGCGGCGGCGCGGCGGGCGACCTTGACGGCCGTCTCGGCGTCGACGTCGATGATCTCGTCGTAGATGCTCGTGTCGAGGATCTCCGGGACGAAGTTGGCGCCGATGCCCTGGATCTTGTGCGGGCCGGGGGCGCCGCCGTTGAGGATCGGCGACTCGGCCGGCTCGACGCCGACGATCTTGATGTTGGGGTTGCGCTCCTTGAGCACCTGGCCGACGCCCGTGATCGTGCCGCCCGTGCCGATGCCGGCGACGAAGATGTCGATCTTGCCGTCCGTGTCGGCCCAGATCTCCTCGGCCGTGGTCTTGCGGTGGATCGCGGGGTTGGCCTCGTTGGCGAACTGGCGGGCCAGGATGGCACCCTCCCGCTCGGCGACGATCTCGTCGGCGCGGTTGACCGCGCCCTTCATGCCCTCGGAGCCCGGCGTGAGGATGAGCTCGGCGCCGAACGCGCGCAGCAGGGCGCGACGCTCCTTGGACATCGTCTCCGGCATCGTCAGGACGACGTTGTAGCCGCGGGCGGCGCCGACGAACGCGAGCGCGATGCCCGTGTTGCCCGACGTGGCCTCGACGATGGTGCCGCCGGGCAGGAGGTCTCCGGACGCCTCGGCCGCGTCGATGATCGCGACGCCGATGCGGTCCTTGACCGAGTTGGCGGGGTTGTAGAACTCGAGCTTGCCGACGACGGTCGCGGGGGCACCGTCGGTGATCTTGTTGATGCGGACCAGCGGGGTGTTGCCGATGAGCGCCGTCGCGTCGTCGTAGATGCGTGCCATGGTTCCTCTTCGGTCGAGCCGCCGCAGACGCGACGGGTGGGGGACAGACGAACTGCGCCGGGACACCGGGTGTCCCGGGTCGTGCAAGGAGCGTGAACGGCGGGCGTCCGTCGCTGACCCTGGGGCGAGCGCTGGCGCGTGAGGCACGCCCTGGTCAGGGCATCCTCGCGCGAAGGACCGGCCAGCGCTCTACAGACAGCGACAACAGGTGGGCGCGCAGGCGCGCGGGAGGGAGGCGGGAGCGGCAGTGTGCACGCGCATCGCATCCTCCTGTACCGGACCGGTCGGGACCGGTCGGTGGGCGGCCGCCGGAAGACCGGGACCGCAGTCGGGTTGACGCTAGCGCCAACGTCCCAGCCAGCGCAAAGGTGCCCCACCAGGCGGACGGTCATCCCGCCGCGGGCGCGCCGGCGTGGCGTGCGGGACCCGTCGGGCGGCCCGGACTGTGCAGCACCAGCCAGAAGAGCACGGCTGCCAGGAGCCAGACCAGGAGGCCCACGCGCAGGTCCGTGCCGAACACCGCGAGCAGGGCCGGCACCACGACGCTGGGCAGTCCCCAGGCGAGCAGCCAGCGCCAGGTCGTCCCGACGAGCAGGGCGGTGACGACCCCGATGGCGCAGTAGACGGCCACGGCCGAGCAGATCAGGACGCGGGTGCTCGCGGGCAGCGTCTCGCCGTGGTGCTCGACCGCGAGGCCGAGCCCGGCAGCGAGCGCCGCGAGGGTGCCGGTCAGCAGGGCGTGCAGCAGCAGGACGAAGCGTGGGGCGATCGCCCCCGGCCGCAGGTTCGGGATCCCGGCGGTCCCGTACTGCAGGCCGACCGCCCACACCAGGGCCAGCACCGCGAACGAGCCCAGGGCGGTCAGGGCGGTGCTGCGGTCCCACACCTCCTGGTCCGCGGCGGCGTCGATGATCTGGATGACTCCCTCGCCGAGCACGATGATGACGAACAGTCCGAGCCGCTCGCCCAGGTGAGCGTCGTCCGTGCGGGCGCTCTCGAGGACGAGGTCGGACTCCCCACGACGGCCGCGCCCCGACCGCCGCATGTGCTCGAGCCGCTCCTGCGCCTCGCGCAGCGTTCGTTCGGCCGAGTTGGCCAGGAGGGCGACGAGGTCGATCGCGATCCCGAGCGCCCAGAGCCAGTACCTGCCGGGCGCGGCCACCCACAGCGACACGATCCACGGGACCGCGCCGAACCCTTGCTGGGCCAGCGGCCAGTCGAGCACGACCTTGCCCCGCTGCCAGACGCTCGCCGCGAACCAGCGCAGCACGACGTAGGAGACGACGAACGCGTTGGCGTGCGTCCCGCGGATCTCGCCCACGGAAGCGGCCATGACCGCCAGGCCGACCATCGCGACGAGCAGGACCGGGAGGCGGGCGTCGTCGCCGGCGATGTCGCCGTAGACCGCGAAGCCCGCCCACGTGATCCAGAACGCGAGGAAGAGGACCGCGTACAGGCCGAGGTTGTGGCTCCCGGAGTCCGCGTGGACGAGGTGCGCCAGCTGGCCGATGCCCGCGACGACGACCAGGTCGAAGAACAGCTCCTTCCAGGTCGCGTGCCGCTCGGAGGCGTGCTCCGCGACGTCCGACGGCGCCTCGGTCGCTGACATGTCGCCAGTATGGCGAGGGGTCGGGGGCGATGCCCGGAACGTGGTCGTGGAGGGCGGGGTTCGCACACCTGTTCTGGACAGTTAACTTGTTGTCGTGTACTCTTCTGGAAGGCCGATCTTCGGTCTGCAGTTTCGGTCTGCACGGCGGTGTCAGCATCCCGCCGCGAACGACCGGCCCGGACGTGGAACGCGTCGCTACGAGAGCGACTGACGGGCACGATCCGGGTGGCTGGTCATCGACAGCCCCCAATGGCGCCGGGGGCGGTTCAAGCCGCGCGCAACAAGGACAAGCGGGCGCGGTGGGCGATGGCTCATAGGTGCTGACCAGACATGCGGCCCCGGACCGGGTTCGCGACGAGAGTCGCGGAGCCGGACCGGGGCCGTTGTCGTCTCTCAGGCGGTGGGTCCGGTGATGTTGACCAGCCAGCTCACACCGAACTTGTCGACGAGCATGCCGAACGTGTCGCCCCACGGAGCCTTCTCGAGCGGGACCGTGATCGTGGCGCCGTCGGACAGCTTCTCCCAGAACCCCGTGAGCTCGGCCGCGTCCTCGCCGCTGAGGGAGACCGAGATGTTGCTGGTGTCCGCGACCTCCATGTGGCTCGGGGTGTCCGCTGCCATGAGCACCAGGCCGCCGGGGGACGTGAGCTGGCCGTGCATGACGAGGTCGGCGTCCGCGGGGTCCTGGCTCATGCCGAACTCCCCGAACGTGCTGAAGGTCGGCTCGGCACCGAGCACCGATCCGTAGAACTCGAGCGCAGCGCGGGCCGTGCTCCGGAAGTTGAGGTAGGGGTTCAGCGTGGACACGGCAGCGTCTCCTTCGTCGGCGGTCTGCGGGTAATTCGAACGGGTGAATGGTGCGATCCGCGTACTTCACCCTGCCACGCACCCCCGACATCGCGACACGGGTCGCGGACGGCGTATCAGGGGACGAGGTGGTAACCCCTTCCCAACGGAGGAAAACGGTAGCAACCTGGCAGATGCGGCAATCCGGGCCAGGCCCGGGATGCAGCATCGCGGCCCGCTCCACCGGCGGACAGGGTCCGCCGACGAGCGCGACCACAGGAGCTGTCATCGGCGGCTCCGGGGGGTGAAGTGCGCGAGCTCAAGGTCCTGCTCATGGGGTCGTTCGCCTTGGTGGACGACCCGCCGGGAGTGCCCGCGGCCGCACTGCTGCGCAAGGCCCAGGACTTGATCGCCCTGGTGCTCGTCGCACCCCAGAACAACGTGCTCCGCGAGACCGCGGCCGAGGCCCTGTGGCCGGACGCGGAGGGCGAGGCGTCCAAGAAGGCCATGCGGCAGACGCTCTGGCAGATCCATCACGCGATCGACCCGGACGTCGAGGAGAGCTCCCGGCTGCTGGTGACCGACGGGGAGACCCTGCACCTGAACCCGGACCGGCAGGTCTGGGTGGACACGGCCGAGCTCACCGACGCGGCCCGCACCGCGCAGACGCTGGGGGTGGACGGGCTGGCGGACCCGCAGCTCGCCGACCTCGCGGTCACCGCCGAGCTGTACCGCGGGCCGCTGCTCGCCCGATGCTACGACGAGTGGTGCCTCGCGCCGCGTGCCCGCCTCGAGGACCGGTCCCTGACGCTGATGGACACGCTGAGCCGCGCCTACGACCGCCGTGGCGACCTGCGGGCGGCGATCGGCTGGGCGGAGCGCCTGCTCGGGGTCGAGCCTGCCCACGAGCGCAGCCACCGCCGGCTCATGCGCCTCTACTACCGCACGGGCGACCGGACGCGGGCGCTGCGCCAGCTGAACCAGTGCCGGTGGGTGCTCGAGCACGAGCTCGGAGTGCGGCCGTCGGTGCAGACCGAGGAGCTGGCCGCTGCGATCGTCGACGACCGGGTGCCCGGTGTCGAGGCGTTGCGCGACCCGCCCTCCGACGCGCGGGAGCGGATCGAGCTCACCACGCACGCTGCGCCGAAGGAGCAGGCGGTGCTCGTCGTGCCGGCTACGGTGAGCCCGTCGTCGATCTCGGTCCTCACCGACTCGGCCGACGACCGGGCCCGGAGGTTCGCCCCGGGTGCGGGGACCGCGGTCGTCGACGCCGTCGCGGGCCGGCTCGCGGCCCTCGCCGACTCGACCGTCCTGGCCCTGCCGGTCGGGCCCGAGGCCCCTCCGGCGATCGGGGCCGGCCGTCTCGACGCAGCGAGCCTCGCGGCGTTCCAGGCCGAGCTCGCGGCGCTGCGCTCGAGCATCGACGCGATGAGCGAACAGCTGCGCCAGCACCGCGCCTGACGTTCACCCTCTCCTGCCCCAGGTCGCTGACCTGGGGTTTCGCATGTCCAGAGGCGTGTCGACGAGTTCGGAGACGTCGCCGAGACGCGGGGGAGACGCGGTCGAGACAACGCCGTCCGAGGGTGACGCACAGACCACCACGAAGGGGGCACTCGTGACATGGCGGACGCCACGATCGACGACGACCGGTCCGACCGCGTCGTCGCACGCTCGTTCGTCGTGCGGGCCCTGCTCGAGCGGGAGGACACCCCCCGGCACACGCAGTGGCACGGGTACGTCACCGACGCCGAGAGCGGTGAGCGGCAGGTCTGGGACCGTCCGGCCGACGTCGCGTCCTTCATCCAGGACCGGCTCGTCGCGTCGCCCGGCGCGGGCGTCCGCGTGGCGGGGCTGAGCATGGCCGCCCCCGCGCTCACCGACGTGGTCACCGACATGCTCGCGGTGCTGGGCCTGCGGCTGCCTGCGTCGGTGGCGCCCCTGCCGCCCAACAACGTGACGCTCGAACGCGTCAAGGAGAAGCTCGTCGGGCTGGGCAACCACCGGGGCAGCGAGTCGACGGGCCCGCTCGGTGACCGCACCCTACGCGGGGGACGGCTCGACGCGAGCGTGCGGTTCCAGGTCTGGTCGTCGACGCCGCAGGGCGTCGACGACGCGATGCTCGACGTGCAGACGGCGGTGCTCGACGACACGACCGAGCTGCGCCAGGAGGGCTTCCTCAAGCTCGCGGCCACGGGCACGACGCTGGCCGAGCGGGTCGACGCGGTGCCGGGCTGGCGCAAGACGGGCAGCTTCGACGTGCTCTACGAGTACCAGTACGTCGACACCGACGACGCCGCGAGCCTGATCGCGCGGATCCCGGTGACCGCGGACCTCAACGAGGTCGGCGGCGCCCGCGAGCTCGAGACGATCGTCGACGAGATGGCCCGGTGGGACGACGAGCTGGCGCCGCCGCTCGCGGTCCGCGGCCCGGCGGCCGTGAGCCGGCTGGCGGCGCTCGCATTCGTCCCCGTCCCCCTCGGCGGCACGGTGACGTTGGCGCGCTCGTCCGGCTCGGGCGGACCCGTCACCCACCTGCCCGACCTCGACGCGTTCCTGGCGGCCACGTCCGGCGCCAGCCCCACCGACACCGACGCCGACGTGACGCTCGCCCCTGCGGCCGCGTTCGCCGCCCTCGGGACCCCCACGCCCGCGCTCGAGATGGGCGACTGGGACACGGACTCGACGGTCGACGCCTACACGGCGTTCGACCGCCGACTCGACGAGCCGGTCCTGCTGCCGACCGCGGCAGACCGCTTCACGGTGAGCTACACCCCGCCGCCGGGCCCCAGCACGGGGCTCGACCAGACCGCAGTCGTCTATCTCAGGGTCAACCCGCACTAGCAGGCAACTGGTGACGGGCCCCGCTGTGCACGACCCGTCGGAGGAGAGGAAGACATGACCGAATCAGTCCTTCCCGGCGTACTCATCGAGGTACGCCCGGAGGCGCTCATCATCCCCGGCGCCATCACCGTGGGGAACGTGGGGGTCGTCGGCACCGCAGGCAAGGGTCCCGTCGGCACCCCGCAGCTGCTCGGCAGCTACTCCGAGGCGCTCGGCAAGTTCGGCGCGTACGACCGCTGGGTCGACGGCGCCTCGGGCGAGCTGACCCTGACACGAGCGCTCGAGCAGGCGTACAAGTTCGGCGCGACCACCGTCTGGGCGGTGCGCGTGGCCGACAACAACGCCGCGGCGGCGACCGTCGACCTCGCGTCGGCGGGCGGCCCCAACGTGACGGTGTCCGCCAAGTCGCCCGGCACGTGGGGCAACGACCTGACCGTCGCGGTGACCACGGCGGACGCCAACGCGGTCGTCTCGGGCGAGGAGGTCGACTCCGCCACGCTCACGCTGGCGCACGGCCCGATCGTGATCAGCGCCGTCAACCGGATCCTCGTGCGGCCGTCCGCGGGCGGTGCGGACAAGGTGCCGGGGATCGTCTACGACGCCGCACCCGGACCCACGCAGGTGGGGGTGGACACCACCTCCGGTCTCCTGACGTTCGGCACCGCACCCGGCGCCACCGACGTCGTGCTGGCCACCTACACGGTCGCCAAGTCGGCGGCGGTCAAGGTCACCGTCAAGCTCGGCATCACCGCCGCGGAGGAGTACAGCGTCGTGTCCGGCGACGACCTGGTCGCCGACCTGAGCGGCTCCCAGCTGGTCTCGGCGACGGCGCTGGCGAGCTCGGCCGAGGTGCTGTCGCCCGTGGCGGCCACACCGCTCGGCGGGGGCGCGAACGGCGCCGCCGGGGCCGACTACCAGACCGGGCTCGACGCCCTGCTCGAGGTGGACGCGCACATCGTCGTCGCCGCGGGGCAGGACCAGTCGTTCGGGGACGACCTCGCCGCGCACGCGGCCGTCGCGTCCGGCGACGAGATCAAGCGCGAGCGGATCGCCATCGTCGGGACGGCCCTGCAGCCGGATCGCACCCAGTTCGTGCAGGACGCGTCGGCGCACACGCTCAACAGCGACCGGCTGGTGCTCGTCGGACCCGGCATCAAGGCGGCCGACCGCTCGCAGCAGCCGCCCGCCACGGTGACCCTGCCGGGCGCGTACGCCGCGGCGGCCGTCGCCGGGCTCCTGTCCGCGCAGCCCGCGCACATCAGCCTGACCAACAAGGTCCTGTCGGTCGACGGGCTCGAGCACGACCTGACGAACGCCGAGCTCAAGCAGCTCGTGCTCAGCCGGCTGCTCGCGATCGAGAACCGGCAGGGGTTCCGGCTGGTCAAGGGCATCACGACGTCGACCAACACCGCGTGGGTCCAGATCACGACCCGCCGGATCGTCGACTACGCGAAGTTCGGCGTCCGCAGCGCGGCCACGCCGTACATCGGGCTGCTCAACAACGAGCGGGTGCGCAACAACCTGCGGGCGACCATCAACAACTTCCTGGCCGGGATGGTCCTCGACGAGATGCTCATCAGCTACGACCTGACGGTCTACGCGTCACGGGACGACGAGATCCGCGGCATCGCCCGGGTCGACCTCGTCATCCGGCCCACGTTCAGCATCGACTTCATCAAGGTGACGATGTTCCTCGAGTAAAGGACGCACCATGGCTCTGACAGAGGTTTACACGGGCGCCTACGGGACGCTCGGCATCGCCGCCGTCGACACCCCCGAGGGTGCGGACGCGAAGGCGGTGCTCGACGGGTACGCGATCCAGACGGTCGGTCGGCTGACCGACGTGCAGGTCTCGGTGACGACGGCGCTCAAGGAGTTCTACGAGGTCGGCCGGCGGCACCCGGTCTCGCTCAGTCCGGGGGACATCGCGATCCACGGCAGCATCGGGCGGGCCTACATCAACGGCGCGCTGCTCTTCCTGCTGCTCGGGCGGGGCGCGTCCGCGACCGCGGTCGCCGAGCCGTACGTGCAGCCGACGTTCGCGCTCTCCCTGGCGTTCACGGACCCCGCGCGCCCCGACGAGGCGCTGACCCTCGAGATCGGCGGCGTGAAGTTCGAGAACTGGAAGTTCGTGCTGCCCGAGGACGAGTTCGTCATGGAGAACCTGTGCTTCCGCGGGCTGACCATCGGCGTGCTCGACGTCGGCGCCGACAACGCCGGCGCGGTCACGTTCCCGGCTGCGCAGTAGGCGGTCGACCATGACGCTGACCGCCGAGGACCTGCTGGCCGGGAGCTCGTTGACGCACGAGGTCAGCGTGCCGGGGCTGCCTGGTTCAGCTACGGGCACGGTCACGATCCGGCCGCTCACCGTGCGCGACGTCCAGCTCGTCGCGCACGCCGCGAAGGACGACCGCGAGCTCGCGGCCGGCCTGATGATCGCGCGCGCCCTCGTCGAGCCGTCGCTCACCGCGGACCAGGCCGGCCGCCTGCCCGCGGGGACGGCCCGGTTCCTGGTGGACACGATCAACGAGCTCAGCGGCATCGACACCCCGCGCGACCGGCTGGCCGAGCTGGTGCAGGCGCCGCTGGCCAAGGCGTGCTTCGTGCTCGCCGACGAGTTCGGCTGGACGGCCGAGGACGTCACGGGGATGACCATCGGTCAGATCCTCATGTACCTCGAGATGGCCGGACGGGCGTCGGAGGTCGCATGAGCCAGGGCCGGGACACGACGAGGAGGCTCGACGCCGGCGGCGGGCCCGCCTCGTGGTGCCGCGACGTGGTGACCGCCACGCGGTCGGTGCACCACGTCACGGAGTCCGTCGGCGCGACCTGCGCGACCGCGCGCAAGGAGCCGTCGGTGGTGCGCGGGCCGCTGTTCGGGAGCTGCCTGGCCGACGTGCTCGACCGGCCCGCGCCGCCCGCGGTGCAGCAG
>NZ_JBFUDI010000007.1:0-196843 GCF_056404795.1 Cellulomonas sp. P2_B4
TTCCTGAATGATGTCCGGCGGCGTCCTACTCTCCCACACCCTGGCGAGTGCAGTACCATCGGCGCTGAAGGGCTTAGCTTCCGGGTTCGGAATGGGACCGGGCGTTTCCCCTTCGCTATGACCGCCGTAACGTTGTCGAGTTGTCAAACGGGTTCCCGTTCGTCTCTCGGGAACCGCACAGTGGACGCGTAGCACATTGACTTGAATGAATGTGATGAAGTTGTCGGCTTATTAGTACCGGTCAGCTGCGAGGGTCTTTCGTCCCCTCTTCCACATCCGGCCTATCTACCCAGTGGTCTAGCTGGGAGCCTCTCGGGGATCAAGTCCCCATGGAAACCTCATCTTGAAGCAGGCTTCCCGCTTAGATGCTTTCAGCGGTTATCCCTTCCGAACGTAGCCAACCAGCCGTGCTCCTGGCGGAACAACTGGCACACCAGAGGTTCGTCCGTCCCGGTCCTCTCGTACTAGGGACAGCCCTTCTCAAGTTTCCTGCGCGCGCAGCGGATAGGGACCGAACTGTCTCACGACGTTCTAAACCCAGCTCGCGTACCGCTTTAATGGGCGAACAGCCCAACCCTTGGGACCTACTCCAGCCCCAGGATGCGACGAGCCGACATCGAGGTGCCAAACCATGCCGTCGATATGGACTCTTGGGCAAGATCAGCCTGTTATCCCCGGGGTACCTTTTATCCGTTGAGCGACGGCGCTTCCACAAGCCACCGCCGGATCACTAGTTCCGACTTTCGTCCCTGCTCGACCTGTCAGTCTCACAGTCAAGCTCCCTTGTGCACTTGCACTCGCCACCTGATTGCCAACCAGGCTGAGGGAACCTTTGAGCGCCTCCGTTACATTTTAGGAGGCAACCGCCCCAGTTAAACTACCCACCAGGCACTGTCCCTAGTCCGGATCACGGACCGAGGTTAGATATCCAGAGCGACCAGAGTGGTATTTCAACGTTGACTCCACCGACACTGGCGTGCCGGCTTCACAGTCTCCCACCTATCCTACACAAGCCGCACCGAACACCAATACCAAGCTATAGTAAAGGTCCCGGGGTCTTTCCGTCCTGCTGCGCGTAACGAGCATCTTTACTCGTAGTGCAATTTCGCCGAGTTCGCGGTTGAGACAGCGGAGAAGTCGTTACGCCATTCGTGCAGGTCGGAACTTACCCGACAAGGAATTTCGCTACCTTAGGATGGTTATAGTTACCACCGCCGTTTACTGGGGCTTAAATTCTGAGCTTCGCCTTGCGGCTGACCCGTCCTCTTAACCTTCCAGCACCGGGCAGGCGTCAGTCCGTATACATCGTCTTGCGACTTCGCACGGACCTGTGTTTTTAGTAAACAGTCGCTTCTCCCTGGTCTCTGCGGCCCTTCACGCTCCCCGAGCAAGTCGGTTCACGCTTCAGGCCCCCCTTCTCCCGAAGTTACGGGGGCATTTTGCCGAGTTCCTTAACCACGATTCTCTCGATCGCCTTGGTATTCTCTACCTGACCACCTGAGTCGGTTTGGGGTACGGGCGGCTAGAACCTCGCGTCGAGGCTTTTCTTGGCAGCATAGGATCACCGATTTCCCGCATTCGCGGTCACTGTCAGCTCTCAGGCTGTATGAGGTGCGGATTTGCCTACACCTCGCCCTACGACCTTAGACGTGGACTACCATCGCCACGCTCGGCTACCTTCCTGCGTCACCCCTGTTAATACGCTTACCTACTACCGGTTCGGGTCACGCGCTCCACACCACGGTGTCCCCGAAGGGACGATGCGGTGCTTCGGGCGTTTAGCATCACCGGGCTCGGTATGGGCGGTTCTTCGCCGGTACGGGAATATCAACCCGTTGTCCATCGACTACGCCTGTCGGCCTCGCCTTAGGTCCCGACTTACCCAGGGCGGATTAGCCTGGCCCTGGAACCCTTGGTCATTCGGCGGACGGGTTTCTCACCCGTCATTCGCTACTCATGCCTGCATTCTCACTCGTGTGGCGTCCACCGCTGGGTTCCCCCGCGACTTCACTCGCCACACGACGCTCCCCTACCCATCCACACGCCTGAACCACGAAGGCTTAGCGATGTGTGAATGCCACAGCTTCGGCGGTATACTTGAGCCCCGCTACATTGTCGGCGCGGAATCACTTGACCAGTGAGCTRTTACGCWYTCTTTMAAGGRTGGCTGCTTCTAAGCCAACCTCCTGGTTGTCTGTGCAACTCCACATCCTTTCCCACTTAGCATACGCTTAGGGGCCTTAGCTGGTGGTCTGGGCTGTTTCCCTCTCGACTACGGAGCTTATCCCCCGCAGTCTCACTGCCACGCTCTGGCTTACCGGCATTCGGAGTTTGGCTAACGTCAGTAACCTGGTGGGGCCCATCGGCTATCCAGTAGCTCTACCTCCGGCAAGAAACACGTGACGCTGCACCTAAATGCATTTCGGGGAGAACCAGCTATCACGGAGTTTGATTGGCCTTTCACCCCTAACCACAGGTCATCCCCCAGGTTTTCAACCCTGGTGGGTTCGGTCCTCCACGCGGTCTTACCCGCGCTTCAACCTGCCCATGGCTAGATCACTCCGCTTCGGGTCTAGAGCACGCGACTGAATCGCCCTATTCGGACTCGCTTTCGCTACGGCTTCCCCACACGGGTTAACCTCGCCACGTACCACTAACTCGCAGGCTCATTCTTCAAAAGGCACGCTGTCACCCCTGCTAGGGAGGCTCCAACGGATTGTAGGCACACGGTTTCAGGTACTATTTCACTCCCCTCCCGGGGTACTTTTCACCTTTCCCTCACGGTACTTGTCCGCTATCGGTCACTAGGTAGTATTTAGGCTTACACAGTGGTCTGTGCAGATTCACTCCAGGTTTCTCGGGCCCGGAGCTACTTGGGATCCCCTTCGGGAGGCCACGCCATTTCGTCTACGGGGGTCACACCCTCTGTGCCGGGCCTTTCAATGCCCTTCGACTATGACGCGACTTTCTGACTCCCTGCTGATTCGGCAGAACCAGCTGAAAGGTCCCACAACCCCGTGCACGCAACGCCTGCCGGCTTGAACACGTACACGGTTTGGCCTGATCCGCTTTCGCTCGCCACTACTCACGGAATATCTCTTCCTGGCGGTACTGAGATGTTTCACTTCCCGCCGTTCCCTCCACACACCCTATATATTCAGGTGCGGGTCACACGACATGACTCGTGCGGGGTTTCCCCATTCGGACATCCTCGGATCACGGTTCGTTTGCCAACTCCCCGAGGCTTATCGCAGGCTACAACGTCCTTCTTCGGCTCCTAGTGCCAAGGCATCCACCCTGTGCCCTTATAAACTTGACCACAAAGATCATTCAAAAAGATGCTCGCGTCCACTGTGCAGTTCTCAAGCTACGACCGGCTCCGGCACCCTCACCCCAGCGCCTACCCACCCCAAACCATCTCTGGCTCGTGGTGGGCGGTTCGACCGAGCGGTACCAGCCCGCAGTCCCTCACACCCCGACCCGCACCCGAAGATGCAGACCGCGTGTGTAGCGACCCCGAGACAACAACCTTCCGGCTGTTCCCTCAGGACCCAACAGCATGCCCAGCCGACCCYCTCCCTGGCAGCTCACCGTTCCCACCCGAACCCCGAAGGGYTGCGGCGTACTAGGCGCCACCAGCTCGAAAGCCGGCCATAGTCGATGTTCCACCCTTGAGCACCGTCCCCCACTCGTTCGGCAGGGACAACGGGCCTGGACACCATCACCGCACCCCATGACAGGGACGGCCAGTGCCAGATGCTCCTTAGAAAGGAGGTGATCCAGCCGCACCTTCCGGTACGGCTACCTTGTTACGACTTAGTCCCAATCGCCAGTCCCACCTTCGACAGCTCCCCCTCTTACGAGTTGGGCCACTGGCTTCGGGTGTTACCGACTTTCGTGACTTGACGGGCGGTGTGTACAAGGCCCGGGAACGTATTCACCGCAGCGTTGCTGATCTGCGATTACTAGCGACTCCGACTTCATGGGGTCGAGTTGCAGACCCCAATCCGAACTGAGACCGGCTTTTTGGGATTCGCTCCACCTCGCGGTATCGCAGCCCTTTGTACCGGCCATTGTAGCATGCGTGAAGCCCAAGACATAAGGGGCATGATGATTTGACGTCATCCCCACCTTCCTCCGAGTTGACCCCGGCAGTCTCCCATGAGTCCCCGGCATAACCCGCTGGCAACATGGGACGAGGGTTGCGCTCGTTGCGGGACTTAACCCAACATCTCACGACACGAGCTGACGACAACCATGCACCACCTGTACACCGACCTTACGGGGAGCACATCTCTGCACTTTTCCGGTGTATGTCAAGCCTTGGTAAGGTTCTTCGCGTTGCATCGAATTAATCCGCATGCTCCGCCGCTTGTGCGGGCCCCCGTCAATTTCTTTGAGTTTTAGCCTTGCGGCCGTACTCCCCAGGCGGGGCACTTAATGCGTTTGCTGCGGCACGGAACTCGTGGAATGAGCCCCACACCTAGTGCCCAACGTTTACGGCATGGACTACCAGGGTATCTAATCCTGTTCGCTCCCCATGCTTTCGCTCCTCAGCGTCAGTTGCGGCCCAGTGACCTGCCTTCGCCATCGGTGTTCCTCCTGATATCTGCGCATTCCACCGCTACACCAGGAATTCCAGTCACCCCTACCGCACTCTAGTCTGCCCGTACCCACTGCAAGCCCAAGGTTGAGCCTTAGGTTTTCACAGCAGACGCGACAAACCGCCTACGAGCTCTTTACGCCCAATAATTCCGGACAACGCTTGCGCCCTACGTATTACCGCGGCTGCTGGCACGTAGTTAGCCGGCGCTTCTTCTGCAGGTACCGTCACTTGCGCTTCTTCCCTGCTGAAAGAGGTTTACAACCCGAAGGCCGTCATCCCTCACGCGGCGTCGCTGCATCAGGCTTGCGCCCATTGTGCAATATTCCCCACTGCTGCCTCCCGTAGGAGTCTGGGCCGTGTCTCAGTCCCAGTGTGGCCGGTCGCCCTCTCAGGCCGGCTACCCGTCGTCGCCTTGGTAGGCCACTACCCCACCAACAAGCTGATAGGCCGCGAGCCCATCCCCCACCGATAAATCTTTCCAGACACTACACATGCGTGTGCGTCTCGTATCCGGTATTAGCCACCGTTTCCCGTGGTTATCCCAGAGTGAAGGGCAGGTTGCTCACGTGTTACTCACCCGTTCGCCACTGATCAGACCAGCAAGCTGGTCATCACCGTTCGACTTGCATGTGTTAAGCACGCCGCCAGCGTTCGTCCTGAGCCAGAATCAAACTCTCCGTAAATGTCTACATGGCACCCCAACACCAAAGCGCTGAAGCAACCGACAAAACGAAACGGTCCCACCGGTTCAACCCGGCGAACCAATCAGATTCGGCTGTATGTGGCATCGCCTTCCACGGAGGTAGAAGAACGACACCCATCTCAACCAAGACCCACCACCATCAACACCCCAGACCACCGGCCCAGAACATCTCAGATAGCAAGCCATATGGCATCGACTATTTGGCACACTGTTGAGTTCTCAAGGAACAGACGCGCATCCATTCAGGTCCTTCAACCTGGCCGGAGGCAACCGTTCTAACTTAGCGGAGTTGACCCTCCCCGTCAAACTTCGTCCCAGACCTGATCGAGACCAGATCCGAGCTTCAGCTCATCGGGTTGAGGAGTCGGAGCTCCACTTCCCGGACGCTCCCGATGACCGGCGATGTGATCGTCGGTCGGGGCTTCCGGGGGTGTCGTCCGGGGGACCAGCCATCGAGGTTCGATCCTCGGTGTCCGTTCCTCCCTGCCGGGCGACGTCGAGAACAGTACGGGCAGAGCGGCCGGAGGGCAAATCACGGTCGCGTGACGCGGATCACCACGCCCTTCAGTGCCCTGACCTGCACAAACGTCTCAGTAGAGCGCGTTTGCCATGGCCCGCCGCGCGGCGACGACCCGGGGGTCGTCGGAGCCGATGACCTCGAACAGGTCGACGAGGCGCAGGCGGATGCGTTCGCGGTCGGGACCGAACGTCGTGCGGAGCAGGTCGACGAGCCGCCCGAAGGCGTCATCGACCTTTCCACCGAGGATGTCGAGGTCCGCGACCGCCAGCTGCGCGTCGACGTCCTTGGGGTCGGCGGCCGCCGCGGTGCGTGCCGCCTGGAGGTCCGCATCCCGGGTGCGGTCGAGCAGTCCGACCTGGGCGAGGCCGGCCCGGGCGAGCGCGTCGCGCGGGTCCTCCTTGATCGCCTGCTCGTACGCGGCGCGGGCGGCGTCGAGGTCGTCACGCTCGATCGCGTCGTACGCGGCCTGGTGCAACGGCGGCAGCTCCGGCTCGGGCTCGGCCTCGGGGGCGTCGGCTCCCGGGACGTTCGGCGCGACCCGGCCCGTGATCCCGTTGGCCTCGGCCGCGGCGAGCACCTGGTCCAGCACCTCGCGCACCTGGTCGCGCGGGTATGCGCCCTGGAACAGCGGCAGCGGCTGGCCGGCCAGGACGGCCACGACGGTCGGCACCGACTGCGCCTGGAACGCCTGGGCGATCTGCGGGTTGGCGTCGGCGTCGATCCGCGCGAGCAGCCACCGGCCCGCGTCCTCGTCGGCGAGCGCGGCGAGGTCGGCCGCGACCGCGGTGCTGACCTCGCTCCACGCCGCCCACAGCACGACCACGACGGGATGCCCGGTAGAGCTCTGCACGAGCGCCGGGAAGGTGGCCTGGTCCACGTCGACGACGTAGGCGCCCGGAGCGGGCAGCCCGCCCGGGGCGCCCGGCGGCGGCGTGGCCGGACGCGCGAGCGAGGACAGGTCGATCGCACCGCGTACGTCGAGGCGGGGGCGGGGTCCGGTGGGCTGGGACATGCGACGTGGTCCTTCGTGCGGGTCGGGAGGAGTGCGAGGGCCTGGACACAGAGTGCCCGAAAACTCAGTCCGCGGTCACCGCGGTGATGGCGTGCTCGGCGGCCAGGACCTGCATGAGGCCCGTGCTGCCGGCCGGGGGGACGTACATGATCACGACGTCGGTGAACGTGCGGACGAAGCTGGCCGACGCCGAGGGCTTCCCGGTGAGGGCGGCGTAGAACGGGTCGTCGATCCGGACGGTGCCGCCCGCCGTGAGCAGCACGGTGGACACGGTGGTGACCTCGCTGACGACGATCGCGCCGCCGTCCACGGTCGCGAGGCTGGTCATCGGCGCGGGGGCGGGCGTGTAGGTCTCGGTCGCCGTCCCGGCGGTGTTGACCCCTGCGGCGGTCGTCGCGCGGGCCGCCTCGATGCCCGTCCGGAACGCGTCCGGTGCGAACGCCGCTGCGTACGGGGAAGCCGTGCCGTTGGCGAGCACGTCGCAGTACTGCGCGATGGCGTCCGTCGGGGTGGCGACGAGACCCGTCGCGTCCGCGGCGAGCACCGCGCTGCCGGTCTCCGGGGCAGCGGTCAGAGGCATCTGGATCCCCTGGCCCATCCGGCCCCAGCCCCACAGGTGGTACTGGTCGCGCGGCGCGTTCTGCTGGAGCACGAGGATGCGCGGCGCCTGCAGGTCGTCCGGCTGCTCGGTCACCACCAGCTGCGTCCGCGGCCACGCGTCCGTCTGCGGCAGGATCAGCGCCTGCGCCTTGGTCGGGATCACCGTCGGCGGCTTCGCGTTGGCCGTCGCCTTGGCGCGGATGTACTCCGCGGCGCGGATGGCGAGCGCGGGACCCGAGACGCGCGGCTGCAGGAGCGCGGGGTCGAGAGCCGCGTCACCCGCCGCGAGCACCTCCCCCAGGTCGCCCAGCACGTTGTCCGACTGCCCGACCGTCGTCGCCGGCGGGGCGACCGCGGGGACCGGTGCGGGTGCGGGTTGCGGCAGCGGTTCCGCGCACGCCGCGAGCGCGAACAGGGCGGTCACGGCGAGGACGGCGGCGCGGCGGCGCGGGCGGCGGATCATCGGCCGTCCTCCTGCTCGTCGGTCTGGTCGTTCTCGGGCGAGGTCGAGGCAGAGGTCGAGGTCGACTCCCCCTCGGTCGGGGGCAGACCCCAGGCACGGCGCCAGGCGTCTGCCCGCGATCCGCCGGCGGCCGGTTCCTGCGGTGCCTCGGGCGTCGTCGTGGCCAGCCACGCCGGGCGGCCCGCGTGCGGGTCGGTCTCGGCCGACCGCACCTCGGGGGTGGGCGCCGTGACCGTGGCCCAGGCTGTGGCCCCGCGGACCGATCCCGGTCCGGAGGTCGGCGCGGGTGCCGCCTTGCCGGGCGACGAGATGGCGGTACCGGGCACGACGGGACCCACCGGCGGAGGCGGGACCTTCGCCGACGGGGCGACCGGGGTCGCGGACGCGCCCTGCGCGGGCGCCGCGGGACCCGTCGCGGGCGTCGCACCGGTCGGGGTGCTCAGCCAGGACGGACGGCGGTCGTGGGCAACTTCGGCGTCGGTCGGTGTCGAACCGTTCGCGGGAGCCCCGACCGGCGAGCCGGAGGCAGGGCCGGACGGCGACCCGGAGGCAGAGCCAGTCGGCGAACCGGAGGCGGGCCCAGCCGGCGAACCCGCGGGAGCCCCGACCGGCGAGCCTGAAGGCATCCCCGTCGGACGGGGCGCGGGCGTCCAGCTGCCCGACGCAGGTGCCGTCGGGGTGGGGGTGGCCGAGGAGGCCCGCGCGGCCGACGCCGCGGCCGCGGCCGACGTCGTCGGGTCAGCATCGGAGGCCGCAGGGACGACCGCGGTCGGCGAGGTCTGGGGCGAGCCGCTGCGCAACGCGCGGCGACTCGTCGGCGGTCCGTCGACGGGCGTGGTCGCGGTGCGGACCTCCGCGTCGTCGAGCGGGGGCGACACCTGGGGCACCTGGCCGGTGCGCGGGGCGGGCCGCGCACCACGAGCCGCGGCGGCCTCACGCATCTGGCGCCGCGTGAGCACCGGGATCGCGTCGACGTCCTCGGCCAGGACCGCGGGGATCGCGCCGGTGGTGACCGGGTGCCACTCCTCGTCGAGACCCTTGCGGTGCCGGTAGACGTCCCGGAACAGGAGCCAGCCCGAGAGCAGGACGAGCACCAGGCCGCCGACCACGGCGGGCCACAGCCACGGTGTGGTCACCTCGCGGGGCCACGCCAGCGTCAGGTTCGGCGCGGACTTGCCCGTGCTCACGGCGATGAGGCTCCAGCGCCCTTCCTGCTGCGGCCACTCGAGCGATGCCGACCCCTTGCCGGTCGACTGGGCGACCCAGAGGTCCGACCCGGCGGGATCGGTGGCCGTCGCCGAGTCCGCCTCGGCGTCGGGGGTGGGGGTCGGCGTCGGGGGCGGCGCGGCGGCGGCGGGGTCCGACGCGGTGGCCTCCGGCGAGGGTTCGGGGGTCGTGTCCTCGACGCCGGTCACCGCGAGCTCGTGCCAGCTGTCCAGCCCGGTGACCTGTCCGTACGCCTCGGTGCCGACCCAGCCCTCGACGTCGGTGTCGCGACCGATCGCGAGGGTCACCTGACCCTTGTCGGGAACCGTGACCTTGACGGTGACGGGATCGCCGCCGAGCTCGAGCACCCCCGGCTCGGTCACCAGCGTGTGGGGTCCGTCCGAGGTCCCGGCGACGAGGATGTCGTCGGCCCTCCACACCGTCGCCGAGGCCACGCCGAGACCGATGACGACCAGTCCGACGACGCCGACGGCGGCGATGATCAGTCGCTTCACCACGCAGGATCCTCCAGGGACGAGAAGCCCCAGGATAGGCAGAGCAGCACGTCACGACCGAACCGGGGCACTTCCGAAGACGCCCGGCGCCTGGGCCGGGAGCATGACTGCGCGCATCCGTGCTGACCACGGGCGAGTGAAGACGCGTATCGTTGGCGCGGGCTCCGGTTGTCACAGAGCGTCTCGACCGAGGCGGCTCCCCGGAGTCACAGTGCCCAGGAGGATCGCTCGTGCCCGACGCCCGGACCCCCTTCCCCGTCGTCAACTTCCGCGGATACGAACGCGAAGCCGTCGACGCTCGACTCACCGATCTCGAGAAGGCCCTCGCGGACGCGCGCGCCCAGGTCGAGCAGCTCGACGGACGGGCCATGCAGGTGGCCGGCGAGCTGTCCGAGGCGCACCGTCAGCTGCGCGAGGCCGAGCGCCCCACGTACTCCGGGCTCGGCTCGCGGATCGAGCAGCTGCTGCGCTCCGCCGAGGAGCAGTCCTCGGACGTCGTGACGCAGGCGAACGCCCAGGCCGCCGACGCCCTGGCCCGCGCGAAGCTGTCGTCGGGCCAGCTGCGTGCCCGCGCCGAGAACGAGGTCGCCGAGCTCATCGCGACCGCTCGTCGCGAGGCCGACGAGGTCAAGACGACGGCCGCCTCCGAGGCCGAGAGCACGCTCACGGCCGCCCAGCGCCGGGCGGAGGAGCTCGTCGGGTCGGCCGAGCGCGAGGCCGCGCGCATCCAGAGCGCGATCACGACCGAGGAGAGCGAGCGTCGCAGCTCGCTGGAGCGCGAGCTCGGTACGCTGCGCGCCAGCGTCGAGCACGAGGCCACGCAGCTGCGGATCGCGACGGAGCGGACCGCCAGCGAGCTGCGTGCGCGCAGCGAGGCCGAGACCACCGCGCAGCGCGAGGACGCCGAGCACTACGCCCAGGACCTGCGCCAGAGCGCCGACGCCGACACCACCGAGCTCCGGCAGCGCGTCGAGACCGAGCTCGCGACGCAGCGCGCCGACGTCGACCGCTACGTCGCGCAGCAGCGTTCGGACGCGGCCGCCGAGGTCGCGGCCCTGCGTCAGCAGGCCGCCGAGGAGGTCACGTCGCTGCGTCTGCAGACCCAGGAGTACGCGGACGGCGTCCGCGCCGCCGCCGAGCGGGACGGCGCGGCGCTCCAGCAGCGCGTCGCGGCCGAGGTCGCCGCCCTGCGGGTCGAGGCCGAGCAGTACTCCGCGTTCGTGCGGGCGCAGGCCGAGCGCGAGACGAGCGAGCTGCGCGCCGCGGCCGCCGACGAGATGACCGCCTTCCGCACCGAGACCCAGCAGGCCGTCGTCGCGCTGCGTGGCGACGCGGAGCGGTACGCCGCCGACCTGCGGGCGACCGCCGAGCGCGAGACGACCGAGCTGCGCGAACGGGCCGCCCAGGAGACCAGCAACCTGCGCGACGTGACCCACCGTGAGGCGCAGGAGCTGCAGGAGGTCACGCACCGCGAGACCGCCGAGCTGCGCGCCTCGACCGATCGCGAGACGGCCGAGCTCCGGGAGCGCACGCGCCTCGAGGTCGAGCGGGCGCTCACCGAGGCTCGTCGCGCCGCGGCCGAGCTCACGACGAACGCCAAGACCAACGCGGACGAGCTCGTCCGCTCCGCCGAGCAGCAGCTCGCGGACGCCGAGCTGTCGATCGCGTCGCGTCGCGAGGCCGCCGAGCGCGAGGACGCCGAGCGTCACGAGACGGCCCGCGCCGACACCGAGCGCCTCGTGCGTGACGCCGAGGCGCACGCGTCCGAGGCCGAGCAGCGGGTGGCCAAGGCGCTCGCGCAGGGCGACAAGGTCCGGACCGACGCGGAGACGCACGCCAAGGAGCTCCTCTCCAACGCGCGCAAGAACGCGGACCGGGTGGTCGCGGAGGCTCGCGAGCACGCCGAGAAGCAGATCTCGGACGCCATGACCGAGTCGGAGCGCGAGCGGACGTCCGCCGCGCGTCAGGTCGAGGACCTCAACCGCCAGCGCGAGTCGATCACGTCCTACCTGGACGAGCTGCGCAACCTGCTCGGGCACAACCCGGACCGCGCCACGCTCGAGCGGGCGTCGCGCGCCGAGGCCGCGTTCGAGGAGGAGCAGAAGAAGGCCGAGGCCAAGGACGACAAGCCGTCCACCAAGCCCGCGCGACCGGCGGCCCGACCGTCCAAGTCGCGGCCGGCCCCGGTCTCGGCGGCAGCGGCCGCGGCGTCGTCGAACCCCGCTCCCGACGTGCCGGCGCAGGGCGGTCCGTCCGACGACGGTTCACCCGAACAGGTGACTCCTGAGGTGAAGTCGGACGCGTCCACGGACTCCGAGTCTCACGACCAGCACACTTCTGGCAAGGACGACGCGCCCGCGCCGACCCGCTGAGACTGCAGCGCCGCGTACTCACAGACCGGAGACCGACAGTTGTCCGAGCAGACCCCCTCGAACCCCAGCGCGCCCGCTGACAACGCGGCGGCCACCTGGCGTGAGCAGCAGCGGGCGACCGCTGCGGCGCACGAAGAGGTGCTGGCCACGCGCCAGGCGGCCGAGGCTGCCGCCGCACGTGCGCAGATCGCGTCGTTCCTGCGCCGCGTGAACGGTCAGCGGTTCGGTCCGCAGCCCGTCGAGCTCCGGGCGCGCAGCTACGACGGCGGGACGCGGTACAAGACGCCGCTGACCGGCTGGTACCTGCGCAAGGACGAGACGGTCGCGATCGACACCGCCGGGAACTTCTACATCCTGACGGTGCCCGGCAGCCTGTCCGCGCGGTTCAAGGGCGTGACGCCGGTTCCCTCTGAGCCGACGCTCGTGCTCGGCGCGGGCGGCAAGGACGGCGAGTCGATCGACCTGTCCGCGGCGCTCTCACGCCTGCTGGGCAAGTAGCGCTCCGAGCGCGTCCGCCACGGTGGCGGGGTCCTCGATCGCGGTCAGGTGCCCGGCCCGCGGGACGACGATCAGACGCGCCTGCGGTGCCGCGTCGGCCATGTGCTCGGCGGCGGCCACGGGGGTGACGGTGTCCTCGTCGCCGACGACGACGATGACGGGTCCGTCGAAGGCCCGCAGGACCGCCGTGCGGTCGGGGCGGGCCGCCATCGCCCGCTGGCACCAGGCGACAGCCGCCGGGTCCTGCTCGCCGATCCAGCCGTCGACCGTCGCGGTCACCTCGGGGCGCACAGCCCGCGTGGTCTCGCCGAGCAGCACGCCGCTCATGGGGCGCACGACGTCGACCGTGCCCGACGCCTCGGCCTCGTCGGCGACACGAAGGCGGTTCGCGTGCGCCTCCGGCGCGTCGGCGGTCGACTTGGTGTCGATCAGGGCGAGCCCCGCGACGAGGTCCGGGTGGCGCTCGAGCAGCGCGAGCGCGATGTAGCCGCCCATCGACAGGCCACCGACGAGAACCCGGTCGATCCCGGCCGCGCGCAGCTGCTCGGCGGCGGCGTCGGCGACGGCGTCGAGCGACGGCTCCTGGTGGACGAGGTCTCCGGGCAGGTCCGGCGCGAAGACGCGTGGGAAGCCCGTGAGCAGCACCTCGACGCCGTCCCACATGCGGTGGTCGAGCGGGAACGCGTGCAGGAGCAGGAGCGGGGTCATGCGCTGGCCTCCACGGTCTCGCCCGCCCAGTGCGTGGGCAGGGGCAGCGGGTGGTCGGGCAGGACGTGGCCGACGATCTCGTCCAGGACCCGTCGCACCGCCGACTCCCCCACCCACAGGTGCTTGGCGCCCTCGACGCCGATCACCTCGGCCTGCGGGACGCGCGCGAAGCGTTCCCGGGCCTCGTCGGGACGCAGGTAGTCGTCGAGCTCGGGGACCAGGACGACCAGCGGCTTGCCGAACGCCGCCCAGGCGTCGAGGTCGGCGTCCGTCGCGCGGTGCAGCGGGGGCGAGAGCAGGATCGCGCCCTCGATCGCGGGGTCGCGCCCGTGCATGAGGACGAGCTCCGTGCCGAACGACCAGCCGACCAGCCAGGGCCGCGGCAGGTCGTGGAACTCGACGAACTCGATGGCCGCGGCGACGTCGTACTGCTCTGCCACCCCGCCGTCGAAGGCACCTGCGCTGGTTCCCCGCGGGCTCGTCGTGCCCCGGGTGTTGAACCTCAGGACGGCCAGGTCCGCCATCGCCGGCAGCCGCCAGGCCGCCTTGCGGTAGATGTGCGAGTCCATGTAGCCGCCGTGTGTGGGCAGCGGGTGCAGGGTCACGAGCGTGGCGACGGGTGCGCTGCGCGCCGGGACGGCCAGCTCGCCGACGAGCGTCAGCCCGTCCGCGGTGTGCAGCTCGACGTCCTCGCGGTGCGCGGGAAGGACCGTCAGAGAACGGATGGGGTGCGCTTCGGTGCTCATCACGACGAGCCTATTGCCGGTTCGGCAACACGGTGCAGGCGGACCTCGGCGCAGGAGGCAAGATGCAGGACGTGAGCCACGACGAGCACCCCGAGATCCTGTACACGCCCGAGTTCTGGGACGAGCGGTACAGCTCCGCCGACCGCATCTGGAGCGGCGACCCGAACCCGCACCTGGTCTCCGTCGCCTCGCCGTTGAGCCCCGGGACCGCGCTGGACGTGGGGTCGGGCGAGGGGGCCGACGCCATCTGGCTGGCCACCCACGGCTGGGACGTGACCGCGATCGACATCTCCCAGGTCGCGCTCGACCGCTCCGCAGCGATCGCCGGTCCGCTGCCGATCAGCTGGGAGCTGCGCGACGTCCTGACCTGGGAGCCCGGCGTCGACCGCTTCGACCTGGTCTCCGCCCAGTTCATGCACCTGCCGTCGGACGCGCTGCGCTCCTTGCACCGCCGGCTGGCCGCCGCCGTCCGGCCCGGGGGCACCCTGCTCGTCGTCGGGCACCACCCCTCCGACCACGGGTCGACGAAGATCCAGCGCCCCGACCGCGCGGACCTGCTGTTCACCGCGGAGGATGTCGGCGTGACCCTCGACCCCGACCGGTGGGACGTGACCGCGACCTCGCCGTCGCGCACGGTCGCGGGCACCGACGGCGAGCCCGTCGAGATCCGCGACGCCGTGCTGGTGGCGGTGCGCCGGGCCTAGCCGACCGCCTGCGCGACCGCCAGGTCCAGGACGTCGGCGGGGCCGTCGTCGGTGTTGGCGGCGCAGCGGTGGGTGGCAGCCGCGAGGACGATCGGGTGGGCGTTGGCGACCGCGAACGACGCGCCGGCCCACGTGAGCATCGACAGGTCGTTCGGTGCGTCGCCCATGGCCCAGACCTCGGCCGCGCCGATCCCGCGGTCCGCGGCCCAGCGTTCCAGCGTCGCCGACTTGGTGACGCCCGGGCCGGAGATCTCGCCGAGCCCGGACGCGCCCGAGTCGGCGACGATCGCGAGATCGCCGACGACGGCCGCGAGGTCGTCCGCGAAGGTGCCCAGCGGTCGGGCCGGGCTGCGGACCAGGAGCTTGAACGTGGAGGCGGTCAGGACGTCCTCGACGAGGTCGGCCACCGGGCTGCCGTCCGGGATCTCGTGGGACGACCGGAACCGCGTCTCGTGCGCGAAGCCCTGAGCGGTCTCGGTCGCGAACACGGCGTCCGGCCACGCGTCGCGGATGCGTCCGACGATCGTCGCGACGAGGTCCGCGGGCATCCCGTGCTCGGCCAGCACCTCGCGCGTCGCGACGTCGATCACCGCAGCCCCGTTCGCGCAGATGGCGACCCCGTGGCCGGCCACGTGCTCGGTCAGACCCGCCAGCCAGCGCGGGGGTCGCGCGGTCACGAAGACGACCTCGATCCCCGCCTCGGCGGCCGCACGCAGGGCCGCGGCGGTGCGGGCGGACACCGTGCCGTCGTCGCGGAGCAGCGTGCCGTCCAGGTCGGTGGCGATCAGCCGGGGCGCGGTCATCGGCGCGTCGGGCCGCGGCGGCCACGAGCCTGCCAGCAGGACGTGTGCCAGTGACGGCGGTCGTCGACGGCCTCGCCGAACAGCCCGTCCGTGCGCCAGGCGACGACGTGCGCGGTGCCGGCGACGATCAGCTGGTCGCAGCCCGGGCAGCGGTACTCGCGGTCGGACCCGCGGACGCGCTGGACCGTCCACTCCCCGTCGGCACCGGTCTCGCTCGTGCGGCCCGCGGTCGCGCGGTCGAGGTCGAGCTCGACGTGCTCGGCGCCGTACGGCCGCTTCGTCGATCGTCGTCCCACGCCCTCATCCTCCCCTAGAAACGCCGACGTCCGAGCAGAGGGTGGCCAGGGGCCTCATCTGCTCGGACGTCGCGCGGAGAGCCGGACGTCCGCACCCGGAGGGCTCCCGACCTCGGGTGCGGACGTCTCGGGTGGTGCTAGAGGCGGGCTGTGGGGGCCGGGACGGCGTTGGTGGCGACGAGGTCGCGGTACCAGTGGCCCGAGTCCTTGACGGTGCGCTCGAGCGTGTCGTAGTCGACGCGGACCACGCCGAAGCGCTTGGAGTAGCCGTAGGACCACTCGAAGTTGTCCATGAGCGACCAGACGAAGTAGCCGCGGACGTCGGCGCCGCGCTCGATGGCCTCGCCGACCGCGTCGATGTGGTCGTGCAGGTAGGCCACCCGGTCGGCGTCGTGCACGTGGCCGTCAGGGGTGAGCACGTCCTCGAACGCGGCGCCGTTCTCGGTGATCGCGAGGGGAAGCGTCGGGTAGCGCTCGTGCATCTCGAGGAGCAGGTCGACGAGGCCCTGGGGCTCGATGTTCCAGCCCATCGCCGTGTGCGGACCGGGCTGCGGGAGGAACTCGACGTTCGTCGCACCAACCCACGGGCTGTGAGCAGAGGAGCGGTGCCCGTCGGGGCCGGGTCCGCCGTCGCCGACCTCGGGCGTGCCCCAGCGGACCCGCCCGGTCGAGTAGTAGTTGATGCCGAGCAGAGCGAGCGGTACCTGGATGATCTCGAGGTCCTCGTCCTGCACGAACGACCAGTCGGTCAGGTGCTCAGTGTCGGCGAAGACCTCCTTGGGGTACTCGCCGTCGAGCATCGGGCGCAGGAACACCTCGTTCGCGATGGTGTCGACGACACGCTTGGCCTCCACGTCCTCCGGGGAGTCCGTCGCTGCGCGCGTGACGTGCAGGTTCAGCGTGACCGAGACGGGCGTGTCCTGGCCGAGCACGTCCTTGACCGCGCGACCGGCGAGGCCGTGCGCGAGGTTCAGGTGGTGCACCGCGCGGAGCGCGGCGACGTCGTCGGTGCGGCCCGGTGCGTGCACGCCCGAGGCGTAGCCCAGGTAGGCCGAGCACCACGGCTCGTTCAGGGTGGTCCACAGGTGGATCCGCTCGCCCAGCTCCTCGGCCATCTTGCGGGCGTACTCCCCGAACAGGACGGCGGTCTGCCGGTTGGTCCAACCGCCCTCGTCCTCGAGAGCCTGCGGCAGGTCCCAGTGGTACAGCGTGGCGACGGGCTTGATCCCCGCCGCGAGGAGCCTGTCGACGAGGTCGGAGTAGAAGTCGATGCCGGCCTGGTTGAACTCGCCGGAGCCGGTCGGCTGCACGCGGGACCACGAGATCGAGAACCGGTACGCCTGCAGGCCGAGGTCGGCCATCATCGCGACGTCCTGCGGGACCTTGTGGAAGTGGTCGACCGCGACGTCGCCGGTGTCCCCGTCCTGGACCTTGCCGGGGGTGCGGGAGAACGTGTCCCAGATGGACGGCGCGCGGCCGCCCTCGTCGGCTGCGCCCTCGATCTGGTAGGACGCGGTGGCGGATCCCCACAGGAAGTCGGCGGGAAAGGCGCGTCCGGACGGTCGCGAGGTCGTCATGTGCTGGGTCCTTCGGTCGGGCGGGATGTTGTCGGCGGCTGGCACGGATCGCGACTTCCTTGTCTGCGCGTTCCTCGACCATAGGCCTCGAGCGTGGCGTCGAAACGTTACGATACGTCAGGTGGGAGCGCTCCCGCAACGGGCCCTGCGCGCCGGCGCAGAGACACGCTCAGAGCGCGAGCTCGACCTCCTCGCCCTCGACCTCGCGGACCTCGCCGCCGACCTGGACGCGCCAGGGCCCCGGCGCGTTCCGGGCGACGACGCGCACCGAGGAACCGGTGCGGGTCACGACGAACGTCGTCGGCTCCCCACCGGCCGACGACGGGATCGCGGTCACCGAGCGGTGGCCGTCGGCGAGCTCGAACAGGCGCAGCGTGACCCCGTCGGCCCACGCGTAGTCCGGCCGGTCCTCGCGGGCGCCGACCGGCAGGACGGTGTCCGGGCGGACGTAGACGGGCAGCGACAGGAAGTCGTGCGTCTCGGCGTACCAGCGGGGGCCGGTGACCTGCTCGCCCGTGAGCAGCGAGGTCCACACCCCCTCCGGCACGTACACGTTCACCTGGCCGTCGGCCGTGAACACCGGCGCCACCAGCAGGCTCTCGCCGAGCATGTACTGCGTCGCGACGGTCGCCGCACCGGGGTCGTCGGGGAACTCCAGGACCATCGGGCGCATCACGGGGAGGCCGTGCTCGTGCGCGTCTTCGCCGAGCCGTCCCAGGTAGGGCATGAGGGAGAGCTTGAGCCGGGTGAACAGGCGCGCGACGTCGACGGCCTCCTCGTCGAACGCCCACGGCACCCGGTAGGAGTCAGAGCCGTGCAGCCGGCTGTGCGACGACAGCAGGCCGAACGCCAGCCAGCGCTTGAACACGGCCGCGTCGGGGGTGCCCTCGAAGCCGCCGATGTCGTGGCTCCAGTACCCGAAGCCCGACGACGCGAGCGACAGCCCGCCGCGCAGCGACTCGGCCATCGAGACGAACGTCGACTCGCAGTCGCCGCCCCAGTGCACGGGGAACTGCTGGCCGCCCGCGGTCGCCGACCGTGCGAACAGCACCGCCTCGCCCTCGCCGCGCTCGGCCTCGAGCACCTCGAACACCGCGCGGTTGTAGAGGTGCGTGTAGTAGTTGTGCATCCGCTCGGGGTCGGAGCCGTCGTGCCAGCGCACGTCCGTCGGGATGCGCTCGCCGAAGTCGGTCTTGAACGCGTCGACCCCTTGGACCAGCAGGTGCCGCAGGTGCCCCTGGTACCAGGCGACCGCGTCGGGGTTGGTGAAGTCGACGAGCGCCATGCCCGCCTGCCAGTCGTCGGTCTGCCAGACCGATCCGTCCGCGCGCGTCACCAGGTAGCCGCCGGCGCGACCCTCCTCGAAGAGCCGGGAGCGCTGCGCGATGTACGGGTTGATCCAGACGCAGACCTTGAGGTCCTTCTCGTGCAGGCGGGCCAGGAGCCCCTCGGGGTCCGGGAACGTCGCGGGGTCCCACGTGAAGTCGGTCCAGTGGAACGCGCGCATCCAGAAGCAGTCGAAGTGGAAGACGCTCAGGGGCAGCCCGCGGCCGGCCATCCCGTCGACGAACGACATGACCGTCGCCTCGTCGTACTGCGTGGTGAACGATGTCGAGAGCCACAGGCCGTACGACCAGGCCGGGACCCGCGCCGGGCGGCCGGTGAGCGCGGTGTACCGGCGCAGCACCTCCTTGGGCGACGGCCCGTGCACCACGTAGTACTGCAGCGTCTCCCCCGGCACCGAGAACTGCGTGCGCGAGACCGCCTCGGAGCCGACCTCGAACGAGACGTGCCCGGGGTGGTCGACGAACACGCCGTAGCCCGCGTCGGAGAGGTAGAACGGCACGTTCTTGTACGCCTGCTCGGTCGCCGTCCCGCCGTCGGCGTTCCAGATGTCGACGGACTGACCGTTCTTGACGAACGCGCCGAAGCGCTCCCCCAGGCCGTAGACGTGCTCGTCGACGCCCAGACCCAGCTGCTCGTGCACGTACCTCTCGCCGGCGGCGTCGGTCACGACGCCGATGCTGCGCTCGGTCGACGAGGTCAGGACGCGGCCGTCCGCCTCGAAGTCCACGTTCCACGCGCCGTCCGTCGAGACCCGGGCCGTGAGCCCGCCGGACGTCAACGACGCGACCGGACCGTCCGCGACGACCTTGACGTCGGTCTGCGACGACCGAGCCACCGCGAAGGCGGGCCGCGGGGGCACGCCCCCGGTGTGGTGCTCGATCCGCACCCCGATCACGTCGTCCATCGGCGACGTGAACGTCACCGTGACCAGCGGGCGGTTCAGGGTGTCGCCGCGCGAGGTCAGGGGCACGGTGGCGCTGTAGACCGTCAACGTGTCCTCGCCGACGACGACGTCGGCGACGCTGCGCGGACGCAGCACCTGAACGCCTGGGAGGAGCTGCCAGTAGCCGTTGGTGAACTTCATGGGGACGCCTTACTTGACCGCGCCGGCGGTCACGCCGCGCGTCAGGGTTCGCTGGAAGATCAGGAAGAAGAGCACTGCCGGCAGCAGCGAGACGAGGGCGCCGGCGTTCGTCGTCGGCGCGTCCATCATCCGGTCGCCCTGCAGCGACGCGAGCGCGACCGGGATGGTCTGGGTGTCGTTCGTCGTCAGCATCACCAGCGGGATGAAGAACTCGTTCCAGGTCCAGATGAAGAAGAAGATCATCAGGACCGACAGCGTCGGGCGCACGACGGGGAAGACGACCTTCCACAGCACCTGCCACCGGCTCGCGCCGTCCAGGGCCGCGGCCTCGAGCAGCGCCTTGGGGAAGGTGCCGAGCACCGACGCCAGCAGGTAGGTGCCGAACGCCGACTGGATGACGGTGAAGATGATGATCACCGACCACGGCGAGTTCGAGAGCCCGACCTGCTGGGCCATGGTGAACAGCGGGTAGATCAGGGCCTCCTGCGGCAGCATCGTCGCCAGCAGGAACAGCGAGACCACGAGCAGCCGGCCCTTCACGCGACCGACACCGATCGCGTAGGCGTTGAGCAGGGACAACAGGGTGCCCAGGATGGCGACCGCACCCGAGATCCAGATGGAGTTGACCAGCTTCTGCGGGAAGTCGACGCGGTTCCAGAACGTCGTCAGGCCCTTGGTGTAGATCTCGTGCGGAAGGCTCAGCGGGCCGTTCAGCGAGTAGTCGAGCGGCGACTTGAACGCGTTGAGCAGCATGATCAGGAACGGCAGGAGGATCGCGACGGCGACGAGGATCGCGCCGACCAGGACGACCCAGCGGGCCTTGCCGCGGCGGTGCCGGGCACCGCTCGTGAGGACCTCGGTGGCCATCAGCCCACACCTTCCTTGCGCTCGCTGCGCGCCTGCGCGACGAGGATCAGACCTGCGGCAATGACGATGACGAGGGTCAGCACGTTGGCCACCGCCGCCCCGTAGCCGACCTTCGACTTGTCGAAGAAGTTCAGGTACGAGTAGTAGCTCGGCACGAGGGTCGACCCCTCCGGTCCGCCGCGGGTGAGCACGTAGATCGGCCCGAACACCTTGAGCGCTGCGACCGTGCAGGTGAGCACGACGACGAACGTCTCGGGCTTGATCTGCGGGATCGTGATCGCGCGGAAGCGGCGCCACCAGCCGGCGCCGTCGAGCTCGGCGGCCTCGTACAGCTCGGGGTCCACGCGCTGCAGGGCGGACATGAAGATGACCACCGGGTAGCCGATCTGCACCCAGACGAGCACGAGCATCACGGTCGGCATGGCGGTCGTCGGCGACCCGAGCCAGTTGGGCGGGTTCTCGACGCCGAGCGAGCGCAGCACCTCGTTGACCGCGCCCGTCTGCGCGTTGAGGATCCAGTTCCACAGCACACCGGCGACCGCGACCGGGAGGATCTGCGGCAGGTAGTAGCTGGCCCGCAGCACGGAGGCCGAGCGTGACCCGAACTTCTTGCCGAGGTAGTCGAAGAGCACCGACGCGAGCAGCAGCCCGATGACGGTCGGCACGATCACCATCGCGACGATCATCGAGATCGAGTTCCGGAACGACGTCCAGAACTGCTCGTCGTGCAGCAGGGCCTGGTAGTTGTCGAGCCCCACCCAGTGGTGCGGCGCCATCCCGCCCTTCCACTTCTGGAAGCTGTACGCGATGTTCGTCGCGAACGGGATGCCGATGACCACGACGAACGCGATCGCGCCCGGTGCGAGGTAGGGCAGGTAGGCCACCCAGGTCGGGCGCTTCTTCTTGCGGACGTGCGGCGCGGCGTTCTCGGGCGTCTTGTCCGACGAGGTCGCGGGCCGGCTGTCGAGAGCTTCGGTGCTCATGGTCTGTCCTCCGTGGGGCGCCCGGGGCGGGTCGGTGCTCGGCCCGCCCCGGGCGCGTCGGGTCACTCGCCGAGCAGGTCGGCCTTGCCGGACTCGTACGCGTCCTTGAGGCCGTCGAGCACCTCGGCGGGCGTCTTGGACTGGTTGACCAGCGACTGGAGCTGGCTGACGATCACGTCGTAGAAGCCGGCGACGGGCCAGTCCGGGTAGTACGCGAGGCCGTCGTCGGCCAGGATGTCCGCGAAGTTCTGGGTCATCTCGGCCGTCTTGGGGTCGGTGATCGCGCTGGGGTCGCCGGCGACCGGCAGGCCACCCTTCTCGCCGAGCACGTTCTGCACCTCGGGGCGCAGCGTGATGTCGATGAAGTCCTCGGCGAGCGTCTTGGAGTCCGCGTTCTGGGGGACCACCCAGATGTTGCCCGACGAGCCCGGGTGCAGCGTGTTCTCCGGGAAGTTCGTCTGGGCCCAGTCGAACTGGATCTCCTCGGCCAGGCGGCCGAACCACCAGGAGCCGGAGACCATGATCGGGTAGGTGCCGTTGATGAACGAGACGCCCATGTCCTCGGCGGTCAGGCCGGCCGCGTCGGACGCGATGTAGCCCTTCTTGACCCACTCGTCGAGCTTCTCGGTGGCCTTGGTCATCGCGTCGCCGTGCCAGTCGACGTCGTTCTTGAACAGCTGGTAGTCGTCGACGAGCGCGCGGTCCCCGTAGTGCAGGACGAGCTCGTACCAGAGCTGACCGAGCGGGTACTCGGCTCCGGCCTCGGCGAGCGGCGTGACGCCGTTCTCCTTGAAGGTCGCCAGGGCTGCCTCGAAGCCGTCGAACGTCGTCGGCACCTCGATGCCGTACTGCGCGAACAGGTCCTTGTTGAGGTAGACGCCGACGAACTCGCCGTAGTTCGGCACGCCGTACCAGTCGCCCGACCCCATGAGGCCGTTCTCGTCGTACATGGCCGTCGTCGCGAGCGAGCCGGAGAGCGTCTTGTCCCAGCCCTTCTCCTTCGCCACGTCGGTGAGCGGCGTCAGCAGACCCTGCGACGCGAGCTGGCCCGCGGTGGCGTTGCCCTTGTTGTACTCCATGACGTCCGGGACGTCGTCGCCGGTGAGCACGATCTTGGCGTTCTTCTGGATCTGCTCGAACGTCTGGTGTTCGAGGTCGACCTTCACGCCGGGGTGCTCCGTCTTGAAGATCTCGATGGCCTTGTCCCAGGCCTGGCCCATGGCCGAGTCCTCGGACTCGTAGTGCCAGACGGTGAGGGTGTCCTCGTCGGAGTCGCCGCCCCCGCTGCCGCCGCTGCTGCTGCAGGCGGTCAGGGCGGTCGTGGTCAGGAGGGCGGCGGTCCCGACGGCCGCCCATCGCCGTGTGCTGTTCCTCATCCGGGTTCTCCTCATCGAGTGGATGTCGACCGGATGGTGTCCGATCGTCGAAGCGCTTCGATAAACTAGCGCGTGATTTTTGCGATGTCCAGACCGGACATCCGGGGACTTTGGGTGCGTGATTGGCCCTCGACAGTCGAAGCGCTTCGCTTCTACGCTCTGACGTGGGGCGATGCCGCTAGGGTTTCTCCCGGCGCCGGTGTGCCCGGCCCCGAGACGAAGGAGGCGGAGCGCCGTGACCACGATCGACGACGTCGCGCGCGCAGCCGGGGTGTCGGTCTCGACGGTCTCCTACGCCCTGTCCGGCAAGCGGCCCATCTCCGCGACGACGCGCGAGCGTATCGAGCGCGCGGTCCAGGAGCTCGGCTACCGGCCGCACGCGGGCGCCCGGGCGCTCGCCTCGCAGCGCACCAACGTGCTCGCCCTCATGGCGCCCCTGCGCGTCGACGTCAACGTCGGCGTCATCATGCAGTTCGTCACCGGCGTGGTCACCCGTGCCCGCGACTTCGAGCACGACGTCCTGCTGCTCACCCAGGATGACCACGCCGGGGTCGAGCGCGTCGCCGCCGGCTCCATGGTCGACGCCGTGATCATGATGGACGTCGAGGCCGAGGACCCCCGGCTGCCGATCCTGCGCCGTCAGCGCCAGCCCGCCGTCCTCATCGGACTTCCCCGCGACGCCGCCGGCCTGTCCTGCGTGGACCTGGACTTCGAGGCCGTCACGCGGACCGCTGTCGACCACCTCGTCGGCCTCGGGCACCGGCGCATCGCGTTCATCGGGTCCCCACCGGTCGTGCTCGACCGGCACACGACCTACGCGATGCGCACGGTCAGCGGCTTCCGCGCGGAGACCGAGCGCCTGGGCGTCGAGGCCGTCTTCGAGCCGTGCGAGTCGTCGCACGCCGGCGCCGACGCCGCCCTCGACCGCGTGCTCGACCGCCTCCCCGACGTCACCGGGCTCGTGGTGCACAACGAGGTCGCCCTGCCCGCGGTCCTCGCCGGGCTGCGCGAGCGCGGCATCCAGGTCCCGCGCGACATGTCCGTCGTCGCGGTGTGCCCGCGCGACGTGGCGACCGGCCAGACGCAGCAGCTCACCGCCGTCGACATCCCGGCCGCCCGGATCGGCGCGGTCGCCGTCGAGATGGTGATGGCCCGCCTCGACGAGGGTCAGACGCCCGAGACGCGCCTGCTCGCGCCCGAGCTCACCGTCCGCGAGACGACCGCCCCGGCGCTATAGCCAGGCTCCCCCGCGCAGCACGCGCAGCGGCCGCAGGTCGTCGTCGGTCACGACGACGTCCGCTCGTCGACCCGCAGCCAGCGCGCCGAGGTCGCGCCGACCCAGCACGTCCGCCGGCACGGTCGCCGCCGACAGCACCGCGTCCTCGAGCGGCACCCCGGCCGCGACGACGTTCCGGACGAGGTCGATCAGGTGTGCGACGCCCCCGGCGATCGCGCCGCCCTTCGCCAGCCGGGCCACCCCACCGTCGACGACGACCTCCATCGGCCCCAGCTGGTAGGACCCGTCCGGCATGCCGGCCGCAGCCATCGCGTCCGTGACCAGCGCGATCGACCCCGCGCCGAGCAGGTCGAACACCGACAGGACCGTGGCGTCGGCCAGGTGCGTCCCGTCCGCGACCAGCTCGACCACCAGCTCGCCGCGCGCCGCGGCCGCCAGGCACGCGGCGATCGGGCCGGGGTCGCGGTGGTGCAGCGGCCGCATGCCGTTGAAGAGGTGCGTCGCCGTGAGCCGGCGGTTGCTCGTGGCGGCCAGCAGGTCGAAACCGCGGTCCACCGCCGCCTCCACCTGCTCCGCGGACGCGTCCGTGTGGCCGATCGACGGGATCGCCCCCGCGTCGACGAGCGCCGGCAGGACCTCGTCGGCGACGCCCGGCACCTCGGGCGCGATGGTCATGGTGACGAGGTGGCCACGGGCCGCCTGCGCGATCGCCGTCGTGAGCGCCGCGGAACCGGCGAGCATGTCGGCCGGGTTCTGCGCGCCGCACCGGTCCGCCGACAAGAACGGCCCCTCGAGGTGGATGCCCACGATCTCCCCCGCGTCCGCGAGGTCCGCCAGCAGCGCGGTCCGCTCGAGCAGGACGTCGCGCGGGGCCGTGACCAGCGACGCGACGAGGCTCGTCGTCCCGTGCCGCCGGTGCTCGTCGACCGCGGTCTGCGCGTCGGCTGCGTCGACCGCGTCCGGGAAGCTCGCACCGCCACCACCGTGGCAGTGCAGGTCGACCAGGCCCGGCAGGAGCGTGTCGCCCGTCGGGTCCGGTAGCGACCACGCCGGCGGCAGCCCGTCGGACGGGCCGACCCAGACGATCGTCTCGTCGTCGACCACGACCGCTCCGTCGTCGACGATGCCTCGGGGGGTCACCAGGCGTCCGCGCAGGACGAGGGGCTCGCTCACGGGTCCATCCTCGCTCACGCGACACCCACGAACTGGCGCGGTCGACACCACGACGGCGCCGAGATCGTGCGTCTGCCTCGAGATCGTGCGTCGGAACCCACGATCTCGAGGCAGACGCACGATCTCGCGGTGCGCGGGCCCGGCGCTAGAACAGGCGCGAGCCGCTGTCGTCGACGCCCTTCATGGCGTCGTAGTCCAGCACCAGGCAGCCGATGCCGCGGTCGGTGGCGAGCACGCGCGCCTGCGGCTTGATCTCCTGGGCGGCGAACACACCGCGGACGGGGGCGAGGTGGGGGTCGCGGTTGAGCAGCTCGAGGTAGCGGGTCAGCTGCTCGACGCCGTCGATGTCGCCCCGGCGCTTGATCTCGACGGCCACGGTGCCGCCGGCGGGGTCCTTGGCCAGGATGTCGACCGGACCGATGGCGGTCGGGTACTCGCGCCGCACCAGCGTGTGGCCGGTGCCCAGCAGGATGATCTGCGCCGCGAGGAGCTCCTGCAGGTGCGCCTCGACGCCGTCCTTCACCAGGCCAGGATCCACGCCGAGGTCGTGCGCGGAGTCGCTCTGGACCTCGTGCAGCTCGATCTCGAGCCGGTCGTCGGACTTCTGGTGCTGCACGGTCCAGACCTGGGTCACGCCACGCGCGGCGGCCTCCTCGGACGGCTCCAGCACCGCGAGCGAGCACGGCGGGCTCATCCAGTTCAGCGGCTTGTACGACCCGCCGTCGGAGTGCAGCAGCACGCTGCCGTCGGCCTTCACGACGAGGAGTCGCGTGGCCAAGGGCAGGTGGGCGTTGAGTCGACCGCTGTAGCGCGCCGAGCAGGAGGCGACGACGAGGCGCACGGGATCCGCTTTCGGGAGGGACTAGGTGACCGAGTTGACGCGCGAGGGCGTCGCCTCGATCCAGGACGTCAGGCCGGTGTAGGCCTCGGCGCTCAGCAGGAGATAGAAGTCGTGATCGGTCCGGCAGGTCGCGACGACGAGCTGGTCACCGGACGCGCCGTCCGGGTTCTGCCAGCGGCGCTCGACGACGCTCAGGCCGACGCGGTTCCAGCGGATGCGGGGCCGGGGCGCCAGCGACCAGCGGCTCCAGAAATAGAGCTTGGCGGACCCGTACTGCGCGACGCCGGTGGTCCACGGTCCCTGGGGCGTCTTCGACACCCAGCAGTGGAACGAGCCGACGCGGCGGTCCAGCGTGTGAACCCGGGACAACCAGAGCAGAACGGTCACCACGGCGAGCAGAGCAGCCCCGAGCATCAGCGCGACGACCACCCCGCTCACCGTGGACTGGACCTCAGTGCGCCGTGGTCGTCGCGGGGCGAGAGCCCGACACGGCGTCGTCGACGACGATCGTCAGGTGGTTGGAGTCGAACGAGAGGAACCCGCCCTCGACCTGCCAGCGCTCGGGCTGTGCACCGCGCTCCGGGAACACCCGGACCTCGCCGGGCTGCAGCACGGAGAGCACGGGCTCGTGCCCGGCCAGGATGCCGATCTCGCCCTCGCCGGCCTTCGCCGACACCTGCCAGGCGCTACCGGACCAGAGCTTGCCCTCGGCACCGACGATCTCGACCTCGATGTCTGCCACGAGCACTCCTTCCTCGAGAAGATGGGTGGGGCGCCGTCAACCGACGGCGCCCCGCGGGCGTCTCAGACGCCGTAGTCCTTCTGGATGCGGGCCCAGTTGCGCTCGAGGTCCTCGAGGCCGCCGATGTTGAAGAACGCCTGCTCGGCCATGTGGTCGAACTCGCCGTCGGCGATCTTGCCGAAGGCCTCGACGGTCTCGCTCAGCGGGACCGTCGAACCGACGACACCGGTGAACTTCTCGGCCATGTACGTGTTCTGCGAGAGGAACTGCTGGATGCGGCGGGCACGGGCCACGACCGTCTTGTCCTCCTCCGACAGCTCGTCGACACCGAGGATCGCGATGATGTCCTGGAGCTCCTTGTTGCGCTGCAGGATCGACTTCACGCGGGTCGCGGCGTCGTAGTGCGCCTGGCCGACGTACCGCGGGTCGAGGATCCGGCTGGTGGAGGTCAGCGGGTCGACGGCGGGGTACAGACCGCGGGAGGCGATCTCACGCGAGAGCTCGGTCGTGGCGTCCAGGTGCGCGAACGTCGTGGCCGGGGCCGGGTCGGTGTAGTCGTCGGCGGGCACGTAGATCGCCTGCAGCGAGGTGATGGAGTGGCCACGCGTCGAGGTGATGCGCTCCTGCAGGAGGCCCATCTCGTCGGCGAGGTTCGGCTGGTAGCCGACGGCGGACGGCATGCGGCCGAGCAGCGTCGAGACCTCGGAACCGGCCTGCGTGAACCGGAAGATGTTGTCGATGAAGAGCAGCACGTCCTGCTTCTGCACGTCGCGGAAGTACTCCGCCATCGTCAGCGCGGACAGGGCGACGCGCAGACGCGTGCCCGGCGGCTCGTCCATCTGGCCGAAGACGAGCGCCGTCTTGTCGAAGACGCCGGCCTCCTCCATCTCGACGATGAGGTCGTTGCCCTCACGGGTGCGCTCGCCGACACCGGCGAACACCGACACACCACCGTGGTTGAGCGCGACGCGCTGGATCATCTCCTGGATGAGGACCGTCTTGCCGACGCCCGCACCACCGAAGAGACCGATCTTCCCGCCGAGCACGTACGGCGTGAGCAGGTCGATGACCTTGATGCCGGTCTCGAACATCTGCGTCTTGCTCTCGAGCTGGTCGAAGGCCGGGGGCGTGCGGTGGATGGGCCAGCGCTCGGTGACCTCGAACTTCTCGCCCTCCTTGAGGTTGAGCACCTCGCCGATGACGTTGAAGACGTGACCCTTGGTGATGTCGCCGACCGGGACGCTGATCGCCTCGCCGGTGTCGCGCACGAGCGCGCCACGGACCAGGCCGTCGGTCGGCTTCAGTGCGATGGCACGCACGAGCGAGTCACCGAGGTGCTGCGCGACCTCGAGCGTCATCTCGACGCCGCCCTCGGCCTCGCCCTCGCCCTGCGCCGAGAGGTCGATGGTGACCTTGAGCGCGTTGTAGATGTCGGGGATCTGGTCCGACGGGAACTCGATGTCGACGACCGGGCCGATGACCCGGGCGACGCGGCCCACGCCGGGACCGGAGGCGTGCTCGACGGCAGCTTCGGTGGTGGTGGCAGTCATGTTCTTCTCCGGTTGGAAAGGGTTTTCGTGGGATCAGCCGGCGAGCGCGTCGGCGCCCGACACGATCTCGCTGATCTCTTGCGTGATCTCGGCCTGGCGGGCCTGGTTGGCGAGCCGGGTGTACATGCGCACCAGGTCCTCCGCGTTCTCGGTGGCGGTGTGCATCGCACGCTGGCGCGCGGCCAGCTCGGACGCCGCGGCCTGCAGCAGGCAGGTGTAGATGCGGCTGCGCACGTACCGCGGCAGCAGGGCGTCCAGGACGTCCTCCGGCGACGGCTCGAACTCGTACAGCGGCGTGATCTCGTGATCGCCGACCGGCTCGACGCCGTCGACGACCTCGAGGGGCAGCAGCCGGATGACGCGCGGGGTCTGCGTGACCATGTTCTTGAAGTGCGTGAACACGACGTGCAGCTCCGAGACGCCGCCCTGGTCGGCCGGCGCACCGAACGCCGTCAGCAGGGCGTCCGCGATCTCGTCCGCGGTGTCGATCGAGGGAGCGTCCGAGTTGCCGGTCCACTGCCCCGCGAGCTCACGGCTACGGAACGCGTAGTACGAGACGGCGCGGCGGCCGGTCGCGTACACGACCGGCTCCTTGCCTGCCTCGGTGAGCCGGCCGATGAGGCGCTCGGCCTCCCGGATGACGCTCGCCGAGTAGGCACCGGCCATGCCGCGGTCCGAGGTCACGACGAGCACGGCCACGCGGTTGGTGTCCGTGCGCTCCGTGAGCAGCGGGTGCGACACGTTGGAGTGCGTCGCCACCGCCGAGACCGCCCGGGTCAGCGCGCGCGAGTACGGCGTCGAGGCCGTCACGCGGGCGCGCGCCTTCCCGATGCGCGAGGCAGCGATGAGCTCCATCGCGCGGAAGATCTTCTTCAGCGACTGTGTCGACCGGATCCGCTGCCGGTAGACGCGCTGCTGACCTGCCACGGTCAGCCCTTCTTCTGCCGGACGATCTGCTCCTGCTCGACATCCACCTCGGCGCCGTCGTCGACCGAGCCGACGAGCGTGGAGCCGTCACCCACGAGGAAGCCGTTGCGGAACTCGTCGATCGCCGCGCCGAGGGCCTCCTCCGTCGCGTCGTCCAGCTTGCCGGACGAGGCGATGGTGCCCAGGACGTCGGTGTTGCGACGCAGGTGGTCGAGCAGCTCGCTCTCGAACCGGCGCACGTCGCCCAGCGGGACGTCGTCCAGCTTGCCCTTGGTGCCGGCCCAGATCGACGCGACCTGGTCCTCGACCGGGTACGGCGAGTACTGGGCCTGCTTGAGCAGCTCCATCAGGCGCGCACCACGGGTCAGCTGCGCACGGGACGCGGCGTCGAGGTCCGAGGCGAACATGGCGAACGCCTCGAGCGAGCGGAACTGCGCCAGGTCGAGCTTCAGCGTGCCGGAGACTTGCTTCATCGCCTTGACCTGGGCGGCACCACCGACGCGGGACACCGAGATGCCGACGTCGACGGCGGGGCGCTGGTCGGCGTTGAACAGGTCCGACTGCAGGAAGATCTGGCCGTCGGTGATCGAGATGACGTTGGTCGGGATGTACGCCGAGACGTCGTTGGCCTTGGTCTCGATGACCGGCAGACCCGTCATCGAGCCGGCACCCAGCTCGTCGGAGAGCTTGGCACAACGCTCGAGCAGACGGGAGTGCAGGTAGAAGACGTCACCGGGGTACGCCTCGCGGCCCGGCGGGCGGCGCAGCAGCAGCGACACGGCGCGGTACGCCTCGGCCTGCTTCGACAGGTCGTCGAACACGATGAGGACGTGCTTGCCCTGGTACATCCAGTGCTGGCCGATGGCCGAGCCGGTGTACGGGGCGAGGTACTTGAAGCCGGCCGGGTCGGACGCCGGGGCCGCGACGATCGTCGTGTACTCCAGGGCGCCGGCCTCCTCCAGGGCGCCGCGGACGGCGGCGATGGTGGAACCCTTCTGACCGATGGCGACGTAGATGCAGCGGACCTGCTTGGTCGCGTCGCCCGTCTCCCAGTTGGCCTTCTGGTTGATGATCGTGTCGATCGCGATCGCCGTCTTGCCGGTCTGGCGGTCGCCGATGATGAGCTGGCGCTGGCCGCGGCCGATCGGGATCATCGCGTCGATGGCCTTGAGGCCGGTCTGCAGCGGCTCGTGCACGCTCTTGCGGTGCATGACGCCGGGGGCCTGCAGCTCGAGCGCGCGGCGACCTTCGGTCACGAGCTCGCCCAGACCGTCGATCGGCTGGCCCAGCGGGTCCACGACGCGGCCGAGGTAGCCGTCGCCGATGGGGACCGAGAGGACCTCGCCCGTGCGGCGGACCTCCTGGCCCTCCTCGATGCCCGTGAACTCACCCAGGACGACGACGCCGATCGTGCGGACGTCGAGGTTGAGCGCGAGGCCGAGCGTGCCGTCCTCGAAGCGGAGCAGCTCGTTCGCCATCGCGCCGGGCAGACCTTCGACCTGCGCGATGCCGTCGGCCGTCAGCGTCACGCGGCCGACCTCTTCGGTCACCACGCCGCTCGGCTCGTAGGACTTCACGAAGCTGTCCAGCGCGGCCCGGATCTCGTCCGGCCGGATCGTCAGCTCAGCCATTGCTCTTCTCCTGTCGTGACCACGCGGTGCGCGGTCGTACGTTCGTTCACGTCGTTCGATGGGCCGGCCTGGGGCCGATACTCAGCTGGCAAGTCGTCGTCGTGCGTCGGCGAGCCGCGCGAGCACGGTCGAGTCGACCACGTCCGCCCCCACCTGGATGCGCAGGCCGCCGAGGATCTCGGGGTCCACGGTCACGTTGAGCTGCAGGTCACGGCCGTAGGCCTGCTGCAGGATCGAGCCGAGTCGGTCCATCTGCGCCTGCGACAGCTCGCTGCCGGAGGTCACGGAGGCCACGAGGCGCTGGCGACGCTCTGCGGCCAGCTCGGCCACGTCACCGAGCGTGGCGACGAACCGCTTGCCCCGGGGCGAGGCGGTCGCCCGGCGCGCCACCTGCAGCGTCGCGTCGGTCACCTTGCCCTCGAGCAGGTTGTCGACGAGCTTCACGCGGTTCTCGCGCGTGCCCCGCGGGTCGAACAGAGCCGAGCGCACCTCGCGCTGGCCGACGAGCGACCGCGTGATGCGGAACAGCTCGTCCTCGACCCGCTCGAGCTCGTTGCTCGCCTCGGCGGACGCCAGGACGGCGTCGAAGCCGAGCTGCTCGACGGCGTCGGCCAGGTCCTCCTCGGAGGTCCATCGCGCGCTCACCAGGTCGGAGACCGCCGCGACGACACGCTCGTCCAAGCTCGCCAGGACGGAGCGGACCAGGCCCGTCTTCGCGTCCGCGGGCAGCGCGGGGTCGGACAGGGTGCGCCGCAGCGAACCCGAGGAGTCCAGGGCGTCGACGACGGCGAACAGCTGCTCGCCGAGCTCGGCCGCCTGCTTGCCCCCGGCGGTCAGGACCGGCGCGAACCGCTCCTGTGCCGCCGTGAGCGAAGCGAGACTCGTTCCGCGCATCAGTTCTCCTTGGCCGCAGAGGTAGCGGCAGTAGAGGCCTCGAGGTCCGCGAGGAAGCGGTCGACCACGCGCGACTGGCGGGCCGTGTCCTCGAGGGACTCCCCGACGATCTTGGACGCGAGCTCGGTGGCGAGCGCCCCGACGTCGGCGCGCAGCGAGACGGCCGCCTGCTGGCGCTCCGCCTCGATCTGACGCTGAGCCGTCTCGACGGTGCGTGCCGCGTCCGCGGTCGCCTTCGCCTTGATCTCGGCGGAGATCGCGCCACCCTCGACGCGAGCTGCCTCCTTGATGCGGGCTGCCTCGGTGCGTGCGTCGGCGAGCTGCTGCTCGTACTCGGCGCGCAGCGCGGCCGCCTCGGCCTGTGCGACCTCGGCGTGCTGCAGACCGCCCTCGATCTTCTCCGCGCGCTCGTCGAGGATCGCCTGGAACTTCGGCAGCGCGTACTTCATGAACACGAGGAAGATGATGACGACGATGACGAGCGACCAGACGATGTCGTACGTCTCGGGCAGGAGCGGGTTCAGCTCCTCGGTGTCGGTTGTCTCCGCCACGCTCTGCGCGGCAGCGACGAGCGTCGAGGTGATCACTTCAAGAAGAAGGGCGTGGCGATCGCGAGGAGCGCCAGGATCTCGATGAACGCCAGGCCGATGAACATCGTCGAACGGAGCTGGCCGGACATCTCAGGCTGGCGGGCCATGCCCTCGATCGTCTTGCCGAACAGGATGCCGAGGCCGATGCCGGGGCCGATGGCCGCCAGACCGTATCCGACGAGTGCGAGGCCGGTGATTTCCACTGGATCTGGTTCCTTTCATCTGCGCGCCGCTCGGCGCGTCCGTTACGGGGCGACGGTCCGGGATCAGCCCGTCGCTGGGAGTGCGTCGATCAGTGCTCTTCGGAGATCGACATCTGCAGGTAGACGGCGGTGAGGATCGAGAACACGTACGCCTGGAGCAGCGCGACGAAGACCTCGAGCAGGAAGAACGCGAACCCGGCGACGAAGGTCACGGCGCCGAACAGCTTGAGCCCGTTGGAGGCCTCGAAGAACAGGAACGAGGTCGCCGCGAAGCACAGGGCGAGCAGGAGGTGGCCGGCCATCATGTTGGCCAGGAGCCGGATGACGAGGGTCGCCGGGCGCAGCAGGAAGACCTGCAGGAACTCGACGGGCGTCAGCAGGAAGTAGATCGGCCACGGGACGCCGGGCGGGAAGAGGCTGTGCTTGAGGTACCCGCCGACGCCGAACTTCTTGACGCCCTGGCTCAGGTACATGAAGTAGACCCACAGCGCGAAGATGATCGGCAGGCCGATCACCGAGGTCCCCGCGATGTTGAGGAACGGGATCACGCCGGTGATGTTGAAGAAGAAGACGGCGAAGAAGATCGTCGTGATCATCGGGACGTACTTCTTGCCGTCCTTCTCACCGAGGATCTCGAACGCGATCTGCGTCCGGCAGAAGTCGAGCCCCATCTCCAGCGCACTCTGGAAGCGACCCGGGACGAGCTTCGCGCGACGGGCCCCGATGACGAAGATCACCAGGAACACGATGACGGCGATGAAGCGGACCAGGATGATCCGGTTGATCTCGAACGGCGTGCCCTCGAACCAGATGGCCGGCGGGAAGAAGTCAGCGAGCGAAGGCGGGTGAAAGCCACCGCTGCCGTCATCCGCGGCAAGCGGCAGGATCGTCGCAAGGCTGGACAGGGCGGTCTCCTGGTGGTCGTGTGCTCCGCGCCGGCCGCATCAGTGCGGGCACAGGCACGGCGCCGGGCCGTCGTGGATGGGGTGAAGCCTAACCTATGAAGTTGCTTGGTCCGGACCCGGGCCGGGGCCGCCGGAGGGCTTCTGGACGCCCGTCTGGGCGGGCTGCTCGTCGAAGTAGGTGATGCGTCCGCGCTGCACCGCGCGGGCGTCCAGGATCGCCGAGCCGATGACCCCGACCATGAGGACGACCGCCAGCACCTGGGGGTTGTAGAAGTCCAGGTGGCGGATCGAGGCGAGCACGACGATGACCACGATGATCTTGCCCAGCCAGGCCCCCATGAGCACCGCGAGCATCGTCGTGGGGTTGGAGCGCGAGGTGCGCCAGACCGAGATCACGGTGGTGCCCGAGAAGATCAGCGCGACCAGCACCCCGATGAGCGCGCCCCAGACGCCGGCCATCCCGTCGACGAGGTAGCCGACGACCACGCCGACCACGGTGAGGACGCCGAGGAGCACGAACATGTCGCGCAGGGCCTGACGGAAGACCCGGTCGGCGGCTGAAGGGGGCGCGGGCGGGCTGGGTGTCGTGGGCACGGTCACGGCGTGGGCTCCAGGTGCGGGGTGGCCGCCCGGCCGCGCAGCGGTCCGAGCGTGAGGATCGTGGCGACGACGACGGCGCCGCCGAACAGCAGCAGGACGGTCGTCGTCGACCACAGGTACAGGGCGGCGACGCCGAACGCGAAGACGGCCGTCCAGACGTACATGATCGCCACCGCGCGACGGTGCGAGTGGCCGAGCTGGAGCAAACGGTGGTGCAGGTGCATGCGGTCGGGGTGGAACGGTGACTTGCCCTTGCCGACGCGGCGGACGATCGCGAGCCCCATGTCGAGCAGCGGGAGCAGCAGCACCGCGAACGGCAGGACCATCGGCAGGAACGCGGGGAACCGCTGCCGCACGAGCACCTGCTCGGTCTGCCCGGTCACCACGATCGCGGCCGCCGAGAACACGAAGCCGAGCAGCATCGCGCCCGAGTCGCCCATGAAGATGCGCGCCGGGTAGAGGTTGTGCGGGAGGAAGCCGACGCAGGCACCCACCAGCACGATGAGGACCAGGGCTGCCAGGCTGGCGTTGGCGTAGGTGGTGCCGGAGTTGACGTCGCGCGTCAGCAGGTACGCGTACAGGAAGAACGCCGTCCCCCCGATCGCCAGCACCCCGGCGGCCAGCCCGTCGAGCCCGTCGACGAAGTTCACCGCGTTCATGGCGATGACGACCGTCAGGACCGTGAGGAACGTCCACATCGCCTGCGACCCGACGAGCTGCTGCCCGCCCATCGGGAGCTGGTAGATCAGCACGCCCTGCCACACCAGGAATCCGGCGGCGAGCACCTGACCCATGAGCTTGGTCAGCCAGTCCAGGTCCCAGATGTCGTCGGCCACCCCGAGCGCGCAGACCATGGCCGCGCCGCCGACGATGCCGATGAGCGGCCGCGGGTTGGCGTACACGCTCTCCAGGAACGGCAGCCGGCTGGCCATGACGACCGCGACGAGGATGCCCGCGAACATCGCCATGCCGCCCAGCCGCGGCGTCGGGATCGCGTGCACGTCCCGCTCGCGGACCGCGGTGATGGCGCCCCAGCGGAGCGCGAACCAGCGGGCCAGGGGCGTGGTCAGGTAGGCGACCGTGGCCGCGATGAACATGACGAGCAGGTAGACCCTCACGAAGCGGGCTCCTCCACGTCCGCGATCTCCCGCAGCTGCTCGAGGCTGATCGCACCCGCGCGGACGAGGCGCAGCGTCTCCCCCGTCGCGTCGACGATGGTCGAGGCCACCTGGCCGGGCGCGTCGCCGGCGTCGAGGTAGACCGACACCGCGTCGCCGAGCTGCTCGTACGCGCCCTCGGCGCTGACGGCGGCCGGGTTGCCCGTCGTGTTCGCGCTGGAGACGGCCAGCGGACCCGTCCGCTTGAGCAGAGCGAGCGCCGTGGGGTGGTCCGGCACGCGCAGCGCGACCGTGCCGTGCGTCTCGCCGAGGTCCCAGGCGAGCGACGGCTGCGCGTGCACGATGAGCGTGAGCCCGCCCGGCCAGAACTGCGTCGCCAGGGCGCGCGCGCCCACGGGCACGTTGATCGCGAGGCCGTCGAGCGTGGCCACGTCCGCGATGAGGACCGGCGGCGGCATGTGCCGGCCACGGCCCTTGGCGTCCAGGAGCGCCTGCACCGCGGGCGGCGTGAAGGCGTCGGCACCGATCCCGTAGACCGTGTCGGTGGGCAGGACGATCAGCCCGCCGCGCGAGACCACGTTGACCGCCTCGTCGATCGCGGGTCCCCAGGTCGCGGGGTCGCTCGCCGCCGTGATGCGCTGGTTCACGGCGCCGAGTCTGTCACGAGAGGGTGAGAGTTCCGGCGCGCGACCAGCATCCGGGGGCGTCCCGTGAGGTCGTCGCGCGACTCGATCTGCTCGAACGCGCCCGTGGCAAGCGCGTCCGCGCGGGCCGCCGCGTCCTGGACCTCGGCGTGCTCCATGACGAGCAGACCGCCGGTCCTGAGCAGCCGGGCGGCGGCCCGCAGGACCGCTCGCGGGACCTCGAGGCCGTCCAGCCCGCCGCCGTAGAGCGCGAGGTCGGGGTCGTGGTCGCGGACCTCGGGCTCCACCGGCTCGGCGTCGGGCGGGATGTACGGCGGATTGGCGACGAGGACGTCGACGGTTCCGTCCAGGCGCCGCAGCAGCGTGGGGTCTGCGACGTCGCCGTGCTCGACCGTCAGGTTCGTCGCGCCGTTGCGGACAGCGTTCTTCCTGGTCAGGGCGACGGCCTCGGGCGAGAGGTCGACCGCGACGACGGTCGCGCCCGGCACCTCCATCGCGACCGAGATGGCGATGCCGCCCGCGCCGCAGCAGAGGTCGACGACGAGCGGGGCCGCCAGGCGCGCGGCGTCGTCGATCGCGACCTGCGCCACGACCTCGGTCTCCGGGCGCGGTACGAAGACGCCGGGCTCGACACCGAGGGTCAGGTAGCGGAAGCCCGTCGAGCCGACCAGGTGCTGCAGGGGCTCGCGCTGCCGACGGCGCTCGACCAGGCCGGCGTACGTCTGGGCGAACCCGTCCGGGACGGGTGGCGCGACGACGAGCTCGAGGCGTTCGAGGCCGAGGACGTGCGCGGCCAGCGCGGTGGCGTCGTGGCGGGGCGACGGGACGCCGGCCTCGTCGAGAAGGCGGGTCGCGCCCTCGACGAGGTCACGCAGGGACGGCGTGCTCACGCGTCCCCCGCCGCCGCCAGACGCGCTGCCTCGTCGGCGTCGATCGCCGACTGCACCACGGGGGCCAGGTCGCCGCCGAGGACGGCATCGAGGTTGTACGCCTTGTACCCGGTGCGGTGGTCGGCGATCCGGTTCTCCGGGAAGTTGTACGTACGGATGCGCTCCGAACGGTCGACCGTGCGGACCTGGCTCCGACGAGCCTCGCTCGCGGCGGCCGCGGCCTCCTCCTGGCGGGCGGCCAGGATGCGGGCGCGCAGCACGCGCATGCCCTGCTCGCGGTTCTGCAGCTGCGACTTCTCGTTCTGCATCGAGACGACGATGCCGGTCGGCAGGTGCGTGATCCGGACCGCCGAGTCGGTGGTGTTGACCGACTGCCCGCCCGGGCCGGAGGACCGGTAGACGTCGATGCGCAGGTCGTTCGGGTCGATCTCGACCTCGGCCTCGTCCTCCACCTCGGGGAACACGAGCACGCCGGCGGCCGACGTGTGGATGCGGCCCTGGCTCTCCGTCACCGGCACGCGCTGGACGCGGTGGACGCCGCCCTCGTACTTCAGGTGCGCCCAGACGCCGTCCTCCGGCAGAGGCGTTCCGCGGGACTTGATGGCGAGCTGCGCGTCCTTGTAGCCGCCGAGGTCCGAGTCCGTGGCGCCGAGCAGCTGCGTCGCCCAGCCCATCTTCTCGGCGTACCGCTGGTACATCCGAAGCAGGTCGGCGGCGAACAGCGCCGACTCCTCGCCGCCCTCCCCCGCCTTGACCTCGAGGATCACGTCGCGGGCGTCGTCGGGGTCGCGCGGGATGAGGACCTCGCGCAGACGAGCGGCGGCGGCCGTCGCGGCCTGCTCCAGCCCGGGGAGCTCGGCGGCGAAGCCCTCGTCGACCTCCGCCAGCTCGCGGGCGGCCTCGGCGTCGTCGCTCGCGGCCTTCCACGCGGTGTACGCCTGCGCGACCTGACCCAGCTCGGCGTACCGGCGGCCCAGCTTGCGCGCGTTCGCGGCGTCGGCGTGGACGGCGGGGTCCGCCAGCTGCGCCTCGATCTGCGCGTGCTCGGCGAGCAGCGGCTCGGCGGCGGCGAATGCCTCGCTCATGGTGCTGGTGTCCTCTGGCTGATGGTTCTCCGACAACGACACAGCGCCGGTGCCCGCGCGAACACTGCCATGGAGGGCAGTCGTCCGCGCCGGGCACCGGCGCTGCGGGGTTGCTAGTTGGCGGCCTTCTTGCCGTAGCGCGCCTCGAACCGGGCCACACGGCCGCCGGTGTCGAGGATCTTCTGCTTGCCCGTGTAGAACGGGTGGCAGGCGTTGCACACGTCGGCGTGGATCTTGCCGCTGGTCACCGTGGACTTCGTGGTGAACGTGTTGCCGCAGGTACAGGTGACCTCGGTGGTCACGTACTCGGGGTGGATGTCAGCCTTCATCAGTCAAATCTCCTCGCTGGGGTGTCTCCGGGTCCCGCACGCGATCGCGCGCAGGTGAACCGCAGACCAACAGAGCATTGTGCCAGAACAGCGGACCACCCGGAAATCATCCCGACAGCAGCGGGACATGACGCTGATCACTCGCCGAGCCGCGGGGCGGGGTCGCCGCCCGGGGTCCGTCGCCGGGGTTGGCAGGTGGCCTGCGGCCTGAGGCCCGTCAGAACTGTTGGGCGTCCAGGCGGGCCTTCTCGGCCTCGATGTCGAACTCGGCGCGCGGCCATCCGAGGTGCAGGCCTTCGACGGCGTTGCGCAGCAGGCGCCCGACCGCCAGCCGGGCGTACCACTTGTTGTCCGCGGGGACCGCGTACCAGGGCGCGACGTCGGTGCTCGTGCGGTCGAGGACCGCCTGGTAGGCCTCCTGGTAGAGCGGCCACTTGGCGCGCTCGTCGACGTCGCCGGGGTTGTACTTCCAGTACTTGTCGGGGCGCTCCAGCCGCTCGCGCAGGCGAGCCTTCTGCTCGGCCGGCGACACCAGGAGCGCGACCTTGACGATGACGGTGCCGGCCTCGGTGACCTCGCGCTCGAAGGCGTTGATCTCGTCGTACCGCGGCTCCCAGACCTCCGGCGGGACCAGCTTGTTCACGCGGACCACCAGCACGTCCTCGTAGTGCGACCGGTCGAACACGCCGATGCGGCCGCCCGCCGGCAGCGCCTCGCGGATCCGCTGGAGGTAGTGCTGCTTGCGCTCCTTGTCCGTCGGGACGCCGAACGACTTCAGCTGGACACCCTGCGGGTCGACGAGGCCGAGGACGTGCCGCACGATCCCGCCCTTGCCCGCGGTGTCCATGCCCTGCAGGACCAGCAGGACCGAGCGGGTGCCGCCGGCGCGACCGTGCGCGAACAGCCGCTCCTGCGCGTCGCTGAGGTGCTCGCCGTCCGAGTCGAGCCGCTTGAGCGCCGCCGACTCGCCGTGCTCCCAGCCGGGCGTCGCCGCCAGGTCCGCGGTCGCCAGGTCGAAGCCCGGCACCACCCGCAGGGCCTCCTCGGGCGGTGTGGTCCACGACTTCGCCATCGATGCCTCCAGGTACGCGACGGTGCGACCTCTGCACGCTAGCGGCCTGTCGACGCCCCCGCCGTCCGTGACCGCCCGGACGCACGAAGGCCCCGCGCTCCGAGGGGAGCGCGGGGCCTTCGTCGGCGGGCGAGGTGCTACTCGCCGCCGGGGGTGGTCTTCTGGACCTGAAGGAGGAACTCGACGTTCGACTTGGTCTCGCGCAGCTTGCCGATCAGCAGCTCGATGGCCTGGGTCTGGTCGAGGGCGCCCATCACGCGACGCAGCTTGTAGATGATCTTCAGCTCGTCGTTCGCCATGAGGATCTCCTCGCGGCGCGTGCCGGACGCGTTGACGTCCACCGCCGGGAAGATGCGCTTGTCGGCGAGGCCGCGGGAGAGCCGGAGCTCCATGTTCCCGGTGCCCTTGAACTCCTCGAAGATGACCTCGTCCATCTTGGAGCCGGTCTCGACGAGCGCCGAGGCGAGGATCGTGAGCGAGCCACCGTTCTCGATGTTGCGCGCGGCACCGAAGAATCGCTTGGGCGGGTAGAGCGCCGAGGCGTCGACACCACCGGACAGGATGCGCCCGGACGCCGGGGCGGCCAGGTTGTAGGCCCGCGACAGACGCGTGAGCGAGTCGAGGAGCACCACGACGTCCTGGCCCAGCTCGACCAGCCGCTTCGCGCGCTCGATGGCGAGCTCGGCGACGATCGTGTGGTCGGAGGCGGGGCGGTCGAAGGTCGAGGCGATGACCTCGCCCTTGACCGTGCGCTCCATGTCCGTGACCTCTTCGGGGCGCTCGTCGACGAGCACGACCATGAGGTGGACCTCGGGGTTGTTGGTCGTGATCGCGTTGGCGATCTGCTGCATGATGATCGTCTTGCCCGCCTTGGGGGGCGCGACGATGAGGCCGCGCTGGCCCTTGCCGATGGGCGCGACGATGTCGATCACGCGGGCGGAGAGCTTCGTCTGCTCGGTCTCCAGGCGCAGGCGCTCCTGCGGGTAGAGCGGCGTCAGCTTGCTGAACTCGGGGCGGTTCTTGGCCGCGTCCGGCTCGGCGCCGTTGATCGAGTCGAGGCGGACCAGCGCGTTGAACTTGCTGGGCCGGTTGCCCTGCGGCGGCTGCTGCTGCTCGCCCTCGCGGGGCTGTCGGATCGCGCCGGTGACGGCGTCGCCGCGGCGCAAGCCGTAGCGCTTGACCTGGTTGAGCGAGACGTACACGTCCGCGGCGCTGGGCAGGTAGCCCGTGGTGCGCACGAACGCGTAGCTGTCCATCAGGTCGAGGATGCCGGCGACGGGAAGCAGGATGTCGTCGTCGCTGACCTCGATGTCGTCGAGACCGGCGAGCTCGCCCGGGCCCGGACGGCGCGTGCCGCGGCCCTTGCGGTCACGGTCGCGGTCGCGGTACCGGTCGCGCGAGCGCCGACGACGACCGCCGCGCTCCTCGCCGTCCTCGCCGTCCTGGACCTCGCGACGCGGCTGCGTGCCCTGCTGGGCCCCCTGCTGCGTGCCGCCCTGCTGACGGTTCGGCTGGGCGCCCTGCTGACGCTCCTGCTGCGGCTGGCCGTTCTGCTGGCCGTTGGCCTGCTGGCGGTCCTGCTGCGGCTGGCCGCCCTGCGCAGCGGCGTCCTCGCCGCCCTGCGGGGCACCGGCGCCACGGCCCGAGCGGCGCGAACGGCGCTCCCCCGTGACGGTGCCGACGGCGTCGGCCGCGCGGGCCGCCCGGTCGTCGACCGGCGCGAGCTTGGCGTCCAGCGCGGCCTCGAGGCCGGCGAGCGCGTCACCCTTCGGCGCGTCGTTGCGCGGGGCACGCTCGGTCTGCACCGGGACGTCGAGCTCGAACTGCGCGGCCTTGGTGCGCGGCGCGCGAGCGGCCCGGGCGGGCGGCTCGGCGACGACCGTGCTCGCGCTGCTCTCCGAGCGGCGCGGCTCCAGTGCCTGGGGGCGCGAGCCCCCGCGTGCGTCCGAGATGGCCTGGACGAGGTCGCCCTTGCGCATCTTGGAGGTGCCCTTGACGCCCAGCTCGGACGCCATCGCCTGCAGCTCGGGCAGGCGGAGCGCCGAGATGGCGCCGCGGGCGGACCCGCCGGACGTGCTCACGGCGGGTTCGATGATGTCTGTCACGAAGGACCCTTCCCCTCGTCGGTGGCCGGGACCCGTTGGTTCGGGGATCGGCCGACGTCCGGTCGTGATGACCAAGACGGTGGTGGAGCCGCACACGCTGCGTACGACGACGTCTGCGCGCGATGGGCTGGATCGTTCCCGGGTCGTCGACTCTTCTTCGGCACCCGGTCAAGAACGACGCGGGTTACCTGAGGACGAGGTCCGGGGAACGCATCGATGCTACCACTGTCGGCTGCTCCACCTTGACGACTGACCTACTCCGGCGTACTTCACCCGGTGGGTTCATCTGCTGGACGGCGAGACGAGCTCGACGGTCGCTCCGGCCCGGTCGACGGCGAGGGGCAGCACCTTCCAGCCACCCATCGCACCGCCGAACGCGGCCGCGATCGCCTCGTCCGCGTCGGTCTGCACCAGGCCGTCGTCGAGACCGGTGCTGCGGGCGAGGACGAGGACCGTCGGGCCCGCGCCCGAGACCACCGCCGCGACCCCGCGCGAGCGCAGGAGGTCGACGAGGGCGAGCGAGTCGCGCATCACCGAGCGGCGGTACTCCTGGTGGAGGCGGTCCTCGGTGGCGGTCAGCAGCAGCTCGGGCCGGCGGCCCAGCGCCTCGACCAGCAGGGCCGCGCGCCCGGCCTGGAACGCTCCGTCGGCGTGCGGGATCGTGGCCGGGAGCACGCCGCGGGCGGCCTTCGTCGACAGGTGGGTCGGCGGGACGACGGCGATCGGCACGACCGACGGGTGCACGCTCAGCCCGATGGCGCGGAAGCCCGTCGCGTCCTTCCACGCCAGCGTCGCGCCGCCGAGCACCGCGGGAGCGGCGTTGTCGGGGTGGCCCTCGATGCTCGCCGCGAGGTCGATCACGACGTCGTCGGAGAGGGCCTCGGGCTCGGCGATCAGGCCGCGCGCGGCGACGATGCCCGCGACGACGGCGGCAGCCGACGAACCGAGCCCACGGCCGTGCGGGATGCGGTTGTGGCAGACGAGGTGCAGGCCGGTCTGCGGTGCGCCGACGTGGTCGAGGGCGGCCCGCAGCGAGCTGACCACCAGGTGCTGCTCGTCGTCGGGAACCTGTCCCGCGCCCTCCCCCGTGACCTCGACGCGCACGCCCGGCGAGCCGAGCGCGTGCACCTCGAGCTCGTCGGCGAGGTCGAGGGCGAGGCCGAGCGCGTCGAAGCCCGGCCCGAGGTTGGCGCTCGTGGCCGGGACGCGCACGCGGACGTGGTCCGCCCCCAGACGCACGCTCTCAGTCCAGGCTCAGGGCCGTGGCGATGGACACCACGTCCGACGTCACGCGCACGGGCACGACCTCGCCGCCGTCGGGGGTGCGCAGGGCCCACTGCGGGTCCTTCAGCCCGTGCCCGGTGACCGTGATGACGATCTGGGCACCGGCCGGGACGCGGCCCTCGGCGGACAGGGCCAGCAGCCCCGCGACGCCGGACGCGGAGGCCGGCTCGACGAAGATGCCGACCTCGGCCGACAGGATGCGGTGGGCGGCGAGGATCTGCTCGTCGGTGACGGCCTCGATGAGCCCGCCGGAGACGTCGCGCGCCTCCTCGGCCTGCTGCCAGGACGCGGGGTTGCCGATCCGGATGGCCGTGGCGATCGTCTCGGGCTGGTCGATCGGGTAGCCGCGGACGATCGGGGCGGCGCCGTCGGCCTGGAAGCCCCACATGATCGGCGTCCGCGTGGCCGGACCCGACTCCGCGTACTCGCGGTAGCCCTTCCAGTAGGCGGTGATGTTGCCGGCGTTGCCGACCGGCAGGACGTGGATGTCGGGGGCGTCGCCGAGGGCGTCGACGATCTCGAACGCCGCCGTCTTCTGGCCCTCGATCCGGTCCGGGTTCACCGAGTTCACCAGCTCGACGGGATACGCCTCGGCGAGCTTGCGCGCGGCGACCAGGCAGTCGTCGAAGTTGCCGTCGACCTGCAGGAGGGTCGCCCCGTGCGCGACGGCCTGGCTGAGCTTGCCCATCGCGATCTTGCCGTCCGGGACGAGCACGGCGCAGACCATGCCGGCGCGCGTGGCGTAGGCGGCGGCCGACGCGCTCGTGTTGCCGGTCGAGGCGCACACGACGGCCTTGGCGCCCCGGGCCGCGGCCGCCGACATCGCGGTCGTCATGCCGCGGTCCTTGAACGACCCGGTCGGGTTCATGCCCTCGACCTTGATGTGCACCTCGGCGCCGGTCGCCTGCGAGAGCGTGGGCGAGAAGACGAGCGGCGTGCCGCCCTCGCCGAGGCTGACGACGTGCGTCTGGACGTGCGCGGGCAGGCGGTCGGCGTACTCGGCGATCACGCCGCGCCACTGGTGGGCCATCAGGATCCTTCGACTCGGAGGACGGAGACGACGCGCTGGACCACGTCGAGGCGCTCGATGGCCTCGAGCGTGGCGCGCTGGGCATGGTCGGGGGCCGCGTGCGTGGTGATGACGAGGTGCGCGACGTCGGTGTCCACCTCGTTGAGCGGGGACTGCCGCACCGTCTCGATCGAGACCTGGTGGTCGGCGAGGGCCGCCGCGACCTGGGCGAGGACGCCCGGGCGGTCCGACACGTCCAGGCGCAGCTGGTAGCGCGTGCGGGCCTGGTCGGCGGGGAGCACCGGCAGCTCCGCGTACCACGACTCGACCGGCCCGCGGCCGCCGAGCACGCGGTGCCGGGCGACCGAGACGACGTCGCCGAGCACGGCCGACGCGGTCGGCTGCCCGCCGGCGCCGCGACCGTAGAACATGAGCTCACCGGCGGCCTCGGCCTCGACGAAGACCGCGTTGTAGGCGCCGCGGACGCCCGCGAGCGGGTGCTGCGACGGGACCAGGGCCGGGTGCACGCGCACCTGGACGCCGCCGACTCCGCGCTCGGCGATCGCCAGCAGCTTGATGACGTACCCGGTCCGCTCGGCCCACAGGACGTCGTCGGCGGTGATGCTCGTGATCCCCTGCCGGTCGACGTCGTCCAGCGACACCCGCGTGTGGAACGCGAGCGACGCGAGGATCGCGGCCTTGGCGGCGGCGTCGAAACCCTCGACGTCCGCGGTGGGGTCCGCCTCGGCGTACCCCAGCGCCTGGGCCTGCTTGACGGCCTGCTCGAAGTCGAGGCCCTCGGAGGCCATCTTGTCGAGCACGTAGTTGGTGGTGCCGTTCACGATGCCGAGCACGCGCTTGACGGTGTCTCCGGCCAGCGACTCCCGCACCGGGCGAACGATCGGGATGGCACCGGCGACGGCCGCCTCGAAGTAGAGGTCGACACCGGCCTCGTCGGCCGCGGCGTAGAGGGTCGGACCGTCCTGGGCGAGGAGCGCCTTGTTGGCGGTGACGACGGACCCGCCCGAGGCGATCGCCCGCAGCAGCAGGGAGCGGGCCGGCTCGATGCCGCCCATGAGCTCGACGACGACGTCCGCCTTCTCGACGAGCCCCTCGGCGTCGGTGGTCAGCAGCGCGGTGTCGACGACCGCGTCGCGCTCGACGTCGAGGTTGCGGACCCCGACCCCGACCAGCTCGAGGCGGGTGCCGACCCGCGCTGCCAGGTCGTCCGCCTGCGTCGTCAGCAGCCGCACCACTTCCGTACCGACGACGCCGCAGCCCAGGACGGCGACGCGCAGGGGCTGGTGGGCGGGGACGGACGAGGACACGGGACGGCCTCCGGTCGATGGGTGGGCGACGGCGACCCCAGGATAGGGGCAGGCGTCAGCCCGGCCGGTCGGTGGCCAACGGGTGGAGAACCTGCCCGGTGGCGGTCCGGTCAGCCCTGGTCGAGCGCGAGCAGGTCGTCCTCGGTCTCGCGACGGACGAGCACGCGGCTGGCGCCGCCCGACACCGCGATCACCGGCGGGCGCGGGACCTGGTTGTAGTTGGAGGCCATCGAGCGCCCGTAGGCCCCGGTCGCCGCGACCGCGAGCAGGTCGCCCGCGCGGACGTCGCCGGGCAGCTGGACCTCGTGCACCACGATATCGCCGGACTCGCAGTGCTTGCCGACGACGCGGGCGAGGACCGTCGGCTCCTGCGACGAGCGCCCGACGATCTCCGCGTGGTACTGCGCGCCGTAGAGGGCCGGGCGGATGTTGTCGCTCATGCCGCCGTCGATCGAGACGTAGGTACGGACGGAGCCGTCGTCGATGCGGACGGGCTTGACGGTGCCGACCGTGTAGAGGGTCAGGCCCGCGGGTCCGACGATCGCGCGGCCGGGCTCGATGGAGAACCGCGGCAGCGGCGTGCCCAGGTCGTGCGCGCTCGCGGCGACCGAGGAGGCGATGTCCTTGGCGATGCGGTCGGGGTCGAGCGACACCTCCCCCGGCAGGTAGGCGATGCCGTAGCCGCCGCCGAGGTCGATCTCGTCGACGAGCACGCCGGTGCGCTCGGCGAGCTGCGCGCGCAGGGTGAGCACCGCCCGGGCCGCGACCTCGAAGCCGGACGGGTCGAGGATCTGCGAGCCGATGTGCGAGTGGATGCCGAGCAGCGTGAGCTCCGGGCGGGAGAGCACCTTGAGCAGCCCCTGCATCGCGGGGCTGTCCCCGGATGGCGCGTGGATCGACAGTCCGAACTTCTGGTCCTCGTGCGCGGTCGAGATGTACTCGTGGCCGCCCGCGTGCACGCCGGTGGTCACGCGGACCATCACGGGCGCCGGGTGCTCCACCGAGGCCGAGTCGGCCACGCGGTCGATCTCGACGAGCGAGTCGACGATGAGCCGGCCGACGCCCGCGGACAGGGCGCGCGCGATCTCGTCGTCGGACTTGTTGTTGCCGTGCAGGCCGATGTCCGCGCCGGGGATGCCGGCGCGCAGGGCTATCGCGAGCTCGCCGCCCGTGGCGGTGTCGACGCGCAGACCCTCCTCGTGGACCCACCGCGCGACCGCGACGGAGAGGAACGCCTTGCCCGCGTAGTAGACGTCGACGCCCGCGCCGATCTCGGCGAACGCGGTCTCGAACGCACGCCGGTACCCGCGGGCACGCGCGCGCAGGTCGGCCTCGTCGACGACGTACGCCGGCGTCCCGAAGCCGTCGGCGAGCGCCTGGACGGACACCCCGCCGACCGACACGACGCCGGCGGCGGACCGGGAGACCCCGGTCGACCAGGGCTCGCCGGTCACATGCGCTCCGGGGCGGAAACCCCCAGCAGCGCGAGCCCGTTGGCCAGGACCTGACGCGTGGCGTCGTTGAGCCACAGGCGGGTGCGGTGCACGTCGCCGACGACCTCGTCGCCGAACGGCGCGACCCGGACCTGCCCGTACCAGGTGTGGTAGTCGCCGGCGAGGTCCTCCAGGTAGCGCGCGACCCGGTGCGGGGCCCGCAGCTCGGCCGCCTGGGCGACGATCCGCGGGAACTCCGCGAGGGAGCCGAGCAGCACGGAGTCGCTCTCGTGGTCGAGCAGGGAGGCGTCGAACCCGTCCTCGCGACGAACCCCGGTGGCCTCCGCGTTGCGGTCGACCGACGCCGAGCGCGCGTGCGCGTACTGGACGTAGAACACGGGGTTCTCGTTCTTGGCGCTCGCGAGCAGGTCGAGGTCCAGGTCGATGCTGGAGTCCGCCGACGAGCGCGCGAGGGCGTACCGGGCGGCGTCCACGCCGACGGCGTCGACCAGGTCGTCGATCGTCACGACGGTCCCGGCGCGCTTGCTCATCCGGACCGGAGCGCCGTCCTTGACCAGGTTCACCAGCTGCCCGATGAGGATCTCGAGGTTGACGCCCGGCTCGTCGCCGAACGCCGCGCAGACGGCCATCATGCGGCCGATGTACCCGTGGTGGTCGGCGCCGAGCATGATGACCACGCGGTCGAACCCGCGCTCGCGCTTGTCCAGGTAGTACGCGATGTCGCCCGCGATGTAGGCCGCCTCGCCGTTGGACCGGATGATCACGCGGTCCCGGTCGTCGCCGAAGGTCGTCGTGCGCAGCCAGACCGCACCGTCCGCCTCGAAGATGTGGCCCTGCTCGCGCAGCCGCGCCACGGCGCGGTCGACGGCACCGGACCTGTGCAGCGAGTCCTCGTGGAAGTAGACGTCGAAGTGCACGCCGAAGTCCTCGAGCGACTTCTGGATCTCCGCGAACATCAGGTCGACGCCGCGGGCGCGGAACGCCTCGTTCGCCTCGGCGGTCGGCAGCGTGCGCGGATCGGTCTCACCGGCCGCGAGCGCGTCCGCGACGACCTGCTCCGCGATCTCGCTGATGTACTCGCCGCCGTAGCCGTCCTCGGGGGCCGGCTCGCCCAGAGCGCGCGCCAGCAGCGACCGCGAGAAGCGGTCGATCTGCGCGCCGTGGTCGTTGAAGTAGTACTCGCGGGCGACGGTCGCGCCGGACGCCTGCAGGACACGGGCGAGGCTGTCGCCGACGGCCGCCCAGCGCACACCGCCGATGTGCAGCGGACCGGTCGGGTTGGCCGAGACGAACTCGAGGTTCAGCGAGACGCCGGCCAGCGTCTCGTTCTGCCCGTACTCGGTGCCCTGCTCGACGATCGAGCGGGCGAGCTCACCGGCGGACGCGGCGTCGAGCCGGATGTTCAGGAAGCCGGGGCCGGCGACCTCCACGGACGCGACGCCCTCGGTGGACTCCAGCCGACGGGCGAGCTCCTCCGCGAACGCGCGCGGGTTGCTGCCGGCCTTCTTGGCCAGTTGCATCGCCACGTTGGTGGCCCAGTCGCCGTGCTCGCGCTGCCGCGGTCGCTCCAGGTGCACGGTCGCGGGGATCGCGGCCGGGTCGAGGGCGAACGTTCCGTCGTCGACGGCGTGCACGAGGGCGGCCCGGAGGGCCTCGGAGAGCTGAGCGGGAGTCACGGGAGCCAGGGTACCGACGCCCGGGAACGCCTTATGCCGCCGGCTCGTCGCCCAGCATCGTCGGGCGGCAGGCGAACCAGGCCGCGACGAGCAGCAGCACCAGCAGGCTGAGCAGAACGATGAACGGCGCGGTCCAGGAGTCGGTCGCCTCGTGCAGCAGCCCGATCCCGACCGGCCCGGCGATGGCCAGCGCGTAGCCGAGCCCCTGCACCATCCCCGACAGCGCGGACGCGATCGCGGGAGTCCGGGTCCGCAGCCCGATGAGCGCGAGCTGCACCGGGAAGGCGCCCGGGCCGATTCCGCACAGGATCATCCAGATCGCGGTCCCCTGAGCCGGCGAGAGCCACAGCCCGAGGTAGCCGACGATCCAGCAGCTGACGAACAGCACCACCAACGGGTAGGGGTTGCGCATCCGGGCCGTCAGGATCGGGGCGAACAGCGCGGCGGGCAGGCCCAGGATCGCGAAGACGGCGAGCCAGCGTCCGCCCACCTCGCTGCCCAGCCCAGCGTCCTCGAGGATCTGCGGCAGCCACGCGAACATCACGTAGGTGCCCGTCGTGTTGGCGAAGAACGTCAGCACCAGTGCCCAGCCGAGCCGCGAGCGCCAGACCAGCCTCGACTCGGCGGCGCCGGAGCGGACCAGGAGGGCTGGACGGTCTGCTCTCGGAGCTCGTCGCAAGATCTCCCGCAGGTGCGAGCGCGCGGCCATGGACCGGGTCACGACGACGAGCCACGGCACGATCGCCGCGACGCCCACCACGGCCCACATCCCCACCGAGAACCGCCAGCCCGCAGCGAGCGCGACCGGCAGCGCCACGAGCGGCGGCACCGCCGTGCTCACGGTCAGCGCGACGGAGTAGCTCGCGGTCACCGCGCCGATGCGGTCGGGGAAGTACCGCTTCACCAGCGGTGGCAGCAGCACGTTGGCCATGCCCATCCCGCCGAGCGCCAGCACGGACCAGCCGAGGAACACCGGCATGTTCGGCGCGACGGCCCGCAGCAGCTGGCCGACGACCGCGAACGCCATCGCGAGGATGATCGCCGGTTCGAGCCCGAGCTTGCGCCCGATCGGCGCGGCGAGGGCTCCGAAGAGCGCGAAGGACGCGACCGGGATGGTGCCCAGCAGGCCGACCTGCGTCGTCGAGACCGGGAACGTCTCGCGCAGCGAGCTGAAGATCGGGGACACCGCCGCGACGGCCAGCCGAAGGTTGAGACCGACCAGGACGATCGCCGCCAGGACGACGAGACGCCCGTGCCATGGTGCGACGGATCGCCCGGTCGCGGGCACGGACGACGACACCTCGAGCACTCCTGATCCGAGCACGCGGCGGTCAGCAGATCATCCCTTGCAGGTCTGGCGCGAGCCCGACCTGCCGGTGTTGACTGCACCGCATGCCTGGACACGGAGCCTAACCGGATGCCACGACGGACCGGACTGATCGACACCGCGGTCGACGAGCTCCGGATGCGGATCACCACGCAGGAATGGCCGGTCGGCGCGCGCATCCCGCCGGAGCCCGCGCTCGCCGACCTGCTCGGCGTGGGCCGCAACACCGTCCGCGAGGCCGTGCAGTCGCTCGTGCACGCCGGCCTGCTCGAACGCCGCCAGGGCTCGGGCACCTACGTGCTCTCGCGCTCCGAGCTGGCCGTGACCATGGGCCGCCAGATCGCCGACGCCCGCCAGCGCGACGTCGTCGAGGTCCGCCGCGCCCTCGAGGTGGAGGCCGCGCGGCTCGCGGCCCGTCGGCGCACGTCCGACGAGGCGACCGCCCTCTCGGACCGTCGTGACGAGCGCTCGGCGGCCTACAGGGCCGGCGACCTGGACGCGATGGTCGCCACCGATCTCGCCCTGCACCGCGAGATCGTGCGGGCAGGCGCCAACCCGGTGCTGACCGAGCTCTACGAGAACCTGCTGGCCGCGATCGGCGAGAACATCCGCTTCAACTTCGTCACGGACACTCACGGCCACGACTCGCACGACGCGCTCGTCGAGGCGATCGTCGCGGGCGACCACGAGCGGGCCGCCGACGAGACGACGCGGTACCTGTCGGCCCTGCTGGGCGAGACGCGCTGACCCCTGATTCGCGTTCGGACCGGCCGGGCGTCGGCTGGTAGTGTCGGGCACCGCGTCGTCTACCGGCGTGTGCCCGGCCCGCGTAGCTCAGTGGATAGAGCGTCTGCCTCCGGAGCAGAAGGTCGAAGGTTCGAGTCCTTTCGCGGGCACCATCTGAACTGCAGGAACGTCTTGACCGTGTCGCGGTGGCCGGCCCCGACGAGCGGTCGCCCAGCCGCGTGCCTGTCGACTGGCGATCTTGCTCCCGCGGCGTGCCACCATTCCGGAGTGACACGCAAGCAGGCATCCCTAGGCGGCGCACGACAGCAGGCCGCCGACCACGCGGACGTCCGCGAGACCCGCCACACCCGGCACGGCACCCGGTCCTTGCTGGCGCTCGGAGCTTTGGGCGTCGTCTTCGGGGACATCGGCACGAGCCCGCTGTACGCGCTGCAGACGGTCTTCAGCATCGAGCACAACAGCGTCCTGCCGACGGCTGTCGACGTGTACGGCGTGATCTCGATGGTGTTCTGGTCCATCGCGGTCGTGGTGTCGGTGAACTACGTCGCGCTCGTCATGCGGGCCGACAACGACGGCGAGGGCGGCATCCTCGCGCTCGTCGCGCTGCTGCGCCAGAAGCTCGCGGACAGACGTCGGCTCGCGATCGCCACGATGCTCGGGATCTTCGGCGCGGCCTTGTTCTACGGCGACAGCGTGATCACCCCGGCGATCTCGGTCATGTCGTCCATCGAGGGGGTCGTGGTGGCCGACCCGTCGTTCGAGCGGCTCGTGCTGCCAGCGTCCGTGGCGGTCCTCACCGTGCTCTTCGTCGTCCAGCGATATGGCACCACGGTGGTCGGGCGGGCGTTCGGACCGGTCATGGCACTGTGGTTCGTCGTCCTGGCCGCGTTGGGCGTTCCGCACATCGCCGCGAACCCGGCGATCCTGCGGGCGCTGTCGCCCACCTACGCCGTCGCCTTCGTCGTCGAACACCCGGCGACGGCGTTCATCGCGATGGGTGCCGTCGTGCTGACGATCACCGGTGCCGAGGCGCTGTACGCCGACATGGGCCACTTCGGGCCGGCGCCGATCCGGCTGGGCTGGTACGCCGTCGTCTTTCCGGCGCTGACCCTGAACTACCTCGGGCAGGGCGCGATGATCCTGGACGACCCCGCGACGGTCGAGAACCCGTTCTTCCACCTCGCGCCTACCTGGGCGACACTCCCCCTCGTGGCCCTGGCGACGCTCGCGACGGTCATCGCGTCGCAGGCCGTGATCTCGGGTGCCTTCTCGGTCTCGCGTCAGGCCGTGCGGCTCGGGTTGCTCCCCCGGCTCTCGGTGCGTCAGACGTCGCGGCACGAGGGCGGTCAGATCTATGTGCCGGCGGTCAACTGGATCCTGTTCTTCGGTGTGCTCGTCCTCATCGCGGTGTTCCGCAGCTCGAGCCGGCTGGCCACCGCCTACGGTCTGGCCGTCACCGGGACGCTGCTGCTCACCAGCCTGCTGTTCCTGCTGCTCGCGAAGCGCATCTGGCGCTGGGCGCCGTGGAAGGTCGCTGCGTACGGCGTCGTCATCGTCGGCCTGGAGCTCGTCTTCTTCGCGGCCAACCTCACCAAGATCGTCAGCGGCGGCTGGCTCCCACTTCTCATCGCCGCCATCGTCGTGACGCTCATGACCACGTGGCGGTCCGGCGCCGAGAGACTCTTCGCCCGGCGCGCCGAGCTCGAAGGGCCCCTCGACGACTTCGTCGCGATGGTCCGAGAGACGGGCGTCCCGCGCGTGCCCGGCCTGGCGGTCTTCCCCCATCCGAACAAGCTGACGACCCCGCTGGCACTGCGCTCGCACGTCGCGTTCAACCAGGTGCTGCACGAGCACGTCGTCATCGTGCAGATCCTCAACGAGAACGTCCCGCACATCCGGCACGTCGACCGGGTCGTCGTCGACGACCTCGGCTACGCCGACGACGGCATCGTGCACGTCTGCGTACACGTCGGGTTCAACGACAGCCAGGACATCCCACGCGGCCTGGGGCTGGCCATCGGCGAGAGCCCCGAGCTCACGCTGGACGTCGACGACGCCCACTACTACCTCTCGCTCCTCGCCGTGCACGCCGCTGCGGCTCCGCATCGCAAGAACTGGCGCGAGCGACTGTTCGTCTGGATGGCGAACAACGCCGCGAGCCGCACCGAGGTCTTCCACCTGCCACCGGATCGGACCGTGATCATGGGCGCCAACGTCGACCTGTAGCCCAGCGACGTCCTCCGGCCGTCGCCGACGCCCGGAGGAGGCCGGCCATCACGTCTCGAAGATGTATCCCACCCCGGGCGTGGTGATGATGTGGCGGGGGTGCGCCGGGTCGTCCTCGAGCTTGCGGCGGAGCAGGGCGGAGTACACACGCAGGTAGTGGGTCTCGTCGGAATAGCCCGGCCCCCAGACCTCCTGGAGCAGCTGCACGCGACCCACGAGTCGCCCGCGGTTGCGGACCAGCACCTCGAGCATGGACCACTCGGTGGGACTCAGCCGCACTTCGGACCCGTCCCGGAGCACGCGCCGGCGGGCGAGGTCCACGGTCAAGGCTCCGGCCACGACGACGGCGTCATCGGTCTCGGACGGGACGGACGCCCGTCGGACCGCTGCCCGGAGCCGAGCGAGCAGCTCGTTCATGGCGAACGGCTTGGTCACGTAGTCGTCGGCCCCGGCGTCGAGGGCGTCGACCTTGTCCTCCCCGTGCTGGCGGGCCGACAGGACCACGATCGGCATGTGGCTCCAGCCGCGGATCGCCGTGATGACGTCCAGCCCGCTCATGTCAGGGAGCCCGAGGTCGAGCAGCACCACGTCGGGAGCGTGCGACGCCGCTGCTGAGATCGCCGATGCTCCGTCGCCCGCGGTCGTGACCTCCCAGCCTCCAGCGCGCAGCGTGATCGACAGCGCGTGCGCCAGGCCGGGTTCGTCGTCGACCACGAGGATCTTGTTGCCCGCCATCAGGCTGCCGTCTCTGCGAGGGGAACGGTGACCAGCATCGTGAGTCCACCGCCCGGGGTGTCCTCGACGCTCAGCTCAGCTCCGACGGCGGTCGCGAGCCCGTCGGCGACCGCGAGCCCCAGACCCAGGCCGTTCCCGGTGGTGTCCCCCAGCCGCTGGAACGCGTCGAACATGTGCTCCTTGACGTCGTCGGGCACGCCAGGGCCGTCGTCGACAACCCGCACGACGACGCCGTTGCCGACGACGGCCGATCCCACGACCACGGGGCTGCCCGCTCTGGCGTGCCGGACCGCGTTGGACACGAGGTTGGCCACGACGCGCTCGAGGAGGCCCGGGTCGGTGTGCACGAGCGGGAGGTCGTCCGGCACGTCGAGGACGACGGCGCCCGGCGGGTAGCCCTCGATCGCGAAGGGCACGATCTCGTCGAGGCTCGTCGCCCGCAGCACGGGTCGGACGCTACCGGTCTGCAACCGGGACAGGTCGAGCAGGTTGTCGATGAGGCGCTCCAGCCGCGCGGTGGACTCCTCGAGTGTCCCCACGAGTTCCGCGCGGTCGGCGTCGTCGAGGTCCAGATCAGCCGACGTCAGCCCGTCGACCGACGCTCTGATGGTCGCCAGCGGCGTGCGCAGGTCGTGCGACACGGCGGCCAGCAGAGCGGTGCGGGTGGCGTCGGCCTCGCCGAGGATGCGCGCCTGCTCCGCCTGGGCCCGCAGTCGCTCCTGCTCCAGCACGAGCCCGACCTGAGAAGCGAACGCCTCGAGCACCCGGCGGTCGCTGGCCGGAAGTACGCGACCGGTCAGCGCGAGCACCCGGTCGTCGTCCACGGCCAGGACAACCTGGGCCGTCTCCGGATCGATGGCCGGATCGACGCCGTCCGTCGCCAGGACGTCCCAGCCGTTCCCGTTCCTCGAGAGCAGCGAGACCGCCTCCAGCGTGAAGGTCTCGCGCAGCCGTGCGACCAAGGCAGCCGCGGTGTCCTCGCCGGAGAGCACCGACCGGGAGATGGTGGCGAGGGCGGACGCCTCAGCCCGGGCGCGGAACGCCTCGGTCGTGCGCCGCGCAGCGAGGTCCACGACCGAGGCGACCCCGGCCGCCACGAGCACGAACACCCCCAGCGCGAGCGCGTTCTCCGGCTCGGCGATGGTCAGCCTCCCGGTAGGCATGGTGAAGAACCAGTTGAGCAGCAGGAAGCCGACGATCGCGCTGACGATGGCCGGCCAGAGTCCGCCGATGAGGGCAACCAGGACTGTGAGCGCCAAGAAGAGCATGAGCTCGGTGGGCAGGCTCACGAGCTCGCGCATCGTGCTCAGCAGAACAGTCAGCAGGACCGGGCCGAGCAGAGCGACCACCCAGCCGGCAGTCCGGCGCGGGCCGGACAACGCCGATCCCCGTCCCGTCCGGCGGGTGCCGGCGCGGGCGCGTTCGTGGGTCACCAGGTGGACGTCGACCATGCCGGCGAGCCGGGCGATCTCGGTGCCGTTGCTCTCTCGGACGGCTTCTCGCCAGCGGCTGCGCCGGGACACACCCACCACGATCATCGAGGCGTTCACACCGCGGGCGAAGTCCACGACAGCGCTCGGGACGTCCTCACCCACGACCGTGTGGAACGTGCCCCCGAGCGACTCGACGAGCCGGCGCTGCTCGGCGATCCGCGCTGGCGGTGCGCTCGGCAGGCCGTCGGTCGCGAGCACGTGCACGGCGAGGAGCTCAGAGCCGGCCGCCCGCTGGGCGATCCGTGCGCCGCGTCGCAGCAACGTGTCCCCCTCCGGTCCGCCGGTGACGGCCACGACCACGCGCTCGCGAGCGGGCCAGGGCGACTCGATCCGGTGCTCGCGCCGGTAGGTCGTGAGGGCGTCGTCGACTCGGTCGGCGAGCCACAGCAGTGCCAGCTCGCGCAGGGCGGTCAGGTTGCCGACCCGGAAGTACTGGCTGAGCGAGGCATCGATCTGCTCGGGCCGGTAGACGTTGCCGTGCGCGAGCCGACGGCGCAGGGCTTCCGGCGAGAGGTCGACCAGCTGGATCTGGTCCGCGTCGCGCACGACGTGGTCCGGCACCGTCTCGCGCTGCTTGACCCCCGTGATCGCCTCGACGTCGTCGTTCAGCGACTCCAGGTGCTGCACGTTCACGGTGGTGACCACATCGATACCCGCGTCGAGGACGTCGTGGACGTCCTGCCAGCGCTTGGCGTGACGGCTGCCCGGCACGTTGGTGTGTGCGAGCTCGTCGATCATCACCACCTGCGGCGCCCGTTCCAGGACGGCGTCCACGTCGAGCTCGGTGAACTCGGTGTCCCGGTAGGTCAGCGTTCGACGCGGCAGGACCTCCAGGCCCACCAGCTGCGCCGCGGTGGCTGCTCGACCGTGGTCCTCCACGAGCCCGACCACGACGTCCGTGCCCCGCGCGAGACGACGATGGGCCTCGTCCAGCATGGCGTAGGTCTTGCCGACGCCGGGGGCTGCGCCGAGGTAGACGGTGAGCCGACCCCGACGAGGGCGGCCGGCGCCGGGGCCGCCGCCCTCGTCGGGCCGGATCATGCGCCCAGCTCCTGGAGGGCGAGGTTCAGGCGCAGGACGTTGACCCGCGGCTCGCCGAGGACGCCGAGATCACGACCGACCGTGGTGTCCTCGACCAGGGCCTGCACCTGGTCCTGCGAGAGTCCGCGCTCCTTCGCTACCCGCGCGACCTGCAGGGCCGCGTAGGCCGGGGAGATGTCGGGGTCGAGACCCGAGGCGGATGCCGTCACCGCGTCGACGGGCACGTCGGCCGGGTCGACGCCCTCCTCGGCTGCCACGGAGGAGCGGCGCTCCTGCACGGTCGAGAGCAGGTCTTCGTTCAGCGGACCGAGATTGGATCCCGCCGAGGCGAGGGTGTCGTACCCGTCACCGGCCGCGGAGGGCCGCGGGTGGAACCACTGCGGTCCGTCGAACACCTGCCCGATCAGCAGAGATCCGACGGCGTCCGTAGGGTCGGTCACCCGCTCGCCGGAGGAGCTGACGAGCGAGCCGTGGGACTGCCACCGGAGGGCGACCTGCGCGACGCCCATGACGGCGAGGGGATAGGCGAACCCGAGCACCACGGTGAGCACGAGGAGCACCCGAAGGCCGGCCCAGGTCTGCCGGACGAACGAGACGGTGTCGGAGCCCGTGGAGTAGTGCGGGCGGGGGGTGGTAGTCATCAGGACATCCCTAGGGCAGTGACGATCAGGTCGATGAGCTTGATCCCGACGAACGGCGCGATCACGCCGCCGACGCCGTACACCAGCAGGTTGCGTCGCAGCAGGGCCGACGCCGACGAGGGCCGGTAGCGGACCCCGCGCAGGGCGAGCGGCAGGAGAGCGACGATGATCAGCGCATTGAAGATGACGGCCGAAAGGATCGCCGTCTCCGGGCTGGTCAGGTGCATGACGTTGAGCACGTGCAGCTGCGGGAACGCGATGACGAACATGGCCGGCAGGATCGCGAAGTACTTGGCGACGTCGTTGGCCACGGAGAAGGTCGTCAGGGCCCCGCGCGTGATGAGCAGCTGCTTGCCGATCTCGACGATCTCGAGCAGCTTGGTCGGGTTCGAGTCGAGGTCGACCATGTTGCCGGCCTCCTTCGCCGCGGTCGTGCCGGTGTTCATCGCGACCCCGACGTCCGCTTGAGCCAAGGCCGGGGCGTCGTTCGTCCCGTCACCGCACATGGCGACGAGCCGCCCGCCCTCCTGCTCCTTGCGGATGAGCGCGAGCTTGTCCTCGGGAGTGGCTTCGGCAAGGACGTCGTCCACGCCGGCCTCGAGTCCGATGGCCTTGGCGGTGAGCGGGTTGTCGCCCGTGACCATGACCGTCCGGATTCCCATGGCCCGCAGCGCGTCGAACCGCTCGCGCATGCCCTCCTTGACCACGTCCTTGAGGTGGATGACCCCGAGGACCCGCGCCGGCGCGTCTCCGAGCTGCTCGGCGACGACCAGCGGCGTCCCGCCGGACGCGGAGATCGCGTCGACGGTCGCGGCCACGTCGGCACCCGCATGCCCGCCGGTCGTCCTCACCCAGTGCGTCACCGCCGCAGCGGCACCCTTGCGGACGACCCGGGCAGGACGATCGGCATGGGACGGAAGGTCCACCCCACTCATCCGTGTGCGCGCCGCGAACGGCACGAGCTCGGCCCCCACCAGGTCACCCTCAGGGCGTTCGCGCAGCCCGAACCGCTCCTTGACGAGCACGAGGACCGACCGGCCCTCCGGGGTCTCGTCGGCCATCGAGGACAGCTGCGCGGCGTCCGCGAGGTCCTGGGCTGGTATCCCCGCGGCGGGCAGCAGGTCCGCGGCCTGCCTGTTGCCGAGCGTGATCGTGCCGGTCTTGTCGAGCAGGAGCACGTCGACATCACCGGCTGCCTCGACCGCGCGGCCCGACATGGCGAGCACGTTGCGACGCACCAGGCGGTCCATGCCCGCGATCCCGATCGCCGAGAGCAGCGCGCCGATGGTCGTCGGGATCAGGCAGACCAGCAGTGCGACGAGCACGATCAGCTTCTGCTGGGCGCCCGAGTAGATGGCGAACGGCTGCAACGTCACGACGGCGAGCAGGAAGATGATGGTCAGCGTGGTGAGCAGCACGTTGAGGGCCACCTCGTTGGGCGTCTTCTGCCGCTCCGAACCCTCGACCAGCGCGATCATCCGGTCGACGAACGTGTGCCCCGCGGGCGCCGTGATCCGCACGACGATCCGGTCGGACAGGACGACGGTGCCGCCGGTCACGGCCGACCTGTCGCCGCCTGACTCGCGGATCACGGGCGCGGACTCGCCCGTGATGGCCGACTCGTCGACACTGGCAACGCCCTCGATCACGTCGCCGTCACCGGGGATGGTCTCCCCTGCCACGACCACGACCACGTCGCCCACCTTGAGCGTCGAGGACGCGACCTGTGTCGTTTCCGGGTTGGCGACGTCGGGCGCGCCGACCACCTTGCGGGCGGTCGTCTCACGCTGGGTCGCTCGCAGGCTGGCTGCCTGGGCCTTGCCGCGTCCTTCGGCCACGGACTCGGCCAGGGTCGCGAAGACCACCGTGAGCCATAGCCAGGCGGCGATCGACCAGGCGAAGATGCTCGGCTCGATCGCGGCCAGCACGGTGGTGAAGGCGGCGCCGACCTCGACCACGAACATCACGGGCGAGTCCCAGAGCCGGCGCGGATCGAGGCCACGCAGGGCGCCGGGTACCGCGGCGAGGAGCTGCCGCGGGGACAGCGCGGACGGTGCCGCGTCGACCGTGTGGGGCTTGACGGGGGGCTTCTCGAGAAGGGGTGTGCTCATGACAGGGACTCCACGACGGGACCGAGAGAAAGGACGGGGACAAACGTCAGGCCGACCACGACGAGGGTCACCGTGACCAGGAGGCCGACGAACAGCGGGGTGTGCGTCGGTAGCGTGCCGGCGCCCTCAGGAACCTTTCGCTGGCTGGCGAACCGGCCTGCCATGGCCAGGACGAGCGCGATCGGCACGAACCGTCCGACCAACATCGCGAGACCCAGCAGCGTGTTGTAGAACGTCGTGTTGACCGTCAGGCCGGCAAAGGCGGACCCGTTGTTGTTCCCTGCGGAGGCGAACGCGTAGACGATCTCGGACAACCCGTGCGGCCCCCCCTGCAGCTGACCGGCAAGACCGGACGGTGTGGAGATGGCGATCGCGGAACCGATCAGGACGACCGCAGGCATCGTGAGGATGTACAGGGCGACGAGCGTGATCTCCTGTCGACCGATCTTCTTCCCGAGGTACTCGGGTGTTCGCCCGACCATGAGCCCGGCGAGGAACACGGCGACGATGATCAGCACGACCATCCCGTACAGGCCACTGCCGACGCCGCCCGGCGACACCTCGCCGAGAAGCATGTTGAGGAGCGCGACGCCACCACCCTGCGCGGTGAGCGAGTCATGCATCGAGTTGACGGCGCCGGTCGAGGTCATCGTCGTCGACGCAGCGAACAGGGCCGACGCGGCCTCGCCGAACCGGACCTCCTTGCCTTCCATCGCGCCACCGGCGGCCGCCGGCACCAGGCCCGGCCCGGCCATCTCGGCCCACGTCAGGAACCCGACCGCTGCGATCCACAAGGTCGACATCGCCGCGAGGATCGCCCAGCCCTGCCGGCGGTCGCCGACCATCCGCCCGAACGTACGGGGCAGGCTGAACGGGATGAGCAGCAGCAGCACGACCTCGAGCGCGTTGGTCCACGGCGTCGGGTTCTCGAACGGGTGCGCCGAGTTGGCGTTGAAGAACCCACCACCGTTGGTGCCGAGCTCCTTGATGGCCTCCTGAGACGCGACCGGGCCCCCCAGCACCGACTGCGTGCCACCGGCCAGAGTCGTGATCTCGGTGTGGGCGTTGAGGTTCTGGATCGCACCGGCGGCCACCAGGACGATCGCTGCGACGAAGGCGAGCGGCAGCAGGACGCGGACGGTCACTCGGACGAGGTCGGCCCAGAAGTTGCCCACCCTGCCATCGGTTCCCGACCGCGCGAACCCGCGCGCCAGCGCTGCGACGACCGCCAGAGCGACGGCGGCGGACAGGAAGTTCTGCACGGCGAGGCCGGCCATCTGGAAGAGGTGACCGGCGGTCGCCTCGCCCGAGTACCACTGCCAGTTCGTGTTCGTCACGAAGGAGACGGCCGTGTTCCATGCACCCGCAGGATCGAGCGGCGGCATTCCGATGTCGAGCGGGAGCTTGTCCTGCAGCCGGCCGAGCCCGAACAGCACGAGCACCGACGCCAGCGAGAACCCGAGCAGCGAGAGCAGGTACGTGCTCCATCGCTGCTCGGCGTCGGGGTCGACCCGCATGATCCGATAACCCGCGCGCTCGACGGCGAGATGCTTCGTCGACGTCAGCGTGTGGAAGATGTAGTCACCGAGCGGTCGGTGCGTTGCGGCCAGGACGACAACCACGATCCCGATCTGCCCGATCGCGGTCCACGTCGCGCTCATCGGACCTTGTCCGAACGGAGCAGCTGGACCACGAGGTAGACGAGCAGGGCGCCGGCGAGCACGAGGCCGGTGATGTCGAGCCCGCTCATGAGCGATCTGCCCGACGGGCGAGGAGCGCGACGGCGGCGAAGAACACCACGGTCAGCGCGAGGAAGGCCACATCGGCCATGTGTCTCACTGCACCTTCGACGGCGGGCGGGGGCGCCCTCGGGGCGCCACCCGACGACCCGCACCGGGGTCGCATCCGCAGGTCTACGCCTCTGCCGGCGGCGTTGGCCGTGGCCTTGACGGAACCTTGACGGCTACGTCCGACGTCTTGACGCGACGTTGTCGGCGCGCACGCCGCCGGGGGCGTCATGCTCGAGGAACACCCGGCACGGGCACTCGAGCTGGAGGTTCACGGCTCGATGGTCGCGCGGTCGACCCAGGCCGCCACGACGTGTCCCGAGCCCACGCGAGAGCAGGAGTCATGGTGGCCAGTCCGTCGTTCGTCCGGTTTCCTCGAGGAGTCCTGCTCGCGCTCGCGGTGCTGGCACCGCTGATCGTCGCGGCCGCCCTGCACGCGCTCGGGAGCCGGGTGACGACCACCACGGCGGCGCTCGCGATGGTTCTCCTGGTCGTCGCCGCCGCCGCTACCGGGCTCCGGTCGGCCGGCATCCTGGCCGCCCTGTCCGCCGGAGCGTGGTTCGACTTCTTCCTCACCGAGCCGTACGGCAGCTTCAAGGTCACGAACAGCGACGACATCCAGGCGACGGTCCTGCTGCTGGTTGTCGGGTTCGCGGTCAGCGAGCTCGCTCTGTGGGGCCGCCGCCAGGAGGCGCGGGCGAGTCGCCGCGCCGGCTACCTCGACGGCGTGTTCGGTACCGCCGACGTCGTCGCCCAGGTCGAGACGTCACCGGATGCTCTGATCGACCGCGTCCGGCGGCAGATCGTCGCGATCCTCGAGATCGACTCGTGCCGGTTCGAGCCCAGCGGGACGGAGAGCCGCTCGACGACCCGGCTGAATCACGACGGCTCGGTCACACAGCGCGGCGCCGAGGTCGACGTCGACCGCCATGGACTGCCGACCGAAGACGTCATCGCGCTCGACGTCAGCCACGGCGGTGTTGTTCAGGGCCGGTTCGCACTCACCGCGTCGACGCGGGTCGTCCGACCCACAGTCGAACAGCGCCGCGTCGTCGTCCTGCTCGCTGACCAGGTCGGCTCCGCCCTGGCCGCAGGTACGAAGCCAGGTCGTGCCCCAGGCAAGTGACCCGTCGGACGACGGAGCGTTGAGTCCCGCAGCCGGTCATTGCGCGAGCTGGAGCCGGTTCCACAGGGCGATGGTGAGGGCGGCGCATGCCGCACCGAAGGCCACCACGAGCGCCAGGGGGCCCCCGGACACCGCGCCGGGATCCATGGCCCACAGAGCCGGAGCAGCGAGTGGGACCCACGCCGTTGCGCCCGTGAACACGGAGATCTGTGCGACGACGATGGTCACGGCCGCGACGGCGACGCCGGGAAGGATGCCGCGGCCTAGCGTCGCCGCGACCGTGGCTGCGAGCGCAATGAGGGCAGAGAGCACACCGAGAACGACGATCCGGACGAGACCGACGACCACCTCCTCCCCGGGCACACCGAGCCCGAAGCCCAGCCCCACCAGGGCGAGGGTCCCGGCGAGGACCAGCGAGACGAGCGCGGCCCAGCCGAGGTGCACGACAAGCTTGGCCGCGGCGATCGCCGGGCGGCTCACGGGCAGCCCGAAGAGGGCCGGTGCCGTGCCATCGGCGAACTCGCGACCCACGAGCCACGCGGCTCCGAGCCCGAACGCGAACACCGACGCGGCGGCCGTGACCTGGGTGGAGGCGAGGACCAGGGCGTGCCAGTCGGCCTTGGCGATCTCTGGACCCAGCTTGGCCAGCAGCTGTGCACGCGCCTGCGGTGTACCTCCGCCGCGCGCCGCCGCGAGGATCGCGGCGACGATCGCCGGCACTCCGAGCGCGAGGAGCACCCCGGTCGCGCGCAAGGTCGACGACGCCGCCGCCTTGCGCGCCTCGACGACCATCGCAGTCGTGAAGCCGCTCACCGGGTCACCGCCGCGTGCACCTTGGAGAAGAATGCGCGCTCGATGTCGACGCCACCCGGGTCCAGCGACCCGATCATCCGGCCCTCAGCGATGACCGAGATCCGGTCGGCGATGCGAGCGACCTCGTCGAGGTGGTGGCTGGAGACGAGCACGCCTGCGCCGGCCGCGGCACGGCGGAGCAACGCCTCGCGAAGCGTGATGATCCCGGCCGGGTCGAGCGCCGTCGTGGGCTCGTCGAGCACCATCAGCCGGGGGCCGTGGGCGAGCGCCGCGGCGAGCCCGACCCGCTGCGCGTTGCCCGCCGACAGGCGACGCACCAGGACCCTCGAATACTTCGCGAGGTCGAGCTCGCCGAGCACGGCGTCGACCGTCCCGGCGACGTCGCGCGAGGCAACTCCGTGCAGGCGGGCCGCCAGCGCGAGGTTCGTCGACGCGTCGAGCTCGCCGTAGGCGAGCGGATGCTCGACGAAAGCCCCGACTGCTCTCCACACCTCGCGGTCCGCTTCGCCGACCTTCTTCCCGAGCACCTCGATGGCGCCTCGCTGGGGCCGGAGCATGCCGAGCACGAGCTTCATCAGCGTCGACTTGCCCGCTCCGTTGAGACCCACGAGTGCGTGCACCTCCCCGGCGCGGACCTCGAGGTCGACGTCGTGGACACCGGCACCGCCGCGATAGGCGTAGCCGACGCCGGCCATGAGCAGGAGGGTGTCGGTCATCGCCCGTGCTCCAGGAGGTCGAGAGCACGCAGGATGGCGCGCCCGAGCGTGACGCCTTCCCGTCGTGGCCAGTCGAGCAGCGCTGTCATCAGCGCGCCCATGACAGCGGCGGCACAGATGGCGGCGTCGTACGGCGATGTGCCACCGGCCACAAGCTGTTCGGCGATGGCCGCCTCCGTCGCAGCGGTTCCGGCTCGGACCGCCGGAAGCAGGCTCGGGGTCGCGCCGGCGAGCGCGATGCGCGCTTTGAGGGTGTCGTCGTCGTCCAGCGGCTGCCCCTCCCACGCGGCCCGGACGCCGCGTACTGCGCGGACGATCGGCGGCAGCTCGTGCGGCTGTGAGCTGATCGCGGCAGCGATCAGCGGGTCGTACGGGTCGTCGACGACCAGCTGACCCTTGCTCCGGAAGTGCCGGTAGAAGGTCATCTCCGTCACGCCTGCGCGCTGTGCGACCTGAGCGACCGTCGTCTTTTCGTATCCCTGCTCCGCGAACAGCTCGAAGGCGCTGGCGAGCAGCCGAGCACGGGTGCGTTCAACCTTCGTACCGCCGCGGACCAGGCGCTCAGTCGCCTCCATGCCTGAAATGTTAGTCACTAACTTTTCAGATGTCGACAGCCACCCTTCCACCGGCGCTCGAGGGGTTGATCGGTGGGCACGCGGAGCTCGTCAGGCCTCGTCGAGGCGGGCGCGCAGCTCGTCGTCGAGCACGAGGTCGAGCGCGCCCAACGACTCGTCGAGCTGCGCGACGGAGTGGGCGCCGACGATCGGGATGACGGGCGTCGGCCCCCCGAGCAGCCACGCGAGCGCGACCTGGTTCGCCGTGGCGCCGGCGTCGCGCGCGACCTCGCGCAGCACCTCGAGCCGACGCCGGCTGCTCGGGTGGTCGGCGCCCCCGAACAGCGACTTGTCGGCGCGTGTGTACGCCCCCTGGTGCAGCGGCGAGTACACCGTCACGGCGAGCGGCGGACGACCGTCGACCCCCGTGGACGCGGCATAGTCGAGCAGGTCTCCGGACACCCAGTTGTACCGGAACGGCGTCGGGCTCGGGTACACGTAGCTGCCCTGCTGCTGGACGAGCCCGTAAGGCTCGACACCCAGGCGAGCGGCGGTCTCGCGTGCCTCGACGACGCGCCACGTCGTGACGTTGGAGATGCCCGGCACGCCGATCATCCCGTCGGCCACGAGCTTGCCGAATGCTCCGACGGTCTCCTCCAGGGCGGTCTCGCGGTCGTCCACGTGTCCGTAGAAGACGTCGATCCGATCGACGCCCAGGTGGCGCAGGCTCGTGCCGGCCTCGCGGCGGATGGTCTCGGCGCTCAGGCCCTGGTAGTTGGTCGGGGGTGTGCCCGAGAGGGGCAGCGCCGGGTCCTTCTTGGCGGCGCCGCACTTCGTCGCGATGCGGACACGGTCCCGCAGCCCGCGTGACGCCAGCCAGGCGCCGATCACGTCCTCGCTCTCGTGCCCGTGGCCGCCCGCGTCCCAGGCGTTGTAGTTGTTCGCGGTGTCGAGAAACGTTCCGCCTGCATCCACGAACCGGTCGAGGACGTCGAAGGCCGTCTCACGCGGCGTGTGCGTGCCGAAGTGCATGGTGCCGAGGCACAGGACGCTGACGTCGGTGGAGGTGGGGCCGGAGCCGATGGTGCGCTGCTGCATGGTGTTCTCCTGGTGACGGCTGTCGTTCGGTGACAGATCCGACGCTAGGCGGGCAGCGGACCGGGAGTACGGTCCATTTCTGTGGCAGATGACCAGACCAATCGGTGGATCGGTGACGTGCTCGTCACCATCGAGGGCGGCCAGCCGGTGCACGTCGCGCTCGAGCGGGCGCTGCGTGCGGCGGTCCGCGAGGGACGCCTCCGCCCGGGCGACCCGGTACCCCCGAGCAGATCACTGGCCCGCGACCTCGGCGTCTCACGCTGGGTGGTCACGGAGGCGTACGGGAGCCTCGCGGCCGAGGGCGTGCTGGACGCTCGCACGGGCGCGGGCACCCGTGTCGCGTCCACGTCGTGGCCCACCCCCACGCCAACCCGGGCTCCCGACCGCGCCGTCCATCCGCGGCCCGCGTTCGACCTCGGGCCGGGTGTGCCGGACCTGCGCCACTTCCCGCGTGCGGCCTGGGTCTCGGCGGTTCGCGCGGCCGTCGCGACAGCGACCCCTGGCGACCTCGTCGCGCCGGACCCCCGGGGTGTGCCCTCGCTGCGACAGGCGCTCGCCGATCGGCTGACCGTGACGCGTGCGGCGCTCGTCGATCCGGACACGGTCGTCGTGACGCACGGCGCAGCCGACGGCATGATGCGCCTGGCGAGATCCCTACGCGCCGCGGGCCATGAGTGCGTGCTCGTCGAGGACCCGAGCTGGCCGCGGCTGCGCGACGTCGCGGCGGCCGCCGGCCTGCACCCCGTGCCGGTGCCGGTCGACGAGGACGGGGTGGACACCGATGCACTCGTGGCGGCGGCCGAGCGCACCGGAGCTCGCGCCGCGCTGGTGACGCCCTCGCACCAGTTCCCCGTCGGCGCCGCGCTCGTCCCGGCGCGGCGCGAGGCGCTCGTCCGATGGGCCCGCTCGGTCGACGGACTGATCGTCGAGGACGACTATGACGCCGAGTTCCGCTACGACCGCCGCCCCGTGGCGGCACTGCGCGCGCTCGCGCCCGACCGCGTCGCACTGGTGGGCTCGTGGAGCAAGACGCTCGCCCCGGGGCTCGGTGTCGGGTGGCTGGTCCCTCCTGAGGACGTCCCCGCCGCGCGCGTCGGGCTCGACGTCGACGGGAGCGCTCCGCCGTCTCTGCACCAGCTCGCCTGCGCGGCGCTGCTCACCGACGGGGGCTACGACCGGCACCTGCGTTCGGCCCGCGCTCGGTACCGGCGCCGACGGGCGGCACTGCTCGCCGCGCTCGCGCAACGGCTGCCGGGCCTGCCCGTGACTGGCCTGGCGGCGGGCCTGCATGTCGTGCTGGGGCTGCCGCCTGGGGCGGACGAGGACCGCGTGACCCGGCTGGCTGCGCGACGCGACGTGCGCGTGGTGCCGGCAGGTCGCTATCGCGTCGGGACCGTGACCCGCCCACCGGCGCTCGTCGTCGGGTACGGCAACCTGGTCGACGCACGGCTCGACGAGGCGGTGGCCCGCCTGGCCGCGGCCGTCGGCGAGGCGGCGTCGCACGGAGCCCGCGGGCTCGCCGGCTCGCGAGCTCCGAGCACCCACGGGTCATAGCCGGGCGGTCGCTGCGCGGAGCCCTCGCGTCTTCGCCGCCTGAGGATGGAGGCACTCGCGACGAGAATCCTCCACGGAGGCATGAGCCCGCCGGATCTCGCTGTCGAGGCGACGGTCCCTCAGCCGTCGTCGCCTTCGCCGGACTGCTGCGTGGAGACCCTGCCGTCCCAGGTGGCCTGCGCGCCGGAGTCTCCCGCGCGCACCACCGCGACGATCGTGCCCGCGGCGACGACGACCGCCAGGATCCCGCCGACGACCCCGAGCCAGCGGTCCCTCCCGTTGCGCGCGCCGTCGTGGGCGTCGATGTATCGGCCCCACAGCCAGACCGCGACCGACAGCGCCGAGAGTGCCAGCGCCCACGGGAGGATCTGGTCGCCCAACGCGGCGTGCTCCTCGACCAGGTCGGACTGGGGCACGTGACCTTCGAGCCACTCGCCGTAGTGCGTGGTCAGCGGAACCAGGAACGTGGCGCCGAGGGTGAGCAGCGGCGTGAGCACACCGAGCTTGCGCCGCAGGGTCGGCCACCACGCGGTCACGGCGACGAGCAGCGCGGCGAGCGGCAGCAGGACCACCACCGCGTGGACCAGCAGGATGTGCGTGGGCAGACCGTTGACCTCGTTCACGCCGACCTCCGTCGTTGGGATGCCAGCGGGACGCTACGGACGGATTCTCAGAGGTTTCTTACAGGTAGGCGTTCCGAGAATCCTCTGAGAACGCGGCGGCAGACTCGTCGGCATGGCAACGACCACCGCCCACGACGCACGGCCGATGGTCGCCGCCCCCGTGGCACGGCGCACGGGGCGTGGTCCGTCGGGTGTGCTCACCGCGCTGTGGGCGGGCTCGCTCGCGGTGCTGATGTTCTGGTGGCTGGGGACGTCGCCGCTGGTCGGGGCGACGCCGGGCGGTGCGGTGATGAGCCTGGGCGAGCTGGCCGGTCTGCTCGGGTCGTTCCTCGTCTGTGCGCAGCTCCTGCTGATCGCACGGGTGCCCTGGTTCGAGCGGTCCGTCGGGCTCGACCGCCTCGTGTCGTGGCATCGGTCGCTCGGGACCACGGTCGTCCTGCTGATCGTCACCCATGTCGTGCTCATGATCCTCGGCGGTGCGTGGCTGGACCGGACGACGGTGTGGTCCGAGGTGCCGGGGGTGCTGGCGACCCAGCCGTACCTGTGGCCCGCCGTGATCGGCACGGCGCTGTTCCTTGCCGTCGGGCTCTCGAGCGCCCGCCTGGCCCGGCAGCGCCTGTCGTACGAGGTGTGGTTCACCGTCCACCTGACGAGCTACGTGGCGATCTTCCTGACGTTCTTCCACCAGGTCGCGGGCGGGACGCACTTCGTGTCGGACACGTTGGCCCGGCTCGCCTGGATCCTCCTGTACGTGGGGACCGCTGCGGCGATCGTCACGTGGCGCGTGGCCCTGCCGCTGCTGGACCACGGGAGACATCGCCTGCGGGTGACGGCCGTCGTGCCCGAGGGACGCGGCCTGGCGAGCGTCTGGCTCGAGGGCGCGGACCTGCAGCGGCTCGGTGCCCAGGGTGGCCAGTACTTCCTCGTGCGCTTCCTGGCACGCGGGCACCTCGGCACGGCCCACCCGTACTCGCTGTCCATGGTCCCGACGGACGAGAGCCTGCGCTTCACGGTCGGCGCGCTCGGCGACCACTCCTCGGCCGTCGCGCAGATCCGGCCCGGGACACGCGTGCTCGTCGAGGGACCGTTCGGCCGGTTCACCGCGGAGCGCGCGACCGCTACCAAGGTCCTTCTGGTCGCCGGCGGCGCCGGGATCGGACCCATCCGCGCGCTGGCCGAGGAGCTCTTGGCACGCGGCCACGAGATCGTGGTGATCCACCGTGCGCACACCGCAGACGGTCTGGCCCTCGCCGATGAGTTCACACCGTCGCCGTGGCTGCGCTACGTCCCGGTCCCCGGCCGGCGCACACAGCTCCGGCACGACCCGTTGGCGCCCGCGTACCTGGCCCGGACCGTCCCGGACATCGCCGAGCGGGACGTGTTCGTCTGCGGACCCGACGCAATGATGTCCACGGTCGCTCGCTCGGCCCGCGCCCTCGGGGTGCCGGCCACGGCGATCCACCGAGAGGAGCTGGGCTGATGGCCTCCCGACCGTGGCGAGGGACGTTGATCTTCGTCGGCACCGCAGCGGCGATGGCCGCCGCGGGTGTCAGCCGGTTCGCCGGCGTCGTGCCGCAGCCGGCCACCCAGGCGCCTGCAGCCGGAGCGCAGGGCACCGGATCGGCGGTCCCTTCCGCGCCGAGCGGGTCGACGGCCGCCGGGCCCGACGCGACCGGCACGGACGGCGGCTCGACCACGACGTCCGACACCGTGACGATCGTCGGTGCCGTCGCGCAGAACCGCTACGGCTCGGTGCAGGTCGCGGTGACCTTCACAGGCAGCCAGATCACCGATGTGCAGACGCTGCAGTCGCCGAGCCGCGAGCGCGAGAGCGCGCAGATCTCGGAACGCTCCGTCCCGCGCTTGGCCCAGGAGGTGATCGCCGCGCAGTCGGCGCACATCGACACGGTCTCGGGCGCCACGTACACGTCGCAGGGCTACCGCGAGTCCGTCCAGTCGGCGATCGACCAACGGGGCTGACGCGTGCGCCGGCTGGAGACGGTCATGGGCATCCCCGTGTCGGTGGACGTGCGAGACGGCGACCCGGCCACGACGCCCGCCCTCGTCGCGAGAGCGTTCACGGCTCTGCACGCGGCGGACCGACGGTTCAGCCGGTACGACCCGCGCAGCGAAGTCAGCCGCTTCGGGCGCGGCGAGCTGCTCCCGGCGGACCTGTCCGAGGACCTGAGAGAGGTCTTGGGCGTTGCCGGGCGGGCCTGGCGGGACTCGGGCGGGGCCTTCTCGGTCCGCCGCCCCGACGGGTCGGTGGACACCGACGGCGTGGTCAAGGGGTGGGCTGTCCAGCGGGCCACGGACATCCTGGCGGCCGGCGGGCTGACGCGCTTCTGCTGGAACGCGGGAGGCGACGTGGTGACCCGTGGCGAGCCGGAGGCCGGGCGGGGATGGCACGTGGCCGTGCGGGACCCGCTGGGCGGCGAGGCGTTCCTGGCCGTCCTGGAGCTGCGCGACGGTGCCGTCGCGACGTCCGGCACGTACGAGCGCGGGAACCACGTGTGGGACGGCCGGACGGGTGCGCCCGCCACGGCCCTGCTGTCCGCGACGGTGGTCGCCCCGGACCTCACGACCGCCGACGTGCTGGCCACGAGCGTCCTGGCGCTCGGGCCCGACGGCATCAGGTGGGCGTCCGGCGCCGGCGCGACCGCGGTGATCGCCGTGGCCGCCGACGGGCGGATCCTCACCGACCCGGCGGGCGCGGAGCTGCTGGCAGCTCGAGGGTGATCACCGCTCCGGCGGCCCCGCCGGAACGTGACTCCGCCCGCACCGAGCCTCCGTGCTGGGACGCGACCTCGGCGACGAGCGCCAGCCCGATCCCGTAGTGGCGCCGTCCGGGCTCGCCGTCCGTCTCGTTACGGTGCGACGCGAACCGTCGGAACAGGTCGGCCTCGTCGGCGGACAGTCCCGGACCGTCGTCACGCACCGACACCGACACGCGGTCGGATGCGACCTCGACGCAGACCTCCACGCTCCCGGCCGCGTGGTCGAGGGCATTGTCGACGAGCGCAGTCACAGCCCGTCGGACCGAGGGGGCCGACGCCAGCGCGACGGCGCGGGGCTCGCCGGACCGGGTGAGCGTGACGCCGCGGAGCTGCCCGGACGCGCGCGCCGCCTCGACGACGTCGTCGGCCACACCGGCGACGTCGACCGGGACCGGGTCGACCGACCGGGCGTCTGCCGCCAGCAGCATGTCGTCCAGGACCGCCGTGAGCGCGGCGGTGTCGGCCAGGAGCCCGTCGACGTCGTGCTGCACGCGGTCCGGCGGCGACGTCCCCCAGTCGGCCGTCATGTGCCGGTCCAGCAGCTGGGCCCGCGTCGACAGCAGCGTGAGCGGTGTCCGCAGCTCGTGGCTGGCGTCGGCGACGAAGCGCCGCTGCAGGCTCAGCGCGCCCACCATCGGCCTGACCGCTCGACGGGCGAGCCACGCCCCACCCAGTCCGGCCAGTGCCACCCCCACGCCGCCTGCGACCAGCAGCGCAGCGACGAGCCGCTCACGCTCCTCGTGGCCGGCGCGGGGGTCGATCGCGGCCTGCACGACCCGGTCCCCGGAGCGCCCGGTCACGACCGTCACCTCCCCGGCACCGGTGGAGACGGTCGTGCGCACGTCGTTCCCGGCCTCGGCCACGTCGCGCAGGGCATCGACGTCGGGGAGGCCGGTCGGCAGGTCGGCCGAGGACTCCTGCTCGCCGTGGTGGACGACCGTGACCCACATGCCGGCGGGGGCGTCGTGGACGTCGTCGATGGAGTGCACCGCCGCACGCGCCTGGGACAGGGACGCGGCGTGCTGCGACCGGCTCACGATGACCAGGACGGTGGCGGACACCGCGCCGAGCACCACGAGTGCCAGCCCGGCGATCTGCAGGCCCAGCCGCCACGACGTACGTCGGACGACAAGTCGCTCGTGGGCCGTCAGGTCGGTCATGCGTCACCCAGGCGGTAGCCGGAGCCCCGGACAGTCGACACGGTCGTGCGGCCGAGCTTGCGACGCAGGTAGTACACGTAGGTGTCGACCACCCCTTCGTCCTCCGCGTCCGGGAACACCCGGTCCAGAAGGTCAGGCCTGCTGAACACGTGGCGGGGCCGCCGCGCCAGGACCTCGAGCAGGGCGCTCTCGCGCTCGGTCAGGCCCACGGACCGTCCGCCGCCGAGCGTGACCTCCCGGGAGCCGAGGTCGAGCGAGCCGCCCGGCACGGGGATCGTCGTCGCCTCGTCGTGATGCCGTCGACGCAGGGCCCGCAGCCGGGCGGCGAGCTCGTCGAGGTCGAACGGCTTGCTCATGTAGTCCTCGGCCCCCGCGTCCAGGCCGGCGACCCGGTCGGCCGGGTTCCCCAGCGCGGACAGCACCAGCGCGGGCGTCAAGACACCCCGCGAGCGCAGCCGGGCCAGGAGGTCGAGGCCCTCGATCGCAGGCAGGCCACGGTCGAGGACCATGACGTCGTAGCTGCGGGTCAGTCCCAGGTGCAGGCCGCGCTGCCCGTCCGGTGCGACGTCGACGTCGTACCCCTCGCCGGACAGGATCTGCTCGAGCATCTCGGCCAGCTGGCGGTCGTCCTCGACCAGGAGCAGCGGCACCCCGGTCCCCATGTCTCGCTCGCCTACAGACCGGAGACGCCGAGCAGCCGGCCGACGGCGTAGGTCACGGTCATGGCCACGGCTCCGCCGACGACCAGACGCACCACGGCCGGCAGCCGTCGGGCACCGCCAAGATGCGCGCTGATCCCGCCGGTGACGGCCAGCGCCACCAGGACCGCTGCGAACGTCACCGCGACCCGGACCGACGCCGGGGCGAGCGACACCGCCAGCAACGGCAGGAGCGCCCCTGCCGTGAAGGAGACGCCCGACGAGATCGCCGCGTGCACCGGGTTCGTCAGAGCCCCGGGGTCGAGACCGAGCTCGACGTCCAGGTGCGCTGCCAGCGGGTCGCGGGCGGTCAGCTCCTCGGCGACCGCGCGGGCCGTGCCACGCGAGAGGCCCTTGGACTCGTACATCCCGACGAGCTCGTCCAGCTCGCCCTCGGGGTCGCTCTCCACCTCGCGCCGCTCCTGCTCGATCAAGGCGCGCTCCGCGTCCCGCTGGCTGCTGACGGACACGTACTCGCCGAGCGCCATCGACACCGCACCCGCCACCAGTCCGGCGATGCCCGCCACGAGGATCGGCCCGATCTGCGTCGTCGCCCCGGCGACCCCGACGACCAGGCCCGCCGTCGAGATGATCCCGTCGTTGGCGCCGAGCACCCCGGCGCGCAGCCAGTTCAGCCGCGCAGCGTCGCGGCCCCGACCGTCGTCGACCAGCCGGGCCGTCGTTCCCCCGAACGCTGCCATGACATCGACGCTAGGCCGCTCGACGACGCGGCGCCACGAAGGTGTGGCTGGCCTCGCCGGCTCAGGCCGCGGGTTCGTCCACCGCCGTGATCGGCTTGGTGATGTCCTCCAGGGACTTTCCTTCCGCGTTGATCCCGAAGGCGATCTCGACGATGCCACCGATCACCATGATCAGGCCACCGATGACATACCCGACGACCAGGCCGGTCCGATCCTGCCCGTCGCCGATCAGCCACCCGAAGAAGAACGGTCCGATGGCGCCGAAGATCTGGGCGATCGCGAAGAACACGGCGATGGCCTCGGCGCGGATCTCGATGGGCCAGGTCTCGCTCACGGTCAGGTAGGCCGAGCTGGCACCTGCCGAGGCGAAGAAGAAGATGATGACCCACACGAGGGTCTGCGTCGTGGCGTCCAGGATGTCGGCTCCGAACATCCACGCACTGATGGCCAGGAGCACGCCCGATATCAGGTAGGTGCCGGAGATCATCTTCTTGCGGCCGACGGTATCGAACAGGGGGCCGAGCAGCAGCGGCCCGAGCAGGTTGCCTATGGAGAACGCGAGCCCGTAGATGGGCACCTTCGTGGCGGAGACCCCGTAGAACTCTGTCAGCACCAGGGCGTAGGTGAAGAAGATCGCGTTGTAGAGGAAGGACTGCGTGATCATCAAGGTGGCGCCCAGGACGGCGCGTTTGGGGTACTCCCGGAACACGAGTCGCAGGAAGACGAGATAGCCGTACTTCTGATCAGGCACGAGCGAGATCGCCTTGCTGTCGTCCAGAGGCTCGAGCACCTGGCCGTGCTGGCGTGCGTTGTCCTCGATCTTGGCGAGCTCCTGCTCGGCCTCGTCGACGCGTCCGTGGCTCATCAGCCAGCGAGGACTCTCCGGCAGCGTTCTTCCGACGATGATCACGACCAGCGCCAGGACCGGGCCCATGAGGAAGGCCAGGCGCCAGCCGACGTTGATCGGGAACGCGTTGAGGAAGATGAGCGAGACGAAGGACCCGATGATGGCGCCGGCCCAGTAGGTCCCGTTGATCCAGATGTCGACGCGCCCGCGGTACTTCGACGGCATCATCTCGTCGATCGCGGAGTTGATCGCCGCGTACTGACCGCCGATGCCCATGCCGGCGATGAACCTGGTCGCGTAGAAGGCGACGAGCCACCCGGTGTGGTGACCGGTGATGAACGCAGCCAGACCGGTACCCAGCAGGTAGAGGAGCAGCGTGACGATGAGCAGGCGCTTGCGTCCGAGCTTGTCGGAGAGGCGGCCGAAGACCAGCGCGCCGAGCATCTCGCCGATCAGGTACACCGACGCGATGAGCCCGATCTCCTCGGAGGTCATGCCCAGCGTCTCCGGGCTGGTCAGCACGCCGGTCACGGAGCTCGAGATCGTGATCTGGAGCCCGTCCAGGATCCATGCCGCGCCGAGGCCGGCCACCATCCGGGTGTGGAACGGGGTCCAGCTGAGTCGATCCAGCCGCGCCGGGATCGTCGACCGGATGACCGCGCTGGTGCTCATCGGGTCACCTCCTCGGTCGAAGCGGCGCGCGTCCAGGTCTGAGCGTCCACGGCGACAACTCCCTCGTGCGCCCTGAGCTGGACGCGTCCCTACGTCCTCGACGGTGAGGTGCAGGTCGAGTCCAGCACCGTCGAGCGGCCGCCGTCGTCATCCCGTCGGCATGATGGTCGGTCACGCTCGACGCCCTTAGTGTCGAGTTGGCGTCGGGGCGACATCCGGACGATCAGACCGGGGCACGCCGGCGCCACCACGACCCCCGGAACGGGCGTGCAGATCGGCGGGACGCCAGCGACGTCGGTGGCGCACAGCGGACCCGGCACGGCTCGGTCCGCGCCTCTCGATGAAGGAGCGCCGACGTGAACATGTGGGTGCGATGACCGACCACTACGACGTCGTCGTCATCGGGTCGGGCGCGGGCGGCGCGACCCTGACGCACCGCCTCGCACCGTCGGGCAAGAGAGTCCTCCTCCTGGAGCGGGGCGGCTGGTCGCCACGCGAGTCCTCGAGCGGGGACGCGACCGAGGTGCTCGTCGGGGACCGGTACGCCTCGCCGGACACCTGGTACGACTCGGACCTCACGGCGTTCCAGCCGCAGGTGCACTACGCCGTCGGTGGTGCGACGAAGGTCTACGACGCCGCTCTCGACCGGCTGCGGCAGAAGGACTTCCGCGAACTTCGCCACCACGGCGGCGTCTCCCCCGCCTGGCCGGTCACCTACGACGAGCTCGAGCCGTACTACGACCAGGCGGAGGACCTCTACCAGGTGCACGGCACACGCGGCGAGGACCCGACGGAACCCCGCTCGAGCCGCCCGTACCCCTTCCCCCCGGTCCTGCCCGAACGCCGGATCCAGGAGCTTTCCCGCGACCTGACTGCCCTCGGCCTGCACCCCTATCACGCTCCCTGCGGGATCGTGGTGGACGAGTCGAGCGCGGCGTCCAGCGCGCGCGTCCGGCCCGCCGCCTGCGACCGGTCCGCCAGCCTGCTGCACGCACGGGCGGACGCAGAGGTCATCGCGGTGCGGCCCGCGCTCCGGCATCCCAACGTCACCCTGGTGACCAACGCCCAGGTGCGCCGGCTCGGGACGGACGACTCCGGACGGGCCGTGACCTCGGTGGTGGCGGAGGTCGACGGCGTCGACCAGCGGTTCTCGGGCGATGTCGTCGTCGTGTCGGCGGGCGCCGTCAACTCGGCGAAGCTGTTGCTGGCCAGCGCCAACGACCGGCACCCCCGAGGGCTGGCGAACGGCTCCGACCAGGTGGGACGGCGTGTCATGTTCCAGAACCGCCGCACGTACATGGCGACCTCGCGCGAGCGCCCCGACACCCGCTCCGAGACGACGCTCGGCATCAACGACTTCTACTTCGGCGACGAGACCTTCAGGTTCCCGATGGGCAACGTGCAGCTGGGCGGCACGTCGTCTCTCCCAGCCGACGGGGCCGCCGAGCACGCGGTCGACTTCTGGCTGTGCACGGAGGACCTGCCCGACCCCGCCAACCGCGTGACGCTCGGGATCCGCGGCAACGTCGTGCTGGCCTACACCCCGAACAACCGGCGCCCGCTCGACGAGCTGTACGGGCGGCTGCAGGGCGTCCTGGGCAACCTCGGCGTGCCCGGGCACGCTCTGGTGCGACGCGACTCGTCCAGGAGCGCCGACACCGCCGTCGCTGACTTCGCGCACCAGGCGGGGACGGTCCGTTTCGGCGACGACCCCGCGACGTCGGTGCTCGACCGGGACTGCCGCGCGCACGAGGTGGACAACCTCTACGTCGTCGACACCAGCTTCTTCCCCAGCATCGGCGCGGTGAACCCGGCCCTGACAGCCATGGCCAACGCCTTGCGGGTGGGCGACCACCTGCTGGACCGGCTCGGCTGAGACAACCACTCAAGGAGGAACCCATGGACGCGAACAGCCCCGCCTCACCCTTCCCGCCGATCGCCGAGTACGCCTTCCTGTCGAACTGCCACACCGGCGCGCTGGTGGCACCCGACGGGTCGGTGGACTGGCTGTGCGCCCCGCGGTTCGACAGCCCGAGCATCTTCGGGAGCCTGCTCGACCGCGGCGCCGGCTACTTCCGGTTCGCGCCTTACGGGATCAACGTGCCGACGTCTCGGGCCTACGACCCCGGCACCAACGTGCTGGTCACCACGTGGCACACGCCGTCGGGCTGGCTCGAGATCCGCGACGCGCTGACGATGGTGCGGCGGGAGGGCGCGGACGACACGACCCCGCACACCCGCCCTCCCGCCGACGACGACGCGGAGCACGTCCTGGTGCGGACCGCGACGTGCCTCGAGGGCACGGTGCGGGTCGAGCTGGTGTGCGACCCTGCCTTCGACTACGGCCGGCACCGCGCACCGTGGTCTCTCGGCGCGCCGGGTGCGCACACGGCGGACATCAGCGGTGCTGGGGTGTCCCTGCGGTTGACCACGGACCTCGCGCTCGGCGTCGAGGGGGACGCGCTCCGGGCCCGGCACGAGCTCTCCGCGGGCGAGACCGTGTTCTGTGCGCTGTCCTGGGGCGCCGCGCTGGAAGGCCCCACGACCGCCGACGACGCGACGGCGCGGATCGCGGCGACCCGCGACTTCTGGCGGCGCTGGCTCAGCCGCGCGCTGCTGCCCGATCACCGCCTGCGGCCCTACGTCGAGCGGTCGGCTCTGGTGATCAAGGGACTCACCTACATGCCGACGGGCGCGACGGTCGCGGCCCTGACGACCTCGCTGCCGGAGACCCCCGGCGGAGAGCGCAACTGGGACTACCGGTACACGTGGATGCGCGACTCGACGTTCACGCTCCAGGCCCTGCACTACCTGCGGCTCGACTGGGAGGCGGACGAGTTCATGCAGTTCGTCGCCGACGTCGAAGCGAACGAGGACGGTGGGCTGCAGATCATGTACGGGATCGACGGTCGTCGCGACCTCACCGAGACCACCCGGGACGAGCTGACCGGGTACCAGGGCGCGCGACCGGTCCGGCTCGGCAACGGTGCGTTCGACCAGCGGCAGAACGACGTGTTCGGCTCCGTGCTCGACTCGATCCTCCTGCACACGCGCCGCAGCGAGCGCCTGCCCGCGCGCCTGTGGCCGATCGTCAAGGCGCAGGCCGAGTGCGCGGCGGCGGTCTGGCAGCAGCCCGACCAGGGCATCTGGGAGGCCCGGGGCAAGCCGCAGCACTACGTGTCGTCGAAGATCATGTGCTGGGTGGCCATGGACCGCGCGGCCCAGCTCGCCGGGATCCGCGGCGAACCCGACCTGGAGTCGAGCTGGCGCGCCACGGCCGACGAGATCAAGGCGGACATCCTCGAGCACGGGGTCAGCGACCGCGGGGTCCTCCGGCAGCACTACGAGACGGATGCTCTCGATGCGTCCACGCTGCTGGCGGCGCACTTCGGCCTGCTCCCCGGCACGGACGAGCGGTTGCACGCGAGCGTCCTGGCCATCGCCGACGAGCTGTCCGAGAACGGCTTCGTCCTGCGCTACAAGACCGACGAGACCGACGACGGGATGTCCGGCAAGGAGGGCACGTTCATCATCTGCTCGTTCTGGCTCGTGTCCGCACTCATGGTCGTGGGCGAGAACCAGCGGGCGCTGGACCTCATGGAACGCCTGCTGCGGATCGCGTCGCCGTTCGGCCTCTATGCCGAGGAGTTCGAGGTGGACGCCGCGCGACACCTCGGGAACATCCCGCAGGCGTTCTCGCACCTCGCACTGATCGAGGCCGCAGCACGCATCATCCTCGCCGAGAGGGTTCACGAGATGTCCCTCTGAGACACCTGACCGACGTCACGCTCACACGTCGGTGTACCCGGGACGGCACGGCCCGGGGGCTTGCGGTGCCCGTGCGACCGAGCGGTAGTGTGCCTGACGTGGGGGAACGTCCCGTTTTGCCCGGTTGGTCCACGGTCCGAAGCTCGTCGGCGGCCCTGCGGACGCCGTCCACGGTCGCGCTTCTGACGCCGCGCACCGGACTCGTCCTGCTGCCGCGCCGGGACCTTCTCGACAGGCTGAGCGCGACCTGGTTCCGGGTGGTCGCCCTCGTCGCAGGTCCCGGGTACGGCAAGTCGACGGTCCTGCACCAATGGGCGGAACGACTGGCAGGGCTGGCCGCGTGGCACATCTGCGTCGACGAGGACAACGACCCGGCCCACCTCCTGTCAGCGCTCGGCGAGGCGGCCGGGCTGGGACCGGGCATCGTGACGGTCGCCTCACTCGTCGCGGCTGCGCGTTCCAGCCCCCCGCGAGTCTTCGTGCTCGATGATCTTCAGAAGGTCACGCAGGCGGGAAGCCTCAACGTCCTGACCGACGTCATCGACCGGCTGCCGGACAGCTGGCGCGTGGCGTTCGCCTCCCGGAACCGACCTCGGCTCCCGATCGCCCGGCTCCGTGCGGCCGGCGACCTTCTGGAGCTCGACGAGGAACAGCTCTCGATGCGGGTCGACGAGCAGACGCAGGTCCTCGAGTCCTTGGGCGTCAGGCTGTCGGCCGAGGCCTCCGACGCGCTGCACGACCGCACCGAGGGTTGGCCTGCCGGCGTGGCCCTGGCCGCGATGGCGACCCTCGAGGGCGGGGAGGCCGCGGCGTCGACGTTCTCCGGCGACGACCGCTTCGTCCGGGAGTACCTGCGCGCCGAGGTGATGTCCGGCCTCGGTCCCCGCGAGACGTCGCTCCTGATCCGCTGCGCGATCCTCGACGAGCTCTCGGGCCCGATGTGCGACGCCGTGCTTCGCGTTCGGTCGTCCGGCGCCACGCTCGACCACCTGGCGACGGACCGGGTGATCCGGCCGGTCGGACGGGACGGCGACCGGTACGAGTGCCATCCCCTGCTCCACGACCTGCTGCGCGCAGAGCTGCATCGCAAGGAGCCGATGCTCGTCCCGGTGCTGCATCAACGGGCAGCGGGCTGGCTGGCGGACAACGGCATGCCAGAACGGGCCATCGAGCACGCGCACCGAGGCGGGGACGTGGCGGGCCTGGCGCGCATGGTGCTCGAGTGCGCCCAGACGACCTGGGCGAGCGGTCGCATCGACACCGTGCACCGATGGATGTCGTGGCTCGAAGAGGCGAACGACTTTCCCGCGTTTCCCGCGGTCGCCGCACACGCCGCCCTCATCTTCGCGCTGGTCGGGGAGCCCGCACGGGCTGACCGCTGGTCGGCGATGGCGAGCGAGGCGGCCGGCGACGGAACGCTCTCGGACGGGAGCACGGTCGCGGCGACGCTCGCCTACCTGCGGGCGATCGAGGCCCGACAGGGCGCTGAGCAGATGCGGCTCGATGCTCGTCAGGCATGGGACGGGATGTCTGCCGCGAGCCCGTTCCGCGTGACCATGCTGCACACGCAGGGACTCGCCGCCCTGCTCGCCGGCGAGCTGGACAGCGCCGACGACCTGTTCTTCGAGGCCCTGGAGGCCGGCGAGGCCGCGGGGATCGATCCGCTGGTGGCCATGGTGCTCTGCGAGCGCGCGACGGTCGCCGTCGAGCGGGGCGAGTGGAGGTCTGCTGTGCCGGCCGTCCGGCGTGCGGCCGAGATCGTCGCCGAAGGTGGCTACGGGTCGTACTGGACGAGCGCGCTCGTCCATGCCTGGTCGGCGCGAACGGCCGTGCACCAGGGTCGGCGCACGGAGGCGGCCCGGCACGCACGCAACGCGCTCGACCTGCGCCCGCTGCTCACCCACGCCCTGCCCGTGGTCTCGACGCAGGCCCTCCTGACCACGGCGCAGGCGTCCTTGGCCCTGGGCGATCTCCAGTCAGCCTCCGCGACCGTCCAGCAGGCGACCGAGATCATGCGGCGGCGCCCGGGACTCGGGAACCTGCCGGAGAGAGTCGAGGCGATCGGCATGCTCGTGCACGAGGCCAGCTCCGAGGGGCGCGTCGACAAGCTCACCCCGGCCGAGGTTCGACTCATGCCCTACCTCGCGACCCAGCTCACGTTCCCGATGATCGGCGAGCGCCTGGGGATCACCGGGAACACGGTCAAGACGCAGGCGATCTCGAGCTATCGCAAGCTCGGCGTCTCGTCGCGGATGGAGGCCGTGGCTCTCTGGGAGCGTCTCGACGGGGCGTAGCCCACACGGGGTGCGGCATCACCCGCCGGGGATGACGCGCACCTGATCGGCCCGCTGCCACATTGGCAGAGTCGGCCGGCGCTGCTCGACCCGGTCGCGGCCACCGGCGACCATCCCCGCTCGCCTGATCGGCCGCTCACGAAGAGGACGGGACACGATGGCACAATCCAGCGAGAGCATCCTGATCAACGGGTTCGGCGTCCTCTTCGTGATCCTGAACTCGTTCGGGCTCGGTCTGCGGCTGTCGATCGGCAAGCTCCTGGCTCAAGCCGTTGCGCACTGGAAGATCGCGGTGTGGGCGTTGGTGATCAACTTCGTCGTCATCCCCGCCTTGTTCATCGGGTACCTGCTGACGGTGGCGTCGTCCATCCCCGACGAGATCAAGGCCGGGTTCTGCATCGCCGCCCTGTGCGCGGGAATGCCCTTCGCCCCCGTCCTCGCGAAGCTGGCCAGGGCAGACGTCGGCATCGCCACGACTCTCCTGGTGGTCCTGACGGTCGCGACCATCGTCGCCCTGCCGGTGGGTCTGCCTCTCGCGATCGATGCCGTCGACGTGCAGCTCAGCACCTCGTCGTGGGACATCGCGTGGCCGCTCCTGCTCTTCCTGCTGCTCCCCATGGTGCTCGGGTGCGGCTTCCGGCTGTGGTGGCCCGACCTGACGCCGCAGCTGGCGCGATGGGCCGTCCGGGTGGCCATCCTGTGCCTGCTCTTCAACCTGAACTTCACGCTGGCCGCCTACTGGAGCCAGTTCGTGCAGACCTGGGGCACCGAGAGCTACATCGCTGCCTTCGCCGGCCCGTTCATCGGCCTCGGGTGCGGCTACCTGCTCGTGTCCGTCCTGCGCGTCAAGGACGTGAGAATCAGGCACGCGACCGAGACGACCACGGCGGTGCGCAACATCGCGCCGATGCTCCTGATGATGATCTTCCCGTTCGGGGCCGACCCCCTGATCACCGTGTCGATCACGATCCTCAACACGGTCGGCCTCGTGATCGTGCTGCTCTTCGTGCTGATGTGGAGACGTGCTGCTGAACCGTCCGAGGCTCACGCTCCAGGCCCACCCACGCAAGCTCTACCCAGGACCTGAAAACGCTGCGTCGACGCGCTTCCGGCCCGCCGCCCGACTGCTCGACGGCGTCCCTCACCGGCCCGCGGTGATGGCCGAGAGCAGCCCTGGCAGGTCGACGAGCACGACCCGGATCGCTGCGTCGCTGCACCCGTACGGCAGGACGAGCGTCCGACCGTGCAGCAACGCCCCGCACGAGTACACGACGTTGGGCACGTACCCGTCGCGCTCGTCGGGCGACGGGGTCAGCAACGGCTCCGCGAGGCTGCCCAGGACGCGACGCGGGTCGTCGAGGTCGAGAAGCATCGCGCCGATGCTGTACTGCCGCATCGGTCCGACGCCGTGGGTGAGGACGAGCCATCCGGCGGGGGTCTCGATCGGTGACCCGCAGTTGCCCGCCTGGACGATCTCCCACGCCCGGTCGGGGGAGCTCAAGGTGCCGAGGTCGTCCCAGTGCCGCAGGTCGGAGGACCCGGCGAGCGAGTTGCTCTCGCGGTCCCACCGGGAGAGAGCCAGGTACTGACCGCCGACCCTGCGCGGGAAGAGCGCCATGCCCTTGTTCTTCGCGCCGGGACCGCTGAGCCGGCTCATCCGGAACGAGCGGAAGTCGTCGGTGGCGACGAGGTGCGGCGCGACGGTCTCCCCGTCGAACGCCGTGTAGGTGCCGAGATAGCTGCGCCGACCGCCGGAGTACTCGACCTCGACGAGCCTCAGGTCTTCGATGCCGTGGCGCTCGGCGGGGCTGCTCGGGAGCAGCACGCGGGAGCTGATCGCACTCTCCGCGGCAAACGCGACGTCATACGTGCACGCTGCCAACCATCCCAGCCGCGGGCTTGCCTCAACCGCCGAGGCCGGGAAGGTGGCGGGCAGCGAGCGCAGGAGCGCGTCGGCGTCGTCGCTGTCGCCCGCGAGCTCCTCGTTCTGCCGTCGCAGGTCGTCGCGGGAGTGCACGCTCTCGTGGCGCCGCGGCACGGTGGTCGTCGGGCCGACGACGTCGAAGGTGATGTCGTCGGCAGCGTCGATGACACCGGTCCGCAGTTCGACGCAGGAGATGTGCCCCTCACCCACCCCTCGGACGCTCATCACGAACCGGGTGCTCCCCGGTGGCAGCCCGGTCTGGTCGGGGTGCGCGACCATCGACGGGTTGAACAGGGCGGCCGACTCGATCGCGTACTCCTGGCTCATGCACGCACCGATGAGCCTTCGCCGCTCCACGGACAGGCCGCCCGGGTCGCCGAGGTGGCGTGCGACGAGGTCGAACCGCTCGTCGAGGAGGGCGACGAGGTCGTGGTGGCGCCGGCCGAAGGACGCGATGACCCCGGCGAGGGCGCGCTCCACCTCGGCGTCCGGCAGCGCCAGCACGCGCCCGAGGACGGCAGACATGCGGGAGATGCCCGCCCCGTGGATCTCCTCGCCCGGCAGGAACGGGGTACTGACCACTCGCGCCGCGTCCGGACGCAGCACGTGCGGCGTGCGCCGAACCAGTGGCGGGGCGTCGACGAGCGTCACGCCACGGCCTGGACGAGCGCCAGGCGCCCGAGCTGGAGGGTGGACAGGGCGGCGAGCGTCGACTCGGCACCCTGGTTCTGGTTGACCCCGTGCACGTGCAGGCCGTCGTAGCCGCCGCCGGTGCGGTCGTCGTAGAGCGCCATCCCCGTGTCGTTGTCGCCCAGGAACCAGCCGACGCACCGGTCGAGATAGGTCAGCCAGACCTCGTGCCGCGTCGCGCGGAAGGCACGCCAGCACGCCTCGGCGAGTGCCGCGACCTCGATGGGTTGCTGGTCGAAGCCGGGCCGGCCCTCGCCGGGCGTCCGGCCACCCACCGGGGTCATCGAGAGGTGGCCCTCGTGGGTCTCCTGCGCGACGAGCCAGTGCAGGAGGTCGATCCCCGCCTGCAGGACCTCGTCGTCGCCGAGCGCGGCACCGATGGCGACGAGCGCTTCCGGCAGAACCGCGTTGGCGTACGTCAGACGCGCGTCCGGCCACGGCCACGCGGGGTCGGTCGGGCAGGCGAGGACCGTGCGTGCATCCAAGAGCAATCCGTACGCGACACGGCTGTCGGGCTGGACCTCGAGCACCTCGGCCGCGCCGAGCGTCGCGTAGGCCATGGCATGCCACCAGGGGGAACGGCGTTCGAGGCTCACGGCGGCCGCGTCCAGCGAGGCCCGACGCACACGGGGGTCGCCGGTGGCGGCCGCCGCCGTGCCGAGGGCCCAGAGGGCACGGCCCCAGTGGTCCTCGACCGTCGCGGTGTCGGTCCAGCGACCGGCCACGTCGCGTCGGTTGTGGAACCGGCCGAGGCCGTCCTGAGCGAAGAGGGTGAACCGCAGGTAGGTGTCGGTCAGCGCGTCGACCTGCGGGGTTGCCCCGTGCTGGCGCGACGTCACGACGAGCCCCCGCGCCACGTCGTCGAGGCAGTAGCCGTGCTCGGGCCGCGGCTCGGTGAGCAGCGCGTGCTCGAACAGCCCGATCGGAGTGCTGAGGTGTGCGAGGTGGTCGAACACCGGGGCGGGGTACATCAGGCCGCGGACAGGGTGCGCGCGCGGACGACGCCGGCGGCGAGGTCGACGTACTGCTCGGCCACGGCGGACCAGAGCAGGCTGGGCGCGACGGCACGCGAGGCGGCGGCCATCGATCCGGCGAGGCCGGGCTCGGTGAGCACGCGCCGCAGTGCCGCTGCGATCGCGGCGGGGTCGCGGCGTGGGACAAGGAGTCCCGCGCCACCGGACAGAAGTTCGACCGCGTGCGGGAATGCCGTCGACACGACGGGCTTCCCGGCGACGACGGCCTCCGTCAGAACACCGGACGTCACCTGGTCCGGGGAGTCGTAGGGCAGGAGCACGACGTCGGCCGAGCGCACGATGCGCTGCAGCGTGGGGACGTCGAGATAGCGGGCGTCGAACTGCACCATCGGCCCGAGGCGCAGGTGGTCGACGAGCCGCTCGAGCCCTCGCCGGTACGCCTCGCCGTTGCGCTCGAGGACCTTCGGGTGGGTCTCGCCGACGATCCGGTACGTCGGGAGGGGACGCAGGTCTGCGAGGTCGGCCAGCGCCTCGAGGGCCCACTCGATGCCCTTGCCCTCGCCGAGCAGCCCCCAGGTCAGCACCGTGGGGGTTGTGCGCACGGGCGTGACCGTGTCGTCGATCCTGCGGTCGTCCCGGGCGCCGTGGGCGATCACGGTGACGGACGCCGGGTCCACGCTCCAGCCCGTGATGAGCCGCTGCCGACCCGCCTCGGTCATGGTCACCGTCACCGTCGACGCCGCGACCACCTTCGCGAGAACCTCGTGCTGATGGGGCGTCGGGTGGGCGAGGACGGTGTGCAGGACCGTGATGACCGGGACGCGCACCCGGGCGAGGACGTCGAGGACGTCTGCTCCGTCGCGACCACCGAAGATTCCGTACTCGTGCTGGACCAGCGCGACGTCGCAGGCGTTGAGCGCCGCCGCCGCTGCCCTCGCCTCGTCCGGCGCTCCCGTGACCAGCTGGTGGGTGACGAGCGGGAGCGGGGGTTGCAGGCTGTCGACGACCCGGATCACCGAGACGTCGGCACCGGCTTCGATGAGGTGGGTGGCGAGCGCCGACGAGAAGGTCGCGAGGCCACACTGCGTGGGGGGAAACGTACTGAGGATGCCGAACCTGGTGGCCATGAAGGCCCTTCGCACTGGTGGTGCTTGCAGCGGAGTGCGCTACCGACCTCGGGCGGGGCCTGATCGACATCCCCGGGCGTCCTGGCCCGCCGGTCGCTGCGCAGCCGGGCCTGGCACCGCATGGCTAGGCTACCAGTCGCGGTCGGTCCCCTTCGGGGACCCGTGGCCGGTCCAGCCGTGGAGGCACCCCGTCAAGATCGCCGTGCTCGCCTCGATCGCACACCGCACGCCACCGCGCTCGTACGGGCCGTGGGAGCAGGTCGCCTCGACCCTCGCCGAGGGCCTGGTCGAGCGGGGCCACGACGTCACCCTCTTCGCCACGGCCGACTCGCAGACTCGTGCACGACTGCACGCCGAGGCGCCGACGGGCTACGAGGAGGACCCGACGATCGACGTCAAGGTGTTCGAGTCCTTGCACATCGCGGCGGTGTTCGAGCGCGCTGCGCAGTTCGACGTGATCTCCAACCAGTTCGACTTCCTGCCGCTCACCTACAGCCGTCTCACTCCGACGCCCGTGGTGACGACCGTCCACGGCTTCTCCTCGGAACGCATCGTGCGCGTGTATCGCGCCTACGACGACATCGCGCACTACGTCTCCATCAGCGACTCCGACCGCCATCGGGACCTCACCTATGCCGCGACGATCCACCACGGTCTCGACCTCACGCAGTTCGCCGCCGGCACGGGCGGCGGCGGGTACCTGCTGTTCCTCGGTCGCATCCATCCCGACAAGGGCACGCACCGAGCGATCCAGGTCGCGCAGCGATCCGGGCTGCCGCTGGTCATTGCCGGCGTCGTGCACGACGAGCCGTACTTCCGGTCTCTCGTCGAGCCGCACGTCGATGGCTCGCGGGTGCGCTTCGTCGGCTCGGTCGGGCCCGTCGAGCGGGACCGGTTGCTGGGTGGCGCGGTCGCGTTGCTGCACCTCATCGACTTCGAGGAGCCGTTCGGGCTCTCGGTCGTCGAGGCGCTCGCCGCGGGCACGCCCGTCATCGCCACCCCGCGGGGCTCGATGCGGGAGCTGATCCGCGACGGTCGCAACGGATTCCTCGTCCGCGACGACCAGGACGCTGTCACCGCAGTCGGTCGCCTGTCCGCGATCGATCGGACGGTGTGCCGGCAGGACGCCGAGACCCGGTTCAGTGCCCGGCGCATGGTCGACGACTACGAGCTGCTCTTCGAACGTGTCGCCGCTGCGGAGCGATGACGCGTTGCCGGGCACCGCGGAGCCGGGTCCTGCATCACCGCCCCTGTGCGCGGGCATCCTCGACACGATCACTTGCGCCGTCTCGGGGAGCCGGTAGCGTCGCGGGCACGGCCTGGCGGAGCTGCACAACGTCGTCATCGTCCGATGCGCGGTGACGTCAGGTCCTCGCTCACGACGACTTGGGGCCCTGATGCGCACTCCCTCCGCAACGACCTCCTTCCCCCGGCGGGGGGCCCGCCATGTCTGAGGTCGAGGCGGGGATACCGACCGAGGCCGGGTTGCGGGGCTTCCTCAACCGCGGKGGTTTCTGGCGGTTCCTGCTGGTCCTCGTGGTCTACCTGGTCGTGTACCAGCTCGCGGGCCGTCTCGGGGGCGCGATCGGCGGTCACTACACGGACGACGACCTGCTGAGCAGCGTGGGCGCGATCTTCTTCCAGGTCACCTTCGGGCTGGTCGTCGGGGCGGTCGTCCTGCTCGCGTTCTCGGCGTACATGGGCTGGACGCGGGAGCTGTTCGCCCGACAGCCGATCTACCGGTCGTGGTGGATGTGGATCGCGCCGGTCGTCGTGCTGGTCCCGATCGTGCTCCGCCTGCTCGGGATCGACTGGGGCGCGCACACCGTCGCCGTGGTTGTCTTCATGCTTGCGACCGGGCTGCTGATCGGCTTCGTCGAGGAGCTCACCTACCGTGGGCTCGGCGTGAAGATGCTGCGCGACGGTGGTCACGGCGAGTGGGCGGTGGCCGCGCTGTCGTCGCTGCTCTTCGGGCTCTCGCACCTCGTCAACCTCATCGGCGGTCAGTCGTTCACGACCGTCGGACCCACGGTCCTGTACACGCTCGCCTTCGGCGTCCTGATGTACCTGTCCATGCGGGCGACGGGCTTCCTCGCCGTCGCGATGGTCCTGCACGGCCTGACGGACCCGACGACGATCCTGGCCACCGGTGCGCTCGACGAGCTGAAGACGGGCTCCGCCGAGAACGGCTTCCTGTCCGGCGCGGCGTTCGCGACGTTCCCGCTCATCGCCACCGGCCTGATCCTGCTGATCTTCATCCGTGGTCGCGTCGCGGACCGCCGCGCACCGGAACCACTGCCGGCATGACGGGAGTGCGTCCGGCGGCGCGGATCACCCCGTCGGTGCCGGTCGCCGCCGTGGTGTTCGTCGTCTACGTGATGCTCGTCGTCGGGCTCATGCGGGTCTCGGGCGTCGAGTACGAGCACTTCTTCGACACGGCTCGCACGACCCTGCGTTCGGCGGTCCTGCCGCTGGCCGTCGGTGCCGTCTGGCTGATCGCGTTCCTGCTCTGGTCGCGCTGGGACTTCGTGTTCCGCGACGCCCGCCGGCTCTCGTCGGGCGCCATGGTGTGGGCCCTGCCGATCGTGATGGCCGTGTCCCTCGTCCTGGGCCTCGTCGGCGTGGCCTGGGACCAGTTCGAGGTGAGCCACGTGCTCGCGGTGCTGCTGGCGAGCGTGCTGGTCGGGTTCACCGAGGAGACGCTGTTCCGCGGGGTCGTGCTGCGCGCGTTGCGACAGGGCACCCGGTCCGAGGCCGCCGCCCTGGGTTGGACCACGCTCTGGTTCGGGGCGTTCCACCTGACGAACCTGCTGCTCGGCGAGCCGGGTGCGGTCGTGCAGGTGTTCTTCGCCGGGCTCGCCGGGCTGGGCTTCTACCTCGTCCGACGAGGCACCGGCGTGATCGTCGCCGCCATGGTGCTGCACGGGTCGTGGGACTTCTCGGCCTTCCTCGTCGGCGTGCAGCCCGGCGACGGGTTCGCCTCGAGCCTCGGCTCGTTCCTCATCCCCGTGGTCTACGTGCTCGCCGCGGTGACCCTGGTCGTCCTGCTCGTCCGCTACCGCCACGACCCCGCACGCGACGCGATCACACCCCTGCAGTGAGCGCCTGGAGTCCCGTCACGCCGAGCAGGCGGCCGACGGCGTAGGTCCGACCCTGGCACGCGAGAGCTCGGGACCTCGGACCCTGTTCGCGCGCCCGAGGGCGGACGAGTGTGGACATGTCGAAGGTATTCGCGCAGCACCAACGGAGGTGCGAGATGAACCGCACGATCGTCGTGGGCTATGACGGCTCCGACCGCGCCGACCAGGCGCTGAGATGGGCGGCCGAGGAAGCCGGACGGCTCCGCGCCCCGCTCCACATCCTGCACGTGGCCCGTTCCGTCGTCGACGCCTACGTGGTCGCCGACCCGCACCTGGACCTGACCAGCCAGCTCGGCAACCAGGTCCTCGCCGGAGGCGTGGAGCGCGCGTACGCCGCGGATCCCGACCTCGTCGTGACCACGCAGCTCGAGGTCCAGGAGAGCGTCGCCGCCATGCTCGTCGAGGCGAGCACGCACGCCGCCCTGGTGGTCGTCGGCTCTCGAGGCCGCGGGGGGTTCGCGGGTCTGCTCCTGGGATCGGTCAGCGTCGCCGTCGCCGCCCACGCGCACTGCCCCGTGGTCGTCGTGCGCCAGGCCGCCCGGGAACCGTCGGGCACATCACGCCCTGTCGTGGTCGGAGTGGACGGCTCCCCCACCAGCGTCCGTGCGATCGACCTCGCGTTCGACCAGGCGTCGCGGCTCGGGGTCCCGCTGGTCGCGATCCATGCGTGGGAGCTGCCTCCGATGGCCGGGCCGGTGCCGGGGTGGACGCCGGACGAGGTCGAGGAGCTCCAGGTTGCCGAGAAGGCGCTGCTCTCCGAGAGCCTGGCCGGCCACGCCGAGCGGTATCCCGAGGTCGAGGTGCAGCCGATGGTGCGTCGCGGCGGCTCCGCGCAGGTCGTCCTGGCCGCCGCCCAGGATGCCGGGCTGCTCGTCGTCGGATCGCGGGGACGCGGGGGCTTCCGTGGCCTCCTGCTGGGATCGGTGAGCCAGGCGGTGCTGCACCACTCGACGTGCCCGGTCGTCGTCGTCCATCCCAGGTAGGAGCATGCGCGGAACTCGGTGGACGGCAGATCCCCGACCGGCCACAGAGCCGTGGCCGGTCGAGGATCGGAGCGGGCGAGTCAGCTGATCTTGCGGCGGTAGACCCGCATCGCGAAGAAGTACGCGACCAGCAGGATGCCGACGCACCAGGCCAGCGCGACCCAGATGTCGCTGTCCACCGGGTTGCCCGCGAACAGGTCCTGGAGGGCGTTGACGATCGACGTGACCGGCTGGTTCTCGGCGAAGGCGCGCACCGGGGCCGGCATGGTGTCCGTGGGGACGAACGCCGAGCTGATGAACGGCAGGAAGATCAGCGGGTAGGAGAACCCCGCGGCGCCGTCGACGGACTTGGCCGAGAGACCGGCGATGACGGCGACCCAGGTGAGGGCCAGCGTGAACAGGGCCAGGATCCCGGCGACCGCGAGCCATGCCCCCACCCCTGCCGAGGTCCGGAATCCCATCAGCAGGCCGACCAGCACGATGATCACGACGGTGATCGCGTTGGACGCCAGCGACGTCAGCACGTGCGCCCACAGAACCGACGACCGGTTGATCGGCATGGAGTGGAACCGCTCGAAGATGCCGCTCTGCAGGTCGGTGAACAGCCGCACGGCCGTGTAGGCGATGCCCGAGGCGATCGCGATCAGCAGGATGCCCGGCAGCAGGTAGTTGACGTAGTTGTCGGTGCCGGTGTCGATCGCCCCGCCGAACACGTAGACGAAGAGCACCATGATCGCGATCGGCGTGACGGCCGTCGTGATGATCGTGTCCACGCTGCGCGTGATGTGCCGCAGCGAGCGGCCGGTCAGGTCGGCGGTGTCGCCGAAGAAGTGGGTCGTGGTCATGACTGGACCTCCGTGTTCTGGGACGGGGCGGCCTTGGTGCCGACGAGGGCGAGGAAGATCTCCTCGAGGGTGGGCTGCTTCTCGACGTACTCGACCGTCGCCGGGGGCAGGAGCGCCTTGAGCTCGGCCAGGGTGCCGTTCGCGATGATCCGGCCCTCGTGCAGGATCGCGATGCGGTCCGCGAGCTGCTCGGCCTCGTCGAGGTACTGCGTGGTGAGCAGGACGGTCGTGCCGCTCGTGGCGAGCTCCGAGATGACCTTCCAGACGTCGATGCGCGCCTCGGGGTCCAGCCCTGTGGTCGGCTCGTCGAGGAACAGGACCTTCGGCTTCCCGACGAGGCTCATCGCGATGTCGAGACGACGGCGCATGCCGCCCGAGTAGGTGGCCACCCGGCGCGCCGCCGCGTCCGTGAGGTTGAAGCGGGCGAGCAGGTCGTCGGCCACCTGGCCGGGGTCCTTCAGGTGCCGCAGCTTCGCGACGAGCACCAGGTTCTCCCGGCCGGACAGGATCTCGTCGACCGCCGCGAACTGCCCGGTCAGGCTGATCGACTCCCGGACGGCCAGCGGGTCGGTCGCCACGTCGAAGCCGTTGACGCTGGCCGCGCCGGCGTCCGAGCGGAGTAGCGTGGACAGGATCTTGACCATGGTGGTCTTGCCGGCTCCGTTCGAGCCGAGCAGGGCGAAGATGCTGCCGGGTGCCACCTCGAAGTCGACGCCTCGCAGCACTTGCAGGTCGCCGTAGGACTTCTCGATGCTGGTCACCTGGATGGCAGGTGTTGTCGTGGTCATGGTGTGTGTCGTCCCTTCTGGTGGTCGCCCGGTGTCACAGGGCGCGCTGGATGTTGATGCCGCCGGCCTGGGTGCGGGCGCGGACGGCGACGGACTGCTCGTTGTGCTCGGGGGCGCGGTTGTCGTCCAGGTGGTTGCGGACGTGGCCGCTCTTGGACGAGAGGTCGAGCCAGGCGGGCACGCCGGCCCGCACGCCGATGTCGACCTGGCCGAAGCCGCTCTCGACCGCGATGGAGCCGCTGGACACCTCGTGCAGCCGGATGCTGCCGTAGGAGGTCTTCGTGGTCACGGAGCCGAGGGCTCTGGTGATCTCGAGGTCGCCGTACGCGAGCTTCGCGTCGACGTCGCCGCCCGACTCACCGACCTGGATGCTGCCGTGCGAGGCCTTGAGGATCGCGTCGCCGGCGATGGTGCCGACGCGGATCTGACCGTGGTCGGCCGTGATCTCGACGCCGCCTCCGGCTGATCCGACGGTGACGTTGCCGTGCCCGGCGCGCAGCCACAGGTCGCCGGAGGTCTCGACGTCGACGGATCCCATCGAGGCCTTGATCCGGGTGGCACCCAGGGAACCGGTCGTGCGGACGGCACCCAGCGACACCTCAGCGGTGAACCGGGACCCCGTCGGCAGCTCGATCCGCAGGTCGACCGACTCGGTCGGGCCGATCCAGCTGACGCGCGGCCGCGGTCCCTTGACGGTGACACGCTGGCCGTCGAAGTCGACCTTGGTCTCCTCGGCGCCGCGGCGGTCGACGGCCTTGGCCGGGTTGGTGGGCGAGACCGTCACGACCGTGTCGGTGCGGTCGCTCGCGACGACCACGACCTCACCGACCTGCAGGTTGATCGCGAGGTCGATCGGGCTGGGGGTGGTGTAGGTGGGCATGCTCACGCCTCCGGGTTTCGGGTGTGTTCGGCCGGCCCCGCGGGTGCGCGGGGCTTCTGCAAGCGGTAGGGGCCGGGCTCTAGCGCGCCCAGCCGGCGAAGTTGTCGCCGGTGCGCAGCGTGCGCTGCGCGGATCGTCGTTGCTTGGGCTGGAGCGCGGCGGCGACCGCGCGCACCAGCCAGGTGTTGACGGACAGGCCGTCCGCCGATGCCGCCTCGTCGACCTTCGCCTTGAGTGCGTCGGGCAGGCGGAGCGTGGTGCGCGACGTGCTCACGTCATCGAGGTCGACGTGCGCGGCCGGCTCCTCGTCGGTGTCGCTGTCGCCGCCTGGCTGGGCGACGACGAACTCGACCTCCCTGCCACGCAGCCGAAGCTCGACGGAGCCAGGCGCGAGGTCGCGGGTGATCTCCCCCGCGGCGGCCGACAGGACGTCGAGCAGCACGAGCCGCGCCGCGGCGTCCAGCCCGGCGACGAGCCGCTCGGCGACGACGCGGGTCTCCTCCGTGCCGTTCTCGGCGGACTCGACGAGCTGCCGCTGCAGGTCGTTGACGTGCTTTCCCAGGTCCATGTGCACCATCGTGACACCACTGTGGTGTCACGTCAAGCCATTGTGGTGTCAGTTCGCCGAAGAGTGGTGTCAGCCCTGGCGCCAGGGGCCCTCTGGCAGGTGGTCGGTGCCCGGCCGGACCGCGTCCATGACGCGGCGACCGATCTCCGTCAGCTGTCGGACCTGAGCGTCGGTGAGGTTGTCGAACACGAGGCGCTGCACCTCCTCGGCATGCCCGGGCGCCGCAGCGACGACCTTGTCCCAGCCGGCGGGCGTCAGGATCGCCAGCGTGCTCCGGCCGTCGTTCGGGTCGGGCTCGCGCCGCACCCAGCCGCTCCTCTCCAGGCGCGCGACGATGCGCGACAGGTGGGAGAGGTTCACGTTGGCGAAGGCGGCGACATTGCTCATCCGCGCCTGTCGCCCGGGCGCCATCGACAGTGCCGCCAGGACGCCGTACTCGACATGCGTGAGGCCCGCGTCGCGTCGCAGCTGACTGTCGAGCGCCGCCGGCAGGAAAACCGTGACGCTGGCGAGAGCGAGCCACGCGGCGGACTGCTCGTCGGAGAGCCAGCGCGGTTCCGTGTGATCCACCATGCCCCGCACATTACTTGACATGGAAAGTGACGGTGGCTGATCATCACGTGCCGCGGAAAGTAACGCGGCACCGCTACCAAGGAGTTGCACGTGACCGTCGCGTACTGGATCCTCGCTGGGCTGCTCGCCCTCCTCTACCTCTTCTCGGGCGGGAGCAAGGTCCTGCGCAGCCGCGAGCAGCTGCAGCCGATGATGAACTGGGTCGACGACATGCCGATGCCGGCGGTCCGCGCGATCGGGGTCGCCGAGCTCCTCGGCGCCGTCGGCCTGATCCTCCCGCCGCTGCTCGGCATCGCCCCGGCGCTCGCGTTCGCCGCCGCGATCGGGCTCCTCGTCCTGCAGGTCGTCGCGACCCTGTTCCACCTCTCGCGCGGCGAGAAGGACAACATCGGCCTGAACATCGGGCTCGTCGTCGTGACGGCCGCGCTCGTGTGGCTGGCGACGATCTGGCTCTGACGCCCTACTTCGACGGGCGGATGTGCCCCTCGGACGCTTGCACGACGACGACACCCTCGCCCGACAGCCCGAGCTGGTAGGCCTCTCCCGAGCCGCGACCGATCATGGCCGACGCCTTGGCGGTCTTGCGGATCGACGACGTCAGCGTGCTCGACCACAGCACCGCGGCCTGCATGTCGACGAACGTCGGCTGGTCGACCTGCAGCACGACGGGCGTGCCGTACGTGGTGACCGCGAGCGCGCCCGTGCCCGTGAATGTCGTGTTGAACAGGCCGCCGGAGAGCGCAGACGCACCCTCGACCCGGTTGATGTCCCAGGTCAGCGAGGCCTCGAACGCGAGGACGTTCTCGCCGTTGACGGTGACCGACTCGCCCTCGAGGTGCACAAGGAAGATCTCGTCGGCCTCCTGCGCCAGGAACACGTCTCCGCTGCCCGAGACCTTCATGAGCGACATGCCCTCGCCCGTGAACGTCTTCTTGAGCATGCGGCCCATGCCGCCGCTGCCCTGGTGCGCGAAGTCGACGTCGCCCTGGTAGGCGACCATCGAGCCCTGCTTGGCCAGGAAGTGCCCCTCCGTGCCGGAGAGCTGGACCTTGAGCATCCGCTCGTTCTGCAGGGCGAACGCCCCGGGCTCGGTGCTGCGCTCGGCGTAGGTGCTCAGGGTTGTCCGCATCCGTCGATCATGGCCGCTCGACGGCTCTACGACGAGTTCGCCAGCCCGATCCCCGCGACGGCGAGCTCGGTGAGGGCCGCGACCGCGGTGGGTGCGGCGACGGCCGCCGTGAGGTCCGTGAGCACGGTGACCTCGAAGCCCGCGGCCGACGCGTCCAGGGCGGTGGCACGGACGCAGTGGTCGGTCGCGAGGCCGACGACGTCGACGTGCCCGACACCTCGGGCCGACAGCGCCGTCGCCAGGTCCACCCCGTCCTCGTCGACGATCCGTCCCGTGAAGCCGGAGTAGTCCTGCCGGGACTCCCCCTTGACCACGTGGACAGTTCGCGCGGGCAGGCGGAGCTGCGGGTGGTAGTCGGCGCCCGGCGTGCCGGCGACGCAGTGCACCGGCCACGTCGTGACGTAGTCGGGTTCGAGGTCGACGGCGAAGTGGCCGTCGTTCGTGTCGGGCAGCGGGGCGTGCCAGTCGCGCGTCGCGACGACCACGTCGTACTCGTGGTCCTCGAGGAACTCGGTGATCCGCGCTGCGACGGCGGCGCCACCCGCGACGGCGAGCGACCCGCCCTCGCAGAAGTCGTTCTGGACGTCGACGACGATCAGTGCCGTACCCATGTGGTCTCCCTGCCCTTCCCTCTCCCCGAGCGTAGGGCGACCGAGCGCTTGTAGGGTCGCCAGTGACCCGTCGGGAGGAGTCCGGGGTGGAGCACGTCCAGGTGTTTGCGCTGGTCATCGTTGCCGTCGCCGTGACGGCCCTGTGCCGCCGGCGCGGGTGGCCCGCTCCCCTGGTGCTCGTCGGCACGGCGATCGTCGTCTCCCTGATCCCCGGTGTGCCGCGGTACGAGATCCGGCCCGAGCTGCTCCTCGAGTTCGTCCTGCCGCCGCTGCTCTACTCGGCGGCCCTGTCGAGCTCGTACCGGGACTTTCGGACGTCGCGGAACTCGATCATCCGCCTCGGCGTCGGCCTCGTTCTGGTCACGGCGCTCGTCGCCGCCCTCGCCTACTGGGCGCTCGACGAGTCGGCGATCCCCTTCCTCGCGGCCCTCGCGCTCGGAGCCGTCGTCGCGCCACCGGACGCTGTCGCCGCGGCCGCCGTCGGCCGGAAGCTCGGCCTGCCCCGCAGGGTGATGACCCTGCTGTCGGGCGAGAGCCTGATCAACGACGCCACGTCGCTGACCCTCTACAAGGTCGCTCTGCTCGGCGTGGCGACCGGCACCTGGGCGATCGGCGAGGGGCTCGCGATCTTCGGGTTGGCGGTCGTCGTCGGCGTGGCCGTGGGGCTGGTGCTGGGCCTCGTCGTCCACTTCGTGCGGATGCGTCTCGACGACCCTGTGGTCGCCTCGGTGATCGGTCTGCTCACGCCGTTCGCCGCCTACTGGGGCGCCGAGCAGCTGGAGGGGTCCGGCGTGCTCGCCGTCGTGACGGCCGGGCTCTACCTCGGGCACACCTCGCCGCAGGCCGGCTACGCCACGCGACTGTTCGAGGAGCCGATCTGGTCGACCGCCGACCTGCTGCTCGAGTCGTTCACGTTCGCGCTCATCGGCCTCCAGCTGCCGTGGGTGATCCGCGACGTGATCGCGTCCGACCAGGGCCTGCGGCACGCGCTCGTCCTGTCGGTCGGCGTGCTGGTGACCGTCATCCTCGTGCGCCCGGTCTACATCTTCGCGACCTCCCGGTTCGACCATCTGCGCCTGCGCGGGTCCCATCGGCCCGCGTTCGACTCGCTGTCCGCGCGCGAGTCGGCGGTGGTGTCGTGGGCCGGGATGCGCGGCGTCGTGACGCTCGCGGCCGCCGCGGCGATCCCGCTGACCTCGAACGGCGCGCCCTTCCCCGAGCGCGCGACCCTGCAGCTCGTCGCCTACTCGGTGGCCATCGGGACGCTGCTCGTCCAGGGGCTGACCCTGCCGTGGGTCATCCGCCGGCTCAAGGTCGGGTCTGCCGACGAGACCGCCAGCGACGCCGCGCAGGAGGCCTCGCTGCGCCTGGCGACCGCCGACGCCGTGCAGGGCGTGCTCGAGAAGCAACGCACCGACTGGACCAAGGCGCTCGGGCCCGAGCGTGCCGACGAGCTCATCGAGAAGCTGTCCTCAGCCTGGCGCGCCCGCGCGACGGCGGCCGCCGTCATGCTCGACCCCGCGTCGGCGGACGACATCGTGCCCGACGAGGGCCTGCGGCCCGACGAGGTCTCCGGGGTCACGAGCGCCATCCGCACCGTCAGCCCGTCCGACGTGCCGACGCCGTCCGAGGGGAAGCGGACCCAGAAGCTGCAGCGGGAGATCGTGTCCGCGCAGCGCGAGGTGCTCATGGAATGGCGCGACTCCGGGCAGCTCGACGAGGTCGTGATGCGGCGCGTGATGCGGGAGCTGGACCTCGAGGACGAGAGCCTGTCGTCGTCGTGGCTCTCGCGGGTGCGGACGTGAGGTTGTCCACAGGCTGGTTGGGTCGGCGGGGCTGTGGACGGCTCGGCGTTGGTGTTTGTGCAGGTCAGGTGCGGTTTTGGTCTTGACGGGTGCCTGTTGCTGACGTAGCATCGAACACATGTTCGAGCCGTCGGTGGGTGTGGTCGAGGTGGCGTCGCAGGTCCGCGACGCTGCCACCACCTCGCGTCCGACACCCGAACCTGCGCGACCTGGACCGCCGCAGACCGTGCGTCGGCGTTGGCCTGCGTGCGGGCCGCCGAAGCCGCCCTGGCCCAGGCACGAGCGCACCTGCTGGTCGCGGCCCGCTCCACCGGGGAGCTGGAACGCCCCGGGGACCGGTCCTTCGAGAACGCCCTGGCCCGCACCACCCGCGCCGGCTCCCTCGAGGCCACCCGGCAGGTCCGACAAGCCGACGCCCTGGTGTCCATGCCCTCGGTCGCCGCGGGCGTGCGCGACGGGCTCGTGCCCCTCGGGCACCTGGACACCCTGGCCCGGGTCGCCGCCACCGCCGCACCCGAGGTCGCCGCCCAGCTGCGCACCCCCGCGACACAGGACCGGGTCGTGCAGATGGCCCGCTCGTTGTCCGCACCCGACTTCGCGAAATCCCTGGCCCAGCGGTCGCGTCCCAGGACCCCGCCGCCCTGCAGGACGCGTTCGAGGCGCAACGACGCGAACGCTTCCTGACCCTCTCCGTCCAACCCCACGGCGCATTCCTCAAAGGCCGCCTCGACGTCCTGACCGCCCAGACCCTGCGCACCGCCCTGGACCTGATGGGACAACACCCCGACCAGCACCGCACCCCCGGCCAAGCCTCCGCCGACGCCCTGGCCCTGCTCGCCGAACACGCCTGCGCCGGTTCGGGTCCGACACCGACACCCAGCCGCGCGGCCCTCGGCGACGGCGACGCCGGGAGCGCCCTGAGCGGCGACGAACCCGCCACCCGCGGGTCCGGAACCGTGTCCCGTCCGCACCTGTCCCTGCTCGTGCCCGCCGAGACCTTCGTCGAACTCATCCACCACCAACGGGCACTCGACACAGCCACCGTGCGCGACGAACCTCTCGCCCCGCTCGCACGCGGCTCCGACCTGCCGACAAACCGCCACGACTCCACGTCCCGGGTCGCGCCGGTGATCACGCCACCCTGGTCCACCGTCGCCCCCTGGATGCCGGTGCCACCCGCGACGTTGGAGGACGGCACCCCGGTGCCCATGTCCGAGCTCGCCCGAGCCCTGTGCGACGCCGACATCACCCGCATCGTCATGTCCGCCGAAGGCCTACCCCTGGACGTCGGCCGAGCCAAACGCCTGTTCACCACCGCCATGCGCCGCGCAGCCATCGCCCGCGACCAGCACTGCATCTGGAACGGCTGCACCACACCAGCCTCACGCTGCGAGATGCACCACCTGCGCTGGTGGGACAAGCACCACGGAGCCACCTCCCTGACCAACGCCGGGCTCCTCTGCGGACACCACCACCGACTCATCCACCAGCTCGACCTCACAGTCCAACGCCTCGCCAAACCACCCGGCTGGACAGCCCGACAACACACCACCAGCCGCGACGCCGCCCACGACGACCACGACGACCACGACGACCACGACGACCACTGCACAGCGATCGACCCGACCACACCCGGCATCGGCCGCCAACCCATGCGCTACACCTTCCGCGACCCCACCGGCCATGTCGTCAGCGCACCCGATGGGTGGCCAGGCGGGGTGTGAGGGTGCGTCCACGCTGGCCTGCCTGCGGCGGCACGGGGATCGAAGGCAGGCACCCCCATGCCGCTCGGCACCAACTCGTCCCACGACTAGGGACCTTTGCCTTTATCGCGGGCACGGCCCCGCTCCGTAGCGTCGAAGTCATCAGCCACCCCGGCATCGACAAGGAGCTTCACCGTGACCGTCACGGACCGCGCCACCCGCAAGAGCACCACGACGCAAGCGCCCCCCGCGGCGCCTGCACCCGACGCGCCCGGACCTGACGCCACGCCCGCTGACGCACCCGCGCCGGCAACCGATGCCAGGACGCTCGAGTCGGCGGTCGCCGACGAGATCGACGAGCTGGTGACGCGGGCGACCGTGGCGCTCGCCGAGTACGCGCACTTCACGCAGGAGGACGTGGACCGGCTGGTGAAGAAGGGCTCCGTCGCGGCGCTCGACCAGCACGGCGCCCTCGCGCGGAAGGCGGTCACCGAGACCGGCCGCGGCGTGTTCGAGGACAAGGCCGTCAAGAACATCTTCGCCTGCGAGCACGTGACCAACTCGATCGCCGGCCTGAAGTCGGTGGGCGTCATCTCGCACGACGAGCTGACCGGCATCACGGAGATCGCCGAGCCCGTCGGCGTGGTCTGCGGCGTCACCCCGGTGACCAACCCGACATCGACCACGATCTTCAAGGCGCTGATCGCGCTGAAGACTCGCAACCCGATCATCTTCGCGTTCCACCCGAGCGCGCAGAGCTCGTCGGTGGCGGCCGCCCGCGTCGTGCGGGACGCAGCGGTCGCCGCCGGCGCCCCCGAGGACTGCATCCAGTGGGTCGAGAACCCGTCGATCGCGGCGACCACCGCGCTGATGCAGCACCCCGGCGTCGCGCTCATCCTGGCCACCGGCGGCAACGCGATGGTCCGGGCCGCCTACTCGTGCGGCAAGCCCGCGCTCGGCGTCGGAGCGGGCAACGTCCCGGCATACGTCGAGAAGTCGGCCAAGCTGAAGCGGGCGATGAACGACATCGTGCTGTCCAAGGCGTTCGACAACGGCATGGTCTGCGCGTCCGAGCAGGCAGTGATCCTGGACGACGAGATCTACGACGCCGCGATGAGCGAGCTCCAGGTCCTGCACGCCTACCTGGCGACGCCCGCCGAGAAGACGATGCTCGAGCAGCTGATCTTCGGAGTCACCGCCGAGGGCGTCAACTGCGCCGGAGCCAAGCTCAACGCCGCGGTAGTGGGCCAGTCACCGCGGTGGATCGCCGAGCAGGCCGGCTTCACGGTGCCCGACGACACGTCGATCATCCTGGCCGAGGTCGCCTCGGTCGGACCGCAGGAGCCGCTGACCCGCGAGAAGCTCGCGCCGGTCCTGGCGGTGCTGCGCGCGACGAGCACCGAGCACGGCATCACGCTCGCCGAGCAGATGGTCGAGTTCGACGGTCTGGGCCACTCGGCTGCGATCCACACCCGCGACGACGCCCTCGCCGAGGAGTTCGGCAAGCGGGTCGAGGCGGTCCGGATCATCGTCAACGCCCCGAGCTCGCTGGGCGGCATCGGCGACATCTACAACGCGTTCATCCCGTCGCTCACGCTCGGCTGCGGCTCGTACGGGCACAACTCGGTGTCCAACAACGTCTCGGCGGTGAACCTCTTGAACATCAAGCGCGTGGGTCGTCGCAACAACAACCTGCAGTGGTTCAAGGTGCCGGCCAAGACGTACTTCGAGCCGAACTCGATCCGGTACCTCGCGGACATGCCCGACGTCGAGCGCGTCACCATCGTCACCGACGCGACCATGACGACCCTGGGCTTCGTCGACAAGATCATCGACGTCCTGAACCGGCGCCCCCGCAAGGTCGCGCTGCAGATCATCGACCAGGTCGAGCCGGAGCCGTCGGTCAAGACGGTCCAGGCCGGCGCGGCGCAGATGCGTCACTTCCGTCCCGACACGATCATCGCGCTGGGCGGCGGCTCGCCCATGGACGCCGCGAAGGTGATGTGGCTGCTGTACGAGCACCCGGAGATCGAGTTCTCCGACCTGAAGCAGAAGTTCTTCGACGTCCGCAAGCGCGCGTTCAAGTTCCCGACGCTCGGTGCGCTCGCCCAGCTCGTCTGCATCCCGACGACGTCGGGCACCGGTGCCGAGGTGACGCCGTTCGCGGTGATCTCGGACCCGGACGCGGGCAAGAAGTACCCGCTGGCCGACTACGCGCTGACCCCGTCGGTCGCGATCATCGACCCGGTGCTGACCTCGCGGATGCCGAAGTCGCTGGCGGCGGACTCCGGCTTCGACGCCCTGACGCACGCGACCGAGGCCTATGTGAGCGTCTACGCCAACGACTTCACGGACGGCTTGGCCCTGCACGCGATCCGCCTGATCTTCGAGAACCTCGCGGTCTCGGTGAACGGCGACCCGCTCGCACCGGCCACGCAGGACGCCCGGGAGAAGATGCACAACGCCGGGACGATCGCGGGCATGAGCTTCGGCAACGCGTTCCTGGGGATCGTGCACGCGATGGCCCACGTGGTCGGCTCCACGCACCACCTGGTGCACGGCCGCACCAACGCCACGCTGCTGCCGCACGTCATCCGCTACAACGGCACCGTCCCCACCAAGCTGACCAGCTGGCCGAAGTACGAGCACTACGTGGCTCCCGAGCGGTTCCAGCAGATCGCCGCGATGCTCGGGCTGCCCGCAGCCACGCCGGCGCAGGGCGTCGAGTCGTACGCGCAGGCCGTGGAGCTGCTCCGCACGGCCGTCGGGATCCCGGGCTCGTTCCAGAGCCAGGGCGTCGACGAGACGTCGTTCCTCGACCAGCTCGACGACGTCGCCATGGGCGCCTACGAGGACCAGTGCGCACCGGCCAACCCGCGCATGCCGATGATCGAGGACATGAAGGACCTCATGGTCGCGGCCTACTACGGAACCTCGGTCCAGGACGCGCGCGAACGCCGTTCGCAGGACGCGGCCCGGGTCTGAGGTACCACAGGACGACCTGGACCTCGCGAGAGAGCGCCCACGGGGTCCGGGTCAGCAAGCAGCCGTGGCGGGCGGGTTTCCGGGGTGGCGCCCGTCCGCCACGGCGATAGTCTCGTGGGCTCAACGCCTGTCCCACGTGACGACGGAGGAACCCCGCATGTCCACCCGCATCTCCCGCCTCGCCGTTCCCCTCGTCGCCGGGGTGCTGACCCTCGGCCTCACGGCGTGCTCCTCGTCCGACATCGACGGCGCGGCGCAGAAGGCCAAGGACGCGGCGTCGTCGGCGAGCCAGGCGGTCGACGAGATCACCGCCAAGGTCGACGAGGCGAAGTCGGCGGCCTCGGACGCGAAGGCGAAGGTCGACGAGCTCGCTGCCGAGCTGCAGTCGCTGGACGGCGCCGGGCAGAAGGCCGTCAACGACGCGGGCACCGCGGTCACCGACGCACAGTCCGCGCTCGACGACGCGAAGGCGAACGGCACCGAGCAGGCGCAGACGGCCATCGACGACGCGAAGAAGAAGGTCGACGACGCCAAGGCCGAGGTCGAGTCGGCGAAGGCGAACGCGACGGGTTCGGCAGCCGACTCCCTCGACGCGCTCGCCGCGCAGCTGAGCACCCTCAGCGACAAGCTCGACAGCGCCGGTTCCTGACGAGCGAGCGGCCTTCGTCGCCGGACGTCACGCGGCCGTCGGTACCTCCACACCCGCGAATTCACGAGGTTCGGGCGGTTTGGTGCCCTGCGAAGGGGTGAATTAGCCACCTGTCGGCGCGGGATGTTGTACGTAAGTCGTTCCGTGCCGATCTTGATTGTATGGAAGATCGTCAGGCGCACCGCGAGCTGCGACGCCACCACGTCGAGTGGTGGATCGTGACTGCTTGGGCGTCCCTCGGGCTGGTCGTGGCAGCGGGCTTCACAGCCGCCGCCGGACTGGTGAGCTGAGCGCACACGCTCCGTGGACCCGCTGCGGCGGGTCCGCCTCGACGCACGGTCGCCGGTTCGGGTGCTGGACCTCGTACCCGCCTATCCTCACCGCATGACTGACGCTCGTTGGCAGGCCGTCGCCCGCGCCACCGGCCTGCTCGGCGCCGACGGCGTCCCGCGCGCCACCGTCTTCGCGGAGATGTCCGCCCTCGCCGCCAGCACCGGCGCGGTCAACCTCGGGCAGGGCTTCCCGGACGTCGACGGGCCGGAGTCGGTGGCCCGGGCGGCCGCGGACGCGATCCTCGACGGAGCCAACCAGTACCCGCCGGGTCCGGGCATCCCCGCGCTGCGGCAGGCGATCGCCGAGCACCAGCTGGCGAGCTACGGCCTGCGCTGGGACCCGGACACCGAGGTGCTCGTCACGGCCGGCGCCACCGAGGCCCTCGCTGCCGCGGTCCTCGCCCTGGCCGGCCCCGGCGACGAGGTGCTCACCCTCGAGCCGTTCTACGACTCCTACGCGGCCGTGATCGCCATGTCGGGCGCGACCCACACGACGGCCCCGCTGCGCGCCACGGCGGACGGCTTCCGGCTCGACCTCGACGCACTGGCGACGGCGTTCACCGACCGCACGCGGATCGTCCTGGTCAACACGCCGCACAACCCGACCGGGACGGTGCTCACCGGCACCGAGCTCGGGGCGATCGCCCGGCTCGCCCAGGTGCACGACGCGCTCGTGCTCACCGACGAGGTCTACGAGCACCTGCTGCTGCGCGACGACACTGGGGGACGACCGACGCACGTGCCCATCGCGACGCTGCCGGGCATGGCCGAGCGGACGCTGACGGTCTCGTCGGCGGGCAAGACCTTCTCGTTCACCGGCTGGAAGATCGGCTGGGTCACCGGCCCGGAGCACCTGGTCACCGCGGTCCGGACGGTCAAGCAGTTCCTCACGTACGTCTCGGGTGCGCCGTTCCAGCCCGCCATCGCGTTCGCCCTGGGCGACCCGACGGTCCGGCTCTGGGTCGACGAGCTGGCCGAGTCGTTGTCGCGTCGTCGCGACCTGCTGTGCGAGGGCCTCGTGGACGCCGGCTTCACCGTGGTGCGCCCGCAGGGGACCTACTTCGTGCTCGCCGACGCGGCGCCGCTGGGCTACGCGGACGGCACCGAGCTGTGCCGCGCCCTGCCGGGACTGGCCGGGGTCGTCGGCGTCCCCGTGAGCGCGTTCACGCACGAGGGCTCGCCGGTCGACACCGCCCTCCGCTCGTGGGTCCGGTTCACCTTCGTGAAGCGTGATGACGTGCTCGAGGACGCGGTCCGGCGGCTGCACCGCCTGCACACCTGAGCGATCAGGCGCGGGCTCGACCGGCCGTCCGGCGGCGGGCGACGACGAGCGCGACACCGACGCTGAGCATCACGAGCGCGAGCGCCGCCCCGCTGGCCGGGTCGGAGCCCGTGAGCGCCAGCGACGGGGTCTCGGGTTCGTCCGCGACCGCAGGCGACACCGGCGCCGCGACCGTCGCCGACGCGACGAGCGTCGGGACGGCGGCCGGTGGTTCCGGGTACTTGACCGACAGCCGCGCCGACACGCTTTGACCGGCGGTGTTGGCGACGCTGTAGCGCAGGTGCGCGACGCCCTGGAACCCGGGCACGGGTGTGAACCGGACGCCCGCGGACGTGACCAGCCACGTTCCCTCGTGCGCCACGGTCACGCTGGTGACGGCCGCGTTGCTGACGGGATCCAGCAGGCGAACCGTGGCGGGGTCGAACGCGAGGTTGTCCCCCGGCACGTCGTTCTCGAGCTCGGCGAGCGTCACGGGCAGGTCGGGGACGCCGTCCGCCGAGTCGTCGGTCGCCGCGGCGAGCTGCACGGGCGCGGTGACGCGCACCGTGACCCGGGCGGCGACCGGCTGGCCCGCTCCGTCGACGGCGTTGTAGGTGAACCCGTCCGTGCCGCCCCACCCGGGCGCGGGCGTGTAGCGGTAGCCGCCGTCCGGGTCGATGACGACCGTGCCGTGCGCCGGCGGCGTCCCGACCGAGACCACCGTGAGGTGCGCGCCGTGGTCGTTGGGCAGCACGCCGCCCGGACCCGCGACGGTGTGCGTCGTGTTCGGGGGGATCGTGCCCGCGTCGTCGTCGGCGGCCGTGGGGGTGACGACGATCGTCACGGTCGCGACCGGCGAGGGCAGGGCACCGGCAGTGGCCCGGTACGTGAAGGTGTCCGTGCCTGAGAAGTCGTGGGCCGGGGTGTAGACGAACGAGCCGTTCGGGGCGAGGACGACCGTCCCGTGCGTCGGCGGCGCGACGACCGCGACGACGAGCCCGGTGCCCGCGTCGTTGGTCAGGACGCCCGGGACCGCGACCGTCAGCGGGGTGTTGACCACGGTGGTCCAGCTGTCGTCGACCGCCCGCGGCGTCACCGTCAGGAGCACCGTCGCGTTCGCCGTCTGGCCGGCGTCGTCGGCGATCGTGTAGACGAAGCTGTCCGTGCCGATGTAGCCCGCCGCCGGCGTGTAGGTGTACGAGCCGTCCGCGCCGAGGACCACCGCGCCGTGCACCGGCGGGGTCGTGACGGTGGTGCGCACGCTCAGCCGGGTGCCCTCGTCGTTGACCAGGAGCCCGTCCGGCGGACCGGGCGTCGCCGAGACCACGAGCGGGGTGTCGACGGTCGTCGTCTCGGACTCGCCCACGGCCACCGGGGCGTCCGGGATGTCGAGCACGTCGAGCGTCGTCTGGAACTGGACGGACGGGAAGTAGGTCCACACGTCGAGGCCCTTGGCGTCGCCGAGCGTGCCGTTGCTGGGTGCGCAGTGCGAGTTGGCGTTCGCGCCGAGGCCGTCGCCGAACGCGCGGGCCGTGCTCGTGCTGTCGACGCCAGGCTGCACCAGCACGCCGGAGACGATCGTGGGCTCGGTGCGGGCGAACGGCAGGCTGGGCAGCGCGCCGACGAACGACGGGCAGAGCAGCCCGCTCGTCACGTCGCCCACGAAGGTGCCGTTGCTCGCGGTGTAGCTGCGGTCGTCGAAGAAGACCCGGGTGCAGTTCGTCCCGGTGCTCGCCACCCCGGTGAACGGGCACTGCCCGTTCGGCGGGTTGAGCAGAGTGATGCTCGGGCCGCCCTTCGTCGAGCTCTCCACGTCGAGCATGGGCGCGTGGTACTCGCCGGCACGCAGGACGGCCTTGACCTTGTAGTCGTCCTGGACGGGGAACGGGGTGCCGGCGTTGTCGCGACCGTCCCACGTGACGGTGGAGACCCCGGCGGCGACCACGCCTCGCAGGACGCGGTTGGCGGGAGCACCGGGGTCGTAGCTCGTGCCGTCGCGGGAGACGACGATCTCGTAGGTGCCGCCGGTGCCGGCGTTGAGCGTGAACGTCCCGCCCTGGTCGATGTAGCTGCCGCGCGCGGTCGCGCGACCGGTGAAGTCGACGGCGGACAGGACGGGCGGGACGGGGTTGCTCGGGATGCCGAGCGCGGCGAGCGTCTCGGGCGCGAGCGGCTCGAACGAGAGCGGGTACTCCGGCGCGGCCAGGTGGACACTGCCGACGAGCTGGGGCAGCTGCTGCGGATTCGTCCCCGTGCCCACGACGTCGTGGTTGAGCGGCGTCACGCCGTCGGCGTCGAGGAAGCCCTCGCGGTTGCCGTAGAACACGAAGCCGTTGGGGTCGAAGCCGTTGGTGTTCACCAGGTACCGGTAGCCGTCGAGAGTGTTCAGGTACATCGACATGGTGACCGGGCGCGGGTTGCTGCCCGTGAACGCGGCGAGCACGTAGGTGAACACGCGGCCGGTGAAAGAACCCGTGCCCGTGGTGTCGCCACCCGCCCGGACCGTGATGTCCCAGGCGTTCACCGCCGTCCCGGCGTTGGGCCGGAAGGTCCCCGGGTCGAGCGCCGCGTCCGGCGATCCGTCGGCCGAGCCCGCAGGTCCGGCCTCGCCGTAGAACGCGACCCGGTAGAGCCCGGTCGTCGGCGCGACGTACACGCACGGCTCGTACCCGGCGGTGTTCGCCGACCCGTCCACGGAGCGGGCGCGCGCCAGCTCCTGCGCACGCGTCGAGATGAGCCCGGTCGTCGCGGTCCCGCGGTGCGCCGAGCACAGGAAGCCGTTCGGTCCGTCGACAACCGTCGGCAGGACGGCAGCCTCCGCGTCGGTGATCTGACCGGGGTTCCAGATGGCGACGTCCGCGGCTCCCGTGCCGACCGACGACGATCCCGTGAGGATCTGCTCGCCCTGTCGCACGAACACCGAGAAGAGCGTCCGTCGCTGGATGCGCGTGTCGCCCGCGGGTCCGTAGGCGTTCGTGCGCCACTCGATCGCGGCCCGGCACGTCGTGGTGCCGCTGCACGCGGGATCGACGCCGCCGACCTTCGGGTAGAGGTCGGCGCTGCCCGACGCGAACGCGGGCGTGGCGGCACCCCCGAGGGCGAGGACGCAGACGAGGAAGCAGAGAGCGAGGCGACGGAGCACGGTCGGGCGGTCCTTTCGGTGCCCGCCGAGCATCGTGGCGCGTCGACATCTCCCTGGCTGCGCACGACCCCGTGGGCGGGGTGTCGCGGGCACGCTACGGGCGTTCTCGCGGCCGGCCCTGCGCCGTTCGGGTGGATCGCGGCGACGACATCGACTTCACCCGTGCGACTTGTCCGGCGATGTGCATTTCGCCTCGTCGCGAGCCTGGGAAGCGCAGCTCGGCCGTCTCGTCGTCGTGCTCCGCGGACCTCAGTCCAGGACGGGCGACCCGCTCGTCCACGCTCCGTCGCGCCGGTAGGCGGGGGTGCCGAACGCCAGCACGAGGAGGGCCCCGACGGCCGACGCGAGCATGACCGAGGCCATCGCGACGGCGTCGCCGCCGAGCAGTCCGGACAGGGGGCTCACGACGCCCGCGACCCCCGACTGCGTCGCGCCGATCACGGCCGCCGCGGTGCCCGCGATGGCGCCGTGCCGGGTGAGCGCGAGCGCCGACGCGTTGGGCGGCACGAAGTTAACCATGAACAGGATCAGCCAGAGGACCACCAGCAGGGCGGGCAGCCCGCCCCAGCCGGTGACGGCGATCGCGAGGAGCGCGACCGCGAGCGACACGGAGACCGGCAGCACGACCCGCAGGATCCGGATCGGCGCCACGCGGCGCACCAGCGCGGCGTTCACCTGGGCGCCGGCGACCAGGCCGATGCCGTTCACGGCGAACAGCAGCGCGAACTGGCTCGACGTCATCCCGTACCCCTCGCGGAGCACGAACGGCGACCCGACCACGTAGGCCATGAGGACGGCCACGCCGAGGCCCGGCAGGATCGAGAGCGCGACGAAGTGGCGGTCGCGGACCAGCCGCCCGTAGCCGGCCATCGCGGTGCGCAGGCCACCCTCGCGGCGGCGCTCCGGCGGCAGCGTCTCCGGCATGCGTCGCCAGACCACGACCCAGAGCGCCGCGCCGAACAGGGCGAGCGCACCGAAGACCGCCCGCCAGCCCAGCTGTCCGGCGATCAGCCCGCCGATCGACGGGGCGAACAGGGGCGCCACGCCGATCACGAGCATGAGCCGGGACATCAGGCGGGACGCGTCCGAGCCGACGAACCGGTCGCGGATGATCGCCATCGCCACGACCGACGCCGCCGCGTTGAAGAAGCCCTGGAAGGTCCGCAGCGCGATGAGCGGGATGATCGCCGGCGCGACCATGCACAGCAGCGACGTGACCACGTGCATCGCGACACCGAGGAGCACGGGCAGCCGTCGACCGAACCGGTCGGACAGCGGCCCGATCACGAGCTGGCCGGCCGCACCGCCGACGAGCATCGCGGTCATGGTCAGCTGCGCCATGGTCGCGGTGGTGCCCAGGTCGCGCGCGACCTCGGGCAGCGACGGCAGATAGATGTCGACCGAGATGGCCGGCAGCGCGCACATCATGCCGAGCAGCAGGACGTAGCGGAAGTCCGGCGTGTACGTCCGCCGGGGTGCGTCGAGGCCGGCCGCGGTCGGTGCCGGTGCGGCCGGTGCAGTGGTTCTGGGCGGGGAGGTGCGCAAGCTCATCGCGAGCCATGTTTTCATTGCCCCGGGCAGTTTGTCGAATCGATTCGATGTGACGTTGGCCATCGTTTCTCGTCGCCAGGCGGTATGTGGGTGCGGGCTGGCAGGCTGGGCGCATGTGCGGTCGATACGCCTCCTTCCGGGAGGACCAGGCACTTGCCGACGAGTTCGCCATCGCGACGATCGCCGACGACGTGCGCCTGCTGGGTCCGTCGTGGAACGTCGCGCCCACCGACGGCGTGCGGATGGTCGTCGAACGGGCCGACAAGCAGACGGGCGAGATCACGCGCCAGCTCCGCGTCGCGCGCTGGGGCCTGGTCCCGTCGTGGGCCAAGGACATCTCGGTAGGCAGCCGGATGATCAACGCGCGCGTCGAGTCGATCGCGGACAAGCCCGCGTTCGCGCGACCGTTCGCGGCCCGGCGTGCGCTCCTGCCGGCCGACGGGTACTTCGAGTGGAAGAAGCCGTCACCCGAGTCCGCCAGCAAGCGCAAGCAGCCCTACTACCTGCACCCCGCGGACGGGGACGTCGTCGCCCTGGCGGGGCTGTACGAGTTCTGGAAGGACCCGAGCAAGGCCGACGACGACCCCGAGCGGTGGGTGGTCAGCGCGACCGTCATCACGCGACCGGCGTCCGAGGAGCTCGCGCACATCCACGACCGGCAGCCGCTGATGCTCCGGCCCGAGGCGTGGGACGCGTGGCTCGACCCGGCGGTCGGCGCCGACGAGGCCGCCAAGCTGCTCGAGGCACCCGCGCCGGACATCGTCGCGACGCCGGTCTCCACGGCGGTCGGGTCGGTGGCCAACAACAGCCCGGCCCTGGTGGACGAGGTGCCGCTCGAGGAGGGCTGACCCACCTCAGAGCGGGGTCGTCGCCCAACGGCGACCGATCGCGCGCAGCATCCGCGGGTACACGACGACCCGGCGCAGCGGTGCGATGAGGGCCATGTAGACCCGGCCCGCCCGTCCGTTCGGCCGCACCAGCGCAGTCATCTGCGCGCGGTAGACACCGGCGTCGTCGCACACCCAGCCCAGGTGCAGGAGCGCGTGCACGGTGCTGTTCGCCGTCTCGGCGACCCACTCGTCGTGGGTCTGGAACACGGAGGTGAACGGCAGGACCTTCGGGTCCGGGCCACGCGGTCCCGCGGCCAGGTCGGCGGGCAGCCGCTCCCGCACGGAACGCACGCGACCACCGACGCCGTTGTCGGGCGCGTCCCAGCCGAACCACGCGCCGAGCTTCCAGCGGGCCGCGAACAGGAAGCCGACCACACCGCCCCGGACGGGCGACCCGTCGCCGCCGGCGAACCCCTGGACGAGCCGGTCGAGGTCGTCGGGACCGCCGGGCGTCGGCAGCTCCCAGACGTCCTCCACCTCGAAGTCCGGGGCGACCTCGTGCAGCCGCCAGGGACGGTCCAGGTACTCCGAGCTCGGGAGCCTCATGCGCTCGCCCCTCGTCGACGGTCCGGTCCCTCGACCGTAGCGACGACGGTGATGACGTGGGTCGCAGCCTCAGCAGATCCTCAGCAGGACAGCGGCCGCGTTCTCAGGGCGCCGAGTGGAGCCGCACCGGCGTGACCGTGCCGATGCCGGCCAGCCGGCGCGGCGGGCGGGGCTCGAGCACGAAGCGCGCATCGGTCGAGAGCACCTGCGCCGTGGCCTCGTCGACCAGGACGGTGGACGGGTCGGCGATGTCGGTGAGCCGTGCCGCGAGGTTCACGTGCGGTCCGAAGACGTCGCCGAACCGCGACAGGACGCGACCCCAGACGAGCCCGACCCGCACCGGAGTCACACCGCGCGCGCCCTCGAACAGGCCGCCGGTGGTGGTCTCCCGGTCGACGTCGAGCTCCTTGCCCAGGGCGTCCGCCAGCCGCAACCCGATCGCGGCACCGGTGGCCGCGTCGTCGGCGACGAACAGGACGGCGTCGCCGATGGTCTTGACCACGCGACCGCCTCCGGCCGAGACGATGTCCCGGGCGGCGGTCTCGAACCGCTGGACGAACTGCGACAGGTCGGTGGAACCCAGCCCGGCGGTGCGGCGCGTGAACGAGACCATGTCGGCGAAGCCGACGGCGCGGGCGAGGGGCAGGGCGGTCCGGTCGGGACCCGGGGCGCGCAGCTCGCCGAACTCGGCGGCGTACCGGCCCGCGATCGCGGCGAGCTGGCGGCGGTAGGAGTGGACCAGCTGCGCCTCGAGCACGGGCGCCAGCGCGCCGAGCCGGTCCAGCACGAGCAGCCGCGCGGACGTGTCGTCGAGCTCGTAGCGGTCGGCCATGTCCTCGACGAGCGCCTCGACCTGCCAGAGGGCGAGGCGGTCGGACGTGTGCCCGAGCGCGCGCGTGACGGTGATGACGGTCCGCAGGTCCAGGCCGTAGTCGCGGACCAGCTCCGCCGCCCGGTCGACGGCCTCGGCGTCACGCTCCGTGTAGACCTTGTCGTCCGAGCCGGCGTGCGGCAGCCCCATCGTGGTCCAGAAGCCGTGGACGATCTCGACGTCGATCTTGGCGCGCTCCGCCAGGTCCCGGGCGCTGAGCGTGCGGGGCCCGCCGAGCAGCTCGGCGTCCAGCTCCCCCACCGTCGACTCGAGGAAGTCGAGGTCCTGCGATCGATCGTCGGGCACGGGTCGAGGGTAGTTCACCCAGCCGTGCGAACGTGGCGCACATCACCCGCGAGCACGTGGTGCTCGGTCCCGTCCTGCGCGACGACGACCAGCCCGCCGTCGTCGGCGAGCCGCGCGGCCACACCCTCGACCGACGACCCGCCGGGCAGCTCGACCCGCACGGTGTCCCCGAGCGTGGCGCACACGCGCGCGACCTCGTCGGCGAGCCCGGACGCGGTCGCGTCCCCGCCGGAGTCGCGCCATCGACGGGCCACCTCGAGCTGGGCGTCGACCAGCGCGACGAGCATCCCCTCGCGGTCCACGTGCTGCGCACCGGCAAGCGCGAGCGACGTCGCGCTAGGCACCGGGAGCTCGTCGGCGGTCTGGGAGACGTTGATCCCGATCCCGATGACGACGGCCGGGCTGCCTCCGTCGCCCAGGGGCACCACCTCGGCGAGGATGCCGCCGATCTTGCGCACGGCACCCCAGCCCTCGACCTCGGTGTCGGCGGGGACGAGCAGGTCGTTGGGCCACTTGAGCACGGCCGGCACGCCGGCGGTGGCCCGCAGCGCGTTGACGGCACCGAGCCCGGCGAGCAGCCCGAGCCAGCCGAGCGACGACGTGGGGATCTGCGGCCGGACCACGAAGCTGCAGGTCAACGACGTACCGGCCGGCGTCTCCCAGGAGCGGCCGGCACGACCGCGACCACCGGCCTGGTGCTCGGCGACCAGGACGCTGCCGTCGGGCCAGGAGGCCGGGTCGGCGCGGAGGTCGGCGACGACGGACGAGTTCGTCGATGCGGTCACGTCGACGATCTCGACACGCGCGAGCGGCCCGTGCGGCGCGAGCAGGAGCGACCGGAGCTCGTCGGCGCGAAGGACGGGGCGGGGCTCGGGACCAGGCGCTGTCATGGCGCCCATCCTGTCGCGCGTTGTGGGAACCCGACACCCCGACGCGACGAACACCGTGATGCGCCTGCACGTGCATGGAGGCAATCGACAACTAGCCTCGTCGGGTGACTGACATCAAGGACACTGCGGCACCGCGCACCACGGCCGGCAAGCTCGCGGATCTCGAGGCGCGGTACGAGGCGCAGGCCGAGGCCGAGCAGAGCGGACGCGACAAGCAGCACGCGCGTGGCAAGCGGTCCGCCCGCGAGCGCATCGAGCAGCTCCTGGACGAGGACTCGTTCACCGAGCTCGACGCGTTCGTGCAGCACCGGTCCGTGAACTTCGGCCTGGACAAGAAGAAGGTCGCCGGCGACGGGGTGGTCGTCGGGCACGGCACGATCGACGGCCGCCCAGTGTGCATCTACTCGCAGGACTTCACGGTCTTCGGCGGGAGCCTCGGCGAGGTGCACGGCGAGAAGATCACCAAGGTCATGGACCTCGCGCTGCGCACGGGCGTGCCGCTCATCGGCATCAGCGACGGCGGCGGGGCGCGCATCCAGGAGGGCGTCGCGGCCCTCACCCAGTTCGCGGAGATCTTCCGGCGCAACGTGGCGGCGTCCGGCGTGATCCCGCAGATCAGCCTCATCCTCGGCCCGTCCGCCGGCGGCGCGGTGTACTCCCCCGCGCTGACCGACTTCATCGTCATGGCCGACGGCTCGTCCAACATGTTCATCACCGGCCCGGACGTCATCCGCGCCGTCACGGGCGAGGACGTGGGCTTCGAGGAGCTGGGCGGCGCGACCACGCACAACACGCGGTCCGGCGTCGCGCACTACATGGGTTCCGACGAGGACGACGCGTTCGACTACGTCCGCGCGCTGCTCACCTACCTGCCGCAGAACAACCTCACCGACCCGTGGACCTTCGACCACGTCTCGGACCTGTCGATCACCGAGGACGACGAGTCCCTGGACTCGCTGCTGCCCGACTCGGACAACCAGCCGTACGACATGCGGACGGTCGTCGAGCACGTCCTGGACGACGGTGTACTTCTCGAGGTCATGCCGTTGTACGCCCAGAACGTGCTCATCGGCTTCGGGCACGTCGAAGGCCACCCGGTGGGGATCGTCGCCAACCAGCCCATGTCCATGGCCGGCACGCTCGACATCAACGCCGCCGAGAAGGCCGCCCGCTTCGTGCGCACCTGCGACGCGTTCAACATCCCGGTGCTGACGTTCGTCGACGTCCCGGGCTTCCTGCCGGGCACCGACCAGGAGTGGAACGGCATCATCCGGCGCGGCGCGAAGCTCATCTACGCCTACGCCGAGGCCACCGTCCCGCTCGTCACCGTCATCACCCGCAAGGCGTACGGTGGCGCGTACATCGTCATGGGGTCCAAGCAGCTCGGCGCCGACGTCAACCTCGCCTGGCCCACGGCGCAGATCGCCGTCATGGGGGCCGGTGGTGCGGTGAACATCCTGCAGCGCGGAGCCCTCAAGAAGGTGGCCGACGCCGAGGGTGACGTCGAGGCCGAGCGCCGGCGCCTGACGGCGGAGTACGAGGAGGCCATCGTGAACCCGTGGGACGCTGCCCAGCGCGGCTACGTCGACGCGGTGATCGCCCCGAGCAAGACCCGCGCCGAGGTCACCAAGGCCCTGCGCCTGCTGCGCACCAAACGGGCATCGCTGCCCCCGAAGAAGCACGGGAACATCCCCCTATGAGCGAGCACGACGACCACGACCACGCTGCGCACGGACCGGCGCCCCTCGAAGGGGTGGACGCCGCCGACCTGCACGCCGCCGTCGACCAGTTGGCCGCCGCCCTGCACGGGTACGTGGACACCGCCGTTGGCGTCCGGGCCGAGTTCGGCTCGACCGAGGCCGACGAGGACCCGCGCATCCTCGCGATCGAGTCGGAGATCGGCAGCCTCAACGCCCGCATCTACGACCTGCTGCACGAGCGCCTCGGCCTGCACGCCGACCTCACCGGCATGTCGTGGGGCGACGAGGACGAGGGCGACGCGGACGGCCTGCCCGAGCCGCTCGAGGTCGACACGTTCCACCTCGGCTTCCTGATCGGTCCCCCGGTCGGGACGTCCGACCTCTCGCTCGACTCGGTGCTCGACCTCGTCGAGCAGGGCGGTTCCGAGCTGGCCGGCCGGCTCGTCGAGGCCGGGTTCGTCGTCGACGGGTGGGGCGCGTCCCGTGGCGCACCGTTCGACTTCGACGAGGACGACGTCGACGACGAGCCGGACGACGACGCGTGAGCGACTCCTCCGACAGCACCCAGATGCAGGTCGTGCGGGGCACCCCGGACGACGTCGAGCTCGCGGCGCTCGTCGCGGGCCTCATGGCCGCGGCGTCGGAGCGCGCGATGCACGCCGAGACGGCCGCCGACAAGGTTTCCGCTCCGTGGGCGGACCGCCGCCGGACGATGCGGGGCGTCCGCGACGACGTGCTGCGCCCAGGTCCGGACGCCTGGCGCTGGAGCCTGCGCGCCTGACCGCGCGAGGTACGCCCACGCGCTGAACGCCTGCGGCATGCCGTACCGGCAAGTACGCTCGCGCCGTGATGATGACGCCGGGGTCAGCCGAACGCGCGAGCACGCCCATCGACCGGATCGCCGAGTCCTACCTCACGCGGTACGCCGTCCTGGACCCACTCGCAGCGACCGCCATCGGCATCTCCGGCCACGACCACCAGATGACCGACTTCTCGCCCGCGGCCCTCGACGAGCGCGTCGCGCTGGCCCGCACGACCCTGGCGTCGCTGGAGGACCAGACCCCGGTCGACACGGTGGACGAGCTGACGCTCGCCGCGATGCGCGAGCGCCTGGGCCTGGCGATCGAGCTGCACGACGCGGGCGAGGAGCACCGCTACCTGAACAACATCGCCTCGCCGGTCCAGAACCTGCGCGACATCTTCGACGTGATGCCCACGGACACCGTGGAGGGCTGGTCGAACATCGCCGCCCGCCTCAACGCCATGCCCTTCGCGATCGACGGCTACATCGAGTCGCTGCGACTCGGCGCCAGCCTCTCCGGCGTCGCACCCGCGCGCCAGGTCGAGGAGGCAGCCCGGCAGTCCGCCGAGCTGGCCGACCCGCAGGAGTCGTTCTTCACCACGTTCATCACCGGCGAGCTCGTCGACTCGGTCCTCGACGAGTCGGCCGCGTGCTCGCTGGTGCGCGCCGAGCTCGAGCACGGCGCGGCGGCCGCCCGGCAGGCCTACGGGACGCTCGCGGCCTTCCTGCGCGACGAGCTCGCACCGCTGGCGCCCGCGTCGGACGCGGCCGGCCGGGAGCGGTACGCCCTGTGGTCGCGGCAGTTCCTGGGCGCCACGGTCGACCTCGACGAGACGTACCAGTGGGGGCTCGAGGAGCTCGCGCGGGTGGTCGCGGAGCAGGAGGCCGTCGCCGCGCAGATCGCCGGGCCGGGCGCGACGGTCGCGGACGCGGTCGCGGTGCTCGACGCCGACCCGTCCCGCCTGCTGACCGGCACGGACGCGCTCCAGGCCTGGATGCAGGAGACCGCCGACGCGGCGATCGAGGCGCTCGACGGCGCGCACTTCGACATCCCCGACGAGCTGCGGCGCCTGGAGTGCCGGATCGCGCCCACCCAGAACGGTGGCATCTACTACACGCCGCCGAGCGACGACTTCAGCCGACCGGGCCGCATGTGGTGGTCCGTGCCGCCCGAGGTCACCACGTTCAACACCTGGCGCGAGAAGACGACGGTCTACCACGAGGGCGTCCCGGGCCATCACCTGCAGATCGGCCAGGCGGTCTACGAGCGCGCGACGCTCAACCGCTGGCGCCGGCTCGCGTGCTGGACCTCCGGGTACGGCGAGGGCTGGGCGCTCTACAGCGAGCGGCTCATGGCGGATCTCGGGTTCCTCGACGACCCGGGCGACCACCTCGGCATGCTCGACGGCCAGCGCATGCGCGCGGCTCGCGTCGTGTTCGACCTCGGCGTCCACCTCGGCCTGCCCGCTCCGCAGGAGTGGGGCGGCGGCACCTGGGACGCCGACAAGGGCTGGGAGTTCCTCAAGGCCAACGTGAACATGCCCGAGGCCTTCATCCGGTTCGAGTGGAACCGGTACCTGGGCTGGCCGGGGCAGGCGCCGTCGTACAAGATCGGCCAGCGCCTCTGGGAGCAGACGCGCGACGAGGCGGCCGCCAAGGCCGCCGCCGCGGGCGAGGAGTTCGACATCCGTGCGTTCCACGCCCGCGCGCTCGGCATGGGCTCGCTGCCGCTGGACGTGCTGAAGCAGGCGTTCTCGGCCTGAGACGGGTCGGTGGGCCGGTGGCGACGATGCCACCGGCCCCACGCGTCGGTCGGGTCAGGCGAAGAGCAGCGACCCGTACTTCAGCACGATCGCCGCAGCCATCAGGATGATGATCGCCGCCGTGACGAACCAGTCGCTGCCGTGGTCGACGAACCGCCGTGCGCCCGCGCCGATGTCGATCACGCCGTCGCGGATGTTGATGCGGGTCAGGCCGGCCCAGACGAGCGTCGTCGTGACCGTGATCAGCAGGCACCAGGGGCACAGGGCGCCGATGACGAAGTACGACTGGGCGAAGAGCCACCAGGCGAAGACGAACCCGACGGTGTAGATCGCCTGCGCGGTGAGCATGTACCAGCGCGGGAAGATCACGCCGCCGAGCATCGCCACCGCGATCGTGATCACGACGGACTCGGCAGCGATCCCCAGGAACGCGTTCGGGAAGAACTCGCCCAGCAGGTGCGCCTGCCACTCCTTGGCCACCTTGCCGCAGTCGATCACCTGGTTGACGGTGCAGCTGAGGTTGGCGTTCGGGTCGGCTGCGAGCTTGAGCGCGTCGATCGACAGGACGAAGGACGCCAGCAGCCCGAGCGCGCCGGAGATCACCATCTCGATCGCGGTCCGGCGACGCCACGCCGGGGTCGGCGGCTCGCGCAGGTCGGGATCGGGGTCGACCCAGTCGTCGAGGTCGTCGTCGATCTCGTCGAGGTCGGTCTCCGGGTCGTGGACGCCGTCGTCCAGCCCCTTCGACGACGCTCGCGTCCCGTCAGCCATCTGTTCTCCTCGCGCCGTCGGGCCGGCGTCCTGGCCGGCCCGCTCGGGCCGGCGGTACCGCCCGCCGTGACCCGAACACTGCGCCATCCATTCTGCCCTGCGCACCTGTGGCTGCGGACCGGGTCGGAAGTCCTGTCCGTTATTCCACTTGACCGGTACAGACGATCTGCGCTACTTTATCGGTATAGAACACCGATGAGAGCGAGGACACCATGTCGATGGACGGACCCCAGCTCGGGCTCCTCTTCGGACCACCCGCCACCTACCAGGAGGCGCACAGCGCCCACCCCACCGCACCCGTCGTAGTGGTCCGACGGCACCGCCGCACCGGCGAGCGCCGGCCGCCCGCCGCCCGCACCCGGCGGTCCGTCGCCGGCGTGCTGCACCACCTCGCGGACGCGATCGCACCCTCGTCGGCACCCCGGAGCGGCGCAGCGGCGCAGTGACGAGCAGGACGAGCGGCACGGCGACGCAGTGACGAGCGCCTGGGCGACCTACCCTGTCCCGCATGGAGCGGAACAGGGTGTCGTCGCGCGCGTGCCCGTGGACGGTGGTGCTCCCGTGGCGCGCGTGACCCTGCAGACCATCGCGGACCGCGTCGGCGTGAGCCGCATGACGGTCTCCAACGCGTTCTCGCGTCCCGACCAGCTGTCGGCCGAGATGCGGCGCACGATCCTCGACGCCGCCGCGGACCTCGGCTACGTCGGCCCCGACCCGTCCGCGCGCGCCCTGGCCCGCGGCACGACCGGCGCGGTCGGAGTGCTGCTCACCGAGTCCGTCGGTGCGGCGTTCCGCGACCCGATCGCCGCCGCGTTCTTCGGCGCGGTCGCCGAGGAGCTCGCCCCCACCGGCATGGCGGTCGTGCTGCTGCCGGCGACCGGCGCCGAGGGCATGATCCCGGCACGCGACATCCCGATGGACGCCGCCCTCGTCTACGGCTGCGCGGCCGACTACCCCGCCGTCGACTGGCTCGTGCGTCGCAAGCTGCCGCTCGTGTTCGTCGACGGCGACCCGCGGCCCGGCTCGGCCAGCGTGATCCTCGACGAGCGGGAGGGCGCGCGCCTGGCCGCGCAGCACCTGCTCGACCTCGGTCACCGTCGGGTCGCCACGCTCACGATGAACGTCGAGGTCCCCCCGGGCTGGGCGCCCGACATCACGACCGCGGCGAGCGGGTTCGTCGCGCGCGAACGCCAGCTCGGCTGGGTCGAGACCTTGACCGCGGGCGGCGTGACCCCCGTGACGTACGAGGTCGTCGACAACATGGAGCCGCACATCTCCGAGGGCGCCCGCGAGATGCTCGCCGGCGACGACCCGCCCACGGCGGTGCTGTGCTTCTCCGACCTGATGGCGGCGGCCGTCGTGCACGCCGCCGAGCAGCGCGGCCTGCGCGTGCCCGAGGACCTCTCGGTGGTCGGGTACGACGACGCCCCGCTCGCCCGCCGCATGCGCCCGACCCTGACCACGGTCCGCCAGGACTTCGAGGCGAAGGGCAAGGCCGCCGCCGGTGCCCTCACGCACTCGATCGCCCGCGACCGCGCCGGTGACGCCCCCGACTCGGCGCAGCACATGATCCCGGTGACCCTCGTCGTCCGAGACAGCACGGCACCTCCGCCGAACTAGAGCCGGGCCGCCGCCGGGCCCGTAGGCTCGCGTCCCGTGACCCGTCTGCTGCTCGCCTCCGCCTCGCCCGCCCGTCGCGCCACGCTCGTGGCCGCGGGGATCGACCCGCTGGTCGCCGTCTCGAACCTCGACGAGGTGGCCGCGCTGGCCGCCGCGCAGAGCCGGTTCGGCGCTCTCGAGCCCGCGGACGCGGTGCTGCTGCTGGCGCAAGCCAAGGTCGAGGACGTGTCGCGGAACCTGCCCGAGGAGCTCGAGGACGCGGACGACCTGCTGCTGCTCGGCTGCGACTCGATGCTCGAGCTGGACGGCGAGATCCACGGCAAGCCGGCGGACGCGGACGCTGCGAGGAACCGGTGGCGGGCCATGCGCGGCCGCACCGGCGTCCTGCACACCGGGCACTGGCTGATGGACGAGCGCGCGACGCCGACGATGCTCGGCGCGACCTCGTCGACGACCGTGACGTTCGCGGACCTGTCCGACGCGGAGATCGACGCCTACGTCGCGACGGGCGAACCGCTCGCGGTGGCCGGCGCGTTCACGATCGACGGGCTCGGTGGATCCTTCGTCGAGCGCATCGAGGGCGACCACCACGGGGTGGTCGGGATCAGCCTGCCGCTGCTCCGATCGCTCCTCGGAGAGGTCGGCGTGACCATGCCCGACCTCTGGCGCACCGCCTGATTCTTGTCCGGAGCCGACAAACGCCGGCGTGCAGCGCGTACGTCAGACCGCGGTCCTCGTCGGATCCCTACAAAAACGCACCTGTGAGCCTGGCCGGTTCCCCAATCTTGCCGAGGCACACGCTCCGGGCGCGAGGCGCGGCCCCCCTCCGCGTTACGGTGAGCCGTGCCCGTCATCTCCAAGGTCCTCATCGCCAACCGCGGTGAGATCGCCGTCCGCATCGCCCGTGCCTGTCGCGACGCGTCGATCGGCTCCGTCGCCGTCTACGCCGACACCGACCGGGAGGCGGTGCACGTGCGCATCGCCGACGAGGCGTTCGCGCTCGGAGGTTCCCGCGCGGCCGAGACGTACCTCGACATCTCCAAGCTCCTCGACGTCGCCCGCCGCTCCGGCGCGGACGCCGTGCACCCGGGCTACGGCTTCCTCGCCGAGAACGCCGCGTTCGCGCAGGCCGTGATCGACGCAGGGCTCACCTGGATCGGTCCCCCGCCGTCGGCCATCGAGTCGCTCGGCGACAAGGTGAGCGCGCGGCACATCGCGCAGCGCGCCGGCGCACCCCTGGTCGCCGGCACCCCCGACCCCGTCCAGGGCGTCGCCGAGATCCACGCGTTCGCGCACCTGCACGGCATGCCGATCGCGATCAAGGCGGCCTTCGGCGGCGGCGGCCGCGGCCTCAAGGTCGCCCGCAGCGTCGACGAGATCGACGAGATGTTCGAGTCCGCCGTCCGCGAGGCCGTCGCGGCGTTCGGTCGCGGAGAGTGCTTCGTCGAGCGGTACCTCGACCGCCCCCGGCACGTGGAGACGCAGTGCCTCGCCGACGAGCACGGCACGGTCGTCGTCGTCTCGACGCGTGACTGCTCCCTGCAGCGCCGCCACCAGAAGCTGGTCGAGGAGGCGCCCGCGCCGTTCCTGACCGACGCGCAGAACGAGCAGCTCGTGGAGTCGTCCAAGGCGATCCTGCGCGAGGCGGGCTACGTCGGCGCCGGCACCTGCGAGTTCCTCGTCGCGGCCGACGGCACGATCTCGTTCCTCGAGGTCAACACCCGCCTGCAGGTCGAGCACCCGGTGACCGAGGAGGTCAGCGGCATCGACCTGGTCCGCGAGCAGCTGCGGATCGCGGCCGGCGAGCCGCTCGGCTACGACCGCGTGCAGACCCGCGGGCACTCCATCGAGTTCCGCATCAACGGCGAGGACCCGTCCGCGGGCTTCCTGCCGGCCCCCGGCAAGATCACGACGCTGCGGCTCCCCACGGGCCCCGGCGTCCGCGTCGACTCCGGCGTCGTCGAGGGCGACAGCGTCTCCGGCCTGTTCGACTCGATGATCGCCAAGCTCATCGTCACCGGCGCCGACCGGCAGCAGGCCCTGGCCCGCGCCCGCCGCGCGCTCGCCGAGCTCGAGGTCGTGGGAATCCCGACCGTCGTGCCGTTCCACCGCGCCGTGCTCGACGCCAAGGCGTTCGCCCCGGGGGACCCGGACGAGGCGTTCACCGTGCACACGCGCTGGATCGAGACCGAGTTCGCGGAGACCGTCGCCGCGCTCGGCGCGTCCGCACCGGCACAGCCGACCGACGAGGACGAGGAGCCCGCCGCGCTCGAGCGGGTCGTCGTCGAGGTCGGCGGCAAGCGCATCGAGGTCGTCCTGCCCGCAGCGCTGGCCCTGGGCCGCGCGATGTCGGGTTCCGGCCGTGGCTCGGCAGGCCCCGGCGCCCGTCGGCCCGTGCGTCGCGCCGCCCGGACCAGCTCCTCGAACGGCACCACGCTCGCTTCGCCGATGCAGGGCACGATCGTCAAGGTCGCCGTCGCCGAGGGCGCGCAGGTGGCCGAGGGTGACCTCGTCGTCGTGCTCGAGGCCATGAAGATGGAGCAGCCTCTCGTGGCGCATCGCGCCGGCACCGTGACGTCCCTGACCGCGGGCGTCGGGTCGAGCGTGAGCGCGGGCACGGCCATCTGCGAGATCGTCGGCTGACGCGCTCCGTGCTCCCGCCGCACCGCGAACGCCAGCCCGGCGACGGCTGGGTCGAGTGCGGCTGCGGTCTGCGGCACTGGGGCCTGTTCGGGGCCGCGGGCCTCCTGCTCGTGCGGCGCGACGACGACGGCCGCGCGATCGCGGTCGTCCTGCAGCACCGCGCCGAGTGGAGCCACCACGGCGGCACGTGGGGCATCCCCGGCGGCGCCCGGATGCCCGACGAGAGCGCCGCCGACGCCGCACTGCGCGAGGCGGCCGAGGAGGCCGGCATCGACCGTGTGAACGTGCGGCTGCGCGGGGAGTCGGTCCTGCAGCACCCGGACTGGTCCTACACGACCGTGATCGCCGACGAGCTGTTCCCCGTCGACCCGGCGGTCACGGACGCCGAGAGCATCGAGCTGCGGTGGGTCCCCGTCGACGAGGTCGCGACCCTGCCATTGCTCCCCGCGTTCGCCGACGCCTGGCCGGACCTCCGGGACCGCCTCGACCGGTGACCGGTTTCACAGGGTCAAGAACCGGACCGATGTCGCACTAAGGGCACCCTTAGGGGTATGGTCGCCGATCAGTGAGGTAAGCCTCTCCTCACGGTCCCCCGACGGAAGTTCACCATGGTCGCCAACTACCTCATCGGTCTGCGCGAGGGCCTCGAAGCCGCGCTGGTCGTCAGCATCCTCGTGGCGTACCTGGTGAAGTCCGAGCGCCGCGAGCAGCTGCCGGCCCTCTGGACCGGCGTGGCGGCAGCCATCCTGGTCGCCCTCGGCTTCGGCGCCCTGCTGACGTTCGGCCCGCAGGGGCTGTCGTTCGAGGCGCAGGAGGCCATCGGCGGGACGCTCTCGATCATCGCCGTCGGCCTGATCACCTGGATGATCTTCTGGATGGCCAAGACGGCCCGCCACATGAAGTCCGGCCTGCACCACAAGCTCGACGACGCGATCGGCGGCGGCCAGAAGGCCGTGTTCGTCGTCGCCCTGCTGGCCGTGGGGCGCGAGGGCCTGGAGACGGCGCTGTTCCTGTGGGCCGGTGCCCAGGCGACCAGCGGCAACGTCCCCGGCACCACCCCGAACGCCGCGCCGCTGATCGGCGCCGCACTCGGCCTGGCGACCGCCGTGCTGCTCGGCTGGCTGGTCTACCGCGGCGCGCTCAAGCTCAACCTGCGCACGTTCTTCGCCTGGACCGGGCTGTTCCTCATCGTCGTCGCGGCCGGGGTGCTGTCCTACGGCGTCCACGACCTGCAGGAGGCCGGCATCCTGCCCGGCCTGAACAACCTCGCGTTCGACGTCTCCTCGACGGTCCCGCCGAGCAGCTGGTACGGCTCGCTGCTCAAGGGCGTCTTCAACTTCACTCCGGCGACCACCTGGCTCCAGGCCTTCGCGTGGATCGCCTACATCGTCCCGACGATGTACTTCTTCATCCGCACCACCTGGGGCCACGCACCGTCGCGCCCCGCAGCCACCGCTCCCGCGGTCACGGCCTCCGCCGCCTGAGCTCGTCGACACCCCGTCTCGAAGGAGACCCATGTCCCGCCGCCCTGTCCTGACCGCTGCCGCGCTGGCCGCGCTGGTGCTCCCGCTCGTCGCCGGCTGCGTCGCCAACGACACCGCGGGCTCGGGCCCGAGCGCGTCGTCGTCGGGGGTCCTCACCGTGAAGTCGACGGACGACGCGTGCGAGGTCTCGGCCGCCGAGGCCCCCTCCGGCACGGTGCAGTTCGCGGTCACCAACGCGGGCGACGACGTCACCGAGTTCTACCTGCTGGGCGACGACGGCCTGCGGGTCATCTCCGAGGTCGAGAACGTCGGCCCCGGCCTGTCGCGTGACCTCGTCGTCCAGGTCAAGCCGGGCACGTACTACACCGCGTGCAAGCCGGGCATGGTCGGCGACGGCATCCGGGCGGAGTTCACCGTCACCGACTCCGGCTCGGACGTCGGCCCGACGGGCGACACCGCCGACCAGATCTCCGCAGCCGAGGCCCAGTACGTCGCGTACGTGAAGGACCAGGTGGGCGCGCTCATCTCCGGCACGCAGGAGTTCGCCGACGCCTACACCTCGGGGGACGACGAGAAGGCGCGCAGCCTCTATGCCGACACCCGAGTGCACTGGGAGCGCATCGAGCCCGTCGCCGAGTCGTTCGGTGACCTCGACCCGCTGCTCGACCTGCGCGAGGCCGACGTCGAGGCCGGCACGCCCTGGAGCGGCTGGCACCTGATCGAGAAGGACCTCTGGCAGCCCGAGCCCGACGCCAACGGCGGCGTGGCCTACGTGCCGCTGACGCAGGAGCAGCGCGACGCGGCCGCGGCCGACCTCGTGAAGTACACGCAGCAGCTCGTCGACGAGGTCAACGCCCCCGACTTCACGTTCGAGGCCTTCCAGATCGCGAACGGCGCCAAGGAGCTCCTCGACGAGGTCGCGACCGGCAAGGTCACCGGCGAGGAGGAGATCTGGTCGCACACCGACCTCTGGGACTTCCAGTCCAACGTCGACGGTGCGCACGTCGGCTTCGAGGTGCTGGCCGACGTGGTCGAGGCGCAGGACCCGGACCTCGCCGACGAGCTCACCACGCGCTTCGCCGAGCTGCAGACCCTGCTCAGCGCGCAGGGCTCGATCGAGTCCGGCTTCACCTACTATGACGACCTGACGGACGCGCAGATCAAGGCGCTCGCCGCCGCGGTCGACGCCCTGGCCGAGCCGCTCTCGCAGCTCACCGCCACCGTCACCAGCAGCTGATCCCTAGGAGTCATGTGTCCGCCCCCACGGACCCGCACGACACCCCGGAGGAGTCCTCAGCCCAGTCCGACAGCCCCCGCCTCTCGCGGCGCGGGTTCCTCGGGCTGGGCGGAGGGCTCGCCGTCGGCCTCGCCGCCGCCACCGGCTTCGGCGTCGGCCGGGCGACGGCACCCTCGCCCGCGGCCACGGCCTCCGGGTCGCCCGGCACGTACCCGTTCACGGGCGTCCACCAGGCCGGCATCGTCACGCCCGCCCAGGACCGGCTCTACCTGGCCGCCTTCGACCTGACGACGACGTCGCGCGACGACCTGATCACGCTGCTGCGCACCTGGACGACGATCGCCGCACGCCTCACGCAGGGACTCTCGGCGGGGCCGTTCGGTCCGGCGTCGGGGCCTTACAACGCGCCGCCGGACGACACGGGCGAGGCCGCCGACCTGCTGCCCGCGGGCCTGACCATCACGTTCGGCTTCGGCCGCTCGATGTTCGTCGGGACCCCGTCGGCCGACGGCACGCCCGGCGAGGACCGGTTCGGGCTCGCCGACCGGCTGCCGGAGGGCCTGGTCGACCTGCCGCACTTCGCCGCCGACGACCTGGACCCCGCACGCAGCGACGGCGACATCGTCGTGCAGGCGTGCGCCGACGACCCCCAGATCGCCGTGCACGCGATCCGCAACCTGTCCCGTGCGGCGTTCGGCACCGCGACGATCCGCTGGACCCAGCTCGGCTACGGGCGCACGTCCTCGACGAGCACCGCCCAGCTCACTCCCCGCAACCTGTTCGGGTTCAAGGACGGCACCGCGAACGTGAAGGCGGAGGAGACCTCGGACCTCCAGGAGCACGTCTGGGTGCCCGGCTCCGCGCTGACGCCCCAGACGCAGTGGCTCGCCGGGGGCTCGTTCTTGGTCGCGCGACGCATCCGCATGCGCATCGAGACGTGGGACCGCACCTCGCTCGGCGAGCAGGAGGGCCTGGTCGGACGGACCAAGGGCGCCGGTGCGCCGCTGTCCGGGGGCACCGAGTTCACGGAGCCCGACTTCACGGCCAAGGGCGGCGACGGCAAGCCGCTGATCGCCGTCGACTCGCACGTCCGCCTGGCCCACCCCAGCGAGAACAAGGGCGTGCGGATGCTGCGCCGCGGCTACAACTTCACCGACGGCAACGACAGCCTCGGCCGGCTGGACGCGGGGCTGTTCTTCCTCGCGTTCGTCACGGACCCGCGCACGCACTACATCCCGATGCAGACAGCCCTGTCGAGCAACGACGGCCTGATGGAGTACCTCACGCACACCGCGTCCGGGCTCTACGCGGTCCCTCCCGGGGTGCCCGACGGATCGCTCGTCCTCGGCTCCGACGGCACGCCCGTGACCACCGACGACAGCCCGTACGTCGGCCAGGCGCTGTTCGCGTAGTCGCAGCGGTACTCTGCCGCGCGTGACGACTGAGCAACCGGCGCGCACCCCCCTCGACGCCGGCACACCCACCCGGGTGTGGCTCGTCGCGCTCCTGACGGTCATGGCCCTGGAGATGGTCCGGGCCAGCGGGCCGCTGCTGGACCGGGCGTTCGCGGTGAGCACCGTCGACGCGGCGCTCGCCTCGCTCGGCTCCTACGCCGGGGCCGGGGTCGTCGCGGCCCTCGTGCTGGTCCTCGGCCGGTGCCTGTCCGGCACCCCGGACGCCCGCTCGATGCTGCTCGGCTCGGCGGTGCTCGCCGTCCTGCGGATCGTCCTGCAGGGTCTCGACGGGATCGCGCTGAACGTCGTCGGCCTCGTCACCGTCGCGGTGGCCGTCGGGGTGCTGTGCCTCGGCGTCGCGTTCGTCGCGGGTCGGCCGTCGGGCGGTCGGCAGGCCGCCGTCGGGCTCGTCCTCGGGTGCGGGCTGTCCGTCGGGCTCCAGCTCCTGCTGGGCACCTGGGACGCGCTGTGGCAGCCGGGCTGGTCCGGGTGGATCGTCGCCGTCCTGCTCGGCCTGTCCGTGCTCGGCACCGCCCGCGGCCTCGCGGCGTTCACCACAGTGGAGACCCAGCCGACCGGCCGCCCGCGTCGCCTCTGGGCCCTCGGCCCGTTCCTCGCGATCGCCGCGATGATCCTGGCCAACCCCGCCTTCGCCGCCTCACAGTCGGGCACGTCGCTGCGCACCGCGGGGATCGTGCTGGTCGCCGCCAACTTCGTCGGCGCAGGCCTGCTGCTGCGACCGGCGCAGTGGTCGGCGCCGTGGCGCGTGGGCGCGGCCGTGCTGGTCGTCGTCGGGGTCGCCGGCGCGCTCTGGATCACCGACTTCTGGGCACTCGTGGCCATCGGCGTGCTCCTGGTGTCCGTCGGCGTCGTGCTCGCGGCGGCCCTGAGCGCCCACCGGCCCGCGCCCCGTGGCATCCCGCGGACCGCGGCCGCGACGCTCGTCGTCGGCGTGCTGACCATCGCCCCGTTGCTCGTCTACATGCTCGACTACGACCTCCCGCTCGGCGTCGACAACGTGTGGGTCCTCGTCCTGACCGCGCTCGCGCTCGCGCTGTCCGGCCTGCGCCGACGGACCCCGCTGGCCGGCCCGTCCGACCGCCTCCCCCGCAGCATGGCCTCGGTCCGGCTCCTGCTCCTGCCCGCGCTTGTGCTCGCCGCCATCGGCCTCGTCGCCCTCTCCACGCCCACCGTGCCCGACCGCGCCGCCGACGACACCGTGACGATCGTCGACTGGAACCTGCACTACGGCGTCTCGCCCGTCACCGGCGTCGACCTCGAGGCCATCGCGCAGACGATCGAGGCGCAGGACCCCTCGGTGGTCACCCTGCAGGAGGTCGAGCGAGGCTGGATCTTCGGCGGCGGCGCCGACATGGCCACGTGGCTGTCGCGACGGCTGAACATGACGATCCACTTCGCGCCCGCCGCCGACCGGCAGTTCGGCAACGCGGTGCTGTCGCGGTCGGCCCTCACCGACGTGGCGATCCACGACCTGCCCTACGGCGACGGCCCCCAGAACCGCTCGGCCCTCGCCACGACGCTCACCACCGCCTCGGGGGTGTCGCTGCGCGTGACGTCGGTCCACCTGCAGCACCGCGCCGAGAACACGCCGACGCGGCTGGAGCAGCTGTCCGCGCTCGCGGAGGCCGAGCCGGTGACGCCGCCGGCCCTGCTCGCCGGCGACTTCAACGCCACGCCCGGCTCCCCCGAGATCACGTTCCTGACCGATGCCGGCTGGGTCTCGGCCGTCGACGCCGCCGGCGACCCGTCGTCACTGACGTCGACCAGCACCGACCCCACCGAACGCATCGACTGGATCTTCGGCCAGGGCGTCACGTTCGAGTCCGCCAAGGTCCTGCCCGGCCAGACGGAGTCCGACCACCTCCCGGTGGTCGCCCGCCTCACGCCCGGCGGGTGACCGGCCCCGTCGACTCGCGGACCACCAGGTCGACGCCCGCGTCTGCGTCACCGTCGACGACGTGCCCGTCGGCGCACGGGTCGTCGTCCGGGTCGGCGCCGACCATGGGCTCGCCGCCAACGACGTGGCCGGCGCCCGCTTCGCGGTGCTCGCCCGTGCGCAGATCTCCACGTCACGCGTGCTGGAGGTCGCGACGTCGGACGCGCCGCTGCCTACCGGTGCCGGCCGAGCGAGAACAACCTGAACAGCGTTATAGGACGGCTTGACGCGCACAACGTTGTTCTCGATCGCGGGAACGGACCGCTCGGCTGGCTTCGGGCCGGTATTCGTTGGTCGGACCGGCTCAGTCCTCGATGCGGTGGTGGAGGATGCGCGCGACCTCGGCGATCGTGCCCGAGTACGACGGGTAGACCGTGGACGTCTCGGCGATCTGGTCGGTGGTGAGGCGGTAGTTGACCGCCATGGTGAGCGGGAAGATCGACTCGCTGGCACGCGGCCCGACGATGACCGCGCCGACGACGACGCCCGACCCTGCGTGGGCGAAGATCTTGATGAAGCCGTCGCGTACGCCGAGCATCTTGGCGCGCGGGTTGCGGGCGAGCGGCAGCATGCTGACCGAGTACTTGATGCCGCGTTCCTGCATCGTGGCCTCGGAGAACCCCACGGTCGCGATCTCCGGCAGCGTGAAGATGTTCGACGACACCCCCCGCAGCGACAGCGGCGCGACGGCGTCGCCGAGCGCGTGCGCCATGGCCAGGCGCCCCTGCATGGCCGCGACGGACGCGAGCGGCAGGACTCCGGTGACGTCGCCGGCGGCGTACACGCCCCGGACGTTGGTGCGTGAGACCTTGTCGACCTCGATGTGCCCGGACGGCGTCAGGCGGACGCCCGCCTCCTCGAGGCCGAGGCCGTGCGACGTCGGGATCGAGCCGACGGCGAACAGGACGTGCGAGCCCTCGACGACGCGCCCGTCGGCCAGGGTCACCTCGACCCCGTCGGCGGTCCGGACCGCCTTGGAGGCGCGGGACTGGGACATCACCGTCATGCCGCGGGTCTTGAAGACGTCCTCGAGCAGCTGGGCGGCGTCGGCGTCCTCGCCGGGCAGGACGCGGTCGCGGCTGGAGACGAGCACGACCTCGGCGCCGAGCGAGGTGTACGCGCCGGCGAACTCGGCGCCGGTGACGCCGGAGCCGACGACGATCAGCTTCTTCGGCAGCTCGGGCAGGTCGTACAGCTGGGTCCACGTGAGGATGCGCTCGCCGTCGGGCTTCGCCTCGGGGAGCATCCGCGGGGTGGCGCCGGTCGCGATCAGGACGGCGTCGGCGTCGAGCGTCAGGTCGTCGGCACCCTCGGGGGTGGAGACGAGCACGCGCGACGGCCCGTCGAGGCGGCCGTGGCCGAGGACGATCCGCACGCCCTCGCGCTCGAGCCGGGCCCGGATGTCCGCGGACTGCGCGGCCGCGAGCGCCTTGACGCGGGTGTTGACGGCGGCGAGGTCGATACGGTGCCGCAGGTCGTCGAGGCCGGGGGCGTCGAGGGCGGTGCCGTCGAGCCGGATGCCCAGCTCGGGTGCGCGGTCCGCGATGGTCATCCACTCGGCGGTCGCGATCAGCGTCTTGGACGGCACGACGTCGGTCAGGACCGCGGCCCCGCCGAGCCCCACGGCCTCGACGACCGTGACGTCGGCGCCGAGCCGTCGACCGACCAGTGCCGCCTCGTACCCGCCCGGTCCGCCGCCGATGATGACGACGCGAGGGTTGGCCGATTCCTGCGCAGGGGTGCTCACAGGAAACATTCTGCCGCTCTGGTCCGGACCGGCCAGCGGGTTAGCCTTCGATCATGAGCGACGTCACATCTCTGGACGACCCGGCCACCGACCCGTTCGAGGTCGCGCGGGCCGCTGCGGGCTACATCGCACGGACGACAGGGGTGCCGACGCACGACGTCGCCCTCGTGCTCGGCTCGGGCTGGGGCGGGGCCGCGGACCTGCTGGGCGAGACCGTGGCGGAGCTGGCCAGCCACGAGGTGCCGGGGTTCTCCACGCCCGCCGTGGTGGGTCACGTGGGCACGATCCGCTCGATCCGCATCGAAGGAACGTCAGGAACAGCAGCCAAGCACGCCTTGGTGCTCGGCAGCCGCACGCACCTGTACGAGGGCCGCGGCGTGCGTCGCGTCGTCCACGGCGTGCGGACCGCGGCCGCCGCAGGCGCGACGACGGTCGTGCTCACCAACGGGTGCGGCGGGCTGAACCTCGGCTGGGGCCCGGGCACACCCGTGCTGATCAGCGACCACATCAACCTCACGGCCACCTCGCCGCTGGAGGGCGCGACGTTCGTCGACCTCACCGACCTGTACTCGCCGCGGCTCCGGGCGATCGCGCGCGAGGTCGACCCGACCCTCGACGAGGGCGTCTACGTGCAGTTCCCCGGGCCGCACTACGAGACGCCGGCCGAGGTGAAGATGGCCGGTGTCGTCGGCGGCGACCTGGTCGGCATGTCGACGAGCCTGGAGGCCATCGCGGCCCGGCACGCGGGGCTGGAGATCCTGGGCATCTCGCTGGTGACCAACCTCGCGGCCGGGATCAGCCCCATCCCGCTGTCTCACACCGAGGTGATCGAGGCGGGCGTCGCGGCGGGCCCGCGGATCAGTGCGCTGCTGGCCCAGATCGTCCGCCGGCTCTGAATGAGCGCACGCCCGCAGGCGTGAGTAGTTTGGGCCCATGACCGGCGACGATGCGTGGGCAGACCTCCGGACGCGCGTGCAGGCATGGATCGAGGACGACCCGGATCCCCAGACGGCCGACGAGCTCCGTGCCCTCCTGACCCTGGCGGACGCGCAGACCACCGACAGCCGCGAGCCCGACCCGACGCAGCGCCAGGCGATCGATGCCCGCCGCGAGGCCCGGGCAGAGCTGGCCGACCGGTTCAGCGGTCTGCTGCAGTTCGGCACCGCCGGCCTGCGCGGGCGGCTCGGCGGCGGTCCGCACCGGATGAACCGCGCGGTCGTCATCCGCGCCGCGTCCGGCCTCGCGGACTACCTGCTGGGCGAGCTGGACGGGGTCCACCCGCGCCCGCGTGTGGTCATCGGGTACGACGCGCGCCACAAGTCGGTGGACTTCGCGCGCGACTCGGCGGCCGTGCTCACCGCCGTGGGAATCGAGGTGCTGGTGCTGCCGGAGAGCCTGCCCACCCCCGTGCTGGCCTTCGCGGTGCGGCACCTCGACGCCGACGCGGGGATCATGGTCACCGCGTCGCACAACCCCCGCGAGGACAACGGCTACAAGGTCTACCTCGGCGGCCGGGTGGTCACCGACTCGGGCCAGGGCTCCCAGATCGTTCCGCCCGCCGACGCCGCGATCGCGGCCGAGATCGCGCACGTCCCGTCCGTCGCTTCGGTCCCGCGGTCCACCAACGGCTGGACGATGCTCGGCTTCGACGTGCTCGATGCGTACGTGGACGCCGTCGTCGCCCTCGCGCCGACCGACGAGGCCAGCCGGGCGGCCGCCGGGAACCTCAAGATCGTGCTCACGCCGCTGCACGGGGTCGGCGGCGAGGTGGCGCAGCGGGTGCTCACGCAGGCCGGGTTCCGGCACCTGCTCGTGGTGCCCGAGCAGTTCGAGCCCAACCCGGACTTCCCCTCGATCGCGTTCCCGAACCCCGAGGAGCCCGGCGCCATCGACATGGCCACCGGCCTGGCCAGCGACGAGGGCGCCGACATCGTCATCGCTCTCGACCCGGACGCGGACCGGTGCGCGGTCGCCGTGCAGGACCCCCGGCACCGCAGCCACCGCGGCCCGGACACCGCGGAAGCCGAGGGTTGGCGCATGCTGCATGGCGACGAGACCGGCGCGCTGCTCGGCACCGCGATGGCCGCCCGCTGGCTCGGTTCGGACGCGGACCCCGACTCGACGACGCCGACGTTCGCCAGCTCGATCGTCTCGTCGCGACTGCTGGGCAAGATCGCCGCGTCCGCGGGCCTGGGCTACGCGCAGACGCTCACGGGCTTCAAGTGGATCTCCCGCGTCGAGCACCTCGGCTTCGGGTACGAGGAGGCGCTCGGCTACTGCGTCGACCCGGCGCACGTGCGCGACAAGGACGGCATCTCCGCGGCGCTGCTCATGGCGGGGCTGGCGGCCCGGCTGCACGCCGAGGGACGCACCCTGATCGACGCGCTCGACGACATCGCGCGCACCCACGGCCTGCACCTCACCGACCAGGTGTCCGCCCGGTTCACCGACCAGGACCAGATCCTGCCGCTGGTGCACGACATCAAGCGGACTCCCCCGCGCAGCCTCGGCGGGTCGCGCGTGACCGACGTGGTGGACCTGGCCGCCGGGACCGAGGACGACCGCGACGGCCTGCCGCCCACCGAGGGCCTGCGGCTGCTCACGGAGGACGGGACGCGCGTCGTGGTGCGTCCCAGCGGCACGGAGCCGAAGATCAAGGCCTACCTCGAGGTGATCCAACCCGTCGGGTCGCACGCCGACGGCAAGGCCCTCGGCCACGCGCGCGACGAGGCTCGCAAGCGCCTGGACGCCGTGGCCGTGGACATCCGGGTCTCACTGGGCATCTAGGTGCGCTCGTCGCCCCCGGGTGAGCGAAGATGAATCCATGACCGGCACCCAGATCGCCCCGACGGACCGCGCGCTCGCGCTCATCGGCGGTGAGGCGACCGACGCGAACCTCCGCCGCTACCTGCACGGCATCCCGGGGGTCGACGCGGTCGGCCTCCAGCAGCGGGCCGCGGGCCTGGGCACCCGGTCGATCAAGACGACCTCGAAGGCGTGGGCGCTCGACCGGATCATCGGGCTCATCGACCTCACCACGCTCGAGGGTGCGGACACGCGCGGCAAGGTGCGGTCCCTCGTCGCGAAGGCCATGACGCCCGACCCGTCCGACCCGACCTGCCCGCGCGTGGCCGCGGTCTGCGTCTACGGCGACATGGTCCCGCACGCCGTCGAGGCGCTCGGTGCCGCGCACGGCGAGATCGCGGTCGCCGCCGTGGCCACGGCCTTCCCGAGCGGGCGGGCGTCGCGCTCGATCAAGCTGGAGGACACCGCCGACGCGGTCGCCGCGGGTGCCGACGAGATCGACATGGTCATCGACCGCGGCGCGTTCCTGGCGGGGCGCTACGGCGAGGTCTACGACGAGATCGTCGCCGTGAAGGAGGCCTGCCGACGAGCCGACGGCACGTACGCGCACCTCAAGGTCATCCTCGAGACCGGCGAGCTGAACACCTACGACAACGTCCGCCGCGCGAGCTGGCTGGGCATCCTGGCCGGCGGCGACTTCATCAAGACCTCGACGGGCAAGGTCGCCCCCGCGGCCACCCTGCCCGTCACGCTGCTCATGCTCGAGGTGGTCCGCGACTGGCACCGGCTGACCGGCCTGCAGGTGGGCGTGAAGCCCGCGGGTGGCATCCGCGCCTCGAAGGACGCGATCAAGTACCTGGTGACCGTCGCCGAGACGGCGGGCGAGGAGTGGCTGTCGCCGCACCTGTTCCGGTTCGGCGCGTCCAGCCTGCTGAACGACGTGCTCCTGCAGCGCCAGAAGGTGGCGACCGGCCACTACTCCGGTCCCGACTACGTGACGATCGACTGAGGCCCCCTGATGACATTCCTCGACTACGCCCCGGCACCGGAGTCCCAGGCGATCCTCAACCTGCGCAGCGAGTACGGGTTGTTCATCGGCGGAGAGTTCCGGGCGGGCGGCGGCACGCCGTTCTCGTCGATCAACCCGGCCACCGAGAAGCACATCGCGACGATCGCGACGGCGTCCGAGGCCGACGTGGACGCAGCGGTCGCCGCAGCGCGCAAGGCCTACGACAAGACCTGGTCGCGCCTCTCGGGAGCCGACCGCGGCAAGTACCTGTTCCGGATCGCGCGGCTGGTCCAGGAACGGTCCCGCGAGCTGGCGGTCGCGGAGTCGCTCGACAACGGCAAGCCGATCAAGGAGAGCCGCGACGTCGACGTGCCGCTCGTCGCGGCCTGGTTCTTCTACTACGCCGGCTGGGCCGACAAGCTCGACCACGTCGGCCTCGGCGCTGCGCCCGCTCCCCTGGGCGTCGCCGCGCAGGTCATCCCGTGGAACTTCCCGCTGCTCATGCTCGCGTGGAAGATCGCCCCGGCGCTCGCGGCCGGCAACACCGTCGTGCTCAAGCCCGCCGAGACCACGTCGCTGACCGCGCTGCTGTTCGCGGAGATCGTCCAGCAGGCCGACCTGCCCCCGGGCGTCGTCAACATCGTCACCGGTGCCGGCTCCACGGGCGCCGCCCTCGTCGGCCACCAGGACGTCGACAAGGTCGCCTTCACGGGCTCGACGGACGTCGGTCGCGCGATCGCCAAGCAGGTGGCCGGCACGCGCAAGAAGCTCACGCTGGAGCTGGGCGGCAAGGCGGCGAACATCGTGTTCGACGACGCGCCGATCGACCAGGCCATCGAGGGCATCGTCAACGGCATCTTCTTCAACCAGGGCCACGTCTGCTGCGCCGGCAGCCGCCTGCTGGTGCAGGAGTCCGTGCACGACGAGGTCGTCGACCGGCTCAAGGCGCGCCTGTCGACGTTGCGCCTGGGCGACCCGCTCGACAAGAACACCGACATCGGGGCGATCAACAGCGCGGAGCAGCTGGAGCGGATCCGCACCCTGAGCGACATCGGGGACGCCGAGGGCGCCGAGCGCTGGACGGCCGCGTGCGAGATCCCGGCCAACGGCTTCTGGTTCGCGCCGACGATCTTCGACAACGTCTCGACGAGCCACCGGATCGCCCGCGAGGAGATCTTCGGCCCGGTGCTGTCGGTGCTCACGTTCCGCACGCCCGCGGAGGCGATCGCCAAGGCGAACAACACGCCGTACGGCCTGTCGGCGGGCATCTGGACCGACAAGGGCAGCCGCATCCTCGCGGTCGCCGACCAGCTGCGCGCGGGCGTCGTGTGGGCCAACACGTTCAACCGGTTCGACCCGTCGAGCCCGTTCGGCGGCTACAAGGAGTCCGGCTACGGCCGCGAGGGCGGCCGGCACGGCATCGCCGCGTACCTGAAGAGCAACGGAGCCACCAAGTGAGCCGGCTGGCAGTACCGAAGACCTACAAGCTCTACATCGGCGGCGCGTTCCCGCGCAGCGAGTCGGGGCGCACCTACGAGATCGCGAGCGCCAAGGGCGCGTTCCTGGCCAACGCCGCCAAGGCGTCCCGCAAGGACGCCCGCGACGCGGTCGTCGCCGCGCGCGCGGCCGTCGCCGGCTGGTCGGGTGCGACCGCCTACAACCGCGGGCAGGTGCTGTACCGGATCGCGGAGCTGCTCGAGGGTCGTCGCGAGCAGTTCGTCGCGGAGATCGTCGACGCCGAGGGCGTCTCGGTGTCCAAGGCGACGGCGCAGGTGGACGCCGCCATCGACCGCTGGGTCTGGTACGCGGGCTGGGCCGACAAGTACGCGCAGGTCGCCGGCAACGCCAACCCCGTCGCCGGGCCGTACTTCAACATCTCGGTGCCCGAGCCGACCGGCGTCGTGGCCATCGTCGCGCCGCAGGACTCCTCGCTGCTCGGTCTCGTCTCCGTGGTCGCGCCGGCCCTCGTCGCGGGCAACACCGTGGTCGTGGTGGCCTCCGAGCGGCTCCCGCTCTCGGCGATCAGCCTGTCCGAGGTCCTCGCGACGAGCGACGTGCCCAAGGGCGTCGTCAACGTGCTGACGGGCTCCCCGGCCGAGATCGCGCCCTGGCTGGCGAGCCACGCGGACGTCAACGGGCTCGACCTGGCCGGCGCGGGCGACCTCGACTGGGTCGACCTGCAGATCGCCGCGGCGGACACGCTCAAGCGCGTGCTCCCGCCCGAGGAGGTCGGTCAGTCGCTGGGCCGCATCACGGCGTTCACCGAGACGAAGACGGTCTGGCACACGAAGGGTCTGATCTAGGCGAGCAGCCGCTGCGCGTTGCGCGCGGTCAGCGTCCCGACGACGGCCCACGCCACGACGAGCGCCGCGTAGAGGCCGACGGCCGACCACGCGAACACCGCTGCGCCGGTGCTCGCCGCCAGGGCGCTGGACCCGGTGACGACCGTGCCGACCGGGAACGTGAAGCTCCACCAGGGCAGCCCGAACGGCGGCCGGGCGCGCAGGGTCACAACGACGACCACGGCGAGCCAGAGCATCGCGAGCACCCAGGCCACGAGCCCGTACCGCACGCCGAACGCGCGTGCCGCCGAGCCCGTCGCCAGACCGAGCCCGTGCGCGGCCGTGATCGACTGGCCGAGCGGGCCGAGGACGATCCACAAGGTCGGCACGAGCGCGGCCGGCCCGACGCCGTGCCGGAGCAGCCGCCGCCCGATCGGCACGACCACGACGACGCTCGCGACCAGCGCGACCCCGAACATCGCGTAGCAGGCCACCAGCATCGCCTCCCGGCCCGGGCCGTCCGGCATCTCCGCCACGAGCAGCGCACCGCTCGCGGCGGAGACCATGGGCGGCACGACGGGCATCAACCAGCCGCCGAACGCGTCGCCGGTGTAGGCGCGACGGGGCACGACGGCCGCGCAGACCAGCCCGCCCACCGTGCCGACGATCCAGAGCGTCCAGGCGACGACGAGGGCCGCGTGCAGCCCGACCAGGTCACGGCCGAACACGAGCGCCCCGGAGCCGACCGTCAGGAGCGCCATCGGCATGGCACCGTAGAAGCTGCCGAGCACGGGGTGCCGCAGGTGGCCCCGGGCGGTCGCCGGGTGCTGCACCCAGTGCGCCACCGTCGCCGCGGTCACGACGACGAGCAGCAGCACGGCGAACAGCCACACCGCCCGCCCGAACCGATCCAGGCCGGGGACCGGCAGCGTGACCGAAGCGTTCGCGACGATGCCGGTCGCCATGACGGACGCGTACCAGTTGGGCCCGACCGCCGACAGGCGTCGCACCTCCGCCCGGTCCATGGTCGTCGTCATGCGTCCAGAGTGCGTGCGGTCCGGCGGTGCCGGTAGCGGTCTTCGGCTGATCGGGCCATAGGGTCGATTTATGTCTACACATAGACTGACGTGATGAGTCTCGCCCGCGTGCCCGACCTCGACTCGCTCGAGCTGCTCATCCGGGTGGCTTCCACCGGAAGCCTCGGTCTGGCGGCGGCCGAGCACGGCATCAGCCAGCCGGCGGTCTCGGCGCGGGTCAAGAGCATGGAGCGGCTGGTCGGGTTCCCGCTGGTCACCCGAAGCCCGCGCGGCTCGACGCTGACCACGGAGGGATCGCTGCTGGCCGACTGGGCGCGCGACGTGCTGCACGCCGCCGCGGTGCTCGAGGCCGGCATCGGCTCGCTGCGTCACGACCGACAGGCGCGCCTCCGGGTGGCCGCCAGCCTCACGGTCGCCGAGCACCTGCTCCCGCTCTGGCTCGTGCGCCTGGCCGCGACCCGACCGGAGACGGCCGTGAGCCTCTCGGCGCTCAACTCCGCGGACGTCGCCGCCCAGGTGCTCGACGGGGCCGCCGACCTCGGGTTCGTCGAGGGACCGCGCATCCCGCCGGGCCTCGACAGCCAGACCGTGGCCCGCGACCGGCTGGTCGTCGTCGTCCCGCCCGGGCACCCGTGGGCGCGGCTGCGCAGGCCGCTGGCCCCCGAGACGCTCGCCGCGACCCGCCTCGTGCAGCGCGAGCCCGCCTCCGGGACGCGCACCGCCCTCGAGGAGGCCCTGCAGGAGTGGGCGCCGCTGGCCACCCCGCTGCTGGAGCTGGCCAACACCAGCGCGCTGCGCTCGGCGGTCGCCGCGGGCGCCGGTCCGGCGGTGCTCAGCGAGCTCGCGGTCGCCGACGACGTCGCCGCCCGCCGGGTGGTGCGCGTCCCCGTCCGCGACCTCGACCTCACGCGCTCGCTGCGGGCGGTGTGGCCGCGCGGCCAGGCGCCGACGGGCTCGGCGCGTGACCTGCTGGCGATCGCGAGCCGCTGACGCGTCCTCCTAGGCGGAGTGGCGCCCCGGGCGGGCCGCGGCGTACGCGGGCAGGATCACGGTCTCGATGAGCGCCTGGCGCTCGTCGTGGTGCAGGAACGAGTGGGAGGCGGCGGTGACCGTGACGTCGCGCAGGTCGTCGAGCGTCCAGCCCGCCTCCTCGACCAGGAGCGTCAGCTCCCGGCCCAGCGACGTGCGCGACTGCAGCCGGTTGTCGGTGTTCACGGTGACCGCGAACCCGAGCTGCTTCAGGCGGGTCACGGGGTGCTCGGCCACCGACGCAGCCCCGCCGGTCTGCAGGTTCGACGACGGGCACAGCTCGAGCGGGATCCGCCGGTCGCGGACCCAGTGCGCCAGCAGCCCGAGCCGGTCGCCGAGCTCGTCGGCCGTCACGTCGTCGATGAGCCGGACGCCGTGCCCGACGCGCGCCGCCTGGGCCAGGTGGACCGCCTCGGCGATCGAGTCGAGCCCGGAGGCCTCGCCCGCGTGCACGGTGGCCGGGAAGTTCGCGTCGCGCAGGGTCTCGAACGCGGAGATGTGCCGCGACGGCGGGAACCCCTCCTCGGCGCCGGCGATGTCGAAGCCGACCACGCCGTTGTCGCGGTTGGCCAGCGTCAGCTGGACGATCTCGTCCCAGCGGTCCGCGTGCCGCATCGCGGTGACCAGGGTGCCGATGCGGATCGTGCGACCCTGCGCGGCCGCCTCGGCGACCCCCTCGGCGAACCCGGCCTGCACCGCGTCGACCACCTGCTGGAGCGAGAGGCCCTTCTGCAGGTGCTGCTCAGGGGCGTACCGCTGCTCGGCGTACACGACCCCGTCGGCCGCGAGGTCGATCGCCGACTCCCGGGCGACCCGGCGCAGGTGCTCCTCGGTCTGCATCACGGCGATGGTGTGGTCGAACGTCTCGAGGTAGAGCGGCAAGGTGCCCGAGGACGCGGCGTCGTAGAACCAGTCACGCAGGGCGTCGGCGTCCGTGGCGGGCAGCTCGTGCCCCGCCTCGGCGGCCATCTCGATGATGCTCTGGGGGCGCAGGCCGCCGTCGAGGTGGTCGTGCAGGAGCACCTTGGGCAGCGCAGGGATCTTCGCGACGAGGTCCTCGGCGGGCGCGACGGCAGGGGGCTCGGCGGGGGTGCTCATGGCCTCACCGTACCGAAATGTCCGGCTCGGGCCCCCCGGGCCTCGGGTTTCACCCGGGGCCGTCCTCCTCGTCGCCGACCTCGGTGTCCTGCTCGACGACGTCGGCCTCGTCGGCACGTCCGTCGAGGTCAGGGCGCGCGAAGTCGGGCTCGTAGTCCTCGTCGTCGCTCACGTCCGTGTCGTCGACGAGGCTCAGCGGTCGGTGCGGGTCCACCGGCGCCAGTCCGGCGTCCCGCCAGGCGTCACTCCCGGGAACGGTGCTCATGCCTCCATCGTGCCCCCGGCTCGCGGCACGCGCGCGTCAGGCCTCGACGCGGTCGATGACGAGCGGTCGGACGCCCACCGGGGTTCCGGCAGGAGCGACGACGACGCCACCGGCGAGCGCCTCGCGGGCCCGCTCGAATCGTTCCGGGGTGTCGGTGTGCAGGGTCAGCAGCGGCTGCCCGGCGCGGACGATGTCGCCGGGCCGCGCGTGCAGCTCGACGCCCGCACCCGCCTGCACGGGGTCCTCCTTGCGCGCGCGCCCGGCCCCCAGCCGCCAGGCCGCGATGCCGACGGCGTAGGCGTCCAGGACCGTCACGGTCCCGTCGGCCTCGGCCAGCACCTGCTCGGTCTCGCGCGCCACGGGCAGGGTCGCGTCGGCGTCCCCGCCCTGCGCCGCGATCATCCGCTTCCAGGCGTCCATCGCCCGGCCGTCCGCGAGGGCGTCGGCGGGGTCGCCGGGCACGCCGGCGGCCTCGAGCATCTCGCGCGCGAGCGCCACGGTCAGCTCGACGACGTCGGCCGGACCGCCGCCCGCCAGCACCTCGACGGACTCCCGCACCTCGAGCGCGTTGCCCGCGGTCATGCCCAGCGGCGTGGACATGTCGGTGAGCAGCGCGACGGTCTTCACCCCGGCGTCGGTGCCGAGGTCGACCATCGTGCGGGCCAGCTCGCGCGCGCGGTCGATGTCCTTCATGAACGCGCCGGACCCGACCTTCACGTCGAGCACCAGCGCGCCCGTGCCCTCGGCGATCTTCTTGCTCATGATCGACGCGGCGATCATGGGGATCGACTCGACGGTGCCCGTGACGTCGCGCAGCGAGTAGAGCTTGCGGTCGGCGGGGGCGAGCCCGGAGCCGGCCTGGCAGATGACCGCGCCGACGTCCTCCAGCTGCGCCATCATCTCCTCGTTGCTCAGCGCGGCGCGCCAGCCCGGGATCGACTCCAGCTTGTCCAGCGTGCCGCCGGTGTGCCCGAGGCCGCGGCCGGACAGCTGCGGCACGGCCACCCCGAACACGGCGACCAGGGGGGCGAGCGGGAGCGTGATCTTGTCGCCGACGCCGCCCGTGGAGTGCTTGTCGGCGGTCGGCCGGGACAGCCCCGAGAAGTCCATCCGCTCGCCCGACGCGATCATCGCGGCGGTCCAGCGGGCGATCTCGGCGCGGTCCATCCCGTTGAGCAGGATCGCCATCGTGAGGGCCGACATCTGCTCCTCGGCGACCGCGCCGCGGGTGTAGGCGTCGACCACCCAGTCGATCTGCGCGTCCGTCAGCCGGTGGCCGTCCCGCTTGGCGACGATGACGTCGACGGCGTCGAAGCTCATGCCCGCTCCTCGAGGTCGGCCGGGCCGAAGGCGTCGGGGAGCACCTCGGTCATCGGCTTCACGCCGTGCGTCGTCTCGACGAGCAGGCGCGCTCCCCCGTGCTCCCAGAGCAGCTGCCGGCAGCGGCCGCAGGGCATCAGGACGTTGCCGTGCTTGTCGACGCACGTGAACGCCACGAGCCGCCCGCCCCCGGACACGTGCAGGCCGGAGACGAGGGCGCACTCGGCGCAGAGCGTGACCCCGTACGAGGCGTTCTCCACGTTGCAGCCGACGACCACCCGGCCGTCGTCGACGAGCGCGGCGGCCCCCACCGGGAACTGCGAGTAGGGCGCGTACGCGCGGTGCATGACGTCGGTGGCGGCGGCCCGCAGGGCGTCCCAGTCGATGGTGTCCACAGGGCTCACTTCGTGTACGGGATTCCCTCGGCGGCCGGCGGGCGCACGCGGCCGACCAGACCGGCCACGGCGAAGATCGTCGCGAGGTACGGGAGCATCGCGAGCACGTCGCTCGGGATGGGCGAGCCGAGGTTGTTCAGCACGCGCCGCAGGGCGTCGGCCAGGCCGAAGAACAGCGACGCCGCCAGGGCGCCCTTGGGGCTCCACCGGCCCAGGATCATGGCCGCGAGGGCGATGTAGCCCTTGCCCGACGTCAGCTCCTTGGTGAACGCGAGGCCCGCCGACACCAGAGCCGCGCCGCCGAGGCCGGCCAGAGCCGAGCCGAGGATCGTGGACCGCACGCGCGTGGCGTTGACCTTGATGCCCACGGTGTCGGCGGCCTTGGGGTGCTCGCCGACCGCCCGCATGCGCAGGCCCCAGCGGCTCCGGAAGACCAGGATCTGCAGCACCGCCACGGCGATGTACATGAGGTAGACGATCATCGAGTGGTCGAACAGCACCGGGCCGATGACGGGGATCTGCGACAGGCCCGGGATCGGCAGCGTGGGCAGCCGAGGCGGCGAGTTCAGCTTCTGCGGGTCGTCGGTGAGCAGCGTCGAGAACAGGTAGTTGGTCAGGCCGATGACCAGCACGTTGAGCACGACGCCGACGATGATCTGGTCGACCCGGTACCGGATGGCGAAGAGCACCAGCCCGCACCCGACGAGCGCACCGGCCACCAGGGCGGCGATCAGGCCGGTGTAGGCGTTCTGGGTGGTCGACGAGACGACGACCGCCAGGAACGCACCCGCGAGCATCTGCCCCTCGATGGCGATGTTGATGATGCCCGAGCGCTCGCACAGCAGGCCGGCCATGGCGCCGAACACCAGCGGGACCGACGCGACCAGCGCCGTGGTGAGCAGCAGCGTGAACGGCAGCGCGTTGGCGTTGCCGGCCATGACCCACACCAGCAGTGCGAACAGGACCAGCACGCCGTACACGGGCGCGAGCCACACCGGCGCCTTGCGGCGGGCCCGGGCGAGCACGAGCGCGTAGACGCCCAGGCCGATGGCGATCAGCGACAGGATCGACGCGGTCAGCCGCGACGGGACCGCGAACTGGTCGATCTTGAAGAAGTCGTTCGGCGTGGCCACCTGGAACGTCGTGACGTCCGACGCCGGCGTCAGCAGCCCGAAGAAGACGAGCGACAGGACCCCGACGACGAGGTAGGTGATCGGCCCGCGGTAGCGGATGCCGACCTGGACGGGGGTGACGAGAGACTCGTGCGCGCTGGGCGCTTCTGGTGCGGCGAGCGTGCTCACGCGGCTGCCCTCTTCCGGTCGTAGCCGAACAACGTCGCGGTCCAGTGGAAGATCGACAGCTCACGGACCAGGGGCGGTGCGGCGATCAGCAGGACGATCACGGCCTGGATGACGAGCACCAGGTCGATCGGGGTGCCGGCGGAGGTCTGCATCAGCGGCGACCCTGCCCGCAGCGCCCCGAAGAGCAGCGCCGCGAGCACAGTGCCGAGGGGTCTCGATCTCCCGAGCAGCGCGACGGTGATGGCGTCGAACCCGATGGACCCGGCGCTGCCGGCCTGGAACGTCTTGTCGGTGCCCAGGATCTGCATGGCACCGCCGAGCCCGGCCAGGCCACCGGCGATGAGCATGACCAGCACGAACATGAGCGGCACGCGGATGCCGGCGGTGCGGGCGGCGTCCTGGTTGGCGCCGATGGCCCGGAACTTGAACCCGAGCGTCGACCGCTCCATCACCCACCACACGACGACTGCGGCGAGGATCGCGATGATGAAGCCGAGGTGCAGGCGGAACTGCGGTCCCAGCAGCAGCGGCATCACGGCGGTGTCGCGCACCGGCGGCGTCACGGGACGCTGACCGCCGGGTTGGCGCAGCACCGACGTGGTGAGCAGGTAGGAGACGAGGTAGAACGCGATCGAGTTGAGCATGATCGTGACGATCACCTCGCTGGCCCCCGTGCGCGCCTTGAGGAACCCGGCGATGCCGGCCCAGAGGCCACCGACGATCATCGCCGCCGCGCAGGCCGCGATGACGTGCAGGCCGACCGGGAGCTCGGCCTTGAAGCCGACGTACGCACCGGCGGCCGCACCGACCAGGACCTGGCCCTGGGCGCCGATGTTGAACAGCCCGGACCGGAAGCCGATGCCCAGACCGAGGCCGGCGAGGATCAGCGGCACCGACGACACCATCGTCTCGGTGATCGGTCGGATCCGGCGGGCGCCCGTGGCCTGGTAGTCGTAGATCGCGCCGCGGAAGAGGGCCGAGTACGTCGAGTAGATGGCGTCCCACGCGGCGCTGAAGAAGTCCTGCGGCCGGGCGGTGACGTAGCCGAACGCCTTCTGGGACGCCGGGTCGGCGGCCACGACGAGGATCGCGGCGAGGCACAGGGCGATGAAGATGGCGACGATGACGGTGGTCGTCGTCGAGTCCATCACGGCCTGCAGGTACGGCCGCTTGGGGCCCGAGGGCTCCTCGGATGCCGGCGCGGGCGCGGGTGCGTCCTGGACGGTGGCGGTCACGCCTGCTCCTCCTCATCGTTCGTCGGGGCGGCGACGGCCTCCGGCACGGGCGGCGCCGGCGGGGTCGGGGCGACTGGTGGGGCCGGAGCGGCGGCGGCGGGAGCGGCTGCAGGGGCCGGGCCGTCGAGGTCGAGGTCCTCGACCACCGCGTCCACCTCCGCGAGCGCCGTGTGGTGCCCCGCCGCCTGCTCACGCGCCTGGTCGAGCGGGACGCCCGCCATCATCAGGCCGAGCACGTCGCGGTCGGAGGTGTGCCCGCCGTCGATCACGCCGATGATCTTGCCGCGGTACATGACGGCGATCCGGTCGGCCAGCGCGAGCACCTCGTCGAGCTCCGTCGACACGATGATGACCGGAGTGCCCTTGTCGCGCTCGGAGACGATCCGCTTGTGCACGAACTCGATGGATCCCACGTCGAGCCCACGGGTCGGCTGCGACGCGACGAGCAGCCGCAGCGGCCGGGACATCTCGCGGGCCAGCACGACCTTCTGCTGGTTGCCGCCGGACAGGGTGCTGACGGGGTCCTGCACCGACCGGACCCGGATGTCGAACTCCTCGACGCGGTGCGCGGCGTTCTCCGCCACGCGCGCGGGGCTCAGGGAGCCGGCGCGGGCGTAGGGCTTGCTGCGGTGCATGTCGAGGATGAGGTTCTCGGCGATGGAGAACGAGGAGATCAGGCCGTCGGTGCTGCGGTCCTCGGGGACGAAGCCGACGCCGGCCTCGATCACCCCGGCGACCGACCGTCCGCCCAGCTCCGTGCCGTCGAGCAGCAGGGAGCCGCTGGCCGGCTTCTGGAGCCCGAGGATGGTCTCGGTCAGCTCGGTCTGGCCGTTGCCCTGGACCCCGGCGATCGCCAGGATCTCGCCGCGGCGGACCTCGAACGAGACGTCGTCGACCACCGCGACGCCGTTGGCGTCGAACACGGTGAGCGCCTTCACGGCGAACGACGCCTCACCGGGCGTCGCGTCGGCCTTGTCGACGGCCAGGCTCACGGAGCGTCCGACCATGAGGGAGGCGAGCTCGACCTCGGTGCTCGCGGGGGTGGCCGTCCCGACCACGCGACCGCGGCGGATGACGCTGATGGTGTCCGCGACGGCGCGGACCTCGCGCAGCTTGTGCGTGATGAAGACGATGGACGTCCCGGCGGCCTTGAGCTGGCGCATGATCGCGATCAGCTCGTCGGTCTCCTGGGGCGTGAGCACGGCGGTCGGCTCGTCGAGGATCAGGACCTCGGCGTTGCGCGAGAGCGCCTTGATGATCTCGACGCGCTGCTGCACGCCGACGGGGAGGTTCTCGACGAGCGCGTCGGGGTCGACGGCGAACCCGAACTGGTCGGAGATCTCCCGGACGCGGCGACGCGCCTCCTTGAGGTCGATGAGCCCGCCGGCGGCCGTCGGCTCGTGACCGAGCACCACGTTCTCCGCCACGGTGAACACCGGGATGAGCATGAAGTGCTGGTGCACCATGCCGATGCCGGCCGCCATCGCGTCGCCGGGACCGGCGAACGTCCGCGGCTGCCCGTCGACCAGGATCTGCCCCGCGTCGGGCTGGTAGAGCCCGTACAGGACGTTCATCATGGTCGACTTCCCGGCGCCGTTCTCGCCGAGGAGTGCATGGATCTCGCCTGGTGCGAACGTCAGGTCGATGCCGTCGTTGGCAACCAACGAGCCGAAACGCTTGGTGATGCCTCGCAGTTCGAGCTGCACGCTCGCCGCCTTCCACCCGATCCTGTGAGCGACATTAGCCCTGCTGGGCGCTGACGCACGGGGGGCCCGGAACGTGTCCGTCCCGGGCCCCCCGTCGACGCCTGGCGCTACAAGGTCAGCTGACCTTGTTGGCCGACGGCGAGTCGACGACCAGCGAGCCGTCGATGATCGCAGCCTTGAGCTCGTCGATCTTGGCGGAGAGCTCAGCCGGCACCTGCGACTCGAAGTCGTGGAAGGGCGCGAGCGCCACGCCACCGTTCTCGAGCGTGCCGACGTACGGCGTGTTGCTGAAGTCGCCCGACGACGAGGACTTGATCGTGTCGAAGACGGCGGCCTGGATCTGCTTCATCACCGAGGTGAGCAGCAGGCTCTTGTACTGGTCGTTGGCGGGCTGCAGGTAGCCGTCCGAGTCGACCCAGATGACCGACGTGCCGGGGTGCTGGCTCGCGGCGTTCAGCGAACCGGCGCCGACCGGGCCGGCGACGGGCAGGATGATGTCCGCGCCCGCGGCGATGAACTGCTCGGTCGTGGTGCGGCCGGCCTCGGTGTCGGAGAAGTTCCCGATCATCGAGCCGTTCTGCGCGGCCTTGTCCCAGCCGAGGAGCTTCACGGACGTGCCGTTGTCGGTGTTGTAGGCGTCGATCCCGTCGGAGAACCCGTCCATGAAGATGGTGACGGACGGGAACGGCTGACCGCCGAACGTGGCGACCGTGCCGGTCTTCGACATGCCCGCGGCGAGGTAGCCCGCGAGGTACGACGACTCCTGCGTGTTGAACAGGAGCGGCTTGGCGTTGTCGATCGTGACGGGCGCGAAGTTCTCGTCGGAGAACGCGGAGTCGACGAGCGCGAAGTCGATGTCCGGGTTGGCCGTGGCGGCCGCCTGGACGGCGTCCTCGAGCGCGAAGCCGACGCCGATGATGAGGTTGCAACCCTGCTGGACCATCGAGTCAACGTTGGTCGTGTACTGGCCCGGGTCGGTCGACTCGGCGGACTTGATCGTCACGCCCAGCTCGCTCTCGGCCTGCTGCATGCCCTTGAAGCCCGACTCGTTGAACGAGGCGTCGTCGAAGCCACCCTCGTCCGACACCATGCACGCGGTGTAGTCGACCGTGGCGGCGGCGCTGGAGCCACCGTCGGTGGGGTTGCTCTCGTCCTCCGGTGCACTGCCACACGCCGCAAGCGCGAGCGCGAGCGCCCCGCCGAGCGCAGCCACTCGAATGATCTTGTTCACGCGCGTCTCCTGAATCTCGTCAGCTTCTCGCCGGGCAGGCTCCGTGCGCCCTGTGGCACGACCGTGTGCCTGACCGGCATTGATGGTTCGGACACTAGCCAGCCGCGCGTGACGCGCATGTTACCGATGGGTATCCCCGCAGGTAACGTTACCGACTTGGTATATCCGCCCAGGTGGCGGACGTCCTGTCTCAGCCCGCGAGAAGCGCGGCCCGGGCGAGGAAGAGGGCGCCGACCTCGACCGCGCGCTCGTCGACCCGCAGGTCGCCCTGGTGGATGTCGTACGTGTGACCGCCCGGCGTGCGGGTGCCCAGCCGGGCCATCGCACCCGGCACCCGCGTCAGGTACCAGGCGAAGTCCTCGCCGCCGAGCGACTGCTCGGTCAGCAGCACGGACCCCGCTCCGAGCACGCTGCGTGCGGCCTCCTCGAGCACGCCGGTGGACTGCTCGGCGTTCTCCACGGGAGGCACGCCGCGGTGGTGGCGCACCTCCACGTCCACCTCCAGCGACGCCACGACGTTCTCGACGGCTGCGTGGAACACCTCCGACGCCTTCTCCCACGCCCGGACGTCCAAGCAGCGCAGGGTGCCGTTGAGGGTGCCGATCGGCGGGATCGCGTTGTGCGCCGAGCCGGCCTGCACCGCGCCCCACGTCAGGTTGACGCCCGAGCGTGGGTCAAGCCGGCGGCCCAGGATCGCGGGCACCTGCGTGATCACCTGGCCGAGCGCGAACACCACGTCGCCCGTCAGGTGCGGTCGCGACGTGTGGCCGCCGGGGCCGGAGATGGTCACCGTGACCTCGTCGCTGGCCGACGTGATCGGCCCGATGCGCGTGCCGACGTGCCCGACGTCGACCTTGGGGTCGCAGTGGAACGCGAAGATCTGCCCGACGCCGTCCAGGCCGCCCGCCGCGAGCACGTCGAGCGCGCCACCGGGCTGGACCTCCTCGGCCGGCTGGAACACGAGCCGGACGCCGGTGGTCAGCTGGTCGGCGACCTGGGCCAGGAGCAGTCCCGCGCCGAGGACCGCAGTCGTGTGCACGTCGTGCCCGCAGGCGTGCGCGATCCCGCGGGTGGTCGACGCCCACGGCAGACCCGTGGTGTCGATTACGGGCAGCGCGTCGAGGTCCGCGCGCAGCGCGATCCGCTGCCGTCCCGTCACCGCCGGCCCCGGGCCGATGTCGCACAGGAGGCCGGTGCCGGGCAGGAGGTGCGGGTGCAGGCCCGCCGCCCGCAGCCGGTCCGCCAGCAACGCCGTGGTGCGCACCTCGGTGCGGCCGAGCTCCGGGTGGGCGTGGATGTCCCGGCGGATCGCGACGAGCTCGTCGCGCAGGCCGTCGTACAGGGCGGCGAGCTGCGCCGCGACGGGCTCCGTGGGAGCGGGACGCAGCGAGCTCAGCGGGGCGACAGGGGTGAGGTCGGGCACGGTTCGACCCTATCCGCGGATCAGAGCAGGTCGTCGCGCCCCAGCGCGCGCCAGCCGTCCACGCCCTGCTTGACGGCCTGCGCGTTGGCCCGGGTGGTGACGAGCACCGCGCCGGGGGTGTCGACGACGACGGCGTCGGGCAGCCCGATGACCGTGACGGTCCGGCCGTCGCCCGCGACGACCAGGGAGCCCTCGGCGTCGATGCGCTGCACGGCCGACGGGTCGCCGAGGGTCCCACCCTCGAGCAGCACCGCGAGCGAGGCGAAATCGCCCACGTCGTCCCAGCCGAAGTCGCCGGGCACCACGGCGACGCCTCCGGCCGCGGCGACGGGCTCGGCGATCGCGTGGTCGATGGCGATCTTGGTGAGGCCGGGCCAGACGCGGTCCAGCACGGCGGCCCTGTCCGGGCCGTCCCACGCGGCGGCGATCTCGACCAGACCCGCGGCGAGCGCGGGCAGCTGGGCGGCGAGGTGGTCGAGCAGCACGCGCGCCCTGACGATGAACATGCCCGCGTTCCAGCGGTACTCGCCGGTGGCCAGGTACGCGGTCGCGGTCTCGGCGTCGGGCTTCTCGGCGAACCCGGCGACGTGCTGGGCGCGCGGGGCCTCGTCGAGACCCAGGCTCTGCCCGGAGCGGACGTACCCGAACGCGGTGGACGGCTCCGTGGCGCGGATGCCGATCGTGACGACGTACCCGGCCTGCGCGGCGACGACGCCCTCGCGGACCGTCTCCTCGAACAGGTCGGTCCCGGAGATCACGTGGTCGGCCGCGAAGGACCCGAGCACGACGTCCTCGCCGTGGCGCTCCAGCAGCACCGCGGCGGCGAGACCGATCGCGGCCATCGAGTCCCGAGGCGACGGCTCGGCGAGCACCTGGCCCTGGCCGAGCTCCGGCAGCTGCCCGGCGACGGCCTGCGCGTGCCGCGCCCCGGTGACCACGAGGATCCCCGCGTCGCCCGCGAGCGGTCGTAGCCGGTCGACCGTGCCCTGCAGCAGCGTGCGCCCGGTTCCCGTGAGGTCGAGCAGGAACTTGGGGTGACCCGCGCGCGAGAGCGGCCAGAGCCGGGTGCCCGCGCCGCCGGCGGGGATGACGGCGTGGAAGCCCGAGATGGTCGATCCGCTGGAAGACATGGGGGTCAGGGTAGCCATGAGCTCCCTGGTGTCCAGCATGTGGAGTACCTCACAGGGGGCCCTCCCTGTGAGGTCGGGGTGGAAGTCGTTCACTACAGTGAGGTCGTCTAGGGACGCCGTCGTCCGCACCTCTGACTCGCCAGGAGGATCCCCCAGTGTCCGCAGCGCCCGATGCGCCRGTGAAGCGCAAAGCGCCCGCCGGGACGCTCTACCGAGGGCGAGAAGGCATGTGGTCGTGGGTCGCGCACCGCGTCACCGGCGTCGCGATCTTCTTCTTCCTCCTCGTGCACGTCCTCGACACGGCTCTCGTCCGCGTCTCCCCCGAGGCCTACAACGACGTGATCGGCACGTACAAGAACCCGATCATGGGCCTCGGTGAGGCCGGCCTCGTCGCGGCGATCGTGTTCCACGCGTTCAACGGCATCCGCATCATCCTGGTGGACTTCTGGGCCAAGGGCCCGAAGTACCAGCGCCTGATGCTCTGGATCGTGATCGGCCTGTTCGTCGTCACCATGGCCGGCTTCCTGCCCCGCCACCTGATGCACGTGTTCGGGGGCGAGTGATGAGCACCATCGCCGACCCGAAGGCGCCCCGCGCGCCCAGGGCCCGTCCGGCCCGCCTGACCACGCGCGGCAACACCGAGCTGTACGGCTGGGTCTTCATGCGCGCGTCCGGCGTGATCCTGCTGGTCCTGATCTTCGGGCACCTGTTCGTCAACCTCGTCGCGGGCGAGGGCGTCAAGGCGATCGACTTCGGCTTCGTCGCCGGCAAGTGGGCGTCGCCGTTCTGGCAGGTCTGGGACCTGCTCATGCTCTGGCTCGCGATGATCCACGGCACCAACGGCGTGCGGACGATCGTCAATGATTACGCGGAGCGCGACGGCCTGCGCCTGACGCTCAAGGTCCTGCTCTACCTCGCCTTCATGATCGTCGTCGTGCTGGGCACGCTCGTGATCTTCACGTTCGACCCGTGCCCGACGGGCTCGCCGGCGGACCTGCTCCCCTCGTTCTGCACCGCCTGACGAGACCACAGAGACAAGGAAGGCATCGACCCCGATGCAGACCCACCAGTACGACGTCGTGATCGTCGGCGCGGGCGGCGCAGGGATGCGTGCCGCGCTCGAGTCCTCGACGCGCGTACGCACGGCCGTCATCTCCAAGCTCTACCCGACGCGCTCCCACACGGGTGCGGCGCAGGGCGGCATGTGCGCCGCCCTGGCCAACGTCGAGGAGGACAACTGGGAGTGGCACACGTTCGACACCGTCAAGGGCGGTGACTACCTGGTCGACCAGGACGCCGCCGAGGTCATGGCCAAGGAGGCCATCGACGCCGTGCTCGACCTGGAGAAGATGGGCCTGCCGTTCAACCGCACGCCCGAGGGCAAGATCGACCAGCGGCGCTTCGGCGGGCACACGCGCAACCACGGCGAGGCGGCCGTGCGCCGGTCCTGCTACGCCGCGGACCGCACGGGTCACATGATCCTGCAGACGCTCTACCAGCAGTGCGTGAAGAACGAGGTCGAGTTCTTCAACGAGTTCTACGTGCTGGACCTGCTGGTGGACCGCGACCTCGCGGCCGGTCACGTGCCGGACGGCGAGGAGGTCAACGTCTCGGGCGTCGTGGCCTACGAGCTGGCGACCGGTGAGATCCACGTCTTCCAGGCCAAGTCCGTGGTCCTTGCCACGGGTGGCGCCGGCAAGATCTACAAGACGACGTCGAACGCCCACACCCTGACCGGTGACGGCATGGCGCTGGCGTACCGCCGCGGCATCCCGCTGGAGGACATGGAGTTCTTCCAGTTCCACCCGACCGGCCTGGCGGGCCTGGGCATCCTCCTCTCCGAGGCGGCCCGCGGCGAGGGCGGCATCCTGCGCAACTCCGAGGGCGAGCGCTTCATGGAGCGCTACGCCCCCACCATCAAGGACCTGGCCCCGCGCGACATCGTCGCCCGGTCCATGGCCAACGAGGTGCGCGAGGGCCGCGGCGCCGGCCCCAACAAGGACTACGTGCTGCTCGACCTGACGCACCTCGAGCCCGCGCACATCGACGCCAAGCTCCCGGACATCACCGAGTTCGCGCGCACCTATCTCGGCATCGAGCCCTACACCGAGCCCGTGCCCGTGTACCCGACCGCGCACTACGCCATGGGTGGCATCCCCACCAACATCGAGGCCGAGGTGCTGCGCAACCAGACCGACGTCATCCGTGGGCTCTACGCCGCGGGCGAGGTCGCGTGCGTCAGCGTGCACGGCTCCAACCGGCTGGGCACCAACTCGCTCCTGGACATCAACGTGTTCGGCAAGCGCGCCGGGATCTCGGCGGCGGCCTACGCGGTCCAGGCGTCCTGGGTCGAGCTGCCCGAGGGGGCCGCGGACTCCGTGGTCGCCGGCCTGGAGGAGATCCGGACGCGGGCCGACGGCGAGCGCGTCGCGGACCTGCGCAAGGCGCTGCAGGAGTCGATGGACCTCAACGCCCAGGTGTTCCGGACCAAGGAGTCGCTGGAGCAGGCGCTCGAGGACGTGAAGAGCCTGCAGAAGCGGTTCCGGCACGTGAGCGTCCAGGACAAGTCCAAGATGTTCAACACCGACCTGCTCGAGGCCGTCGAGCTCGGGTTCCTGCTGGACATCGCCGAGACGGTCGTCGTCGGCGCCCTGAACCGCGACGAGTCGCGCGGGGGGCACTTCCGCGAGGACTTCCCGGACCGCGACGACAAGAACTACATGAAGCACACGATGGCGTACCGGCGCCCGCTGCCGGTCAAGGGCCACCGCCTGTGGGGCACGGACGGCGACGGCGACCACAAGGGCGCCTTCCACCACACCACCGTGTTCGAGGACTACCAGCTCGTGCTGGGCTCCAAGCCCGTCACGGTGACCCGCTACCAGCCGATGGAGCGCAAGTACTGATGACCGCAACCCTCGACGCCCCCTCCGCGGCACCGGTGATCCCGTCGTTCGACGTGACCCTCAAGGTCCGGCGCTACCTGCCCGGCGACGACGGCACGGGCGAGCCGTACTGGGACGAGTTCACCGTGCGCGCGCACGGCACCGACCGCGTCCTGGACGCCCTGCACAAGGTGAAGTGGGAGGAGGACGGCTCGCTGACGTTCCGTCGCTCCTGCGCCCACGGCGTGTGCGGCTCCGACGCCATGCGCATCAACGGCCGCAACCGCCTGGCCTGCAAGACGCTGCTCAAGGACCTCGACATCAAGAAGCCGATCACCATTGAGCCCATCAAGGGCCTGCCGGTGATCAAGGACCTCGTCGTCGACATGGAGCCGTTCTTCGCGTCCTACCGCGAGATCATGCCGTTCCTGATCACCACGGGGAACGAGCCCACCAAGGAGCGTCTCCAGTCCGCCGAGCAGCGCGCGCGCTTCGACGACACCACCAAGTGCATCCTGTGCGCCGCCTGCACCTCGTCGTGCCCGGTGTTCTGGACCGACGGGCAGTACTTCGGCCCCGCCGCGATCGTCAATGCGCACCGGTTCATCTTCGACAGCCGCGACGAGGGTGGCACCCAGCGCCTCGAGATCCTCAACGACAAGGAGGGCGTGTGGCGGTGCCGCACGACCTTCAACTGCACCGAGGCGTGCCCGCGAGGCATCGAGGTCACCAAGGCGATCCAAGAAGTGAAGCGCGCGATGATCACGCGCGCCTTCTGAGCGCATCGGGATCGACGATCGATCGAGTCCGTGCTCGACTGTCGTCGTGAACACGGACTGGCACGACGAGCACGTGCTCGGGCGGGGGGCTCCGCTGGACGCGCGCGTCGCCTGGCACGTCGAGCACGCGACGGCGTGCGGGTGTCGCGCGATCCCCGCCTCGGTCGTCGCCGAGCTCGAGCGTCGCGGAGAGCCGGTCCCGGAACGCCGTCGTGACGCCTGACGACGAGGTCGCGCTGCCCGGCGGGAACGTCGGTGGCGCCGTCCGCGTCGGCGACACCGTGCGGCGGCCGACCGGACCCTGGACGCCCGCGGTGCACGAGCTGCTCGACTTCCTGGCTGCGGCGGGCGTCGAGAAGATCCCCCGCGTCCTGGGCACCGACGAGCGCGGCCGGGAGATCCTCACGTTCCTGCTCGGGCGCGTGCTCGACATCCACACCGAGCCGGCGTCGGCGGCCCAGACCCGGTCGGCGATGCGCTGGCTGCGGACGTTCCACGCCGCCGTGGCGGGCTTCCCGCGCGAGAGCCGCCGGTGGCGCTTCGTCGAGCGAGCCCTCGAGCCCGGCGAGATCGTCTGCCACCACGACACGGCGATCTACAACCTGGCGTTCGACGGTGACGAGCTGGCCGGCGTCTTCGACTGGGACGTGGCCGGCCCGGGCGTCCCGCTGGACGACGTCGCGATGTACGCGTGGAACTCGGCACTGCTGCACCCGGCAGCGGACGCGGTGGAGATGGCCGACGGGCTGGCGACGATCGCGGACGGGTACGGCGACCTCGACCCGCACACCCTGCTGGACCACGTGCCCGTGCGGATCACCTCCGCGACCGACCGCATCGCCGCAGGCCAGCGTGCGGGCGACCCGGGGATGCTGCGGCTCGGGTCGATCGGCGAGCCCGCCGCGACCCTGGCCCGGCTCGCGACCCTGACGGCTCGGCTGCCCGAGCTGCACGCCGCCCTCGGCTGAGGCAGGGGTGGCTACAGGCGCGCGGCGGCTGCCTCCGCCGCCAGCTTCTTCTTGTCCACGTACGGCGGGTCCGCTGTCCACGCGGCGACCAGCAGGATGATCCGCGCGAGGAGGTTGATCCAGACGAGCAGCGTGACCAGCACGATCACCGAGGCGAACAGCGGGTTCTTGTTCACGCTGCCCCCGACGACCGCCGTGCCCAGCTGCCGGACGACCCCGAGCCCGATGCCGGCGAACGCCGCCCCCCACAGCAGGTCCCGGCGCGGCGGGTGCTGGGCGGCCAGCACGGTGACGATCAGGACGAACACCGAGGCGTCGACGACGAATGCGACCAGGATCCCGAGCACGGTGAGCACCGTCGTCGTGTAGCCGCTCCAGCCGAGCGCCGCGAGCAGCCACTGCGTCGCGCTGGTGACGGCGATGGTGAGGATCGCGGAGAGCAGGAACGCGATCGCCATCCCGGCGAACCCGCCGAGCTCACGCGCCTTGCCGAGCATCCCGTTGCCGAGCAGGTCGTCGTCCGCGAACATCGCGCGCACGGCCCGCCGCAGCGCGGAGACGGCCGCCATCGCGCTGAGCAGCAGGACGACCACCGCGATCACGCTGGCGAGCGTCAGCTGTGTGTTCAGCACGAGGTCCTCGGGCTTGACCAGCCCGCCGTCGCCCGTGTCGATCAGGCCGGGCAGAGCCGAGTCGATGGCGTCGAGCATCTGCGCACGCAGCTTCTCGTTGTCGCCCAGGACGGCCATGAAGATCGTGTAGCCGATGGTCAGCGCGGCGAAGACGGAGAACAGGGTCGCGTAGGCGATCCCGCCCGTCAGGACGCCGCCGCTGCGCGCGCCGAACCGGGAGTTGGCCCGCATCGGACGCGTGTGCTTGACCCAGTCCCAGAACGCCTTGCCGCGTGCCGCCAACCCCGGCTGCTCCGGCGGGCTCTCGACCGCCAGCGCGTGCGCCTGCGCGGTCCCTGCCCCCGCGGGCGGGCGCGCGTCGTCGGTGGTCATGCCCTGCACCCTAGGTCGGGCAGCCGACCCCGGCATCTGCGGCGGCTCCCGTCAGCGAGAAGTCGCGGACCGGTCGCCAGACGCCGTCGTCGCCGTGCGCGTAGCTGTGGAAGCTGTCGACGACGAACGTGGCGTCGAACCCCGCCAGGTCGGCGGACGCGGCGTCGAGCTGCTCGTCCGCGACCTCGTGCGCGACGGTGACGTGCGGGTGGTAGTCGAACCGCACCTCCTGGTCGAGCACGTGCGAGCGCACGCTGCGCTCGAGTGCGGCGCACCCCGGCGCACCCTCGGCCAGCTGGACGAACACGACCGGGGAGACCGGACGGAAGGTCGCGGTGCCGCGCAGGTGCACGACGAACGGCACGTGCGACGCGGCGACCCGGGCCAGGTGCTCGTCGACCGCCTCGATCTCGTCGTGCTCCACGACGGTCGGGCCCAGCAGCGTGATGTGCGGCGGGATGAACTCCGCCCACGGGTCGCCGAACCGCGCGCGCGCCGACTGCAGCACGGTGCCGTAGGGCTCGGGAACCGTGATGGCCACACCGATCCGGAGCTGGTCGCCGGATCGCTCCGGCAGCTTCACGCGCGGACCCGCGAGCGCCGCCGCAGGAGCCCGCTGCGCTCGTAGAGCCGCTCGAGCGTCACGGAGGCCAGGTCGCTGGCGCGATCGGCGCCGTCGGCCAGCACGTCGTCCAGCGACGAGGGGTCCGACAGGTACCCGTTCACGCGCGCCTGGAACGGACCCAGGAAGTCGACGACCACCTCGGCCAGGTCCACCTTGAGGTGGCCGTAGCCCTTGCCCGCGTAGTCCGCCTCGAGCGACGGGATCGACCGGTCGGTGAGGGCCGAGAAGATCGTCAGCAGGTTGGAGATGCCGGGCTTGTTCTCCGGGTCGAAGCGGATCTCGTTGCCGGCGTCCGTCACCGCGCCCTTGATGCGCTTGGTCACGACCTTGGGGTCGTCGAGAAGCTCGATCAGGCCGTTCGGGCTCTCGGCGGACTTGCTCATCTTCGCCGTCGGGTCCTGCAGGTCGTAGATCTTGGCGGTGGCCTTCACGATGTGAGGCTCGGGCACGACGACGGTGTCCGGGCCGAACCTGCTGTTGAGGCGGTTGGCCAGGTCACGCGTGAGCTCGAGGTGCTGGCGCTGGTCCTCGCCCACGGGCACGAGCGTCGTGTCGTAGAGCAGGATGTCCGCGGCCATGAGCACCGGGTAGGTGAACAGGCCGACCGTCGTGCCCTCGGTCCCGTGCTTGCCGGACTTGTCCTTGAACTGCGTCATCCGGTTGGCCTCGCCGAACGCCGTGTGGCATGACAGCAACCAGGCCAGCTCGGCGTGCTCGGGCACGTGCGACTGGACGAACAGGATCGAGCGCGCGGGGTCGACGCCGGCCGCGAGGTACTGCGCGGCGGTGCGACGGGTGCGGTCGCGCAGGACCGCGGGGTCAGGACTGACCGTGAGCGCGTGCAGGTCCACCACGCAGTAGAGCGCGTCGTGCTCCTCCTGCAGCGCCACCCACTGGGTCAGTGCCCCGAGGTAGTTCCCCAGCTGGAGGGAGTCGGACGTGGGCTGCATCCCCGAGAAGATGCGCGACGACTGCGGCGCCAAGTGCATCCGCCCATTCTGACAGGTCGACGGGGGTGGGGTGAGCGGGTCGCTCAGGTGGCCTCGTCGTCGAACGGCGCGACCTGGTTGGCGACGACCGGGACGGCCGCGGCGGTGGCCGCACCGCCGCGCACGGCGTTCGAGGCGGGGCTGCTGGCGGGGACGGCACCGGGCCGGGTCACCGAGCGCACCGGTGGCGGCGCGGGGTCGTCGAGGAGCGCCTCCCGCACGATCCGGCGCGGGTCGTACCGACGAGGGTCGAGCGCGGCCCAGTCGACGTCCTTGCCCTCCTCGCCGAGCTCCTCGTCGACGCGGAGCTTGGCGTCGCGCAGGAAGATCCGGCCACGGCGGACCCACTGGCCCAGCTGCTCGGCGTACCCGGGCAGACGCTCCGGCCCGATGACGAGCGCGGCCACGACGAAGAGGATGAGGAGCTCACCGCCGTTGATCCCGAACACAACGCCAGACTACCTTTCCGGTCCCCGGGGACTCAGGGCGCCTCGGACTCGTCGAGCTTGACGCGGACGTCCCGCTCGGCGGACCCGGTGCGGACGCGCAGCAGGACGGTGTCCCCCGGCGTCAGCGCGCGGATGGCGACGATCAGCTCGTCGGGCTGCGTGACCGGACGGCCGTCGATCGCCAGGATGATGTCGCCCGGGTGGATGCCCGCGCGGTCGGCCGGGCCGTCGGCGCTGACGGGCGGCTGCCCGTTCTGGTCCTGGCCCGAGACCTGCACGCCCTCGCCGGCGTAGCCCTGGTCGAGGAGCACGCCGATGATCGGGAACGTCGCGTGGCCGGTCTCGATGAGCTGGTCGGCCGTGCGACGCACCTGGTTGGAAGGGATCGCGAAGCCGAGGCCGATGCTGCCGCCCACGGTCGCGGTGGAGCCGGGCGGCTGCGCGATCGCCGAGTTGATGCCGATGACCTCGCCCGCCGCGTTGACCAGCGGACCGCCCGAGTTGCCGGGGTTGATCGCGGCGTCGGTCTGGATCGCGTTGATGAACGCCGTGCTGCTCTCGTCACCGGCGGTGACCGGGCGGTTGAGCGCGCTGACGATCCCGGTGGTGACGGTGCCGGCCAGGCCGAGCGGCGCACCGATGGCGACCACGGGGTCGCCCACGACGACCTCTCCCGAGTCGCCGAGCAGCAGCGGGGTCAGGCCGTCGACGTCGACCTTGAGGACCGCGAGGTCGTAGTCCGAGGTGCTGCCGACGATCGTCGCGGGCTTCTCGCTGCCGTCGACGAAGGTCACGGTGATGGTCGTCGAGGCGGCGTCGTCGGCCTGCGCGATGACGTGGTGGTTGGTCACCAGGTAGCCGTCCTGGCGGAGCACGAAGCCCGAGCCGGTGGCACTGCCCTGGGCGCCGTCGACCTGGATGGACACGACGCTCGGCAGGACGCCGCTGGCGATGCCCGCGACCGAGTCCGGTGCCCGCTCGATCGTGGCGGTGCCGGTCCCCGCCGGAGGCAGGCCCGCGTCCTCGAGGTGGTCCGTGGCCGAGATCCGGCCGCCGATCACCCCGCCGGCGAGCCCGGCGACCAGCGCCAGCACGGCGATCGGGACGACCCACGCGACGGACAGCGTGCGGCGCTTCTTGGTGACCGTCCGGACGGCCGGGTGCGGCGGCTCGCCGGGGGTCGGCGCCGGGTTGGGGTAGGTCTGCGCGTCCCACGGGGCCGAGTCCGGCGCGGGCGGGCGGTGCCCGGCCCACGGGTCGGCGGATGGCGCTGCGGGCGCCGTGCGCCACGGGTCCGCGGCCGGTGCCGGTCCCCACGGGGACTGGGTAGGCGTCGGGTAGCGCGTCCCGGTCTGGGCAGCCGGGGGCGCGTACGGGCTCTGTGCGGGCGGCGGCGGGTACGGGCTCGCGACGGTGGCGGGCTGCTGCGGCGTGGTCGGCAGGGGGCGCTGGCCGGACGGGGACGCGAACGGGTTGCTGTCCGGGGCGGCGGTGCGCGCGGGGACCTCGGGCGAGGAACCCGGGACCGACGGGTCGTCGGGGGTGCTCATGGTCGTTCGAGGGCTCCTGTCACGGTGTCCCAGCCGCGCGTGATCTGCGCGGGCACGCCGTCGTCGTAGGCGCCGCCCGGAAAGGCTCCCACAAGCTCCTCCGCCGAGCCGTTCGACTCCGAGGCGACCACCTGGACCACCGTCGAGTCGGCCTGCCACACGACGTGCCAGGGCTCGTACGAGAGCACGTAGACCTCGCGGCCGCCGACCCGGCTCGTGGGCGCACCGGCGAGGGCGTCCGTGTCGAGGCGCCCCTGCTGCTCGGTCACCACGAGAGAGCCCTCGGGACCGACCACGTCGACCTCGAGGACGGTCGAGTCGTCGCCGGACCAGCGCACGGCGCTGACGGCCCAGCCGTCGGGCAGCTGCGCGGGGAACGACCACTGGTGCGCCTGCAGCCAGGCCACGGAGTCGCTGCCGGTGGCCGCGACCTCCGACCCGGTGTCGAACGCCGCGGGCGCGCGCTCGGTGACCGCGCCGCCGAGGAGACCGAGGTCGGCGCCCGGATGGCTGCTCGGCACGACGGCCGGCTGCTCACCGAGCACGAAGAGCATGGCCGCGACCGCGCCGAGGCCGGCCATCGACCCGGCCGCGATCCGCACGCTCGACCGCTTCTGACGCAGGTCCCCGCGGACGCTCGAGCGTCCCAGCCAGCCGCCCGGCGACGTGACGCCGTAGGACGCGAGCTCCGAGCGCGAGCCCGGCGTGGGCGGCGCGAACGGGTCGTTGGAGGGCTGCTCGGTGGGGACGCTGCCCGCGAGCGACAGGAGCCGCGCGGTGAGGTCGGGGGCCGGGCACGGTTCGTCGACCGAGGTCAGGGCCTGGCGCGCGGACCTGGCCGCGCCCAGCTCGACCGCACACTGCGAGCACACCGCGACATGCGCCAGCGCGCGCTCGGTGGCGGCCACGCTGAGCTGGCCGTCGACGAGGGCGCTGATGCGCGAGCCGAGGTGCGCCGTCATCCGCGGACCGCCTCCGCCGCCGTGTCGTCGTCGGAGAACACGCTCAGGGCCTCGGGCGCGCGGTGCTCCAGGGAGACGCGCAGGCGGGCACGCGCGCGGTGGATCCGCGACCGCACCGTGCCGAGCTTGATGCCGAGCGTGACCGCGATCTCCTCGTAGGACAGGCCCTCGATGTCGCACAGGACGACGGCGGCGCGGTACTCCGGCGCCAGCTCGTCGAGGGCACGCTGCACGTCGAGGTCGAGGTTGCCGTGCTCGAACGCGCGCTCAGGGGCGCCCAGCTGGTCGCCGGACGCGTACCGCTCGGAGTCCTCGCCCATCGCGTCCATGCGGATGCGCTGCTTGCGGCGGGCCTGGTCGAGGAAGAGGTTGGTGGTGATGCGGTGCAGCCAGCCCTCGAACGTGCCGGGCTGGTAGGAGTGCAGCGAGCGGAACACGCGGACGAACGTCTCCTGCGTGAGGTCCTCGGCGTCGAACTTGTTGCCCGTGAGCCGGTACGCGAGCCGGTAGACCCGCGCCGAGTGGTCGCGGACGATGTCCTCCCACGACGGTGCCTGCCAGGTGGCGGGCTCGGTGCTCATCAGGTGCTCAGTCTCCTCGCGGTCAGTCATGTCAGGGGCAAGTCTCCCAGGCAAACCTGTGGAGCTCGAACTGAGGGAACGCTCCGGAGGGGCGAAAGGTTTCCGCCGGTAGCGGATCGCTATGCCTCCCACAGCCGCTCCGGTCGCGCCACTACGCTGGCCAGGACCGTTGTACAGCTCGACGAGGAGGCAGCCATCTCCACCGACAAGGCCCAGAGCTGGGTCTACTGCGAGGAGTTCGTGCCGGAGGACGACGTCCTGCTGCGTGCCCGTGAGCGTGCCGGCCAGCTGGGCTGCACGCCCGTGCTGCCGGGCTCCGGTGCCGCGCTGACCGTCCTGGCCGCTGCGGTCTCCGCCCGCGCCGTCGTCGAGATCGGCACGGGCGCCGGCGTCGGCTCCCTGTACCTGCTGCGCGGCATGCCCGCGGACGGTGTGCTCACCACCATCGACCTCGAGCTCGAGCACCAGCGTGCCGCCAAGGAGGCGTTCGCGGAGGAGGGCGTCAAGCCCACCCGGACGCGCACGATCCCCGGTCGCGCGATCGACGTGCTCCCGCGCCTGACCGACGGCGCCTACGACCTCGTCTTCGTGGACGCCGACAAGGAGTCCTACCCGCAGTACGTCGAGCAGGCCGTCCGGATGCTGCGGCCAGGCGGCGTGCTGGCCGTCGACAACGCGCTCTGGCACGACCGGGTGGCCGACCCCGCGCGGCGCGACGAGACGACGACGGTCATCCGCGAGGTCGGCCGGGTCGTGCGCTCCGACGACCGGCTCGTCAGCGCGCTCCTGCCGTCGGGCGACGGGCTGCTGGTCGCGGTCAAGCGATGAGCGCCACGACCACCGCGAAGGCGTCCACCGCCGGAGCGGTGATCCTCACGCTCGGCGCGGGTCAGTTCCTCATGACCCTGGACAGCTCGGTCATGAACGTCGCGATCGCGACCGTGGCCGAGGACGTCGGGACGACGATCGAGGGCATCCAGACCGCGATCACGCTCTACACGCTGGTCATGGCGATGCTCATGATCCCCGGCGGCAAGGTCGGCACGCTGATCGGCCGCAAGCGCGCGTTCGCGATCGGCTGCCTGATCTACGGCGCGGGATCGCTGACCACGGCGCTGGCGCCCAACCTGCCGGTCCTGCTGCTCGGCTGGTCGCTGCTCGAGGGCATCGGCGCGGCGCTGATCCTGCCCGCGATCGTCGCCCTGGTCGCCAGCAACGTGCCCGTCGCCGGCCGCCCGCGGGCCTACGGGCTGGTCATGGCCGCCGGTGCCGTCGCCGTCGCGCTCGGCCCGCTGATCGGCGGCTTCGCGACGACGTACTTCTCCTGGCGCTGGGTGTTCGCCGGCGAGGTCGTCGTGGTGCTCGCGATCCTGCTGCGGACGCGCAAGATCTCTGACCCGGAGACGGAGCGCGGACCGCGGCTCGACATCATCGGCGCGATCCTGTCGGCCACCGGGCTCGGGCTGGCCGTGTTCGGTGTGCTCCGCTCGAGCTCCTGGGGCTGGGTCATGCCGAAGCCGGGCGGACCGGACATCCTCGGGCTGTCGCCCACGATCGTGCTGGTGATCGCCGGGATCTTCGTGATCTGGCTGTTCGCCTCGTGGGAGCGGCACATGGTGAGCCGCGGCCGCGAACCGCTGGTCCGCCTCGAGATGTTCGGCAACCGGCAGTTCACCGGCGGCCTGCTCATGTTCTTCTTCCAGTTCCTGGTCCAGGCCGGGCTGTTCTTCACCATCCCGCTGTACCTGTCGGTGGCCCTCGGCCTGTCGGCGATCGACACCGGCCTGCGGATCATGCCGTTGTCGATCACCCTGCTGCTCGCGGCGGCCGGCATCCCGCGGTTCTTCCCGAACGCCTCGCCCCGCCGCGTGGTCCGGCTGGGCCTGCTGTCGATGTGCCTGGGCATCGTCTCGCTGTTCACCGCGATGGAATCGTCGGCGGGGCCGGAGATCGTCACGGTGCCGCTGCTGCTCGCGGGCCTCGGCATCGGGGCGCTCGCGTCCCAGCTCGGCAGCGTCACGGTCTCGGCCGTGCCGGCCGACGAGAGCGACGAGGTGGGCGGCCTGCAGAACACCGCGACCAACCTGGGTGCCTCCCTCGGGACCGCCCTGGCGGGGTCGATCCTCATCGCGATGCTCACCTCGTCGTTCCTGACGGGGATCGCCAGCAACGACGACGTCCCGGCGGAGGTGTCCAGCACGGCGAGCGTCGAGCTCGCGGCGGGCATCCCGTTCCTGTCCGACGTCGCCCTGGAGCAGGCGCTCGAGGACGCGGGCGTGAGCGACCAGGCCGCCGCCGCGGCGGTCGAGGAGAACGCTCAGGCGCGGCTCGACGGCCTGCGCAGCGCGCTCGCCGTGCTTGCCCTGATCGCCCTCGTCGGCCTGTTCTTCACGGGACGGATCCCGGCCGAGCAGCCGGGCGCGGAGAAGAAGGCGGTCGTCGCGGCCGCCTGATGCCTGACCAGGCGGTCAGCGCAGGTTGTCGAGGTAGCGCAGCAGCAGCCGCGCACCGAAGCCCGTCGCCCCGTCGCTGACCTCGTGCTTGTCCGACGTCGAGCGGGCGGGTCCGGCGATGTCGAGGTGGGCCCACGTGCGCGTCCCGACGAAGTGCCGCAGGAAGAGCGCGGCCGTGATGGACCCGCCGCCGATCTTCTTGTCCAGCGGCACGTGGCGCAGGTCGGCGACGTCCGAGCGGACGGCCTCCTCGTACTCCTCGACGAGCGGCATGTGCCACGCCCGCTCCCCGGACGCCTCGCCCGCCGCGACGAGCTCCTCGACGAGGGCCGGGGCCGACGAGTACAGGGCGGCGTGCTGCTTGCCCAGGCCGATCGTCGCGGCGCCCGTGAGGGTGGCGACGTCGATGAGCACGTCGGGGTCGAGCGTCGCGTCCGCCCACGCCAGGGCGTCCGCGAGGACGAGTCGTCCCTCGGCGTCGGTGTTCGCGATCTCGACCGTGGTGCCGCCGAACATCGTCAGCACGTCGCCGGGGCGGTACGAGGACGCCCCCACGTGGTTCTCGGCCAGCGGCAGGACCGCCGTGACGCGGTGCGCGACCCCGTCCGCGGCGGCACCGAGCACGGTGGCCAGCGCGACCGCGGCACCCGTCATGTCCGTCTTCATCGGCACCATGGCGTCGCTCGGCTTGATGGACAGGCCGCCGGTGTCGTACGTGATGCCCTTGCCGACGACCACCACGTGCTTGCCGGACCCCGGCGTGAACGTCGCGGGCGTGTAGCCGACGGTGACCAGCCGCGGCGGTGACGCGGAGCCGGAACCGACGGCCAGGATGCCGCCGAACTCCCCGAGCTCGCGCGGACCGCGGATCACCACGTCCAGCCCGGCCGCGGTGCCGAGCCGGCGGGCCTGCTCGGCCATCCACTCGGGGTTCTTCATGTTGGACGGGGTCGTCGCCAGGTCCCGCGCCAGCCAGGTGGCCGTCGCGGCCGTCCGCGCGGCGCCGACGGCGGCAGCCGCACGGGTGCCGTCGCGTCCCAGGAGCACGAGCTCGCCGGGCTCCTTCGACTCGTCCTGGGCGGAGAACCGCAGCGGCGCGTACGCGGCGAGCAGGTAGCCCTCCGCGACAGCGCGCGCGGCGGAGGCCGCCTGCGACGCGGTCTGCTGCGCCTCGGCGCCGACCGTGGTCACCACTCGGCCCAGCCCGCGGGTGGCGCGGGCGAGCGCGGCACCGGCGCGGCGCAGGTCGTCGGGACGACCCGCCCCCACGCCGACGAGCACGAGCCTGGGCGGCAGATCCGCCCACGGCAGCACGACGGACGAGCCGACCGGGCGCGGCAGCTGCAGGACGTAGACGTCCCCGGGGTTGCCCGCGAGACGGGCGCGCTCGCCGATCTCGGCGAGGTCGATCCCGTAGCGGGCGGCCGCGGCTGCGGTCCCCTCACCCGGAACCAGCGCGTCGTCGCCGGCGCGTGCGGGAGAGACGGGGATCGCGACCGCATCGGTCGACCCGTCGGTGAGCAGCGTCGACGTGCCGACCGTCCCGCCGGCCAGCGTGACCGCCGGAGGTGTCCGGCCGATCCGCGCCGCCGAGGCGCCTGCCCGTGCCATCGTCAGCTGACGACGGACGTCAGGGCCTCACCCAGCTCCGCGGCCTCGGTCGCGTTGAGCTCGACCACGAGCCGTCCCCCGCCCTCGAGCGGCACGCGCATGACGATGCCGCGGCCTTCCTTCGTGACCTCGAGCGGGCCGTCACCGGTCCTCGGCTTCATCGCGGCCATGCGGGGCGTCTCCTTCGCTCGTGCGTCCGGGCTGCTGCGAGGCCAGGCTGCGGGCGCGCTCGCGCGCACCTCACGTCTGGCCTCAGCTGCCGGTTGTCCGGGATCCATCCTAGTTCACAGGACGGCCCTCACCTTGACCGATGCTTCCAGGGGTCCCCGATCGGACGCATGTCCAGCTTTTCGACGACGATCACGGCGGCCAGTCGGGACCCGCGTTGGCGTGCCACATCTGCCGGACCCACAGCACCTGCAGCGCGAACATGAGGAGCACGACGCCCCCGAACCACCAGCGCCGGGCCGCCGTCGGCCGCGTGACGACCCCCGCGGTCACCGCGCCGAGCGGGAACGCCAGGAGCAGGAACCGGGCGAGGCTGCTGCCGGGCTCCACCACCGCAGCGATGTAGACGACGTACGTGGCCGACCAGGCGTGCAGCTCGTTCCCCAGCCGCCACGCCGCCGGGACCACCAGGGTGGCGACGACGAGCGAGAAGCCCGCGACCATCACGGGGATCGCCCAGCGGTCGAACCAGAAGGTCGGCACGTAGGTCCAGCCGTAGAACGGGGTCACGCTGGCCGCCCCTCGCCACGCCTCCTGCGTCTGCAGGTACCCGTCCGACACCCCGGTGACCCAGCCGCAGACGGCCGGCCAGATCAGTCCCGAGGCGAAGCACCACGCCGCGAGCGCCGTGAGCCCGGCCCCCGTGCGCCACGTGAACGTCTCGCGGGACCTCCGCCAGCGCACGAGTCCGTGCACGACGACGACCGCCGCCATGGGCAGCGCCACGGCTCGCGTGAAGCCCAGGGCGAGCACCGCGACGGCCATCCAGGCGTACTGCCGGCGGATCAGCAGGAGCAGCGCGGCCGCGACGAGGGTCAGCGCGAGCGCCTCGGTGTAGGCGGTCTGCAGCACGGCGGCCGTCGGGAAGACGCTCACCAGCGCGACGGTCGCCAGCGGGAGCCCGGGGCGAGCCTCGACCGCACGGGGGGCGCCCTCGGCGATCGCGCGGTGGATCAGCAGCATCGCCACGGCGCCGAGCGTCAGCGCCAGCGTGGGTGCGACCACCTCCCACGGCAGCCGCGCGATCTCCATGAACCCGCGGGCCATCAGCGGGAAGAGCGGGAAGAACGCCCACGCGTTCTGCTGCACGTTGCCGGAGGCGTCCACCGGCAACGTGCTCGGGTAGCCCTGCTCGGCGATCTGCCGGTACCAGCTGCCGTCGAACAGGAACCCCACGTACGGGAAGTAGCCGGGATGAGGGCCGGTCCACGCGTTCTCGCCCTGCCCGGAGGCGACCCACAGGAAGACGACGGTCGTGGCCAGCCGCGCCGCGGCGTAGACGGCGAGGACCTGGAGCCACCACGGCCGCGTCCGGGACCACGCCCACAGACGCGCTGCGGCTGACGGCTCCGTCGGCTCGACCACGGCGACGTCGCTCACACCAGTCCTCTCACCGTCCTGGCCGGGGCTCGGTCCCCGCGGATGGTGGCGACCATATCGAGTGTGCGGCGCGTGGCGCGCACGTCGTGCGCCCGGAACACCCGGGCCCCGAGCCACGCGGCGACCGCGGTCGCGGCGAGCGTGCCCTCGAGCCGGTCCTCGGCGGGCAGGTCCAGGCTCTCGCCGACGAAGTCCTTGCGGGACAGGGCCATCAGCACCGGGTGGCCGAGCGCGACGAGCGCCTCGGTACGCCGGACCAGATGGAGGCTGTGCCAGGTGTTCTTGCCGAAGTCGTGCGTCGGGTCCACGAGGATGCTGGCTGGGTCGATGCCCAGGTCCACCGCTCGTCGGGCGGCCGCCGACACCGTGCGCACGACGTCGTCGAGCACGCCGTCCAGCGGGTCGCCGCCCGGGGTGGCCGGGTACTCGACGCGGAACGGGTCGGTCCGCGGTCGCGCGCCGCCGGTGTGCGAGCAGACGATGCCGAGCCCTCGCTCGGCGGCGACCTCGACGAGCGACGGGTCGTGACCCGCCCAGGTGTCGTTGATCAGGTCGGCGCCCGCATCGGCCGCGGCCCGGGCGACCTCGGCCCGCCACGTGTCGACGCTGACCAGCAGGTCCGGGTGGCGTCGGCGGACCCGCTCGACCAGCGGGATCACACGGGCGATCTCCTCGTCGGCCTCGACCCTGGGGCCTCGCCCGGCACGGACCCCGCCGAGGTCGACGATGTCCGCGCCCTCGTCGGCCGCCCGCGCGACGGCCGCGTCCGCGGAGGCGTCGTCGTACCGGGCCGGGGCGTAGAACGAGTCGGGCGTGCGGTTCACCACCGCCATCACGACCGGCCGGTCCGGTCCGATCTCGCGGCCGCGCAGACGCAGCGGGGCACCCGCTGGGGGGACCCCGCTCACGGGCTCTCCGGCGAGTGCTGCGCGAGCGCCGTCTCGGCGGCCGCGCGCTCCTCCTCCGCGCGCAGCTCGGCGCCCCGCGCCAGCACGGCGTCGACGGCCTCCTCTGCGGTGTCGACGAGCTTGATGAGCTCGACGTCCGCCGAGCCGACCATGCCGCGCTCCTGCACCGAGCTGGCCACCCAGTCCAGGAGGCCCTGCCAGTACGCGCTGCCGACCAGGACGATCGGGAAGCTGATCACCTTGTGGGTCTGGACCAGCGTCAGGGCCTCGAAGAGCTCGTCGAACGTCCCGAAACCCCCGGGCAGCACGACGAAGCCCTCGGAGTACTTCATGAACATCGTCTTGCGGGCGAAGAAGTACCGGAAATTCACGCCGAGGTCCACGAACGGGTTCATGCCCTGCTCGAACGGCAGCTCGATGCCGAGCCCGACCGACAGGCCGCCGGCCCCCTTGGCGCCGCGGTTGGCGGCCTCCATGATGCCCGGGCCGCCGCCGGTGATGACCGCGTACCCCGCCTCGACCAGGCGGCGGCCGACCTCGACGCCGATCGCGTAGTCCGGGTGGTCCGCGGGCACCCGGGCCGAGCCGAACACGCTGACCGCGGGGCCGACCTCCGCAAGCGCCCCGAACCCCTCGACGAACTCGCTCTGGATGCGCATGACGCGCCACGGGTCGCCGTGCAGCCAGTCCGCGCCGTCGCCGCCGCTGAGCAGCCGCTGGTCGGAGGTGGTCTTGGGGATCTGCTGGCCGCGAAGGAGGACCGGGCCTCTGCGGTAGCCGAGTCCGGGTGCGGGCTGACCGTCGTCGCTCATGCCCCGACTCTAGGTGCGACCGCGGCGACCGGTGACGAGGTCACCCAGACGTCACCTGCCCGTCGTCAGGAGGTCAGCCAGTGCCGCAGCGCGTCGTGGACCAAGGTGATCTGGCCGACGACGACGTGCTCGTCGCGCTTGTGCGCCAGGAGCGGGTCACCCGGGCCGAAGTTCACGGCCGGCACGCCGAGCTCGGCGAACCGTGCGACGTCCGTCCACCCGTACTTCGGGCCGGCCTGGCCGCCGGTCACCGACAGGACCGCCGCCGCGAACTGCTGGACGGCCGGGGCGTCCAGGCCCGGGCGCGCTCCGGCGGCGGCATCCGTGAGCACCACGTCGTAGCCGTCGAACAGCTCGCGGACGTGCGCCTCGGCCTGCGCGACCGACGCCGACGGGGCGAACCGGTAGTTCACCGTCACGACGCAGGAGTCGGGGATCATGTTCGCGGCCGTCCCGCCGTCGACGAGGACGGCGTTGAGGCTCTCTCGGTAGACCAGGCCGTCGACCTCGACGGAAGCGGGCTCGTACGCCTCGAGCCGACGCAGCACCTCGCCGGCGGCGTGGATGGCGTTGCGGCCCATCCAGGCCCGGGCCGAGTGGGCCGCGACGCCCTCGAGGCGCACCTCGACGCGCAGGGTGCCGTTGCAGCCGCCTTCGAGACCGCCGTTCGTCGGCTCGCACAGCACCGCGAAGTCGCCCTGCACCCAGTCCGGGTGGTTGCGGACCAGCCTCCCGAGGCCGTTGAGGTCGGACGCGACCTCCTCGTGGTCGTAGAACACCCACGTCACGTCGTGCGACGGCTGCGCGAGCGACGCCGCCAGCGCGAGCTGCACGCCGACCCCGCCCTTCATGTCCACGGTCCCGCGCCCCCACAGCTCCGCCAGCGCACCCTCGCCGACGAGCCTCGTCGGCAGGTTGTCCGCGATCGGGACGGTGTCCAGGTGGCCGGCGATCACCGCCCGCGTCGGGCGGCCCAGGCTCGTGCGCGCCACGACGGCGTCGCCGTCCCGGAGGACCTCGAGGTGTGCGTAGGCACGCAGCGCCGTCTCCACGGCGTCCGCGATCGAGCGCTCGTCGCCGCTCACCGACGGGATGTCGCACAGCGCCCGGGTGAGCGCGACCGGGTCGGCCGAAAGGTCGAGGATGACGGAGGTCTCGGATGCCACGACGCGACCCTAGTCCTCGCCGTTGACCTAGGGTTGTCGCCATGACTGCTCGGACGACCGGACGTATGGCATGGGGATACGGCCTGGCCACGTTGACCGACGACGGCACCACCCTGGACGTCTGGTACCCCTCCCCGGCCCTCGGTTCACCCTCCTCGGACTCCGAGCCGCCCGCCGACCTGACCGCCGCCGAGGGCAAGGACGACGCCCGCGGGGTCCGCATCCAGGTGGTCCGCACGGTCATCGACCTGGACACGCCGCCCGCCGACACGGCCGACGCCTACCTGCGCCTGCACCTGCTCTCGCACCGGCTCGTCCCCCCGCACGGGCAGAGCCTCGACGGTCTGTTCGGGGTGCTGCCGAACGTCGTGTGGACCGACCGCGGCCCCTGCGCGGTCGAGGGATTCGAGGCGACGCGCGCGCGCCTGCGGGCCACGAGCGGCGTGCCCGTCACCGTGCTGAGCGTCGACAAGTTCCCGCGGATGGTCGACTACGTCGTCCCGGCCGGGGTGCGCGTCGCCGACGCCGACCGGGTGCGCCTGGGAGCCCACCTGGCCGCCGGCACCACGGTCATGCACGAAGGGTTCGTGAACTTCAACGCCGGGACGCTCGGCACGTCGATGGTCGAGGGCCGCATCTCCGCCGGCGTCGTGGTCGGCGACGGCTCCGACATCGGCGGCGGCGCCTCGATCATGGGCACCCTGTCGGGCGGCGGCCGCGAGGTCGTCTCGATCGGCAGCCGCACCCTGCTCGGCGCGAACGCGGGCGTCGGCATCCCGCTCGGCGACGACTGCGTGGTCGAAGCCGGCCTCTACGTCACGGCCGGCACCAAGGTCACCGTCCTGGGCGCCGGGGAGCCGACCGTGGTCAAGGCTCGCGAGCTCGCAGGTCGCGACAACATCCTGTTCCGCCGGAACTCACTGACCGGCGGGGTCGAGGCGGTCGCGCGTGCGGGTTCGGGTGTCGAGCTGAACGCGTCCCTGCACGCCAACGAGTGAGCGCCCGACGGCGACGGCGGGCCGCCCGCCGAGGGGGCTGCGCGGTCCTCGTCGCGCTCGCCGTCCTGGCGCTCGGCGTCGCGGGCGTCGTGTGGTTCCTCTCGCGCACGCACCCGCCGGCGCCCGTCGCCGAACGGTGCGTCGCGACCGTCGACGGCACGGGCTGGGCGCTCTCGACCACCCAGGCCGACAACGCCGCCCTGATCGCCGCCACCGGTCTGCGCCGCGAGCTCCCCGCCCGGGCGGTGACCATCGCCCTGGCCACCGCGATGCAGGAGTCCAAGCTGGTCAACCTCGACTACGGCGACCGCGACTCGCTCGGCCTGTTCCAGCAGCGACCCTCGCAGGGCTGGGGCACGCCCGAGCAGATCCAGGACCCCGTCTACTCGACCGGGATCTTCTACGACCGCCTGGTCCAGGTCCCCGGCTATCGCGACCTGCCGATCACCGAAGCCGCCCAGGCCGTCCAGCGGTCGGCGTTCCCCGAGGCCTACGCCCAGCACGAGGGCTCCTCCCGCGCCTGGGCCTCCGCCCTCACCGGCTACTCCCCCGCCGCCGTCGCCTGCACCCTGCGCGACGCGGAGCCGACCACCCCTGACGACGTCGTCGCGCGCATCCAGCGCGACCTCGGTGACGTCCCCGTGCAGGTCACCCCCACTGACGGCGGCGCGACCCTCACGTTCCCGACCTCGGCGGTGACCTCGATCGACGAGGCGGGCCAGCGCGACTGGGCGCTCGCGCAGTGGGCCGCCGCCGTCGCCGACCCGCTGCAGCTCACGTCGGTGAGCGTCGCCGACCGGACCTGGGACCGCACCACCGGCGCCTGGACCCCGTCGACGACCCCGGTCCCCGCCGGCACGGTCAGCCTGACGATCACGACCCAGCCGTAGGTCGACGGTGGGACGCGCCGCCGGCCGTAGGTCGGCTGCGCGCCCGCGCCCGACCCCGGTGCGGACCTAGCCCCTCTTGGGACACGTGGGACTGGAGTGACGGATGGGGCACCTCATGCGTCCCACCAGTCACAAGTGGGGCTAGATCCACACGGCCGGCCGGCTGGCCGGCTGGCCGGCTGGCCGGCTGGCCGGCTGGCCGGCTGGCCGCGAGCGTCGTCGATGGTCGGGTGTCGTCGTCGGTGGTCGTCATCGGTCGTCGTCGCCGGCCGTCGTCGTCGGTGGTCGTCGTCGATGGTCGTCATCGGTCGTCGTCGTCGGTGGTCGTCATCGGTCGTCGGTCGTCGGTCGTCGGTCGTCGTCGAGCCAGGCACGTCGCGCGGCGCCTCGTCGTTGGTGGTGGCCGTCGTCGTCAAAGCCTCCGAGCCGCCCCGACAACGCACAACGTCCGCACTCCTTGGGGCTATAGGCCCCACGAGTGCGGACGTTGCGGGTGGGTCAGCGGGCGTCGAGGCCCTGGTAGTCGCGCTCGACGGCGCCCGTGTAGATCTGCCGCGGGCGGCCGATCTTCGTCTGCGGGTCGGTCATCATCTCGCGCCACTGGGCGATCCAGCCGGGCATCCGGCCCAGCGCGAACAGAGGCGTGAACATCTCCTCGGAGAAGCCCATGGCCTTGTAGATGAGGCCCGTGTAGAAGTCGACGTTCGGGTAGAGCTTGCGGCTGATGAAGTACTCGTCGGAGAGAGCGATCTCCTCGAGGCCCATGGCCAGGTCGAGCAGCTCGTCGTTATGGCCGAGGGCCGACAGGACGGAGTCGGCGCTCTTCTTCACGATCGCCGCGCGCGGGTCGTAGTTCTTGTAGACGCGGTGCCCGAAGCCCATGAGGCGGGTCCCGGGCTCCTTGTTCTTCACGCGCTTCATGAACTCGGACGCGTCGCCGCCATTGGCCTGGATCTCGGTGAGCATCTTGAGGACGGCCTCGTTGGCGCCACCGTGCAGCGGGCCGGACAGCGCGTTGATGCCGGCCGCGACGGACGCGTAGAGGTTGGCGTGGCTGGAGCCGACGATGCGGACGGTCGACGTCGAGCAGTTCTGCTCGTGGTCGGCGTGCAGGATGAGGAGCTGGTCCATCGCGGCGACGATCGTCGGGTCGGCCTCGTACTGCTGGTACGGGACCGCGAACGTCATGCGCAGGAAGTCCTCGACGTAGCCGCGCGAGTAGTCCGGGTAGAGCAGCGGCTCGCCCTTGCTGGCGCGGTGCACGTACGACGTGATGGTGCGCGTCTTGGCCAGGATGAGCACCGTCGCCAGCTCGACCGTCTCGGGGTCGAACGGGTCGAGGGACTCCGGGTAGAACGTGGCCAGCGCGTTGATCGCCGACGACATGACGGCCATGGGGTGCGCCTTGCGCGGGAACGTCCCCATGAAGGTGCGGAAGTCCTCGTGCACCAGGGTGTGCCGGTTCACGCGCTCCGTGAACGCGTCCAGCTCGGCCGGCGTCGGCAGCTCGCCGTGGATCAGCAGGTAGGCCACCTCGAGGAACGTCGACTTCTCGGCGAGCTGCTCGATGGGGTATCCGCGGTAGCGCAGGATCCCCTCGTCGCCGTCGATGTAGGTGACCTTCGACTCGCAGGAGGCGGTGTTCATGAACCCGGGGTCGACCGTCACCAGACCGGTGTCCCGCAGGAGCGAGGACACGACGATCCCGTCGTTGCCCTCGGTCGCGGTCACGATGGGCAGGTCCTTGGACTTGCCCTCGACGATCAGCTGTACCGGAGCAGTGGCGACGTCCGACATGGTGTTCCTCTCCTGCGACGGCTCGGCGGCGAGGATGTCCCGCGCGTCCGGACCGTCGTGCTGTGCAGCCGGTTCGGCCTGCCTCTGGCGGCCCACGTTGGCCGTGATCGACGGTACCTGCGCAAGCCGTTCCGTGACCAATCTTCGACGTGGCGTTGGGCCTGTGACGACGATCACAGGACCATCTGATGGCTCTTCGTCAGGCGCCGGCAAGGCGTGCGGCGGCCTCGGCGACGCGCTCGTCGGTCGCGGTCAGCGCCACACGGACGTGTCGGGGAGCGCCGTAGAACGCACCCGGCGCGACGAGGATGCCGAGGGACGCGAGGTCGCCGACGGTGGCCCAGCTGTCCTGGTCACCGGCCTCCGGACGCACCCAGAGGTACAGCCCCGCCTGCGAGCCGTCGACGGCATACCCGGCCTGCTCGAGCGCCCCGCGCAGCAGGTTCCTGCGGCGCAGGTAGCGCGACCGCTGCTCGGCCACGTGCCCGTCGTCGGCCAGCGCCGCGGCCGTCGCGGCCTGGACCGGTCCTGGCACGATCATGCCCGCGTGCTTGCGCACCTCGAGCAGCTCGGCGACGAGCACCGGGTCCCCCGCGACGAACGCGGCGCGGTACCCGGCGAGGTTGGACTGCTTGGACAGCGAGTAGACGGCGAGCAGCCCGGTCAGGTCGCCGCCGGTGACGCGAGGGTCGAGCAGGCTCGGGACCCCCTGCGAGACCCAGGGCTCGTCCCAGGCCAGCTCGGCGTAGCACTCGTCGGACGCGACGACGACCGGGCGCCCGTCCCGCGCGGCGGCCGCCCGCGCGGCGTCGACGACCCGCGCGAGCTCGTCGACACCCAGGACCTGGCCGGTCGGGTTGCCGGGCGAGTTCAGCCACACCAGCCGGACGCCGCCGTCGGCGAGGCGTGCCGCCGGGTCGTCGGTCGGCTCCGGGGTCGCACCGGCCAGCCGCGCCCCGACGTCGTACGTGGGGTACGCGGCGCCAGGGTGCAGGACGACGTCGCCGGCGCCCAGGCCCAGCAGCGAGGGCAGGAACGCGACGAGCTCCTTGGAGCCGACGGTCGGCAGCACGCCTGCCGGGTCGAGCCCGCGCACACCGCGCCGACGGGCGAACCAGTCGACGACGGCCTGCCGCAGCTCCGGCGTGCCGTGCGTCGTCGGATAGCCGGGAGAGTCCGCCGCGGCCGCCAGCGCCTCCCGCACGAGCTCCGGCGTCGGGTCCACGGGGGTGCCCACCGAGAGGTCGACGATGCCGCCGGGGTACTCGCGGGCGCGCTCCTTGAACGGCGTGAGCGTGTCCCAGGGGAAGTCGGGCAGGGCGCCGGTCAGCAGGCCCATCGAGTGGTCAGTCGCCGTGCACGCGCAGCGGCAGGGTGGCGATGATCGGGTGGTCCTTGTCGATCTCACCCATCTTCGCGGCACCGCCGGGCGACCCGACGTCGTCGAAGAACTCGACGTTCGCCTTGTAGTACTCGGTCCACTGCTCCGGGACGTCGTCCTCGTAGTAGATGGCCTCGACGGGGCAGACCGGCTCGCACGCACCGCAGTCGACGCACTCGTCGGGGTGGATGTACAGCGACCGCTTGCCCTCGTAGATGCAGTCCACGGGACATTCCTCGATGCACGCCTTGTCCTTGACATCAACGCAAGGTTCGGCGATCACATACGTCACGGTCGGTCCTCCACAGTGGCCGGGGGTCGCTCCTAGTATCGCTCACATGCCCCGGACCGCGACGCCCTGTCCACGGAGAGCGCTGTGACGGACGCGACGTGGCGGAGCTGGTCGCCGGGCGTCCGCGTCGTTGTCCGACGTCGTCGCGACGACCTGCCGGCGGCCGGCGAGCCGCCCTACACCGACGTCCTCGGAGAGGTGCTGGCCGTCGACGACGCCGGGGTTCTCGTCCGGAGCCGGCGCGGCGACATCAGGATCCCGGAGGCCGACATCGTGCTCGCCAAGACGGTGCCCCCTGCGCCAGCTCGTCGACCGGCGCGCTCCTAGTCGTCGAGCAGACCCGCCCGGGCGATCGCCGCCTCGAGCGCGGCAGTGAAGTCGCCCACGACCTGGCGCAGCAGGCGCGCCTTGTGCAGCGCGTTGCCGACGTCCTCCGCGTCGTGGCAGTCGAAGTCGAGCGTGACCGACCGGTTGCAGTCGGCGATGGTGAACGTGCCCTCGACCGCGCTCCACGGCTCGCCGTCCTCGCGGTGGCGGCCGGTGCCGGGCTCGTGGGTCAGGACCTTGACCTCCGCGAACACGTGCGCCGTCGTGTGGTACCCCGCGTGGTTCAGGAAGTCACGGACCAGGAACGAGGTGTTCGGCAGCGCCTCGAGGCTCGTACCGCCGCTGGGCGCGGCGGCGAGCCCGAGGAGACGGTCGGGGAGCGTGTCGATCACGGCGCGACGGTAGTGGCGGCCGTGCGAGCGGCGCCAGGACTTTGCGCCGTGCCCGTCGCCTATCCCGCGGGCGCCGGCCCGCAGATGATCTTGTTCTGCGGCTTGTAGCGCCAGGTGTTCGACTCGGTCTTGACCAGCTCGCCGTTCAGCGACGTCTTGCGCGTCACGGTCACGGTGAAGCCGGGGTTGCCCGCGGCGGACGCCTCGCACGTCGGCGACTGCGAGTAGACGGTCGTGGGCTGGACGACGCCCGAGCGCGGGCTCGTGATCGACTCGACGGACCAGTACTTGGTGCTCCACGCCCGCACGTACAGGCGGTTGTCGGCCACCCACGACTGGATGAGCGCGCCGTACGGGGTGTTGTTCTTCCAGCGCATGTCCAGCGTGCCCGTGAAGATCGTCGACTCGCGGCCCTCGGGGTAGCGGGCGAACCACTCGCTGTGCGGCTTGTGCTCGATGTCCTCGTAGCCCGCCAGGAACCCGACGTTGTAGCTGGTGGTGGAGACCTGGCTCAGGCCGCCGCCCCAGGCGTCGGTGTGCTCGCCGCTGACGATCGCGCCGGCCTCGACGAAGCCGTGCGCCGCGTCGATCGGACCGAGCGCCTCGGTGAGGCTGAACGTCTCGCCCGGCTTGACCAGGGTGCCGTTGATCTTGCTCGCGCCGTTCGTGATGTTGATCGTGCGGCGCGGCTCGCTGGTCAGCGGGGTGGAGAACTCCGAGACGATCTCCTTGACGCCCAGCTGCTCGAGCGCGGCGGTCGACTCCGACGGGTCCGACTGCACCAGCTCGACGGTCGCCGAGCGGTTGTCCGAGACCGCCGCGCCGGCCACCGCGGTCGCCATCGTCGCGGGGTCCAGCGTGGTGCCCGGGGTGCCCGGCACGATGACGGGGGCATTGTCGACGAACTCGAAGTGCGCGTCCGCCGACGCCGTCAGAAGGTCGGGCAGCTGCTGCAGCACCGCGGCCGTCAGACCGTCGCCGTTCATCTGCAGGACCAGCTCGCCGTTTGTCGGGACGTAGGCCGAGTTGGCGGCCAGCGTCGCCGCGTCGAGCAGCGCGACCTGCCCGGAGACCATCACCGAGACCGGCGCCGAGGTCACCTTGGCCGCCTCGACCAGCGCCGCGTCCGTCTTCTCCTGCGTGATCGCCGGCGGGACGGTCGTGGTGGGGAGCTTCAACGGCCGGGGCGCGACGAGCCAGTCGCTCGTGATCACCTTCGCCGACTCGACCGGGTCCAGGTCCCAGCCGTCGACGGCGTCCGTGGACTGCGCCGTGGCGTCGACGTACAGGACCGTCCCGTCGACGGGCAGCAGCTGGAGGGCGGTGCCCAGCCCGTCGATCGACGCGGCCAGCTTCGAGGCGTCCACCGCAGTCACCGCGTCCTGCTCGCCGATGCCGACGATGTGGTCCCAGAGCTGCTTCGGGTCGGCCAGGTCCACGCCCGTCAGCTCGTCGACCGTGGCCTGCGCGTCGAACGTCAGACCCGACGTCGTCGGGTCGATGGTGGCCTGCACGTCCTGCGCGATCACCGGGATCGGCTGCGTCGTCTCGTCAGCGAGCTCTGTGTCCAGCCGTGCCACCGCCTCCGCCGACTTGAGGCCGCCGATGTCCACGCCCGCGACGCTCGCGCCGCGCGGCACGGTGTCCGCCACGGCGAACGACGCCCCGACGTAGGCCGCACACAGGACCAGCACGACGCCGACGGTGACCAGCACGCGGCGGGGCCACCGACGGCGACGGTTCTCGGGCTCGAAGACGTCGAACGGTGACGGTGCGCGCTCGCTCGACGGGACCGGTCCCGCGGAGACCGTGCTCGAGGACGCGGCAGCAGCGGCAGTCACGGGCGCGAACCTGCTGGTTGCGGCAGCCGGTGCGGGCTCCGTGGCAGCCGGCGTGGCCGCGGCGACGGGTGGCGCGGCGGCGACCGGCGGCAGGACCTCGGTGGGATCCGGCGTCGGGTCCGCGACCGGCGGCAGGACCTCGGTCGGGGGTTCCGGCTGCGGGGCTGCACGAGGCGTGGGCTCTGCGGCCTGCTCCGGGTTCGCGGCGGTCGGCGGGGTCGGCCTGATCGCCGACGCGAGCGCGGCGCTCGCCAGCGCGGCGAAGGGGTTCGTCTGGACGACGGGTGTCTCGTCCTCAGGAACAACGACGGGCACCTGCTCGGGCTCGTCGATCGGCTCGGCGAGCTCAGCCGCGGCCGGCACCCCGTCGGACTCCTGCTCGTCAGACTCCCGCTCGTTGGACGCCCGCTCGTCGGACTCGGTGCCCGGCGCAGGCTCCTCGTCCTCGGACGTCGGGGACTCCGCGGCAGCGTCGTCGGAGGTCGTCTCCTGGGACTCGACTGCGGCCGCGACGACCGCGGCCGTCTCGACGTCGGCCTCAGACTCCGGCTCGGCCTCGACGTCGGCCTCAGACCCGGGCTCGGCCGCGGGTTCGGGCTCGACGGGCTCCGCCGTCTCATCGGCCGCGACGACCGGCTCGGAGGCGATCTCGTCCGCCGCAGTGGGCGCATCGGGCTCGGGCACGGGCTCGTCCGCGTCAGGCTCGGGCTCGGGCTCGACGATCTCCTCGGCCTCAGGCTCGTCGGCCTCGGACTCGTCGCTCTCGAGCTCGGCAGTCTGGGGCTCGTCGGCTTCGGGCTCGTCGGATTCGGGCTCGTCGGTCCCGGTCGCCTCGGCGGCGGGCTCCGCAGTGTCGGGCTCGTCGCCCTCGGCCGCCTCGGCGACGGGCTCGGCAACCTGCTCGGACGAGGACGCTGCGGCCTCGGGCTCGTCGGACTCGGCCTCGGCCTCATCGGTCTCGACGACAGCGTCGGCCTCGAACTCAGCGGTCTCCGACGTCGCGGACGCCTCCGACTCAGCGGTCTCCGGCGTCACGGACGCCTCGGACTCAGCGGTCTCCGACGTCGCGGACGCCTCAGACTCCGGCTCGTCGACCTCGTCGGGCGTGACAGCCACCTCGTCGGATCCGTCGGAGACGTCCTCGGGCTCGCTGGCGTCCACGGACGCGTCCGGCGAGGCCACGGCAACATCGTCGGCCCCGTCCGGTGCCTGCTCCGGCTCGAGGGCGGGCTCCTCGTCGACGGACGGCCCAGAGTCGTCGGAATCCTCGACGACGGCCGCGTCCTCCGCGGGCTCGGACTCGGGCTCCTGGTCGTCGACGGGAACCGTCGACGCACCGCCCCAGACGGGCCAGACGGTATCCGTAGGCGCACCGGCGCCCGGCGTCGCGCCGCCGTCACCGACCTGTCCGGACTCGTCCTGCTCCGTGCCGTCGCTCATCCCGCTCCCCTGCTGCTCTCCGCGCGTACAACGCGCCCGGGCGAGTCTACGTGGCGGTGCGCGCCATCCCGACGATCCGACCGCGCGCCGGACAACGATTCACAGCAAGCCGTCGCAGGGCACGGCGCAGCGTCGGTGACACGCCGCTGTCCGAGATCCCGCAGCACCGGACATCTCCGGACACATCGGACGGTCGCACCGCCACGGGCCCGGACTGCCGCTCAGCGCACCGGTCGCACGCGTCCTCGTAGGTGGACCAGACCTCCGGCGCCCGCGTCCCCCTGCGCACCGGAGAGGACGTCGCCGATCACGACGTCGTGGTCGCCCGCGCGGTGGATCGCCGCCGTGCGGCAGTCGAACCACGCCGCGGCGCCGTCCACCCAGACACCACCCGACAGCGGCGCGGGGCGGTGCGGCACGCGGGCGAGCTGGTCGAACGCGGGCCGGCCGGGCGACGCGAGCCAGTCGGCGGTGTGCGCCTGGTCGTCGGCCAGGATGCTGACCGCCCAGGTGTCCACGTCGTCGAGCGCGTCACGGAAGCGGGCGTCGACGTGCACGCAGAACAGGAGCATCGGCGGTTCGAGAGAGACGGAGGCGACGGCGCTCGCGGTCATCGCGTGCACGGTGTCCCGCCACCGCAGGGTGATCACCGCGACACCGGCGGGCAGCCGGCCGACGGCCGACCGGAAGTCGTCGGACGAGATCCCCGGGACGGCGCTCACTGCGGGGCGTCCGGCTCCCCGGCGACGTCGGCCGTCAGGACCGGCGGCCCGGACGGGGCGGGACGAGCAGGGCGCGGGGTGTCGGAGAACCACGCACGCGGCAGCAGCATCGCGACGACCGCGACGGCCACCGAGCCGAGCAGCCAGACCATCCCGAGCTTCTGCCCCGACGGCACGAGGACGTCTCCACCCGGACCCTTCTGCGACAGCGCGAGCACGGTCACGCCCAGACCGACGACGAACCCGATCCAGGCGATCAGCCCGCCGAAGGCCCGGGCGGTCGCGGCGGCGGCCAGCACGAGCGACAGGCACAGGACCAGACCCCACGGCTGCACGCTGCGGTGCATGATCGTGCCGATCACGCCGACGACGATGCCGACGAAGGCGGTCAGGATCGTCTTGCCCAGGGCGGCCGGCGAGAGGTGCACGCGGTCAGGGTATCGGGCGCACGCCGGCCGGCCACGCGACGTCGCCCGCGACGACGAACCGGTACGTCTCGACCGGGAGCAGCGGCGCGAGGACCTGGTTGCTGAGGGCGTAGCGGCCCACCAGTGCCGGGTCGTCGTCGACAGAGGCCACGGCCTGCACCTGCGTCGCGTGGGCACGCAGTGCCGCGAGGACCTCGTCGCGCACCGGCAGCACGTCCACCTCGAGGTCGACCTCGTCGTCGGGCACCGCGACCGAGGGCAACGGACCGTCGGCGTCCGGGACGCTCAGACCGTCGGAACCCGCGAGGGCGGCGTACCCCGCGCGCAGGGCGCTCTCCGGCTGCACGACGACGAGCAGCACCGGCGCCGGGTCGACGAGCTCGACGGCCCGGCGGGTGACCTCGTAGGTGCGGACGTGGTCGGGATGCCCGTACCCGCCACCCGGTTCGTACGTCACGACGACGGCCGGGCGCCGCTCGCGCAGGACGCCCGCGAGCCGCCGGGCAACGTCCTCGACGCCCGCGCGGACGAACGCGTGGGGCGGGACCTCGTCGGCGAGCCGCGCCCGCCCGGAGCCCACCCACGCCATGCCGGAGTCCTCGAACCGAGGGTCGACCGACCCGTCGAGGAACACGTGGTCGTGCACGCCGAGCGCGGCCAGGGCGGCCGCGAGCTCGACCGTCCGGTGCGCGGCGAGCGCAGGCCCGTCGCCCTCGAGGTGCGCGAGCGAGGCACCGATGACCTCGCCGCGCTCACCTCGCGTGCAGGTGACGACCGTGGTCGGCAGACCGGCGCGCGCCCAGGTGGCCAGGAGCGCGCCGGTGGCCAGGGACTCGTCGTCGGGGTGCGCGTGCACCGCGACAAGCGCGTCGCCCATCAGCTCAGGAAGACGCTCAGGCGCGCTTCGAGCGGGCCGTGATGCGCGCGCGCTCGGTCTGGTCGAGCACCACCTTGCGGATGCGCACGATCTCCGGCGTCACCTCGACGCACTCGTCCTCGCGGGCGAACTCGAGCGACTCCTCGAGCGTGAGGTTGCGCGGCGGGATGAGGTTCTCGAAGTTGTCGGCCGTCGCGGACCGCATGTTCGTGAGCTTCTTCTCCTTGGTGATGTTCACGTCCATGTCCTCGTTGCGCGAGTTCTCACCGACGATCTGGCCCTCGTAGACCTCCTGCGTCGGCTGGACGAAGAACGAGCCACGCTCCTGCAGGTTGATCATGGCGAACGGCGTGACGGGACCGGAGCGGTCGGCGACGAGCGAGCCGTTGATGCGCGTCTCGATGTTGCCGGCCCACGGCTCGTAGCCCTCGGCGATGGACGACGCGATGCCGGTGCCGCGGGTGTCCGTCAGGAACCGCGTGCGGAAGCCGATCAGGCCACGCGCCGGCACCAGGAACTCCATGCGGACCCAGCCGGTGCCGTGGTTCGACATGGTCTCCATGCGGCCCTTGCGCTGCGCGAGCAGCTGCGTCACGGCGCCCAGGTACTCCTCGGGGACGTCGATGGTCATGCGCTCGACGGGCTCGTGGATCTTGCCGTCGACCTTCTTGGTCACGACCTGCGGCTTGCCGACGGTCAGCTCGAAGCCCTCGCGACGCATCTGCTCGACCAGGATGGCCAGCGCGAGCTCACCACGGCCCTGGACCTCCCAGGCGTCGGGACGCTCGGTGGGCACGACGCGGAGCGAGACGTTGCCGACGAGCTCCTTGTCGAGGCGGTCCTTGACCTGGCGGGCGGTGACCTTGTGGCCCTTGCCGCCGCGGCCGGCCAGCGGGGACGTGTTGATCCCGATGGTCATGGAGATGGCCGGGTCGTCGACCGTGATCAGGGGCAGCGGGCGCGGGTCGTCCGGGTCCGTGAGCGTCTCGCCGATGGTGATGTTCTCGATGCCGGCGACGGCCACGATGTCGCCGGGGCCGGCCGAGTCGGTGCTGACGCGCTCGAGCGCCTTGGTCTCCAGCAGCTCGGTGATCTTCACGTTCTGCAGCGAGCCGTCGGCGCGGGCCCACGCGACGGTCTGACCCTTGCGGATCGTGCCGTTGAACACCCGCAGCAGGGCGAGGCGACCGAGGAACGGCGACGCGTCGAGGTTGGTGACGTGCGCCTGCAGCGGCGCGCCCTCGGTGTAGGTGGGCGCCGGGATGCGCTCGAGGATCGTCTTGAAGAGCGGCTCGAGGTTCTCCGCGTCCGGCAGGCCGCCGTCGGCGGGCTGGTTCATCGACGCACGGCCGGCCTTGGCGGCGGCGAACACGACGGGCACGTCGAGGATCGCGTCGAGGTCCAGGTCCGGGACGTCCTCGTGCAGGTCGGAGGCCAGGCCCAGCAGCAGGTCCGTCGCCTCGTGCACGACGTCGGTGATCCGGGCGTCGGGACGGTCGGTCTTGTTGACCACGAGGATCACGGGCAGCTTGGCGATCAGCGCCTTGCGCAGCACGAACCGCGTCTGGGGCAGCGGGCCCTCGGACGCGTCGACGAGCAGGACGACGCCGTCGACCATGGACAGGCCGCGCTCGACCTCGCCACCGAAGTCGGCGTGGCCGGGGGTGTCGATGACGTTGATGGTGATGCCGTCGGGCTGGCCGATCTCCGCCGCCGCGGGACCCGTGTACCGGATCGCCGTGTTCTTGGCGAGGATCGTGATGCCCTTCTCGCGCTCCAGGTCGCCCGAGTCCATCGCGCGCTCGTCCACGTGGGCGTGGGAACCGAACGAGCCGGACTGCCAGAGCATGGCGTCGACGAGCGTGGTCTTGCCGTGGTCGACGTGCGCGACGATGGCGACGTTGCGCAGGTCAGCGCGCACGCTCGTGCCGGCGGATGTCGTCGGCGCAGTCGTGGGCTCAGACATGGGGGAACTCATCTCAGAAGGTGGGGAGCGCGCCGGGTCGTCGGCTGCGCCGGTCAATCCTACCCGCCCGTACGCGTGTTCGGGGGTAGAGGTGACCAGACGCACTCTCAGCTGCGCGCCCAGCCCCACCACGAGGTCAGGTCCGCGCGGCCGAGCGCGAGCGGTTCCACGTCCGCCAGCTCGGTGCCGTCGGGCAGCGGGCGCTGGGCGACGACGACAGGCTGCTGCGCGATCGAGACGACCGCACCGCCGGTGACCAGGCTCGTCGCGACGGGCTCGAGCGCCGTCGGGACGGCGGCCGGGTCGAGCGTCGCCGCCAGGGTCGCCAGGGCGGCGTCGGTCGCCGGGTCCTTCCAGCCGGTCAGGTTGGCGTAGCCGGCCGACTGCCAGCGGGTGACGAGCGCGTCGACGGGCAGGTCCGACTGCGGCACCGGCACGAGGGCGACGTCCCAGGCCTCGGGTGCGCCCCGCAGGTCCGCCGCCCACGCCTGCACGGCCGTGTAGGGCCGAACCTCGAAGCCCGCCTCGGCGGCGGACTCGGTGATCTTGTCCAGCATCGCGGTGCGCAGCGGGTCCGTCGTGTTGGTCAGCACCCGGACCACGACGGGCTCGGTCACCTTGGCCGCCTCGAGGGCGGTCGTGGCCGCGTCGGCGTCGGCGACGGCGTCGGGTGCGGCGTCTCCCCCGGCGTCCGGACCGACCTGCGGCAGGACTGCGGTCGACACCTCGGCGTCGGGCCACAGGGGCTTCACCAGGTCGTCGACGATCGCGTCGCGCGGCACGGTGAGCAGGAACGCGGTGCGGACGGCGGCTGCGGTCGCCGCGTCGCCGGCGTAGGTCGCGGGGTCGAACGCGCCCCCGCCCGCCACCTGGAGCTGAAGCTGCAGGGTGCTGTCGCCACCCGTGCGGACGGTCGCACCCTCGACGTCGCCGAGGGCGTCCAGCACGTCCGCCGTGTCAGCGGGGGCGATGACATCGATCGACCCGGCGGACAGGGCGCTCACCTCGTCGAGCGGATTCAGGTCGGTGCGCACGACGATGCGGTCGAAGGCGGCGGCGTGGTCGCCCGTGTACTCCTCGTTGCGCACCAGCTCGACACGCTCGTCGGGCACGATCCGGTCGATGACGTACGGACCGTCGCTGACGGCGAGGTCGGGGTGCTGGGCCAGGGCGTCGGCGTCGAACTGGGTGCGCCACGTGGCCGAGATCGAGCTCAGCGCCTTCTTGTCCTCGGTCGTGATCGCGGCGGTGACCGCTGCCGCGGCGGCCGTCGGGTCCTCGACTCCGAGCGCCGTCTGGCCGACGACGTGCGCCGGGACGCCGACGTCGAGCGCGACCTGCCAGTCGGCGACGGGCGCCGTGTAGGTGACCGTGACCGTCGCGCCGTCGACCACCGGGGGCTGCTCCGCGTAGATCAGGGCGGGCGACGCGGCCGCGAAGGCCACGCCAGCGGCGAGCGCGTCGTCGTTGGTGACCTCACCGGCGTCGTCGAGCTCCGGGGTCACGTCGTCCAGCTGCCCGCTGCGCGCGGCCCACTCGAGCACCAGGTCGTCGGCCGTGACGGGCACGCCGTCGGACCACGTGGCGTCGTCGGCGATCGTGTACTTCACCGTGAGCGGCGCGTCCGACACCTTCTCGATCGTGCCGAACGACGGGTCCAGCACCGCCGTGCCGTCCTCGTCGAGACTCACGAACCCCGACTGCACCAGACCGCGGACCAGCGTGCTGCCGGGCGCCCGACCCTGCGCGGTGCCCCCGTTCAACGAGGTGAACGGGGACGCGACGGCGACCACGACCGTGCCGGACCGCTGCGGCGCGGGTGCGGGCTCCGTGCAGCCGGCGAGCGCCACCACAGCGGCGGCGACCACGACGACCGTCAGACCTGAACCACTGCGCACCGCATGCCTCCCACGAGCTCGGACGGGCACCGGCTGCCCCATACGGAGGTATCGGTCACCTTCCGCCGAACATCAACCATGCCGTACGAATCGGTGGAAACTCGGATCAAGCCCGACGAGTCGACGACTAGAAGCCGCGCCCCGTGGTCTGCCCGGGACCCTGGTCGACGATGTCGTGCGCGTCCAGCTCGGCGTTCTCCGAGGCGTTCGCCAGCTCGTCGGCCCGCTCGATCTCGGCACGCTCGAGCTCGTCGCGCTGCTGGTCCAGAAGCGCGTCGCGGGTGAGGCGACGCTCCTGCTGGGCCACCGGGTCCGGCACGGGGACCGCGGCGAGCAGCCGCTGCGTGTACGAGTCCTGCGGGTGGTTGACCACCTGGGCGGTGTCGCCGATCTCCACCAGCCGGCCGTTGTGCATGACGGCGATCCGGTCGGAGAGCATCTCGACGACGGCCAGGTCGTGGCTGATGAACAGGCACGCGAAGCCGTGCTCGCGCTGCAGGTCCTGGAACAGCTCGAGGACCGTAGCCTGCACGGAGACGTCGAGGGCGGAGGTGGGCTCGTCGGCCACCAGGAGCTGCGGCTCGAGCGCCAGCGACCGGGCGATGCCGACGCGCTGCCGCTGACCGCCCGAGAGCTCGTGCGGGTACCGGTTGCGCATGGCGCGCGGCAGCTGCACCTGGTCGAGCAGGCGCTCGACCGCACGCGACATCTCGGGGCCCTTGATTCCACGGTGCAGCAGCAGCGGCTCGCCGATCGACTCACCGATCGGCAGGCGCGGGTTGAGCGAGGAGCCCGGGTCCTGGAAGACGATGCCGACCTTGCTGCGCAGCGGCTTCAGGTCCTTCAGGGTGGCGCCGACCATGTTCTGGCCGACGATCTTCAGCTCGCCCGACGTCACCGGGAGCAGGCCGACGACGGCGCGTCCGATGGTCGTCTTGCCGGAGCCCGACTCGCCGACGAGGCCGACCACCTCGCCGCGGTGCAGCGTCAGGCTGACCCCGTCGACCGCCCGGAAGGCGGGCTGGCGACGACGGCCCGGGTACTCGATGACCATGTCCTTGGCCTCGAGGACCACGTCCTGCGCGTCCCGCGGCACCGCAGTCGGCTCGATGCGGTCGGCCGTCGTGGTGTCCGACGTCTCGGCGGCGAGCGCCTCCGCGCTGCGGCCGAGGTGCGGCACGGCGTCGAGCAGCTTGATCGTGTACGGGTGGGTCGGCGCGTTGAAGATGTCGATCGACGTCCCCTCCTCGACGACGCGACCGTCCTTCATCACGATGATCTTGTCGGCCAGGTCGGCGACGACGCCCATGTCGTGCGTGATCAGCACGATGCCCGAGTCGATGCGCGTGCGCAGGTCGCGCATGAGCTTGAGGATCTCGGCCTGCACGGTGACGTCCAGGGCCGTGGTCGGCTCGTCGGCGATCAGGAGCTTGGGGTCGCACGCGAGCGCCTGGGCGATCATCGCGCGCTGGCGCTGACCGCCGGACAGCTGGTGGGGGTAGGCGTCGATGCGCCGGTTCGGGTCGGGGATCTCGACCAGGCGGAGCAGCTCGAGCGCGCGCGCCCGGGCCTCCTTGGGGCCGATGTCGAAGTGCGTGCGCAGCGTCTCGATGATCTGGAAGCCGACCGTGTAGACCGGGTTGAGCGCGGTCATCGGCTCCTGGAAGATCACCGCGATCTCGCGTCCGCGGACGTGCCGGAGCTTCTGCGGCGACATCCCGATCAGCTCGCGGTCGCCCAGCTTGGCGCTCCCCTTGGCGCGCCCGTTGGGCGGCAGGAGGCCGAGCAGGGACATCGAGGACTGCGTCTTGCCGGAGCCGGACTCGCCGACGATGGCGAGCACCTCGCCCGGGAAGACGTCGTAGTTCACGCCCGTCGCGGCCGGGAACCACGTTCCGTCGACGTAGAAGTCGACGCCGAGGTCACGGACGGTGAGCACGGGCGTCCCGGTCGGAGCTGCTGCCGGGACGGCGTCGGAGATGTCGAGAGCCACGCTGGTTCCTTACTGGCCGAGGACGAGGTGCGCGATGGACGGGGTCGCCGTCGTCGAGCGCCGGTCTGGGAGCATGGACGGATGGGTGCCACGCAGGAGTTCAGTTCGACGTACGGCCGCTGGCTGACCGGCGGTGCGGCGCTCGCCGCGGTGATCGCCCTGGTCAGCGTGCTGGCCGCCGACGGAGTGAGCGAGAGCCTGCAGCTCGTGCCGCTCATGGCGCTCGTCGTGCTCGTGGTCTGGGCGCTGTTCTGGCGACCGGCCGTCGTGGTGTCCGACGGCGAGGTCGTGGTGCGCAACGTGCTGGCGACCGTGCGCATCCCGTGGCCCGCATACCGCGGCGTCACCGTGAAGTACTCGCTCGTCGTGCACACCACCGGCGCCGACGTGACCGCGTGGGCGGCTCCCCGCTCGAGCGGGACCGCACAGCGGATGCGCCGCCGTCGCCCGACCGAGGGCCCGCTCGGCCCTGGCCGGCACAACGCGAACGCCGACCGGGTGGCCGACGCGATCGTCGAGCGCCAGGCCGCGCTGAAGGACGCCGGCTTCCTCAAGGACGCCGAGGCCGCCGTCGCGGCGGGTGTGGTCCCGCAGCGCCGCTGGCACTGGGCGCTCGTCGGCGGCGTGCTGGTGCTCGCCGTCGCGTCGTTCGCCCTGCTCTGAGCGCGCGGTCATCCCCCGGACATCCCGGCATTCGGGCCCTGCACCTGCGGCGGCACGCCAGGCGTGCCCTGCGTCGGGGACTGACCGGCGGCGAACTGCGCGCGGGCCATCTTGCGCTCGGACGGGATCCGCTTCTGCCGCGGGTCGAACGCGTCGCGCAGACCGTCGCCGATGAAGTTGATCGTCAGGGCGATGATCACGATGAACAGACCCGGCCACCAGAACAGCCACGGACGCGTCGCGAACGCCTCCTGGTACTGGCTGATGAGCAGCCCGAGCGACGTCGCCGGCGCCTTGATGCCGACGCCGAGGTAGGACAGCGCGGTCTCGAGGAGGATCGCGGAGCTCATCAGCAGCGTCGTGTTGACGATGATGACGCCGATCGCGTTCGGCAGCATGTGCTTGAACATGATCCGGCTGTTGCTCGCACCGGCCACGCGGGCGGCGTCGACGAACTCCCGCTCCCGCAGGGTCAGGAAGTCGCCGCGCACGAGGCGGGCCAGGGTCGTCCAGGTGATGAGCCCGAGGAACGCGCCGAAGATCAGCGGGTTGTTGCCGCCGGCGAGCTGGCCGAGCACCGCGCCGATGACGATGACCGGCATCGTGATGACGAGGTCCGTCAGGCGCATCAGCAGGTTGTCGGTGCGGCCGCGCATGAAGCCTGCGAGCGCCCCGACGACGATGCCGACGACCGTCGCGACGAAGCCGACCGTGGCCGTGATGACGAGCGACGTCTGCGTGCCCTGCATGACGCGCGCGAACACGTCGCGGCCGATCTCGTCCTGACCGAACGGGTGCAGGCCCCAGTGGAACCAGATGCCCGCGTCGCCGCCGAGCCAGACCGGCAGCTGGATGGTCGGGTGACCACCGTCGATGATCACGCGGTTGGGCAGGTTGGGCCGCCAGATCCACCAGCCGTCCCAGCCGAAGACGCCGACCGACGTGAACGCCAGCAGCACGACGAACGCCAGCACGACGACGGCGATCATGGCGCCGCGGTGGCGCAGGAAGCGCCGACGGACGATCTGGCTCTGCGAGAGGCCCGCGACCTCGCGCAGCTCGATCGAGTTCTCGACGGAGTCCTCCGGAGGAAGCTGTTCGACGGTGCTCATGCGTTCACCCGGATCCTGGGGTCGAGGCCTGCGTAGATGAGGTCGGCGACGATGTTCGCGATGATCGCGAGCGCTGCGACGATCAGCAGGTACGCCATGACGGGGTCGATCTCGGCGTGCTGCAGCGACGCCAGGAAGAGCGTGCCCATGCCGGGTCGGGCGAACACCTTCTCGGTGATGATCGCGCCACCGAGCAGGGTGATGACGTCGATCGGGACGACGGTCGCCAGCGGGATCAGCGAGTTGCGGAACCCGTGCCGCATGATCACCGTCCGCTCGGGGATGCCCTTGGACCGGGCGGTGCGGATGTAGTCCTGGCTCATCACCTCGAGCATGCTCGAGCGCGAGTAGCGGGTGTAGGCCGCGAAGCCGATGAGCAGGAGCGCGATCGTCGGCAGCAGGAGGTGGGTGAACGAGTCGAGCGTCTGCACCCAGAAGTTGCCACCGAGGTTCGGCGTGCTGTTGCCGATGGTCGGGATCGGGCGCCCGCTGATGGCCGGAGCGTTGTAGTACGCCGGCCAGACGCGCATGACCTGGTTCGCGAAGAGCATCGACGCGACGACCACGGCCGTCAGCGCGGCCGTCCGGGCGGACACGCCGCGGTCGGGGCCGCCCCACGCGTAGCCGACGCCGACGCCGACCGCGATGGTGACGAGCAGCAGGCCGAACATCATCAGCCAGGACTCCTGCACGGACCGGAAGAAGATCTGCAGCGGCAGGTAGAGCACCAGGCCGATGACGACGGTGGTCAGCGAGGCAGCGAGCGCTCGGCGGTTCTTCAGGCCGGTGGACAGGGTCGTGATGGCGAAGGCGCTCGCGGTACCGAGGACCGCCAGGAGCACCGGGTTGATGCTCGGCGTGGTCCACCAGTCCGTGATCTGCAGGAAGGCGAACGTCGCGAACGTCGAGGCGAAGCCGAGCCCGAAGGTGACGCCACGGCGGCGCGTGTCGCCACCCACGGCGAGGCTCCACAGGAGTCCCGCGAGCACGGCGACCACGGTGATGGCGACCCACGAGACCACCGGGTCCGCCAGGAAGTCGTTGAAGCCGATGGCGCCCCACTGCTTGAGCAGCACCGCGACCCAGAACGCGGGCAGCGAGTACAGGAGGAACGACACGAAGATGATGAGGTAGTCGAACGAGCTGTACTGCCGCAGCGCGCTGACGATGCCGACGGCGACGCCGAAGATGATCGCCAGGAACGTCGCCGCGGTGACGAGCTGGATGGTCGACGCGACCGCGCCCTGCAGGAGCTCGGAGACGGGCTGGCCGCTGACCCACGCGACGCCGAGGTCGCCGTGCAGCACGTCGCCGAGCCACTTGAAGTAGCGGATGACGACGCCGGTGTTCAGGTCGAGGAGATCGATCCGCTCGGAGATCAGCTCGGCCTTGTTCGGCGCGTTCGACTGGCGCAGGTCGTAGAACGGGTCCATCGACGCGTAGACCAAGAGGTACATGGCGAACGTGGAGACGAAGAGCGTCGCCAGTCCGGCCAGGAGACGTCGCCACAGGAACGAGAGCATGAAGAGTGGTACCTCACGGTTGAGGACGTTTACGCACCAGCCGGCAAAGTCTACGCGGCAGTGGTCGCAGAGGGCCGCTCGAACGTCCTGGTGGGGCGGGCGAGCAGGTGATGCGGCGCCGACGGCATCCGGTGCAGGGGCACCGTTGCCCGGCTGCAGTGCCGTAGGACGCGGGTAGCGCGCGTCGGGCGCTTGGCTCTTTCACGCACACGGTGAGGGCGGCGGGACCTTGATGGTCCCCCCGCCCTCACGCGGTGTGTCATGTCATGCGGTGACGAAGGTCAGCTCGTGGCCCCGTCGGTCGGCGACGTGGCCGTCGCCTTCCAGTCCCAGAACCCGTAGAAGATCGTCGGGTTGATGGAGATCGGCGCGGGACCCGAGAGCTTGTCCTCGTTCCAGGCGTGGATGCCGGGGAACTGGAAGATCGTGGTCCCGAACGCGTCGGCCCAGAGCTGCTTCTCGACGTCCAGCTGAAGCTGCGCCTGCTCCTTCGGGTCGATCGAGACGGCGAGCTGGTCGAAGAGACCGTCGACCGTCGAGTTGCTGTAGTGGCCGTAGTTGTTGATGCCACCGGTGCGGTAGTTCGCGTCCGACTCCGTCACAGCGGTGGACTCGGACTGCCAGCCGAACAGCGAGGCGTCGTACTGGTCCTGCTGCGTGGACAGCTTGGTGCCCCACTCGGTGGCGGGCGCCGAGGCGTCGACCATCGTGAAGCCGGCCGCCGTGGCGGTGTCGCTGATGAGAGCGAACTCGTTCACGCGGCGCGGGTTGTCACCGTTGAAGGCGAACCGGACCGGGATCGGCGTGGTGATGCCGGCGTCGGCCAGGATCTGCTTGGCCTTGTCGACGTCCGCGTCCAGCGGGTAGGCGTCCGACCCGTTGTTGGCGACCATGTCGGCGTAGTTCGGCGAACCGGGCAGGTCGATGAACGAGTTGCGGACCTCGGCCTTGGGGTTCAGCGGGACGATCAGGTTGTCGACGATCGTCTGACGCGGGATCGCCGTGAGGAACGCCTGGCGGACCGCGAGGGCCTTCGAGGCGTCGCCACCGTAGGTGGCCGGGTCGAACGGACCCTTGTTGTCGAAGACGAGGTCGACGTGCTCGTAGGTGCCCTCGATCGCGTTGTCGACCTTGACGCCGTCGAGCGCCTCGAGCGCCGTCAGCACGTCGGCGGACGCCTGCGGGCCGATGAGGTCGACCTCACCGTTCTGCAGCGCCTGGACCTGGCCCATCGGGTCGTCGATGTAGCGGACCGTGATGGTGTCGGGGCCACCCGCGTGGTCACCCTTGTACTTCGGGTTGCGCTCGAGCGTCAGGTACTGGTTCTCGACGAACTCCGAGATCACGTACGGGCCGTCGGCGACGAGGAGCGACTTGTCGTCCGGGAGCTTGGTGAACTCGGTGCCGCTGTTCCACCACTTGGCGAGAGGCTTGAGCTTCTCGACGTCCTTGTCCTGGATCGCCTTGACCATGGCGTCGGTGGCCTCGGTCGGGTCGTCGATCGCGAGCGCGTGCATCGCTGCCACGTGCGCGGGGACGGTCGGACCGGTGAAGTTGAGCTCCCAGTCACCGAACGGCTTGTCGTAGACGTAGGTGATCGACTTGTTGTCGTCGGAGATCTCGGGGGTCTTGGTGACGAAGGACGCACCGGGCGTCACGCCGTCGAAGTAGACGCCGGCCGTGTAGTCGGTGGTGTCGTTGCCCTCTTCGTCCGTGGTGCCCTCGATCGTGTTGAGCGCACCGGAGGTGCCGGCCCAACCGAGCAGGAGGTCCGCGGCGGTGACGGGCGTGCCGTCCGACCAGGTCGCGTCGTCGCTGAGCGTGTACTTGACCGTCAGCGGGTCGTCCGACGTCTTCTCGTACGTGCCGAAGCCCTCGTTCTTCTGGAGCTTGAGGTCCGGGTCGTAGAAGTTGAACGTCTCGTTCGTGAGGTAGGTGATGACGGCGTTCTGGGTCGCGTTGCCGTTCGACGAGTCCGTGTTCGTCTCGAACAGCGGGGACTCCCAGGCGACGTTGACCGCGGTCTCCTGGTTGATCCCGGCGTCGTCGCCGTTGTCGTCGCTGCCGTTGTCACCGCTGCTGCACGCAGCAAGCGCGAGAAGGCTCAGCGAGGCGACCGCAGCGGTCGCGGCCTTCCGTGTGATCTTCAATGTTCCTCCTGAAACGGTGGTGGGTCTGCCTAGTCACGCGGGCGTCGATGGTCACGACGCACAGGAGCACAGATCCCGCCGGGGGTTGGCGACACGTTAGTCAAGCCCCAACGGACAAATCGGACAGGTGGCCGCAGAACTGATGATCGTTACGCGATTGATACTGGCCGGTACGTCCACGATGTGAGATCGTCACCCCGCGGAAACACCACGGTTACCTGTCCGAAGCACGTCCGGACGGGTGTCACCCCAGCTAAATCACTGACGTTGCGTTGCGGATCTGCTATAGACCGCGATCGCGGTGTAGGCACCGCTGTGAAGTCGCCGTGTGGCGGGACTTCGCTTTCCACCGTACTCCGGGACGCGACGCGCAGCCCGCTGAGCAGGGACAATCGCCCGATGAGCATCAGTTCCGTGATCCACCGACTGGGTCGCACGCGTTGGTTCGCTCGTGCCGGCAAGGCCACCTCCGGCCTCGATCGCCGCCTGCAGAAGGCGACGCGCGGCCGTCTGAGCACCCTGGGAAGGCCGAGCATCCCGCAGCTGATCCTCACGACGACCGGCCGCAAGTCCGGTCAGCCGCGCGAGGCCGTGCTCGCCTACGCCGTCGACGGGGACGGCTGGGTCCTGATCGGGTCGAACTGGGGCCAGGAGCACCACCCGGCCTGGTCGGGCAACCTGCTCGCGAACCCGTCGGCGAGCGTGACCATCGCCGGCGTCACCACCCCGGTCACGGCGTCCCTGACGTCCGACGACGAACGTGCCCGCCTGCTGCCGGCGCTCCTGGCCGTCTGGCCCGCGTACGAGACCTACGCCTCCCGGGTCGACCGCGAGCTCCGCGTCTTCCGCCTCGCCCCGGCCTGACCCGTGCCGTTCTCGCCGGCCCTCGGCTCGCACCATCGCGGGCGGCCAGGCAGGCTCGCCCGATGGACGTCCGCAGCCTGACCCGTGCCGACGAGGCGTCGGCGGTGCGTGCGCACGAGCAGCTGGTCGGCGAGGGTTTCGAGCTCCTGCTCGGCTGGTCGCCCGGAACGGACTGGCCGGCCTACCTCGACAGGCTCGAGCGCGAGCGCGCCGGCATCGACCTGGCCGACGGCCGCGTCCCCGCCACGTTCCTCGTCGCGGTCGTCGACGACGAGGTCGTCGGGCGGGTGTCGGTGCGGCACGAGCTCAACGACTTCCTGGCGCGCGTGGGCGGGCACATCGGCTACGCGGTGGTGCCGTCCGCGCGTGGGCGCGGCGACGCGACCGCGATGCTGCGGCACGGCCTCGGCGTGCTCGCGCCCCTGGGCGTGACCCGGGCGCTGGTCACGTGCGACGACGACAACGGCGCCTCTGCCACGGTCATCGAACGCTGCGGCGGCCACCTCGAGGACGTCGTGGACGGCAAGCGCCGCTACTGGGTGCCGACCAGGACCTGATCCGCGCGCTGCGCTCCCGTGACGAGGCCCGTGCCGGGGTCAGCCGGCGGATCCGGTGCGCGCGCGGCGGCGGTAGGCGCGGGCCTTCATGACCTCGCCGCACTCGTTCATCGAGCACCAGCGACCCGAGCGGTTGCGCGAGCTGTCGTAGTAGATCCACTGGCAGTCGGGGTTCGCGCATGCCTTGAGGCGGACCCACTCCCCCGACGCGTGCGCGCGGTGGACGTCGGCGAGCAGGGCAGCGACGGTCGGGTCGACACCGGCCGGGTTGAGGTTCGAAGCCCCCTCGGCGAACGCGACGACGAGCGGGTTCGCGGCCGCGATCGGCGCGAGGTTGGTCGCGTCGCCGCTGGTCAGGTAGGTGCGCAGCGCATCGCGCAGCGCGAGCAGCGGCGCCGGGCCGCCGGCCAACCGCTCGACCCCGTGGAACCGGTCGTCGGTGTTCAGGAGCGCGCGGACGCGCTCGAGCCTGTCGGGTGCGACACCCGGCTCGGAGCCGAGCGTGACCCACGCCAGCAGCGGATCGGTAGGAACGGTTCACCCCTCGTCTCGTCGGCAACGCCCTTGACGTCGGGCGCGAGTCGCCACGATAGTCATCACCAGCGTACCTGTTTTACCGGTGACGCATGGGACCGACGAACGAGAGAGCGATGACTGCCACCACCACCGAGAAGCTCGGCTGCGACACCTCCGACATGCTCCACATCCACGCCCTGTTCCGCCGGGCGTTCACCGACCTGCCCGGGCTGGTCCGCGGCGTGCCGGACGGCGACCTGGAGCGGATGCGGGCCGTCGCCGGGCACACCCGCGAGGTCGCCGCGGCCCTGCACAACCACCACGAGGGCGAGGACCAGCTGCTCTGGGACAAGCTCGAGGAGCGCGCCCCGGCCTGCGCGCTGCACGTCGGCCTGATGCGCAGCCAGCACGCGACGACCGCCGCCCAGCTCGAACGGCTCGATGTCTTGATGCCGACGTGGGAGATCGCCGCCGACGCCGTCGCGCGCGACCACGTCGCCGACCTGCTCGACGAGATCCGCACCACCCTGCTCACCCACCTCGGCCAGGAGGAGACCCAGATCCTGCCGACCGCGGCGAGCGTCATGTCGCAGCGCGAGTGGAGCCTGCTGCACGAGCACGGGATGGCGTCGATCCCCAAGGACAAGCTGCTCCTGCAGCTGGGCTGGATCCTGGAGGTCGTGCCCGCCGACGAACGCCCCGCGTGGCTCCGGGCGAACCTCCCCGCGCCTGCACGGCTGGCGTGGAGGCTCGTCGGGAAGCGGCAGTTCGCGGCGCACCGCGCACGCATCTACGGCGACTGACGAGCACCCCCGGTAGCGTCCGAGAGGTGGAGATCCTGCACGTCACCCGCCGGTCGGACTGGGACGCGGCCGTCGCCGCCGGCAGCTACCGGTGGTCGACGAAGGGTCGGACCTACGAGGAGGTCGGGTTCATCCACGCCTCGTCGCGAGCCCAGCTGCCCGGCGTCGCGGCGTTCGTGTTCGCCGACGACGTCGACGAGCTCTGCGTCCTGCTCCTGGAGACCGGCACGATCACCGCCGCCGGGACCGAGGTCCGCTACGAGGACGGCGGGAACGGCGAGCTCTACCCGCACGTCTACGGTCCGATCGACCCGGCGTGGGTGGTCGACGTGGTGCCCGCGCACATGCGGCCCGACGGCACGTTCTCCTGGGGCGTGGCGCGCTAGCCGCGCCCACCACTGTGTGAGCAGATCGTCGCTCCGCAGACGAATGGCACGACACGCGACGCCGGTAGACTCCGCCCCGGCACCGCTCTCTCGGGGCCCGATCCCTGAGCAGAGAGGTGAGTGCGGTGAGCTCGAACAGGCGCGCCGACATCCAGGGCCTGCGCGCCCTCGCCGTGCTCTCGGTGGTCGCGTTCCACGTCCGACCGGCCTGGCTGCCCGGCGGGTTCGCAGGCGTGGACGTCTTCTTCGTCATCTCCGGCTACCTCATCACGAGCGGCCTCCTGCGCGACGCCCATGCCGGCCGGGTGCGGCTCACCGCGTTCTGGGGCCGACGGATCCGCCGGCTCATGCCCGCGGCGACGCTCGTGATCACCGTGACCCTGCTGGCGTCGGCCGTCGTGCTGCCCGTCGCACTGCGCGCGGAGTACGCCCGCCAGGCCACGGCGTCCGCGCTCTCCATGGAGAACTGGCTCCTCGCGGCCAACTCGGTCAGCTATCTGCACGCGACCGCGCTGCCCAGCCCGTTCCAGCACTTCTGGTCGCTGTCGGTCGAGGAGCAGTTCTACGTCGTCTGGCCGCTCGCGGTCGCGCTCGTCGCGTTCGCCGCGGTCCGGCTGCGGCGCTCGCCGGCGTTCACCCTCGGCGCCGTGGCGGTCACGCTCGGCGCCGCCTCGCTCGTCTACTCGGTCGCGTCGTCCGCGAGCTCGCCGGACATCGCGTACTTCTCGACGTTCACGCGCGCCTGGGAGCTCTTGATCGGTGCGTCGCTCGCGGTGTTCCTGCCCGGGCGGCACCTGTCGGTCCCCGTCGCCCGGTGGGTGTTCGCGGTGGGGTTCGTCCTGATCGGGGCCTCGGTCTTTGTGCTCGACAGCACCATGGCCTTCCCCGGCTGGGTCGCGATCTTCCCGACGGTCGGCGCCGCGTGCATGCTCGCCGCGGGCGCGACCCCGTTCACGTCGCGGGTCCGCAACGTCTTCGAGTGGTCGCCCGTGACGTACGTCGGCGACATCTCCTACAGCCTCTACCTCTGGCACTGGCCGCTCATCGTGCTCGTCTGCGCGGCCCTCGGCACCACGACCGTCCCCCGGCTCGCGGTGGTTCCCGTCGTCGCCGTCGCGGTCGTCGGGGCGGCCCTGACCAAGCGCTTCGTCGAGGACCCGTTCCTGCGCGTCGGACGCCAGCGGCACGCCCTGCCCGCGCGCACCCGCACGATTAGCCGCCACCCGTTCGTGCTCGGTGCGGCCCTGCTCGGGATCACGGCCGTCGGGGTGGTCGCCGTGAAGGCCCTGCCCGTGCAGACCCCCGCCTACGTCGCCGCGCCGCAGCTGTACGTGGGCGCTCGGGTGCTCGCCCCCGACGCTGCGCCGCCGGCCGCCGATGCTCCCCCCGCCCCGACGCTCGCCGACCTGCAGACGATCGAGCGCCAGCTCGTCGAGCCCTGCCTCACCCCGGCCGTCAAGGACACCGTGCTGTCGTGCGAGGGCGGAGACCCGGACGGCACAAAGACGATCCTGCTCGCCGGCGACAGCCACGCCGCCATGTGGCTGCCCGTGTTCGAGGAGCTGGGCAAGAAGTACGGCTGGCGGATCGTCGTCTCGACCAAGCAGTCGTGCCCGCTGATCGCATTGGCTCCCGACGAGGACCTCAACGGCCCGATGTACCCGGGCTGCCGGAAGTGGAACGAGCAGATCCGCCACTTCATCGCGACCCTGGCGCCCGACCTCGTGCTCACCTCCGGCGCCTACTACTCGTACGCCGACGCCAAACCGACCGGCGCCGTCAGCTACGACAAGTTCCAGGGCCGCGCCTACGAGCGCCAGTACGCGTTCATCCAGGACCTCGGCATCCCCGTCGTGGCCGTGCGCGAGGTCCCGTACTTCCCCGGCTTCTCGGCCCCGGACTGCCTCTCCCTCGCCGGCGCCACACCCGACGGCTGCTCCGCGCAGATGACCGCCGCCCGCGACGTTCTCGAGTCGCGCATCACCTACGCCGTCGAGCAGGGCTCGGACATCCCGCTGATCGACGTCACGCCGCAGATCTGCCCCGACGACTGCCGCGCCGTCATCGGCAACGTCGTGACGTACCGCGACGACAACCATCTGACGCCGATGTTCGCCGAGAGCCTGTCGTGGGTGTTCGAGCGCGACCTGCGCGAGTCGCACCCGAAGCTGTTCCCGGCCGGCAGCGCCTGAGCGACGACGCCGACCTGCTGACGGTGGCCACGCAGTAACGCGATCGAAACAGCCCGTCGGTAGTGTCCTGCACCCGTCGCCACGGCGACACAACTGGCAGGAGTCCCCATGGCCCCCGACCGGTTCACGCTCACGGTCTTCTGCGGCTCGGCCTCCGGCTCGGACCCGCTCTACCCCGCGACGGCCCGCGCCGTGGGAGCCGCGATCGCGCGGCACGGCATGAACATGGTCTACGGCGGCGGGCACGTCGGGCTCATGGGTGCGGTAGCCGATGCGGCGAGAGCCGCCGGTGCGCACGTTACCGGGGTCATCCCCCGCGCGCTGCAGGCCAGGGAGGCCGTGCACCACGGCCTCAGCGAGCTTGTCCTCGTCGACAGCATGCACGAGCGCAAGACGATCATGTCCGACCGCGCGGACGCGTTCCTCGCGCTGCCCGGCGGGCCCGGGACGCTCGAGGAGCTCACCGAGCAGTGGACGTGGGCGCAGCTGGGCATCCACGAGAAGCCGTCCGGCATCCTCAACGTGGACGGGTACTTCGACCCGCTGCTGGCGTTCGTCGGAAACATGCGCGACCGGGGGTTCACGCACCCGCGATACACGGACATGCTCGTCGTGAGCGACGAGATCGACGACGCCCTCGAGCGGCTGCGCGACTACGTACCGCCCGAGCGGGTCGCCGCGTCGCCCGGTGCGGAGATGAGCGAACCGCTGCGCGCCTAGACCGCTGCTGCGCTACTCGTCGGGCGCGCGATCAGGCTGCGGCTCTCCTCTGTCGCGCGACGAAGACCAGCTCCTTGCCGGGCCGGTCGGGTGCGTCGCGGACGTCCTCGACGTGGAAGCCCGCGTCGCGCAAGGACGCCTCGACCTGCTCGCGGGTGCGGAACCGCAGCGTGGAGTCCGAGACGATCGTCGTCCCGTCGTCGTGGAAGACGTTGGTCCAGCGGAAGCTCACGAGGTCGCCGGTGACGTCCGTGAGGTCGCACCAGGTCTCGACGACGCCGACGCCCGGGATGTCCTTGGTCTCGTGCGTCTGCTCGCGGGTCCACCCCGTCCACGCCCGCCGCGACGGCTCCCGCACCTCGAAGACGAGCCACGTGGCGACACTGCGGATGGCGGCCAGCGTCGCCGACCACTCCTCGTCCGTGATGAACACCTGCGCGACGTTGGCGGTCATGGTGACGAGGTCGACCTGGTCAGTGACCGTCTGCGCGTCGCCGTGGACCCACCGGACGCGGTCGCTCTTGCCGCGCGCGACGTCGAGCGACGCCGACGCCGGGTCCACGCCGATGACGTCGAGGCCCCTGCTCGCCAGCATCGTCGCGAACGTGCCCGTGCCGCAGCCGAGGTCGAGAACGCTGCGCGCGCCGAGCTCCTCGACGATCGCGACGTACGCGTCGAGGTCGCTGCGGTCGCCGTCGAAGTCGTCGTAGATCGCAGCGAGACGTGGGTCGTCGAAGATCGGGTCGGGCATCGACCGAACGTAGCCAGCACGGATCGACCCGGCGAACGGATTCTCCTCGACCTCAGGGCCCGCCGCGCCAGTGGTCGATGCGGCGGTGGTCGGGCAGGAAGCCGTGCTCGACGCCCCACAGCACCGCCTGCGTCCGGCTCTCCACGCCGATCTTCCCGTAGGCGGAGCGGATGTAGGACTTCACCGTGTTCGGGCTCAGGTAGGTGAGCGCGGCGACGTCGGCATTGCTCTTTCCTTGCGTGATCAGCGCGAGGATCTCGGCCTCCCGGTCGGTCAGCCCCTCCCCGCGCCCGGGCCAGTCCAGCCCGCTCGCCGGACGCGCGCGGCCCGGGACCTCGCTGATCACCACCTCACCGGCGTGCACCGCCTCCAGGGCCGCGACGAGCTCACGCGCGGGCAGCGCCTTGGACAGGTACCCGCGCACACCCTGCGCCCGGGCACTGGCAACAAGGTCCGGATGGAAGTTCCAGGTGAACACGACCACCCGGCGCGCGTTCGGGTTGCGCACCAGGACGCCCACCTCGTGCTGGTCGGACTCCGGCTGCGCGAACGCGTCGTAGAGCACGACGTCGACCACGTCCTCGACCGGCTTGTTGGTGTCGATCTCCGCCACGACCACGCGATC